>DATKZY010000063.1:0-35169 GCA_035527715.1 Planctomycetota bacterium | reverse complement strand
CTTACCCACGGCTCCCAAAGCATCGCCGTGGGCTTTACTCCGCCACGCCCTGCGGGCGTTGGGTCAGCTGCGGGATTGGGGGTGCCCGCGATAGTATCGCGCAACTGGCTTTTCCGACCGAAGGAGATTACACGCACCCATGCAACGCGGGGCCTTGCAATTCCACCCACGTCGGCGCATAATGGAGGCACGAAGCCAGGGGCCCCCTGCCTGCGGAGAGCGAAGCATGCGGACATCGTTGCGCTCGGTCGCGTTGCTCTGCGGCTTGGGCGTTCTTCTCGCGTCGCTCGCCGCTACGGCGACGACGGGCATCGCCGACCAGGTGAAGGCGCAGGTGGAGGCCGAGTGGATTGCGCAGGATGCGCGCTTCGCGCCCGCCTCCGCTGGAGCTTCGGCGGCCAGGCCCACTCCCGGCACAGGCGTCACGACCAAGCAGGACGCCAGCGGCGGCGTGGACGGCGTGAAGAACGGCCGCTGGGGCTTCCACACCGCAAGCGGCGAAACCGACCCCTGGTGGCAGGTGGACCTCGGCGAGGTGGTGAAGCTCGACCGTGTGGTCGTCTTCAACCGCACCGACCGCGTCTCCGCCGCCCGCACCCGCAACATCCGCGTCTCCGTGGCCGGGGCCGACGGCGACCCGGCCTGCAAGGAGTTCAGGCAGGTCTATCAGCACGACGGCACGGTGTTCGGCGGGGCGAAGGAGGGCAAGCCGCTCGTCGTGAGCTTCAAGGGCAAGGAGGTCGCGGCACGCGTCGTCCGCCTCCACATCCAGGGCAAGTGCTCCTTCGCGCTCGATGAGGTCGAGGTCTACGCCGCCGACGCGCCCGACAAGAACATCGCGCTCAAGCGCCCCGCCGACCAGAAGAGCGTCGGCCCTTACTCCTATCCAGGCACCCTGCCCGAGGGGCAGGACACGGCGACGGCCCCCGCGCCGCCGCAGGCGAAGCCGCAAGGCGGCGGCTTCTCCCTCGCCCACACCCGCTACGAGGTGGAGCGGGCCAAGAAGCTCGCCGCGCGCATTCTACCCATTGCCCAAGACAGACACAGGCAGGATGCCTGTGCCACCATCCAGAAGGCTCTGGCCGAACTGGCAGGACTGGAAGAGCGCCTCGCCGTCGAGGAGACGAAGGGTGGCACAGGCTCCCAGCCTGTGGCCCGCCAGCTCTACCTCGACGCCCGCCGCATCAAGCGCGCCATCGCCTTCGCCAGCCCGCTGCTCGACTTCGATAAGCTGCTGTTCATCACGCGCCACGACGCCGCCGGCGTTTTCCACATGTGCGACCAGTTCTACGGCTGCAACGCGCGGCCGGGTGGTGGCCTCTTCGTGCTGCACGACCCATTCGGCGACAGCCCAAAGCTCGTCAACCTCCTTGAGAACTCAACGGTCGAGAAGGGGCGCCTCGCCGGCCAGAAGCTCGTGGGCGGCGCCTTCCTGTCGCCCGAGCTGTCCTTCGACGGCAAGACCATTCTCTTCGCCTACTCGCAGGCCACCGCCTTCGCCAAGTCGCGGGGCAAGGAGACCTATCTCTGGGGGCCGGAGATCAGCTATCATATCTTCAAGTGCAACGCCGACCCTTCGGGGGCCTCAGGGCAGGCTGGCCTCGTGCAACTCACGGACGGCGACCCCGACGACTTCGACCCCTGCTTCCTGCCCAGCGGCCGCGTGGCCTTCGTGACCGAGCGACGCGGCGGCTACCTCCGCTGCGGGCGCCACTGCCCCGTCTACACCATCTTCTCGATGGAGCCCGACGGCTCGGATATCCAGCCCCTCTCCTACCACGAGACCCATGAGTGGCACCCCAGCGTGACCAACGATGGCATGCTCGTCTACAGCCGCTGGGACTACGTGGACCGCGACACGAACATCGCCCATCACATCTGGCTGTCGTATCCCGACGGGCGCGACCCGCGCGCCTTTCACGGCAACTACCCGGTCCGCCGCGAGGCCCGCCCCTGGATGGAGATGAATATCCGCGCCATCCCCGGCTCCCACAAGTTCGTCGCCGTCACCGGCGCTCACCACGGCCACGCCTACGGCTCGCTCGTGCTCATTGACCACCAGCTCCCCGACGACCAGGCGATGAGCCAGCTCGAGCGCCTCACGCCCGACTGCCCGTTCCCCGAGGCCGAAGGCCGGCCCATCAACAAGTTCATGCGATACGCCACCCCCTGGCCCCTCAGCGAGGACGATTACCTGGCCGCGTACGACGCCGATGCGAAGAACCGCGGCATCTACTGGCTCGATCGCCTCGGCAACAAGGAGTTGGTCTACCGCGACCCCGCCATCTCCTGTTCCGACCCCATCCCGCTCCGTCCGCGGCCCACGCCACCCCTCATCCCCGACGAGACGACCCAGACCGCCCGGGCGAAGGCCGCCGCGGGCGACCGCCCCGCCACGATCGCCGTGATGAACGTCTACGACAGCGACTTCGAGTGGCCCGCCGATGCCAAGGTCGCCGCCCTCCGCGTCATCCAGCTCCTCCCCAAGTCCACCGCCCCGCCCAACGTGCCGCGCGTCGGCTGCGCCCAGCAGACCAATGCCCGCGCCGTCCTCGGCACCGTGCCTGTCGAGAGCGACGGCAGTGCCTTCTTCGAGGCCCCCGTGGGCAAGCCCATCTACTTCCAGGCCCTCGACGCGCGCGGCCTCGCCATCCAGTCCATGCGCTCCGTCACCTACGTCCACCCCGGCGAACGCCTCACGTGCCAGGGCTGCCACGAGCGGAAGAACACCACTAACCCTGTGGGCGGGGCGTCTCTGCCCCGCGTCCCCCTGGCCCTTCGCCGCGGCCCGTCGCCCATCCAGCCCGACGTCGAGGGCTCCAACCCCTTCAACTACCCGCGCCTCGTCCAGCCCGCCCTCGACCGCGCGTGCGTGGCCTGTCACCGCGAGAAGAAGGCCGTCGCTCTCGACGGCGCCGTCGCTGTCCAGTTCACGCAGTCCTACAACGCCTTGGCCGCCAAGTATGGTTTCTACTTCCACGTCACCAACGGCTCGTTCAACAGCGGCGTTCACGGCGGCAGCCGCACCGTCGCTGGCCAGTTTGGCGCCAAGGCCGCGCCGCTGATGAAATACCTCACCGAAGCCCACCACGGCGTGAAGCTCTCGCCCGAGGACTTCCACCGCATCACGCTCTGGCTCGACTGCAACAGCGAGTTCCTCGGCGCCTACGAGGACGCCCCGGCCCAGGCGCGCGGCCTGCTCGTCCGCCCCGCCCTCGAGTGAGCGCCCGCGGCCTGGCTCGGCGGAGGAGCGAGTGGCCAACCCCACGACGCCGGTGCCTTGGCTTTTTCCTGCACAAGGGGCCTTGACATGCCGCGGTCCTGGTGGTAACCTCAGTTATGGTACAGGTGTGTATGGGCTGGTGAAGCACGAGCCAGGGCCGGCGCGTCAGGAAAGGCGCGAGGAGGAACGAAGTTTGGCTAGGTGGAAATGGCTGGCGGCGTTCGGCATGGCAATCGCCATCGTGTGGGGCGCCCTCGCCCCGTTCGCTCCTGCCTCCGGCGAAGACAAGAGCGACCGTGTCCTCACGAAGAAAGTGTTCATCCACTTCCGCCGCGGCCGCGGCAAGCCCGACAAGCCAGGGAAACCCGGCGGCGGTGGCAAGCCGACCGACGACGGCTACTACGCCTTCCTCGCTAGCGGCTGCCGCTGGAAGGCCATCGAGCCCTTCGTCCTCAGCGCCGCCAACGGCGAGGGCCTCAGCGATACCTTCCTCTACGATGCCGTCCTCGCCGGCATGAGCGAGTGGGAGAGCCGCGGTGGCACCCGCGACATCTTCGGCCCCCTTGTCCCTGGCACGGCCACATACAACGAGGATGCCATGGACGGCATCAACGCCATCTCCTTCGGCGACCTGCCCGAGAACATCATCGCCGTCACCGTCGTCTGGGGCTACTTCGGTGGTCCGCCCAAGTTCCGCGAGATCCTCGAGGCCGACCTGCTCTTCAACGACGGCTACGTGTGGGGGGACGCCGCCGCCAACCCCGATCTCATGGATGTCCAGAACATCGCCACCCACGAACTCGGCCACGTCGCGGGCATGGACGACCTCTACCTCCCCGATGCCGGCCTCGAGACCATGTACGGCTATTCCGAGGAGGGCGACCTGATCAAACGCGACCTCTACAACGGCGACATCACAGGGATCAGAAAGCTCTACGGCCAGTAGCCGGGCGAGCCGGGGGGCCGCCTCCGCGCCGATGGCCAGCACTGCCGGGACCCGATGCCGGCTCAGCCGGCGGAGGGAGTCCCTGGCTGGCTACGGACACGTCTGCGCGTTCTTCCTATAGGCATACACGTAATCGGCCTCGGACGCCTCGCCGTCCGTCCACCCGTCCGTGCCAACCACCCGGACGAAGTAGTTCTCCACGTCGTGGGCGACGGCGGACGATGCGGCGCGCTTGAACAGCCACCAGTCGCCGCTCCGCGCCACGCGGTGCTGCTCGAAAAGCGCCTTGCGGGGGTGCCTGCTCGTCCCGACGTACCAGCCCGCGTGCACGCCGCCGGCCTTCGCAATGTAATCCTGGATCGCCTTCTTGATCTCTTCTTCGCTCGACGTCATCTTGCCCACTCCGAGGCGAGGACGCCTCGCCGCCGAGGCATCCGCCCAGCTGTCCCGCCGTGCCCGCTCTGTGAAATGTTCCGCCCCCGCCCCCATCCGGCCCATCGCTGCCCGTCGGCATCCCCCAGCATCCGCTCTGCTTGCCCCATGGTACAGTATACCACCGCAACCCGCTCCCGCGCCAGTCCGGAGTGTCCGGGCAGCAGCCCCTCGCTGTGAACACGAACTCACGATCTGCGATGTGACCCGACCTGACGCCATCACCCCCCTCTCCCGCCGGGCGGGGATTGGCTACTCTCGCCTGCGCAGCAGGTTGAACTGGAGGATGGCCTCAATGGGGATGCGCGCCGCCGGGGCGGAGAAGGGGCCCGTGATGTGCATCAAGGGGAGATCGGCCTCCAGGTACTCCAAGGCGTCTCTGGGCAGGAAGGCGACCTGCCGCGGGTCCCTGACGTGCATCGTGTAGCGGAGCCCGCCCTCCCGCGTGCTGTGGCCGCGGTAGGTGAACGCGCCGCCGCCGAAGGGGAGCGTGGCCGTGGCGTCGCAGCGGCCGCCGGCGAGGGTGAACGGGGCGTCCACGCGCTCGAAGGCGACGTCGCGCAGCTCAGGGTGCCCGCTCCAGTCGGCCAGGAGGCGAAAGAGGGGCGAGCCGACGAGGCGCAGGCGGCTGAGATTCAACTCGCCCTTGCCCGCGAAGCTGGAGCGAATGGCCTCGCCGCTCGCGCCCTGCGCCGTGCAGGCGGCCTTGAGCGAGGCCACGAAGTCCATCGCCTCCGGCTCCCCGCCCGCGACGACGGACACGAGGTCGAGGAAGGGCAGGCGCGTGGCCAGGGGGGTATCGTGGCCGAGGGGCACGCGGTCCATCGCGATGTCCAGGGTGTAGCGGCAGTCGCCGTCGAGCAGGGCCTTGCCCGTGGCCGCGAGGGTGCCACTCGCGGGACGGCCGCTCGGCAGGCCGGCGAGGAGGCGCAGCCCGTCGGGCCACCGGCCGAAGTCGAGCGCCGCCTCCAGGCTCGCCTCGCCCGTCATCGGGGGGAGCGAGCCGTCGGGGGCGACGCGCAGCTCGGCATCGGGGCGCGGGCGGGCCGCGCCGCTGGCGGCAACGCTCACGCCCTCGGTGCGGAGCGCGAGGCGCGAGAGCTGGGCGGTGAGGGCGGCGAGGGAGAACGTGCCGTCGAGGTCGAACGCGATGGGCGGCACGGGCCGCGTGGCGTCGCCGTCCGCGGCCGCGCCCTGCTCGAGGGCGGCCTTGCACGCGAGCCTGGCCTCGGCCATCGTGCCGGCGAGCGAGGCGTCGAGCGAGCCGTGTCCCGCGACGAGGGCGGTGCCGGGCAGGCCGCCGCGGGCGAAGTCGGCCCGCGCCGTGGCGTTCACGGTGAGGATATAGTTGTCCATCGAGAACGACGGCACGGAGCCGTCGGCGACGATCTGGCGGAGCGAGGCGTCGAGGCGGACGGCCTCGCTCGGCTGGGTGACGGCGTGGAGGTCGAAGTGGGGCCTGAGGGCCGACAGCTCGCCGCGGAGCGTGGCGACGACCGAGCGGAGCGGCCCGACGAGGCCCAGTGGGGGGGCCTCGGGCAGGCCGGTGAGGGTCAGCGTGCCATTGCCCCAGACTCGCCGCTCGACCTGCGCGTCGAGCGCGAACTCCGCGTCGAGTGCCACCCCGGCGAGGGACGCCGGCAGCGGCCGGCCGAGGCGGAGCTTCGCGGCGAGCGGCGCGAGGGCAAGCGAGCGCACGACGACGGTGCCGTGCGCCTGCTCGAACGCCTGGTCGGCGGGGGTGACGACGACTTCGCCGAGGAGCATGGCGCTGCCGCCCGTGGCCAGGCGCGCGCCGAGGCGCACGGGGCGCCGGCCGCGCTCGACGGGACCGACCTCGGCGCTCGGCACGAGCAGCGCGAGGCTGCCCCCGCTCTGGAGGTCGCGGTAGACGACGCGGAGATCGGCGATTCGGAGCCGCTGATAGCGTACCGGGAATGGCGGGCGTTCCGCCAGGTCGGCGGCGTTGAGGATGCCCTGCTCGTCGTGGGCCAGGCACAGCTCGGCGTCCTCGAGGTCGAGCTGTGCGAGGTCGTGCAGCCCCGCGAACAGCGCCCGCGGCGTGGCCGTGAGGCGCCCGATGCGGAGGAACTCCCCGTCGCCGAACCCGGGCCGCTCGCGGACCGAGATGCCGCGTGCCCGCAGGCCCGAGAGGAAGCTGAAGCGGGCGCCTTCGACCGTCGCCTCGCGGCCCAGGACCCGCGCCATCCTGCCCGCGACGATGCGGCCGACGAACCCCTCGGGCAGCAGCGGCGGCACGACAAAGACGAGGAGCGCAGCCAGCGCGACCAGCGCCCCCGCTGCCCACAGCGCGCGCCGCAGCCAGCGCCGCCGGTTGCGACGCGGCGAGGCGTCAGTCGTCGGCCCGGTTCCAGCGTTGCTCACCACGTACCCTCGTCACACGCCCCTGCTCGGCCACGCCAACTCCCCTGATTATAGGCGGGGGCCGAGCTGTGGCAAAGTCATCGAAGCCAAATCCACTGGACGCCGCGGCAGGCTGTGGTATAATCGGCCACGAGCATGGACCCCGCGTGCAGGGACTGCACGCCCTACATGGGAGCGGCACTGCCGTGAAATGGACGCAGAAGCATCTGCTCGGGCTGGAGGACTACTCGACCGAGGAACTCACCCACGTGCTCGACGAGGCCGACGGCTTCCGCAAGATCGCCACGCGGAACGACGGGCCGCGCGACGACCTGCGCGGCAAGGTGGTCGTCAACCTCTTCTTCGAGCCGAGCACGCGCACCCGCACGTCGTTCGAGCTGGCCGAGCGGCGCCTCGGGGCGACCGTGCTGAACTTCGACGCCGGCGTGTCCAGCACCACCAAGGGCGAGACGCTGCGCGACACGGCCCGCAACATCGCGGCGATGGGCATTGACGCCGTGGTGATGCGCCACGGCGGCTCCGGCGCCCCTGGCCTTCTCGCCCGCTGCATCGAGGCCAGCATCGTCAACGCCGGCGACGGCCAGCACGAGCACCCGACCCAGGGGCTGCTCGACATCCTCACGATCCGCCAGAAGCTCGGGCGCATCCAGGGCCTCAAGGTGGCCATCGTGGGCGACATCGCGCACAGCCGCGTCGCTCGCTCGAACCTCGTCGGCCTCCTCAAGCTCGGCGCCGAGGTGTGGTTCGTCGGGCCGCCCACCCTCGTGCCCAAGGCATTCGCGAAGCTCGGGGCCAAGGTGAGCCACGACCTCGATGCCGTGCTCCCAGAGATGGACGTGGTGAACATGCTCCGCGTCCAGACCGAGCGGCTCGACGACCAGCCGTTCCCGTCCGTGCGCGAGTACTCGCGGCTCTTCGGCCTCGACGCCGAGCGGCTCGGGCGGGCGAAGCCCGGCCTGGTGGTCATGCACCCCGGCCCGATCAACCGCGGGGTGGAGATGGCGCCCGACGTGGCCGACGGCCCGCGCTCGGCGATCCTCGAACAGGTGACCAACGGCGTGGCCGTGCGCATGGCCGTCCTGTCGCTGGTGACGAGCGTCCGGTAGGGTCCGATACGTCCCGTTCGTCCCATATGTCCCATCGGACCTATGGGACTCATGGGACCTATGGGACAGCAGGCAACCGAATGAGGGGCATGCCGTGGCACAACTGCTCATCAAGGGCGGCCGGGTGATTGACCCGGCGCAGGGCGTGGACAGGAAGGCCGACGTGCTGATCGCGAACGGGCGCATCGCCGCCGTCGGCCCTGGTGGCACAGGCGTCGCGCCGGTGGGGCACAGGCAGGATACCTATGCCATCGTTGACGCTGCCGGCCTGATCGTCGCCCCCGGCCTGATCGACATGCACGTGCACTTCCGCGAGCCGGGCAACGAGGCCGAGGAGACCATCGCCAGCGGCGCCGCGGCCGCCGTCGCCGGCGGCTTCACCGCCGTCGCCGTCATGCCGAACACCGACCCCGCCGTGGACAACGAGCCCGCCGTGGCGTTCCAGGTCGCCCAGGGCGAGCGGGCGGGCCTGTGCCGCGTGCTGCCCGTCGGCGCCGTGTCGGTCGGCCGCAAGGGCGAACGCCTCGCCGAGATGGGCCAGATGGTGCGGGCCGGCGCCGTCGGCTTCTCCGACGACGGCGACCCCGTCCGCGGCCCTCGCCTGATGCGCACGGCCCTCCAGTACGCCGCGATGCTCGGCAAGCCCATCCTCGCCCACTGCGAGGACAAGGACCTGGCCGGCAAGGGCGTGATGCACGCCGGCCTCTGGGCGACGAAGCTCGGCCTCGGCGGCATCCCCTCCGCCGCCGAAGAGGTCATGGTTGCCCGCGACCTTATCCTCGCCGAGGCGACGGGGGGAAAGCTCCACGTTACCCACGTGAGCACCAGAGGCTCTGTCCGCCTCATCCGCGACGCGAAGAAGCGCGGCGTGCCCGTGACTGCCGATGTCGCCATCCACCATCTCGTGCTGACCGACGAGGCGGTGGCGGGCTACGACCCAAACCTGAAGATGAATCCCCCGCTGCGGAGCGCCGAGGACGCCGAGGCCCTCCGCGCCGCCCTCGCCGACGGCACGATTGACTGCCTGGTCTCCGACCACGCGCCGCACGCGGCGGAGGAAAAGGACGTGGAGTTCGCCCTCGCGCCCTTCGGCATCATCGGCCTGGAGACCACGCTGCCGCTCGTCGTCACGAAGCTCATCGAGCCCGGCCTTCTCACCTGGCCGCAGGCGATTGCCGCCCTCACGTGCAATCCCGCCCGCGTCCTGGGCATCGAGGCCGGCACCCTGGCGGTCGGCCGCCCCGCCGACCTCACGCTCATTGACCCCACGGCCGAGTGGACCATAGACGCCGCGAAGTTCCGCAGCAAGGCCCGCAACTGCCCGTTCCACGGCTGGGCCGTCCGCGGCCGCGCCGCCGCGACCATTGTTGGCGGCGCCATCAAGTTCCGCGCGTGACGTTGATTGGGGCGCCCAGTGCTCATCCTCGACGGCCACAACGTGTTGTTCGCGATGGCGGCGGGCGGGCCGCTCGCGGGGGCCGAGGCCCTCGAGGCGGCGCAGGCGCGGCTCGAGGACGGCCTCATCCGCCACCACAGCGCCACGGGCGAGACGGCGACCGTGGTGTACGACAGCCGCCAACTTCGCGGCGGCGCGCGCGGCGGGCGGAACCTGCCAGGCGTCCGCATCCTCTACGCCCATCCGCCCGAGACGGCCGACGACGAGATTCGCCGTCTGGTGGCGGCCAGGACGGCCCCGCAACGGCTCCGCGTCGTGTCGTCCGACCGCGAGGTGATGCGGGCCTGCTCGGCCCGCGGGGCGGAGGTGGTGCACTCGGGCGCGTTCCTGCGCGAGCTGCGCTTCGAGGCCGAGCGCTACGCCGACGCCGAGGCCGAACGGCGCCAGAAGACCGCCCGGCCCTCGCCCGACGAGGTGGCCGAGCTTCTCGCCGCCTTCGGCGAGCCGGCCCCCGAAACCCGCCTCATCGGCCCGATCCAGAAGCTCCGACGCGGCCCCCGTCCCAGGAGGTAGCCTCAGTGGCCTACGACGCGACGCGGACGCTCGACTGGCTCGGCGAGGTCGAGGCCATCTACCAGAGCGCTGCGGAGACGGGCGACCATTGGACCGTCGGCTTCTGCAAGCCAGGCGAACTGGACGCGTGGCGGTGGAAGAAGTAAGCTGCTGGAGCGGCTGAACCAACGGAGACCCTCGATGCCACTGAACCGCAGGCGATTCATCGCGGCCTCGCTTGGCGGGGCGGCCTGTGCCCTCGCCCATGCGGGCGAGCCGCCCGCGAGGAAGCCCAACTTCCTCATCCTCCTGACCGACGACCACGGCACCGACGACGCCGGCTGCTACGGCAACCCGGCGGTCCGCACACCGAACCTCGACAAGCTGGCCGCGCAGGGCCTGCGGTTCACCCGCGCCTTCACGCCCACGGCCATGTGCTCGCCCAGCCGCTCGGCCCTCTACACCGGCCTCTTCCCTCGCCGCAACGGCGCCCACCCCAACCACAGCAAGGTGCGACCCGGCATCACGAGCCTGCCCCACTACCTCTCGAAACTCGGCTACCGTGTGGCCCTCGCCGGCAAGACGCACATCGGCCCGCGCGATGCCTTTCCCTTCGAGTACATGGCTCAAGGCGGCGTGGACGCCTTCCTTGCCAAGGCCGGGCAGCAGCCCTTCTGCCTCGTCGTCGCCACCAACGACCCGCACGCGCCCTGGAAGAAGCAGGGGCCGGGCGACCCCGCCAAGGTCCTCATCCCGCCCTACCTCGTGGACACGCCCGAGACGCGGCAGGCGATGGCCCTCTACTACAACTCGGTCGCCGCGATGGACGCCCAGGTCGGCCAGGTGATGGGCGCGCTCGACAGGCACGGCCTCGCCGACAACACGCTCCTCCTCTACGCCAGCGACAACGGCTCGGGCTTCGCCTTCACCAAATGGACCCTCTACGACGCCGGCATTCGCATGCCCTTTGTCGTCCGATGGCCGGGGCGGGTGCAGGCGGGCACCGTCACCGACGCGATGGTGAGTTTCGTGGACGTGTTGCCGACGTTCGTCGAGGCGGCCGGCCAGAAGCCGCAGGACGACCTCGACGGCCGCAGCTTCCTGGCCGTCCTCGACGGCAAGGCCAAGGCCCACCGCGACGCCATCTTCGCCACCCACACCAACCTCGGCATCATCTCGGGCTCCGAATACCCCATCCGCGCTATCCGCTCGAAGACCCACAAGTACATCGTCAACCTGAACGCCTCGGGCAAATTCACCAACATCGTCACCGAGGGCCGAGGCAAGGCCAAGGCCAAAGCGAAGGAGGACGACGAGGAGGGCGGGGCCGCCTACTGGCTCTCGTGGCGCGAGCGCGCGAAGGCCGACCCCAAGGTCGCCGAGCGCGTGCGCCTCTACCAGCACCGGCCCGCCGAAGAGCTGTACGACGTGGCGGCCGACCCCTTCGAGCTGAACAACCTGGCCGCCGACCCTGCCCACAAGCCCCTCATCGCCGACCTGCGCCAGCAGCTCAAGGCCTGGATGAAGCAACAGAACGACCCGCTTCTCGCAACGATGGGATGAAGGAGTTCTCCGTGTCGCTGAAGCATTGGCCCTTCTTCATCTGCCTCGTTGTGGCCTCGCTGCCCGCGGCGGCGCACGGCGGGCAGGCCAAGGGGCGGGGAGAGCGCGACTACCGAGGCGTCCTCACTTCCGGACTGAACCACATGGTGGCAGGCAAGTACGCGGAGGCCGCGGCCGCTTTCGAGGCCGTCCTGGAGCGAAGCCCCAAAGATGCCGAGGCCCTCTTCGGCCTCGCCGCCGCATCGGCACACACGGGCGATATGAAGAAGGCGATGGCGACCGTGACGCAGGCCCTCGACGCGGGCCTGCCCCTCGAGCGCTTCGTTGCCGGGCCGCGCGCCTGGACCAAGCCGCTCGTCGAATCCCCCGAGTTCCAGGAGGTCTGGAAGGCCCGCGGCGCCGGCCTGATCCACGGGCCTATGGTCGGCTGCTTGACCGACTCGAGCGCGAGGTTCTGGGTCCGCACGGCCGCCGAGGCCGCCGTGCAGGTGGTCCTGAGCACCTCGCCGCAGCTCGAATCGCCCGTCACCTCGCCAGCCGTGAAGACCGCGGCGACGAAGGATTTCACCTGCGTTGTCGCCGTGGACGGCCTGAAGCCCGACACGGCCTACTACTACACCGTGCAGGTGGACGGCAAGGCGGCGCTGCCGGCCCCACATCCCGTGTTCCGCACGGCGCCCGCGGCCGGCGCGAAGGCGCGGTTCCAGGTTGGCTTCGGCGGCGGCGCGGCCTACTACCCGCCGACCGAGCGGATGTGGGACACGATTCTCTCACACAAGCCCCTCGCGTTTCTCTTCCTGGGCGACAACATCTACATTGACGCGCCGACGAAGCCCGACCTCCAGCGCTACGGCTACTACCGCAGGCAATCGCGGCCCGAGTTCCGCCGCTTCACCGCCGCCACCGCCATCTTTGCGGTGTGGGACGACCACGATTTCGGCACGAACGACTGCGTCCCCGGCCCCGAGGTGGACAAGCCGGCCTGGAAGCTCCCCGTCTGGCGGCTCTTCCGGGAGAACTGGAACAACCCCGCCTACGGCGGCGGTGAGGAGCACCCCGGTTGCTGGTTCGACTTCTCTATCGGCGACGTGGACTTCATCCTCACCGACAGCCGCTACTACCGCACGAACCCCAAGCAGCCCCACCCCAGCATGCTCGGCCCGGCGCAACTCCAGTGGACGCTTGACCGGCTCAAGGCCTCGAAGGCCACGTTCAAGGTCCTCGCCAACGGCGTGCCCTGGGCGCTCGGCGCAAAGCCCGGCAGCCTCGACACCTGGGAGGGCTACAAGGAGGAGCGCGAGGCGATCTTCGCCTGCATCGAGCAGAACCGCATCAGCGGCGTCGTCCTCCTCTCCGCCGACCGCCACCGCTCCGACGTCTGGAAGATGGAGCGCGACGTCGGCTATCCCCTCTACGAGTTCGAGAGCTCGCGGTTGACCAACCAGCACGTTCATGGCAAGATGCCCGGCGCGCTCTTCTCCTATAACGAGAAGCAATCGGTCGGCCTGCTCACATTGGACACCACGAAGCCCGACCCCGAGGTGACCTACGAAATCTACACCATTGACGACGAGAAGGTCCACTCGTTCACCCTGAAGAAGAGCCAGCTCACGCCCACGCCTTGACTTGAGAGGAAGTACGCGATGAAGAAGCGAAGGACTGTTCTTGCGGCGGCCCTGCTCGCCGCGGCCGCCCTGGCCTCGGCCGCCCAGGTCGAGTTGAGGCGCGACGACGAGAAGCACCAGCTCTCGGTCCTCGCCGATGGCAAGGTCGTGCTGGTCTACAACTTCGAGCCCGAGAGCTTCCTGCCCTACTTCTACCCCGTCAACAGCCCCTCGGGCAAAGAGCTGACCGTGAAGCTGACGAACCCCTATCCTCACCATCGCACCTTCTGGTTCGCCGACACGGTGCAGCTCGAGGGCGAGAAGGGCGCGGCGAGCTTCTACAACGCCTACTACAGCTTCAAGGACGGCAAGGGGCCGCACATCCGCCAGGTGAAGTTCACCGCCGAGAAGGCCGAGGGCAACACCGCGACGCTCGGCATGGAACTGCTCTGGGAACTGGACGGCGCCAAGCCCGTGCTCAAGGAGGTCCGCGACGCGCGCTTTCTTGCTCTGGAGAACGGCGAGTGGTTCCTCGACCTCCGGTTCACCGTGACGGCGGAGGCGGGCGACGTGCATTTCCGCAGCGACGCGGCCCACTACGCCTGGCCCTACATTCGCATCCACCCGCAGTTCTCGGTGCAGAAGGGCGGCATGCTCGTGAACTCCGAGGGCGGGGTCAAGCAGGCCGGCACCCACGGCAAGGCCGCGAAGTGGTGCGACTACACGAACACGATTGACGGGAAGACGGAGGGGCTTGCCTTCTTCTCGCACGCCGAGAACGAGCATCCGCACACGTGGCTCACGCGCGATTACGGCACGTTCGGCCCGCGCCGCGCCGACTCGAAAAACGGCAAGCCGTTCACCCTCAAGAAAGGCGAACCGCTGACCATGCGAGTCGGCGTCCTCGTCCACAACGGCGACGCGAAGGAGGGCCGGATCGCCGAGCGCTACGAGGAGTACGTCAAGGGCAAAGTGTCCCTGCTGCCGCCGTTGGGCAACTGAAGAGGAGGCACAGCCATGGCATCGAGGCTGAATCGAAGAGAATTCCTGGGCGTCGCCGGTGCGGCCGCGGTCACGGCGTCCCGGGCCGCCCTGAGCGGCGAGGCGCCCGCCGCGCAGCGGCCGCCGAACTTCATCATCCTCTTCGCCGACGATCAGGGCTATGCGGATGTGGGCTGCTTCGGGGCGCCGAAGATCAAGACGCCGAATCTGGACCGCATGGCGGTCGAGGGACGCAAGTTCACGTCGTTCTACGTCTCCGCCCCCGTGTGTACCCCGTCGCGCTCGACGCTGATGACGGGCTGCTACGCTCAGCGCGTGAGTCTGCCCAACGTGCTGTTCCCCAACTCCCAGGTCGGCATCAGCGGCAAGGAAGTCACCATCGCCGAGCTGCTCAAGGCGCGAGGCTACGCCACCGCCTGCGTCGGCAAGTGGCACCTGGGGCATCTGCCACAGTTCCTGCCCACCCGTCACGGCTTCGACTCCTACCTCGGCATCCCCTACAGCAACGACATGTGGCTCGCGGCCGACATGGCCATCGCCAAGGACGCCAAGCTCGGGCCTGGCCTCAGCCTCGACGACCTCAAGAAAGGCAACAGGAAGCGCAACGACTCGCCCCTGCTGCGCAACGAGGAAGTCATCGAATACCCCGTCGATCAGACCACGCTCACCGAGCGCTACACGGAAGAGGCCATCCGGTTCATCACCGCGAGCAAGGACAAGCCCTTCCTCCTCTACCTCCCGCACACGATGCCACACTATCCGCTCCACGTCTCCGAGCGGTTCAAGGGCAAGTCGGCCACCGGGCTCTACGGCGACGTGATCGAATGTCTGGACTGGAGCACGGGGCAGATCCTCGACACGCTGCGCAAGCTGGGCATTGACCAGCAGACCTGCGTGATCTACACGTCGGACAACGGTCCCGCCGCAGGCTCGGCGGTGCCGCTGCGCGGCAGGAAGGGCAGCACGTGGGAGGGCGGCATGCGCGAGCCCTGCATCCTGCGGTGGCCCGGCCACATCCCCGCCGGCACCACCTGCGATGAGCTGGCCGCCACGATGGACCTGCTGCCCACCTTCGCCAAGCTCGCCGGCACCCAGGCACCGACCGACCGCGTCATCGACGGCAGGGACATCTGGCCGCTGATGGCCGGCGTCGAGGGCGCCAGGACGCCGCACGAGGCCTACTTCTACTACCGCGGCTACAGCCTCGAGGCCGTGCGCTCCGGGAACTGGAAGCTGCACTTCCCGCGCCGCGAGGGGCGCAAGGGCGACCAACAAGTCGGCCCGGCCCTCTATGACCTCGCCGCCGACATCGGCGAGGCGAACAACGTCGCGGGTGCACATGCGGACGTGGTCAAGCGCCTCGAGGCGCTGGCCGCACAGATGCGCGAGGACATCGGCGACGGCAAGAAGGCCGGCAAGAACCGGCGGCCTCCGGGAACCGTGGGGTAGCCCTGCACCGTCGCGCAGGCCACGGGAACGAAGGCAAACACAGGAGGACCGGCTCATGGCACACATGGCGAATCGGCGTGAGTTCCTGGGTATCGTGGGCGCCGGCGCCGCGGCTGCGGCGCTGCCACGGGGCGCCCTCGGCGGCGAGGCGCCCGCGGCGCAGCGGCCGCCGAACTTCATCCTCATCTTCACCGACGACCAGGGCTACCAGGACCTCGGCTGCTTCGGCTCGCCCGACATCGCGACGCCCTGCATTGACAAGATGGCCGCCGAGGGCACACGGTTCACCGACTTCCACGTCGCGGCGCCCGTGTGCACCCCGTCGCGCGCCGCGCTGCTCACCGGCTGCTATCCCCAGCGCGTGTGCCTGCCCAACGTGCTCTTCCCCGGCTCCAAGGTCGGGATCAGCGACAAGGAGACGACCCTCGCCGAGCTCCTCAAGGCCCGCGGCTATGCCACGGCCTGCATCGGGAAGTGGCACCTCGGCCACCTGCCCCAGTTCCTGCCCACGCGCCACGGCTTCGACTCCTACCTTGGCATTCCCTACAGCAACGACATGACCGTGGACCCGAACATGGCCGTGGCCGACGACGTGGCTTGGCGCGACGGCATGACCCTGGAGAAGATGCGCAAGGAGAAGCCGATCCGCCACGGCGTGCCGCTGTTCCGCGACGAGAAAGTCATCGAGTACCCGGCGGACCAGACCCAACTGACCACGCGCTACACCGAAGAGGCCGTCAAGTTCATCACCGCGAACAAGGAGAAGCCCTTCTTCCTCTACCTGCCGCACTCGATGCCGCACATTCCGCTCTTCGTGTCGGACAAGCACAAGGGCAAGTCGAAGCGCGGCCTCTACGGCGACGTGATCGAGGAGATTGACTGGAGCACGGGCCAGATCCTCGACACCGTGCGAAAGCTCGGCCTCGCCGAGAACACCTGCGTGCTCTTCACGTCGGACAACGGCCCGTGGCTGGTGATGAAGCAGAACGGCGGCTCGGCCCTCCCGCTGCGCGACGGCAAGGGCACCACCTGGGAAGGCGGCATGCGCGAGCCGTGCGTCATGTGGTGGCCCGGCCGCATCCCCGCGGGCAAGACCTGTGCCGAGTTCGCCTCGACCCTGGATGTCCTGCCCACGTTCGCCAAGCTCGCCGGCGCCGAGGCGCCGACCGGCCGCATCATTGACGGCAGGGATATCTGGCCGCTGATGGCCGGCGCCCCGGGCGCCAAGAGCCCCACCGAAGCCTTCTTCTACTATCGCAGCTACGGCCTGGAGGCCGTGCGCAGCGGCAAGTGGAAGCTCCGCCTCGCCCGCAAGGCCGGCGGCGGCAAGGGCAAGGCCCCGCGGGAGACCCCCGCCGCCCTCTACGACCTCGACGCCGACATCAGCGAGAAGAACGACGTGGCCGCGGCGAACCCCGACGTCGTCAAGCGCCTCGAGGACCTGGCCGAGCGCTGCCGCGAGGACATCGGCGACGCCAGCCGCGGCATGCCGGGCAAGAATCGCCGCCCGTGCGGAACAGCCTGAGAACGGTTCCCGCGTCTTCTCTGTCCTATGGGTCCCATTCGTCCTATTGGAGCGCCCGATGAACCGACGCGCATTCCTCCGCCGAGCCACGCTTGGCTCGCTGGGCCTCCTCGGTGCTTCGCGGCTCGCCCACGCCGCCGAGGGCGCCGGCGGCCCGAAGCTGAACTTCGTGTTCTTCCTCATTGACGACATGGGCCAGCGCGACGTCGGCTGCTACGGCAGCACGATCTACGAGACGCCCAACGTTGACCGCCTGGCGAGCCAGGGCATGCGCTTCACCGACGGCTATGCCGCCTGCCCCGTCTGCTCGCCCACGCGGGCCAGCATCCTCACGGGCAAGTACCCGGCCCGGCTCCACCTCACCGACTGGATCGCCGGGCACCGGCGGCGCAACGCCAAGCTCGCCGTGCCCGACTGGACGATGTATCTGCCCCACGAGGAAGTCACGCTCGCCGAGGCGCTGAAGCCGGCCGGCTACGTGTCGGCCTCGATCGGCAAGTGGCACCTCGGCGGCCCCGAGTACCGCCCCGAGTCGCAGGGCTTCGACCTCAACGTCGGCGGCGACCACCGCGGCCAGCCGCCCAGCTACTTCGCGCCCTACAAGATCCCCGGCATCGCCGACGGCAAACCGGGCGAGTACCTCAGCGACCGCCTTACCGACGAGGCGGTCAAGTTCATCGAGACCAACAGGGACAAGCCCTTCTTCCTCTACCTCCCCCACTACGCCGTCCACACGCCCATCCAGGCGAAGAAGGACCTCACCGAGAAGTTCATCGAGAAGGGCCGCCCGGCGAAGGGGCAGAACAGCGCCACCTACGCCGCCATGATCCAGAGCGTGGACGAGAGCGTCGGCCGCGTGATGGCCAAGCTCGACGAGCTGGGCATCGCTGACCGTACGGTCGTGTTCTTCATGTCCGACAACGGCGGCCTCGCGGCCGTGACGTCGAACGCCCCGCTTCGCGCGGGCAAGGGCACGCTCTACGAGGGCGGCATCCGCGAGCCGTGGATCGTCAAGTGGCCAGGCGTCGTGAAGCCCGGCTCCACCTGCTCCGTCCCCGTGACGAGCACCGACTTCTATCCGACCATCCTCGAGATGGCGGGGCTGAAGGCCGACCCGAAGCAGGCGCCCGACGGGCTGAGCACCGTGCCGCTCCTCAAGCAATCCGGCACCATCGAGCGCGACGCCCTCTACTGGCATTATCCCCACTACCACATCACCCTGCCCGGCGGCGCCGTCCGCTGCGGCGACTGGAAGCTCATCGAGTACTTCGAGGACGGCAAGCTCGAGCTCTACAATCTGAAGGGCGACTTAAGCGAGACGACCGACCTCGCGGCCAAGATGCCCGAGAAGGCGGCCGAGCTGCGCAAGAAACTCGACGATTGGCGGCGGGCCGTCGGCGCCCAGATGCCCACGCCCAACCCCAACTACGACCCCAAGCGCGAAAAGGGCGCGCCGGCAAAGAAGAAGCGATAGAGAAGCCGGCGAGAAGCAGGAGAAGGCGTGAACCGACGACACTTCCTGACCAGGACCGCCGGAATGGGAGCGGCTGCGATGGCGCTCCGGGCAGCCGACGCCTTGGCGAAGGAGGCCGGAGACGACATGGCCATTCCATCCTACCTCAAGGGCTACGAGCAGCTCTACCGTCGGGACCCTCGCCGGGCCGCGCTCCAGTGGTTCGGCGAGGCGCGCTTCGGCCTCTTCCTGCACTACGGCCTCTACTCGCTCCTCGGGCGCCACGAATGGGTCCAGTTCCGCGAGAAGATACCCGTCGCCGAATACGCGAAGCTCAAAGACCAGTTCAGGGCAGAGAAGTTCGACGCCGTCGCCATCGCGGACCTGGCCCTCGCGGCCCGGATGCGCTACGTGAACCTCACGACGCGGCATCACGACAGCTTCGGCCTCTTCGCCACGAAGCAGACGGACTTCCAGAGCCTGAACAGCCCGGCGAAGCGGGACCTGGTGGCCGAGCTGGCCGACGCCTGCCGCCGCAAGGGCCTCGGCCTCTTCCTCTACTACTCGCACGGCCGCGACTGGCGCCACCCTCACGCCCCGAACAACGACCAGTGGCGCGGCTCCGCACGGCCCCAATACAACCCGCCCGAGCCATCCTATGCCACGGGCAACGAGCACGACCTCCAGAAGTACCTCGACTTCATGACCGCCCAGATCACCGAGCTGCTGACGAGCTACGGCCCCATCGCCGGCATCTGGCTCGACGGCATCGCGGTCCCCCTCTCGGGCGACCGCGCGAAGTTCCGCTGCCAGGAGTTGTACGATCTCGTCCACCGCCTCCAGCCGCAGGTGCTCGTGTCCTACAAGCAGGGGCTCCTGGGCACCGAGGACTTTTTCGCCCCCGAGCACCGTGGCATCCAGAACGCCACGGGCAAGCCGATGGAGATCTGCACGACCCTCCAGCGGAACGGCTGGGGCTATGTGAAGGACTCGCCGCACCTCGACGCCGACGAGGTGATGCTCAAGCTCGGCCAGGCGGCCCACCAGAAGGCCAACCTGCTGCTGAACACCGGGCCGCTGCCCGACGGCTCGATCCACGCGGGCGACGCCGCGACCCTGCGCGAGGTGGGCGAGCGCATCCGCAAGGGCGGCTTCCCCGAGCCCGTCGCTCCGCCCCCGCCTGACGCGCGGGAGAAGGGGAAGCGAGGCAGGAAGAAATGAGACCCGGCCATGCTCCGCGGCGCCGCGTGATGGCTCGCCGTCGCTTCCTCGCCTCGGCGGGCCTCGCCGCCGTCGGGCTCCTGCCGCGGCGCGGCGCTTCGGCTCAGGAGAAGAGCGTGCCCAACTTCGTCTTCATCCTCACGGACGACCAGCGCTTCGACGCCCTCGGCTGCGCCAACCCGCTGGTCATCACCCCCAACATGGACGCAATGGCCGCGCGCGGCGTGCGCTTCGCCCGCGCCTTCGTGGCGACCTCGATTTGCAGCCCCAGCCGCGCCTGCTGCCTCACGGGCCGCTACGGGCGGGCGAATGGCGTGCCGGGCCTCGGCATGGGCCTGAAGCCGGCCGAGCGCACGTTCGCCCAGATTCTCAAGGCCGCCGGCTACCAGACCGGCTACGTGGGCAAGTGGCACCTCAGCCGCCCCGCCGACCCGTCGGGCGCCGGCTTCGACTTCGTCACTTACTTCAACTCGAACGGCCCGCACCACGACCGCAAGGTCATCGAGCGCGGGCAGCCGAAGGTGGCCAAGGGCTTCATCGAGGACTACCTGGCCGGCCAAGCCGTCGAGTTCCTCGAGGCGGCGGCCGCGGCGCGCAAGCCCTTCCTGCTCCACCTCGCCACGCAGATTCCCCACATGGACGACAAGTTCGACTGGCCGGCGCGGCCCGAGACGCTCGCGCTCTACGACGAGGCGAAGATGCCGGTGCCGGCGAACTGGCGCGACGACCTGTCGGGCAAGCCGCCCTACCTGAAGGCCGGCCGCCACCGCGAGCGCGGCACGCTCTACGGCTACGGCGACGCGGCCGGCATCCGCCGCCACTTCCGCCGCTACTTCGCCGCCGTCACCGACCTCGACCGCGCCCTCGGCGCCCTGCTCGCCGCCCTCGACCGCCTGGGCCTGCGCGAGACGACCTATATCGTCCACATGGGCGACAACGGCTGGTTCATGGGCGAGCACGGCTTCACCAGCAAGGTGCTCGCCTACGAGGAGTCCATGCGCGTGCCCTTCCTCGTCTCCGGTCCGGGGCTCAAGGGCACGGTGTGCGACGAGCTGATCCTGAATGCCGACATCGCCCCGACGCTGCTCGACCTGGCCGGGCTGCCGATCCCAGAGAACATGCACGGGCGCAGCCTGGTGCCGCTCCTCAAAGGCCAGGCCGAGGGCTGGCGGAAGAGCGTCCTCTACGAGGCCATCAAGCCCGAGCTGGGCTCCTGGCCCATCCTCGCCGTCCGCACGAGCCGCTGGAAGTACATCCAGACCTTCAAGCCGCCCCGCCCCGATACCCTGGCCTTCGAGGAGCTGTACGATCTCGAGAACGACCCCGGCGAAATGCGGAACCTGGCCGCAGCGGCCGAGCACAAGGCCGTGCTCGAGGATCTGAAGGCCCAACTGGCCTCGCTTGTGGAAAGGGTGAAGTCATGACGCGACGCAATTTCCTCGCCCGAGCCGGCGCAGGGGTTCTCGGCGCGAGCGCGCTCGTCGGCGCCGCGCCGAAGGCCAAGCCCAACTTCGTCTTCATCCTCGTGGACGACCTGGGCTGGGCCGACCTGGGCTGCTATGGCAGCACGTACCACGAGAGCCCCAACATTGACCGCCTCGCGACCCAGGGCCTGCGCTTCACCGACGCCTATGCGGCCTGCCCCGTCTGCTCGCCCACCCGCGCGAGCATTCTCACAGGCAAGTACACTGCCACGGTGAATCTCACCGACTTCATCCCCGGCCATTGGCGGCCCTACGCGAAGCTCGTCGTGCCGAAGTTCAACCAGAACCTCCCCGCCGACGAGGTGACGCTGCCCGAGGCGCTGAAGGCCGCGGGCTACACATCGGCCTGCGTGGGCAAGTGGCACCTCGGCGGCAAAGGCAGCCAGCCGGCCGACCACGGCTTCGACGTCGTCGTGCCCGGCGCGGCCAGCCGCACCGACAAGCAAACCTCAGGGCTCACCGACGCCGGCCTCAAGTTCATCGAGAGCCACAAGGACAAGCCCTTCTTCCTCTACCTCTCCTACCACACCGTCCACATCCCCCTCGAGGCCCGCAAGGAGCTGGTCGAGAAGTACCGGGCGAAGCTCACGCCCGGCCAGGCCCCGCCCCAGCAGTGCAACCCCGCCTATGCCGCGATGATCGAAGCCCTCGATGAAAACGTGGGCCGCGTGATGGCCAAGCTCGACGAACTGAAGCTCGCCGACAACACGGTGCTGATCTTCTTCTCCGACAACGGCGGCTTGATCAAGATGTACACCGGCCAAGGCGGGGTCGTGACGTCGAATGCCCCGCTCCGCTCGGAGAAGGGCTCGCTTTACGAGGGCGGCATCCGCGTGCCGCTCGTCATCCGCTGGCCCGGCATCGTGCCGCCGCGCACGCTGTGCAACGTGCCTGTCTCCAGCGTGGACTTCTATCCCACGATGCTCGAGCTGGCCGGCGTGCGGCCCGACCCGAAGCACGCCGTGGACGGCGCGAGCCTTGTGCCGCTCTTCGAGCCTGTCGGCACGCTCAAGCGCGACGCGCTCTACTGGCACTACCCCCACTACCACCACACCGCGCCCTGCGGCGCCATCCGGGCGGGCGACTGGAAGCTCATCGAGTTCTTCGAGGACGGCGCGCTCGAGCTGTACAACCTGAAGCGCGACATCGGCGAGGCGCGCAACCTCGCCGCCGCAATGCCCGAGCGGGCCGCCGAGTTGCGAAAGAGACTGGATGACTGGCGCAAGGCCGTCAACGCCCAGATGCCCACGCCCAACCCCGACCACGACCCGAAGCGCGCCGGCGAATGGGGCCGACGCGCCAGCCCAGCACCGAAGAAATGATCCTCGTGAAGGGGTGGAGGCATCCCGCTGGAGGAATTCCTCCTCACCCTGCCCGCGACGCGGCTCACGTGGGCCGCGCCGCCCAACCCCATCTCTCCTGCTCCCTACTGCCCGGAGCGGTTCTGGAGTGCGCTCATCTCATCACGCACCCTCTGTGCCTCCGCCGTCTTTCCCTGCTTCTCGAGCACGAAAGCCAGGTGCTGCATCGAGCGTATGACGTCCGCGTGGCGCGAGCCCAACTTCAGTTTCTGGAGAGCCACCAACTCCCGCAGCTCCCTCTCGGCGTCGGCGTTCTTGCCTTGATTGATGCACAGCACGGCGACGTTGCTCAGGAGCAGGAGCATGTCCGCATCTACGTCGCGGACGACGCGCCGCCGTATCTGGATGATGTCTCGCAGAAGCCGCTCCGCCTCCGCGAGCTTCCCCTGGCTGTTCAGCTCATCGGCCAGCTTATTCATCGTCCTGAGTGTGTCGGGGTGCCCTTCGCCAAGGATGCGACGCCGTGCCTCAACGGTTTCGCGAAACAGTTCCTCCGCGGGGGCGTGCTTCTTCTGGCAGTGCAGGTTGACGGCGAGGCAGTTCATCGTGGCCAGTGTGTCGGGATGGTTGTTGCCCAAGGCGCGGCGTCGTTCCTCCAGCACCCCGCGGTAGAGGGCTTCTGCCTCTGTGTACTTGCCCAGGTTGTCGAGCGTTATCGCCAGGCTGTTCATGGCATAGAGTGTATCGGGGTGGCCATTGCCCAGCGTGCGCTGGCGGAAATCCAGCACTCGCCGGAGCAGCTTCGACGCCTCGGCGTCCTTCCCCGCGCCGCTGAGTGCGCCGGAAAGGACGATCATGGACAGCGCCACGTCGGGATGCTCCTCACCGAGGGCTCGGCGGCGTGCGTCAAGCACCTGCTGGCCGATCTTCTCGGCCTCCGCGTGCTTCCCCTGAGCGGCGAGGGCCGCCGCGAGATTGTGGAGCGCGGAGAGAGTGTCGGGGTGTTCGGCACCCAGGAGGCGGCGGCGCACCGCGACGGTCTCTCGGCCGATCGCCTCGGCCTCGGCGTACTTGCCCTGCTCGTGGAGCGTCAGAACGAGTCTGTGCATGGACTGCAGGGTGTCGGGATGTTCCGCGCTCAGGATCGTTCGGCGCGCCTCGAACGCCCGCCTGTGCATGCGCTCCGCCTCCGAATACTCGCGGAGCTCTTCCAGCTCGACGCCCAGGTCGTTCATTGACGACAGCGTGCTGGGGTGCCGTTCCCCGAGGACTCGCAATCTGGTGGCCAGCGCCTGGCGGTGAAGCTTGGCCGCTTCCTGATGTCTGCCGAGCTTCCCCAAGCAGCCGGCAAGGTTGGTGAGGGAATTCAATGTGTCGGGGTGATCTTCCCCCAGGATACGCTGCCGAGCTTGAAGCGTCCGCCGTGCGAGTTGCTCTCCCTCGGCATAGCGGCGTTGGTTATAGCACGTGAACGCGAGGCTGTTCAGGGACTTGAGAGTGTCTGGGTGGTTCTCGCCCAGGACGCGCTGGCGCGTCGCGAGCACTTGCCGGTAGATGGCCTCGGCCCCGGCGTACTTCCCCTGCCGGTCTAGCGAGATCGCAAGATTGTTCATCGTCGTGAGGGCGTCCTTATGCTCTGGGCCAAGGATGCGCTTCTGCTTGTCAAGCACCTCTCTGTACGTCTTCTCCGCCTGGGCGTGCTCACCTGCCTTGTCGAGCAGAATGGCCAGGTTGTTCAAGGCGACCAGTGCGTCTGGGCTTTCGCCCTTGCCGGACCCCTCGTAGGCCCTCCTGGCAGCAACGAACTGAGCCGTCGCCAGTTGATTGCTGCCCAGCGCCTCGTACGTGACACCGATCACCATGCGGACCGCACTCTCCACCTCGGGTTGGGCTGCGAACTGCTTACCCACGCTGGTGGCGGCCCAATCCAGCACGTCGCGAACCGTCACGTCACGACCGCGCGCAATGTCCGGCTTGACCGAGATGAGCATTTTGCGCAGGAAGTCGACGACGGCCGTGGCCTTGGCGGCTTCCTCCTCCGCCTTGCGGCGGGCCTCGTCGGCCCGTGTCTTCTCCGCCCGGGCGAGGTCCCGCTGATGCTGTGCCTCGATCGTCTGTCTCTCAGCTATCCCCCGTTGCTCGTCTGCGATGAGGCGTTGGCGCACCGCCTGTCCCTTTTGGTACATCGCCATGCGCAGCAGGCCCGTCACGACAAGTAGTAAACACGTCAGGACGACGCCGACGAGCGCCAGTCGGCGATTCTGTCGCTCGTGTTCGCGGCGACGCAGGTCATCGAAGCGGCAGCCGAGGATGCAGGCGAATAGCCGCAGCCTTGCCATTCGCTTCAGGTAGCGGCCGCTCTCTGTGCGGCTTGTGCGTACATCGGCTGCCAGCGGCTCGACCTCCTGAATCCTTTCGCGACTGAGGCCGCGCCCGTCAACCAGAGTGCGGCGAATCTCGCGCAAGGCCCTGGGGAACGACTCACTGGGCTCCCCCTCAATCAGCAAGGCCAGGATGTGATCCCCGCGACCCATCTGGCGGAACCGCAGGGCCTCCTTGTTCACCCACTCGGACTCCGGCGTGCGTGGGGAGCACACGACGATCAGGAAACGGGAGTCCTTCAGCGCGAGCTCGATCTCGCGGCTGAGGTCGGCCGATGCGGGCAACTCGTCTTCGTCCCGGAAGACGCGCCCTAGCCGGGGCGCGGCATTCTGGTCTCTCACGAGCTTCCGGGGCGTACGATAGGTTTCCAGGGCCTTCTGAAGCCACGTCGCCCAGCGGCGGTCCGGTTCCACATGCCGATAGCTGATGAAGGCGTCGTAGCGAAGAGCGGAGCTTGATGCACTGCTGCCGTCGGCGGGCGCACCGCGCTCATCCGCAGACGACCCAGGCAGGTCGTCGGGCGACGGGACGGATTGACGCATACCACAGCTCGGGCAGTGCGCCCACCTGCCCGCGGCCCTCGCGGGGGCTGCCAAGCGCCGGTGGCAGGACTTGCAGAGGAACTTGATGTTGCCTCTGTCAGTTCCCTCGTCATCGTCCATAGCCTGACTCCTGTTCCACGGACGACGGGTGCGCCGAAGTCCTCCCTGCCAGGGCAGCGGTCTAGTGCGGCTTGCTCTTTTCCTGCCTTCCTGCTTTCCTTATGGTATCCCGTGGTTGCCGGCGCAGCAAATGCTCCGGCGTCTCCTTGCAAGGAGTCAAGGAGTGCGCAGATGTCGGAAGGTGCTCACGCACTGAACTGCCCGCGTTGTGACGGCGCGGCGCTGCGGCCCGCGATGACGAAGCAGGGGGTCGAGGTGGACACCTGCCCCTCCTGCGGCGGCGTGTGGCTCGACAAGGGCGAGGTCTTCCACTTCACCCGCAAGCCGAAGGCCCTCGCCGCCATGCTCCACGGCGCGGCCCGCAAGGGGCGCGTCGGTCGCGTCCCCAGCCCCAAGACCGGCCGGCCGATGCTCAAGCTGCTCCTGTTCGGCGGACGGCTGGCCGTTGATGCGTGCCGCGACACGGGGGGCCTGTGGCTCGACAAGGGCGAGCTGGAGGACATCGCGGCGCGCGACGACATCGAGCTTTCGCTCGGCCTCGGCCACGAGGCGGGCACGGGGCGCGACGAAGGCGACACGCCGGCGGTTGGGCGCCTCGCGGCCATCGCCGCGGCGGCCCGGCCCCTGCCCAACCTCGCCGTCCGCTCGGGCGGCGTGCTCCTGCTCCTCTACGGCCTGCTGGGCGCGCTGCTGATCGCACTCGTGGAGTTCGCCGGGCTTTCCCCCGAGGCCGCGGTCTGGATCGGCGTGGGCGTCGTCGCCTTCCAGTTCCTCCTCGGCCCGTTCCTGATGGACCTGTCGCTGCGGTGGTTCTACCAGTGCGAGTTTGTGGACCCGGGGAGCCTTCCCGGCCACCTCCAGGAGTTCGTGCAGGGGCTGGCGGAGCGGCGCGGGATTCGCTTCCCGCGGTTCGGCATCATCAACGACGGGGCGCCGAACGCCTTCACCTACGGCCACACGCCCAACAACGCCCGCGTGGTCCTCACCCGCGGGCTCTTCGAGCTGCTGGACGAGGCCGAGGTCGAGGCCGTGGTGGCCCACGAGATCGGCCACGCGGTGCACTGGGACATGCTGGTGATGACCATGGCCTACCTCGTGCCGCTCGTGTCTTACTACGTCTATCGCACGCTCGTCCGCGTCCGCGTGCGGGGGCGCGACAAGTCGGCCGGCGCCCGGCTGGCCATCGCGCTCACCTCCTACCTCGTCTACGTCATCTCGCAGTACCTCGTCCTGTGGCTCTCGCGGACGCGTGAGTACTGGGCCGACCGCTTCGCGGGCGAGGCGACGGGCGAGCCGAACGCGCTGGCCCGCGCGCTCGTGAAGATCGGCTACGGCCTGGCCGGCCGCAAGCGGGAAGAGGGCGCCAAGCACCACGACGAGAGCGCCGCGCGCCAGCCGAGCCTCGAGGCCGTGGGCGCCCTGGGCATCTTCGATTCCGGGTCCGCCCGCTCCCTCGCCATCGCCTCGGCCCGCGGCGGCGTCGCCCCCGCCCTGGACCTCGACCAACTGAAGGGCGCGATGCGGTGGGACCTCTGGAACCCCTGGGCGAAGTTCTACGAGCTGAACTCGACCCATCCCCTCATTGCCCATCGCCTCGACCACCTGGGCCGCCAGGCCGCCGGCATGGGCCAGGAGCCCTACGTCGTCTTCGACCTCCAGAGGCCCGAGTGCTACTGGGACGAGTTTCTCGTGGACCTCTTCGTGATGTTCCTGCCCGCGCTCCTGGCCGGCGGGGTGCTCGCCGCGGCGGCCGCGACGGGCGAGGCGAAGCTCCTGCCGTTCGCCCTGTCCGCGCTCGGCGTGGGCATGCTGCTCAAGACCCTCTTCGCCTATCGCGGCGGCAGCTACCCCGAGACGAGTATCGCCGGGCTGCTGAAGAATGTGAAGGTGTCCGCCGTGCGCGGCATCCCGTGCGCCGTGCGCGGCACCGTGATCGGCCGCGGCGTGCCCGGCCTCATCTGGAGCGAGGACTTCGTGATCCAGGACGACACGGGCATCCTGTTCCTCGACTACCGCCAGCCGTTTCGCATCTTCGAGCTGCTCTTCGGCCTGCTGCGGCGGCGCGACCTGAGTGGGCGGGACGTGGCCGCGGTGGGCTGGTATCGCCGCGCGCCCGTGCCCTACATCGAGCTGAAGGCCATCGGCACCCACGACTCGACCCATCGGTGCTACGTCTACTACTACAAGTTCTTCGTCGCGGCGCTGCTCATCGCCGCGGGCATCTGGCTCTTCTCGATTCTCTGAGGACACCCGGCATGCGAACGGCATGGCTTCTGGCGGCATGCGTCGCTGGCGCGGCGGGCGGCACGCTGGACGAGTTGCGCGTCCTGTGCGACGGGTATCCCCGCGCCTACTTCTTCCGCCAGGCCGAGGGCTTCGCCGCCAACAAGCGCATCGAGTACGGCCAGTGGGACAAGTGCTTCCGCCGCCTCATGGGCATCGAGGGCAAGGTGCTCGACGAGGAGGTGCCCGGCCGCGCCGAGCGGAACATCGAGTTCTTCACCCGCTTCAAGCGCCAGCACCCCGACCAGCTCGTGCTGCTGCACTTCAACGGCAACGCCCGCGACCCGCGCTACCAGGCCGACAAGTTCTTCGCCGGGCACTGGGTCTACTACAACGGCGCGAAGATCCTCGCCGACGTGTCCGCCGAGGAGGGCGAAACCAACGTCCGCGTGGCCGACGCCAGCCTCTTCCGCACCGAGACGGGGCGCTACCGCACGGCGAACGAAGACGTCGGCCTCTGCCTCCTCGACGACGCGGGCCGCCCCGACTGGCACGAGAGCGAGCAGACGCAGCTCGTCTCGGTGGATGTGAAGAAAGGCGTCATCCGCGTGAAGCGCGGCTGCTACGGCACGAAGCCGCGCGCGTTTCCCGCCAATCGCGCCTATGCCGCCGCCCATGCGCAGGAAGGCCCGTGGGGGCGCGCCTCCAACCTCCTCTGGTTCCACAACTACTCCACCCGCTGCCCGCGCGATGAGGCCGGCCGCACGTGCAGCGACGTGCTGGTGGACGACCTCGCGGCGCGCTTCCTGCCCGGCGGCGAGCTGGCCGCCTTCGACGGACTCGAGTTCGACGTGCTCTACCACAGCCACAGCGGCCGAGGCAAGCGCGCGCTCGACTGCGACGCCGACGGCCAACCCGACAGCGGCGTCTTCGCCGGCGTCAACACCTACGGCATCGGCGTGGTGCAGTTCTGCCGCAAGTTGCGGGAAAGACTCGGCGACGGCAAGCTCATCCTCGCCGACGGCATGGGCGTGAACAGCCAGCGCGCCTTCGGCCTCCTCAACGGCATCGAGAGCGAGGGCTGGCCCCACCTGAGCGACTGGGCGATGCGCGACTGGCCGGGCGGACTCAACCGCCACTTCTTCTGGGCGGCCAATGCCCGCCCGCCTGTCTTCAACTACGTCAACCACAAGTTCATCACGCGGGGCGAGAAGCCCGGCGACACGAAGCCGCCCGACGTGCCCTTCAGCACGCACCGCCTCGTCCTCGCCGCCGCCGTGCTCACCGATTCGGCCGTCTGCTACAGCTTCCCACCGCCGAAGACCGGCGATGAGCTGATCGGCATCTGGGACGAGTTGCGCAAGGGCACCGAGAACGTCGTCGGCTGGCTCGGCAAGCCGCTCGGGCCACCCGTCCGCCTCGCCCTCCAGCGGCCCGACTTGTTGAAAGGAGAAGGGAAGAGCCGCCTTCAAGCCGTGCAGGCGGACGGCAAGCAAGTGCGGTTCCGACTGGCGCACGTGCCGTGCGACGGGCCGGACCTCGTCGTCTTCGTCACGGCTCGCGCCGAGCCGATGAAGGGCTACCCGAGGGAGGTCGCGCGCCTGATGTGGGTCGGCACCGACGACAAGACGCGCTTCATGACCTTCGCCAACGACCGCGACTTCACTTCGGCCTTCTACTTCTCCGACGTGAAGGCGATGGAGGCGGCGGTCGAGATTGCTGTAGAAGGCTCCGAGCCTGTGACCATCTCGGCCGTCACGGCGCACGCTCACCCCGACGCCATATGCCGCGAGTTCGAGCGCGGCGCCGTCGTCGCCAACCCCGCGCCGCGGCCCTATGCGTTCGACCTCGGCAAGCTGTTCCCTGGGAAGGCGTTCCGCAGGCTTCGGGGCTCGCCCGAGCAGGACCCCGTGGCGAACAACGGCCAGCCGGTCCAAGGGCCGCTCACCCTCGCGCCGCGCGACGCCCTGTTTCTCGTCACGCAGTGAGGTGCCCGCATGGCCCGCAAGAAGGCCACGTTTCTCGCGCCCGCAGGCAACGTCGAGCTTATCTTCGGCCCTGAGTTGATCGAGCAGGTTCAGGCCCTGTGCGACGTCGCCGCAACCGCTCTGCCCGACGCCGAGCCGGCCACCGTGAAGGCCGCGCTGCGCGGCGTCGAGATCGTGCTCTCGACCTGGGGCATGCCGAAGATGACCGAGGACATCCTGGACGCCGCGCCCGACCTGCGCATCATCATCTACGGCGCCAGCTCGGTGAAGGGCTTCGTCACCGACGCCCTCTACGACCGCGGCATCACCGTCACCACCGCCGCCCTCGCCAACGGCACCGCTGTCGCCGAGTTCACCGTGGCGCTCATCACCCTGTCGCTCAAGAATGCCTGGGCGCATCTCGCCGCCCTGCGGCGCGACGGCCGCGCCGCCTGGCGCCGCGCGGACCTCGGCCCCTCCCGTGGCACCCACCGCGCCGCCATCGGCATCATCGGCGCCAGCGCCACGGGCCGCGAGACGATTCGCCTCCTCAAGGGCTACATCTGCCAGATCCTCGTCGCCGACCCGTTCCTCTCCCCCGACGAGGCCCGCGCGCTCGGCGTCGAGAAGGCCGAGCTCGACGACCTGATGGCCCGCTGCGACGTCGTGTCGCTCCACGCCCCCAACCTGCCGCACCTGCGCCACATGATCAACGCCGAGCGGCTGCGGCAGATGAAGGACGGCGCGGTCTTCATCAACACCGCACGCGGCGCGCTCGTGGACGAGGAGGCCCTGATCGCCGAGCTGCGGACGGGGCGCATCCTGGCCTGCCTGGACGTCACCGACCCCGAGCCGCCCGTCGAGGGCAGCCCCCTCTACGCGCTGCCCAACGTCATCCTCACGCCCCATCTCGCGGGCGGCATGGGCGCAGACTGCCGTCGGGTGGGCGAGCTGTGCATCCAGGAACTGGAGCGCTACCTCGCGGGCCTCCCGCCCCTCTATCCCGTGACCCGAGAGCGATTGGCCATCACAAGCTGAGCTCAGGAGCGCCCACGTGCGCATCCCCATCGAATACGGCCGACGAGTGCTGGAGCTGAGCCTCCCGCGCTCGCGCCTGCGAGGGATCGTTCAGCCGAGGGAGGTCGAGCCCGTCGCGGATGTGAACGCGGCCGTGGAGCGCGCCCTGGCCCGCCCCGTCGGCGCCCCGCCGCTGCGCGAGGTGCTCGCCGGCGCGCGCCGCGCGCTGCTCCTCACCGTGAACCACACGCGCCCGTCGCCCCGCGCCCTCCTGGCGCCGATCCTGCGCGAGTGCGGCCGGCAGGACGTGACGCCGACGATCTGCATCGCCGGCGGCCGCCACCGCCGGATGACCGCCACGGAGCTTCGCCGCCACCTCGGCGCCGACATCGTGCGCAACTGCCGCGTCGTCCAGCACGACCCCTTCGACCGGGCCGCCCACCGGCGCCTCGGCCGCACGACGCGCGGCACCGACATCCTCGTCAACCGCATCGTCTTCGAGCACGACCGCGTGATCGGCACGGGCATCATCGAGCCGAGCTATCTCGCCGGCTGGTCGGGCGGGCGCAAGCTCCTGATGCCGGGCGTCGCCTTCCACACGGCGATTGACGACAACCACTTCCTCCTCACCGCGCCCGGCACGCGCATCGGGCGCCTCCGAGGCAACCCGCTGAGCGAGGACGCCGAGGAGTTCGCCCGCGCCTGCCCCTTCCACTTCATCTGCTACGCGCTGAGCGGGCCGAACGACGAGGTCGCCGGCGTCGTCGCCGGCGACCCCTACGCGGCGCACGAGGCCGCGTGCCGCCGCTCCGCCCCGATCTACCGCGTCCGAGCGAAGTCGGCGCCCATCGTCATCGCCTCGGCCGGCGGCCATCCCTACGACCGCGACCTCGTGCAGGGCAAGAAGGCCGTCATCCCCGCGCTCGAACTCGTCGAGCGCAACGGCGTCATCATCCTGCTCGCCGCCTGCCCCGAGGGCCTGGGCGCCGAGCAGACCTTCATCGAGTGGCTGCGAACGAAAACGCCGGCCGAGGTGGTCCGCGACGTGCGGCGCCGCGACCTCTTCAGCCTCGGCGCACACGGGGCCAACATCCTCGCCAGGCCGATCGTCGAGAAGAACGCCACCGTGATCCTCGTCACCGCGCCCAAGGTCGCCGCAGCGCTCCGAGGCAGCTACATTCGCGCCGTCACCCGCCTCGAGGACGCCGTCGAGCTGGCCAGCCGCCTCTGCGGGCGGCACGCCCCGGTCCTCGTCCTTCGCAAGGCGCGGCGACTCATTGTCGAGCCGAAAGGAGCCCTCCCGTGACCCCGAAAGAGCGGGTGAAAGCCGCCCTGGCGCTCCGCGAGCCCGACCGCGTGCCGACCGGCGAGTTCGCGACCGACCACTCGGTGATCGCCGAAGCCCTCGGCCGCCCCACCTTCTGGCGCGCCAAGCGCCGCTACCACGAGGCCCTCTGGGACGGCCGCCGCGACGAGGTGGTCGAGAGCATGAAGCGCGACATTGTCCAGTTCACCCTCGCGCTCGGCCTGGACGTGGTCCCCGTGAACCTCGTGCCTCGCAAGGACTTTCCCTTCCGCAAGCCGCGCCAGCTCGACGCCGATACCTGGGAGGACGAGCGGGGCAACATCCTGAGATACTCGCACGAGACCGAGGACATCGGCCTCCACCGCCCTGGCGACAAGCCGGCCCCTCCGAGCGACTTCCAGCTCCCGCCCCAGCCCGACGAATCGGAGCTGGAGCTGGTCCGCCACGTCGTCGAGAAGCTGGGCAAAACCCACTACCTCTTCGCCCGCCCCGGCCGCTTCCACGGCCTCGGCTTCATCCAGGGCTGGTCCGAGGCAAGGTTCCTCCGCGTCGCCGAGGACCCCGACGCCGTGGCCGAGCAGGAGATGCGGAATGCCGAGTGGACCCGCGAGGCCATCCGCCCCTTCGTCGAGGCGGGCGTGGACGCCATCGCCCTCGGCGAGGACTACGGGCACAACTCCGGGCCATTCGTCTCGCCCAGCACCTTCGCCAGGGTCTACGCCCCCGCCCTCAAGTGGCGCTGCGACATCGTCCACGAGGCCGGCCTGCCCTGCCTCTTCCACTCGTGCGGCAACAACCGCCTCATCCTCGACCAGATGGTGGACGCGGGGATCGACGCCTACCAGGCCATTCAGCCCATCGAGCGGATCGAGGAGATCAAGCGTCTCTTCGGCCGCCGCATCGCCCTCTGGGGCGGCGTGTCCACCGACACCCTGGCCCGCGGCACGCCCGGCCAGGTGCGGCACCAGGCCCTCTTCACCCTCAAGCACTGCGCCCCGGGCGGCGGCCTCATCCTCTCGTCGAGCCACAGCATCGTCGTCCGCACCCCTCTCGCCAACTACCGCGCGATGGTCGGGGCCGCCCACCAGCGTGGCGCCTACCCCATCCGCATCCCCGAGCGCGTCCCCCAGCCGGGCTGGGGCGGCGCCTGAGGCGGGACGCCTCAGCCCCTGAGCGCGGCGCGGACCATGCGCTTGTAGTTGGCGAGCATGCGGCGGGTGGCAACAGGGGCGTAGGGCGAGGCGGTGGGGGCGACGATGAGGCCGGTCGGCCCGGCGTCGCGGATCAGGGCCTCGACCTGTCGCTCGATCTCGGCCGGGGGCAGGGTGAAGAGGTCGCCGACCTGGACGTTGCCCTCGATGCACACCTTGCCGCGAAGGACGGCCTTGGCCTCCGCGGCCGCGACGTTGCCCATCGGCGGGGCCTCGACGGGATGAAGCACGTTCGCCCCCGCCTCGACGAAGCCCCCGAGCAAGCCCTTCAGCGAGCCGTGGCAGTGGACGTGCACCAGGCCGCCCGCATCGCGGACGCGCGCGAAGAGCCGCTTGTCGTAGCGGACGTTGAAGTCCCAGAAGTCCCGCGGCCCGTGGAGCGGCGGGGCGACGAACTCCTGGCCCGAGACGGCAAAGTACGGCCCGACGTCGCGCGCGAGCAGCCAGTCAATCGCCCGCAGGGCGCGTTGGGCGACGTGCTCGAGCAGCTCGTGGACCAGGCCGCGGTCCTCGATGCTCAGGAAGGCGAACGCCTCGGAGCCGAACAGCTCGGCCACGTGGCCGCCGGGGTTCATGGCAGCCAGGTGCGCCTCCACGATGCCGCGTTCGCCCACCTGGTCGCGGAGGGCGAAGAAGCCGGCGGCGTCGGTCGTCGGCTCCGGCGGGGGCAGGGACATGTATCTGAGCGCATCGTCGCGGCCGGCGAGCCAGTGCTTGCGGGTCATGCCGGGCTGGCCCTTGCGGCCGACCAGGCGCTGATGGGTCAGCTCGCCGCGGGGCGTGGGCATCACGGTGGTCACGAGGTCGAAATCGTCGTCGTAGGGCTCGACGCGGCGGGTTGTGGGCGGGGCGGGGAAGACCTCGGCGGTGCTCCAGCCCCACTTCAGGTCGCAGGTTTCGCACACCAGCTTGCGGAGCGGCGCGTAGGAGTCGTGCGGCGGCCGCGTGTCCGACACGCCGCGGACGAAGATCGGCACGCGGTCCGTCGGCTGGCAGCGATAGGCGGCGTCGAGCCGCTGGCGGGATGTCATGACCGACTCTTGGGGCATGCGCTTCTCCTTGCGGGGCACTCTATCACGGGGAGCGGGGGCGGTCAACAGGGGGATGCGTGACGCGTGCCCCGTGACGCGTGACAGGAAGAGAAACGCCTGTCTATTCCGCTCTTCTCACGCGTCACGGGTCACGCGTCCTGCGCGGCCCGAAGCGAATCGGTTTGCAAATTGGGCGGCGAAAGCTATAATGGAGGGAGTTTCGCTGTTCCGGGGCGTAGCTCAGCTTGGTTTAGAGCGCAGCGTTCGGGACGCTGAGGTCGGTGGTTCAAATCCACTCGCCCCGACCAGCCTTCGCCAAGGCTACGGCTGGCAAGCCAGCTTGTGGCAGCCTTAGCGAATGGGACGGGACCGATTTCTGCGAACGGGAGGCGAAGCCTGCCCGCCGAAGCCTTGCGGAGGCGGGTCCTTCCGCAATGGAATACGTTTATCTCCTCCAGAGCATCCCCTTCCTCGACCAGCGCTACATCGGCGTCACCCACAACTTCAGGCACCGCCTTCAGGAACACAATTCGGGTGAGTCCCCGCACACCTCGCGTTACCGCGCCGCACGGGATGCTCTCATGGCTGCTTCCGTAGGACCGCGTAGTTGACCATGAACCACGGCGGGCCTTGCTGGGCAGCCGAGTCTTCCATGCACTCAATCGCCAGCGAGTTGTTGCGCTGGAGCGCCTTGAAAGGCAACGCGAACTTCCTGACAGACCATCCGT
>DATKZY010000062.1:0-4054 GCA_035527715.1 Planctomycetota bacterium | reverse complement strand
CGCGCGCAGGATATGATACCGATGGACACCGACCGGTTCAGGCCCCACGGCGCGCCCATCGCCATCACGAAGTCGCCTTCCTTCATCGCGTCGGAGTCGCCGAACTGCGCCGCGGGAACCGCCTTGTTGTCTTTGGGCAGGTCGAGCTGAAGCAGCGCCAGGTCGGTGTCTTTGTCTTTGCCCACCACCTTGGCGTCCATCGCCCGACCGTCATACAGCAGGCAGCGAACACTCGCGGCCTTGTCCACCACGTGCCAGTTGGTCACCACCTCGCCCTTGGGCGAGATGACCACGCCGCTGCCGTTTGTTTCCTCGGTGATGGTCTTTCCGGACTCGCGGCTTTCGCGCAGACACCGCACGTACACCACGGCCGGAAACACCCTGCCCTTGGCCTGGCGCACGACCGCACGAAAGTCCGCGCTTACCTGCGGGACCGCCTCGACCTCGGACGGCATGGTTTGCGGCGCGGTCTGAGCAAGAACCGTCCCGCAGACCAGCGCCAGGCAAATAGCTGCGTATCTCATGATCTACACTCTCGCCTTCACGCGGGGAGTTTCATAAGCTCTCGGCGCCCGCCCCGCCTCAGCAACCGCCCGAACAGTATGACACAACGGCCCCCCCAGCGAAAGCGCCAGTTGAGCACACGCCCGGTGCCGTGGTTTGGCCGAAGGCCAACCACGCAGGTGAGCAGGTGGGCAGACGTGCCGCCTGACTGCGCCGTTGGCGCTCCATGCGGCTTTGCCCCTTTCACCTGCTCAACTGATCTACTGCTCACCTGCTCTATTGCCGCCTGCGGCGGCAATCGGGGCGACAGGATTCGAACCTGCGACCTCTTGACCCCCAGTCAAGCACGCTAGCCAAGCTGCGCCACGCCCCGAGGGTGCCAACTATCGTAGCGGCCGGCATGCACCGCGTCAAGGCGTTTTCCGGCATACGGCGGAAAGCGTGCTACGGTGCCGGGTGGATGGCGGGGACGCTCTCGCCGGCGTCGGCCATGCGGCGGCGGAGCCGGCGGCGCAGCTCGGCGCGGATGTCGGCGTAGGCGGGGTCGCCGACGAGGTTGTTCCGCTCGTGCGGGTCGGCGGCGAGGTCGTAGAGGCACTGCTCGGCGTAGACGTCTGCGGCGGGCACGGTCGAGCCGCTCCAGGGCTCCTCCGACGGCACCCAGACGGAATACTTCCACCGTTCGGTGCGGAGGGCCCGGCCGACGTGGTCCTCGCTGATCTGGACGAACACCTCGCGGCGCCAGTCGGGCGGGGTGCCCTCCAGGAGGTCCTGGAGCGGCCGGCCTCGCATCGTGGGGGGCCTCTCCGCGCCGGCGGCCGTGAGGATCGTGGGGGGCAGGTCGATCAGGCTGACGAGCGGCTCGACGACCGCCCCGCCGGCGAAGCCCGGCCCGGCGGCGACCATGGGCACGCGGATGGAGCTTTCGTGACACGACCGCTTGTACTCGTCGTTGCGCGTGCGGAAGTGCGAGCCGTGGTCGGAGGCGTAGATGACCAGCGTGTTGTCGGCCAGCCCCAGGTCGGCCAGCAGCCCGCGAAGGCGCCCGAGGTTGGCGTCCAGGCTGTGAATGCAGCCGAGGTAGTCCGGGTAGTTCTCCCGCCAGTCGCCGGGCACGGGGGCGTCGGCGAGGTCGGCCGGGGCGAGGAAGTCGGCGAAGCGCTCCTTCGAGCCGCGGGGCCCCTCGTAGCGGTTGCGGTCGTTCTGGTGGTGCGGCTCGATGTAGGACAGGAACAGGAAGAACGGCCTGTCGCCCGTGCGGCTGCGGAGGTAGTCCAGGGCGAAGTCGGTCAGGCAGTCGGCGCGGTAGCCGGTGAACGGGACCTTGTGCCCCTCGCCGTCGTGGAGGTAGCCGTCGTAGCCATGCGAGGTGAACTCGAGCACGTCGGAGGCGAGCCAGTAGTCCTTGTACCCGCCGCGTCGCTCGGGCGGCACGGCCGTGGTGCAGTAGTCGTGCTCCTCGTCGGACGCCAGGTGCCACTTGCCCAGGTATCCCACCTCGTAGCCGGTCTCGGCGAGCCAGTGGGCGAGGGTCTTCTCGCCGGGCGGCAGGGCGATGTTGTTCCGGAAGCAGCCGGTTTCCGTGGCGTACTTGCCGGTCTGGAGGCACGCTCGGGCCGGGCCGCACACCGGCTGGCAGGTGAAGGCGCTGTCGAACCGCACGCCGTCGGCCGCCATGCGGTCCAGGTTCGGCGTGACCTGCATCTGCGCCGCCTCGTCGCTGTAGCACCCGCAGGTGTCCCAGCGCTGCTGGTCGGTGAAGAAGAACAGGATGTTCGGCTTCTCGGGGGTCTTCGTGGGCATGGCCTGGGGTCCTTGACGGGACGAAGCGTGCGGCCGTGCGGGTCAGTCGGGCATCCTCTCCCGGCACAGCCGATGCAGCGCGGGGATCGTCGCGCGGTGGTCGCCGCGAACGTAGGTGCTCGTCCCGCCGTCGCGGACGGTCCGCACGAGAACGGTCTTGTACGGGCGGTAGTAGTATTCCGGCGAGTCCTTGGGCGCCTCGGTGTGGATGTCGCGGTCGAGCCGAAGGAGATCGAAGACCGCCGACGTGAAGTGGCGGATCTCGCGGCCGTCGCGGCGGGCGACGTTGCGGGCCATGGCGAGGGCCTTGAGGTAGACCTCCGGCCCCATGACGGCCGTGCCGCAGCAGAGCACGACGCCGCCTTCGAGGGCCTCGATCACCTTCGCGAAGATGAGGAAGTCGCGGTAGCTGGCCTCGCCGGCGGCGGCGGGGTCGAAGTTGGGATGCTCGTGGACGATATCGTACCCGACGCCGACGTGCACGGTGGCGGGCACGGAGCATTCGTGGGCGGCGGCGAAGATCGAGACGTCCTTGTGGGGGCAGTTGTCGGCCGCGGCGACGTGGGCGCCGAGGGCCTCGCCGAAACCCATCCCCTCGGCGTTGCCCAGCCGCACGACGTCGTTGAGCTCGCCGGTCTCGGCCCAGAGCCCGAACTGGCCCTCGGCGATGTAGCGCGCGACCGACTCGGTCGTCGCGCCGATCCGGGCCAGCTCGAAGTCGTGGATCGCGCAGGCCCCGTTCATCGCCACGACCGAGAGCCACCCGCGGCGAATCATGTCGATGACGTACCGGCTGAGCCCCTGCTTGATGACGTGCGCGCCCATGAGCAGGACGACGGCCGCCGAGCGCGCCCGGGCCGCGGCGATCGCGTCGGCCAGGGCGGGCAGGTCCGCGTGCTCGAACGGCTCGGGGGCCTCCCCGAGCGGAAGCACGCCGCTGAGGTCCATGTCGTGAACCCGCTGCGAAAGCGGCAGGATCTCGAGCGATTGACGGTCGAAGGTCGGGTACTTGCTCGGCATCGTTCTCCTCGCATGGCGGCCGCCCGCCGAGACGTGAGCATAGTGACGGCCGGGCGATTCGTCGAGAGGGGAGGGGACATTTTCGGTCGGTCGGGCAATAGCATCGCACCGTCGGCGTTTCTATAGTCGATGGGCAAATGGCCCGTTTGTCGTGTCGGGAAGCGCAGCCCGCATCCGCGAGGCTGTGAAGAGCCAAGGGAAGACGGCATCAGCTAAGCAGGAGAGAGCGAACCATGAAGAAACTGTTCCTGAGAGTCACGGCGCTGTGCGTGATGGGTCTGCTCGCCGGCGTGGCGCTGGCCGAGAAGGAAGGTCCCGAGCCGGCCGGCAAGCGGAAGGGGCGCCGCGCCCGGGCCGATCGAGGCAAGCAGAGGATCGAGAACCTGCTGGACGAGTTGAAGCTCAAGGACGACGCCGAAGCGCCCGTGCGGCAGATCCTCGAGACCTACGGCCAGGCAATGCGCCAGTGGACGCAGCAGAACGCACCCGCGCTGAAGGAACTGCGCGGGAAGCTCGGCGGCGGCCGCAAGCCGGCAAAGCCCGGCCAGCAGGCGCCCGAGCCGCCCAAGAAGCTCTCCGAGGAAGAGCAGAAAGAGGCCAAGGCCAAGCTCCGCGAGCTTCAGCAGAAACGGGCCGCGATCACCGAGAACCTCCTCAAACAGCTCAAGGAGCACCTCACGAAGGAGCAGATGGGGATCGTTCAGAAGGGGCTCAAGATCCGGGCCAG
>DATKZY010000061.1:0-3227 GCA_035527715.1 Planctomycetota bacterium | reverse complement strand
TTTCATGCTTCTCTCCTTCCAGTTGGCGGAGGGCGGCGGCGACGGCCTCGTGTCCACCCTCCTCAGTTCGCGGTCGGTTCCGTCGCCTCCTCGCGGCCGCGCTGGCGGCCCATGCGGACGGCGATTCCCAAGCGATCCAATACGGCGTGGAGGCGGGCGATCCTCTTTTCGAGGTTCGTCGTTTTCTTCTTGTCGAGGGTGGTGTTCTTGAGGTTCACCAGTCCCTCGATGCCCTTCTCGATGCAGGCCGAGCAGAGATCGTCTTCGACCCAGCAGCACGGTTCGCCGCCTCGGTGCGGGTCCGCGCAGGCATTGGCCTCGGTGCAGCCGCAGATGCGGCAGGCACGCTCGGCGGCCGCCTTCGCCGCGCGCTTCCTGGACTTCTTGCTCGGCTCGGACTCGGCAGCCGGCGTCTCGGGCGGCTCGGTGGCCTTCGCCTTCTTGCGCTTCGGCTTCTTGTCGGTTGCCGACTTCGGCGTGCCGTCGGCGTTGAGATTCTTCCACGTGCGCGGCTCGCGGATCTCGGCGCAGGCTTCGTCGAAGTAGAGCCGCCACTGGTAGCCGAGAGCGGCCGCGAGGGACGCCACCTCGCCCAGCAGCCGCTTCGGCTCGCGCTCGAAGGCCTCGAGGCGGCTGCCGAGCACGTTGCACACGCGCGTCCACAACGCCAGCCTCGTCGCCTCCGGCAGCGCCTTGCTCGCCTCTTCGAGCGGCTGCCACGGGTCGGTGTGATGATAGTAGCCCGCATTCCCATCGGTGCCGAACGCCACGGCGAACGCCATCACCTGATGATCCGGGAGGCTCGTCGCCCTCGCGGCTGCCAGGAGCTTCTTCGCGCCGAGCCTGCCCCGCCGATGGTGGAGCTCCTCGCGGCGCTCCGCGAGGGTCTTCGTGGGCTTGGGCGTCGAGTCGCGCCGGCTGGAGCCCGTGTCGTAACTCTGTCTCTTGTACCAGCGGAGCTCTCCGTTGCCCTTGCCGTCCACGAGGAAAGCGACGAAGGCGCCCTTCTCGTCCTTCTTCGCGCGCTGATAGTTCGACGCATGCGCGAGCTGTCCGCCCTTGCCCGCGAGCGCTTGCGCCGTCGCCTCCACGCGGTCCCAGTTGCCCTCGCCCATCAGGATGGGGAGCTCCTTGTGCTCGGCCTTCAGCTCGGCGTACCGCCTCCGGAGCCGCGCCGTCGCCTTGCGATCCCAGCACTTCGCGTCGAGGCAGCGGTCGAGCTTCGCGGCCTTCCCGTCGGCCAGGTCGGCGTCGAGGAAGAGGTTGCCCTGGCACGAGCTCCGCTTCGTGCAGTCGGCGCAGGCGCCGGCCGTCGGGTCGAGCGTCGCGTCGTCGAGGCCCCACGGCGCGCCCTTGAGCAGGTGCAGGTACTCGTCGTTCAGCCACTTGTCGAGCGCGGCCGCCGACATCGCCGCGGTCGCGGCGAACCTCTCGCTCTCGTACCGGCAGGCGTGCTTCAGGGTCGCCAGGACCACGTCCTGGAGATCCGCGTCGAGTCGAGCGATGAGCGCGAGCTGCGGCGCGCCCCAGCGGGCGAAGGGAGCCTTGTCGTCCCGCGCCGCCTTGCGCCAGGCGGGCGAGAGCTGGCCGAGCCGCTCGCGCAGGCACACCCAGTTGCGCGTCTTCCCGAGCTTGTCGGCCGCCGCCGCGTGGTCGCCCTGGAAGCGGTCGAGCAGGATTCGCACGGCCTCGCCCTCCTCCAGCGGCGTGAGGTCCTGGCGGGCGAAGTTTTCGAGGAACGTGATCTCGAATGCCTCCGCGTCCGAGCACGTCTCGTGCACCACGCAGGGCATGGTGAGCCGGCCCGCGAGGATCGAGGCGTGATGCCTCCGCGCCCCGCAGCGCAGGTCCCACTTGCCCTTCAGCGTCGGATGCGGCCGCACGTGGCCAGGCACGAGCACGCCGCTGGCCTTCACGCTGTTGAGGAGCTCCACGAAGCTCGGGCTCTCCTCGTCGATCTCACGCGGGTTGTCGGGGGTGGGCATAATGTCCGAGACCGGGAGGTCGCGGACCACAAGTTCTGTCGTCGCCGTCGCTGCCATCGTCGTCGTCTCCTCTTTTGCCTCCCGGAAAAAGCCGATCGGATTGCAGAGGGGATGAGCCCCCGGGCCGCCGGCCACCTCACTGGCCTCTTAGGGGGGTGAGGCTCCAGCCCTTGCCGCGGCCGTGATTTTTCACCTTCCCTTGCTTCCTCAGCCGCCCCAGGGTTCCGTGGACGCGCTGCTCGATGATCTTCCTGTCGAGGACGTGGAACGCCTTCTGGACGGCCAAGGCATCCACGATCTCAGGCACGGTCAGAGCCTTCGTTGCCTCATTGAGTGCGACTTCCGCGGCCGCGCCCACGCTGTCCTTCCGTTTTTCGGTCCGCGGTTTCCGCTGGAAGTTCCACCGCCGTCCCCTGGGTGTACTCGCGCCGCCCGCTCCCGCGTCGGGCTCCGGGGCCTTGGGCTGCTCGAGCGGCCCCACGAGGGCATCGAGCCGCCGGTTCAGCTCGCGCGCCAGCACCGCGATCAGCTCGACCTTCTGCTCCAGGAGCCGCACCTTCTCCTGGGCCGCGCGGAGCTGCGAGGCAACGTCGAAGAAGCTCCTCCCGACCATTCCACCGTCTCCTGTCGCCGCCGTGTCCATCGTCTTCTCCTGCCCGGGGGTTGTCGGTGGCGCGGGCCGCTCGGGCCGAGCGGGAACCCACGCGAGCGAGCCGTCAGGCCGGGCCACCTGGCGGATGTTGGGAACATGGGTCATCAGCTTTCCTCTTTCGCGTCGAGGCCGAAGCCGCGGCGGCCGTGCAGCCGCGCACAGGTGAGCTCGTTCGCGATGAGCGGCGCGTCGGGGTCGGCGGCCGGCTCGAGCGGGACGGCCTTCGCGCCCGCCTTGAGCCGCCAGCCGTCACCGCGCCACTCCACGTCGTCGGGCGCGGCGCCCAGGCGGTCGGCGGCCGAGGCTCGGGCGGGGTCGTCGCTCGTGGCCCGCGTGAGTTCCACAAGGGCGCTGGACCGCCAGAGCTTGCAGAGCACCAGGACGAGCACGAGGGCGGCCAGCACGGCGATGCACAGATTCCAGTCCACGGTCAGCCTCCTTACCAGGTCGCCTCCCCGCCCAGGGCGGTGACGAGTTTCTCGACGGCCACGCGGATTTCGTGGAGGTCGTCGTCGCTGAGGGCGCCGGCCTCCTCGTAGATGCCCTCGATCTTCGCCCGCACGTCGTCCACGTTGGCCGCCTGGCCTTTC
>DATKZY010000060.1:0-11844 GCA_035527715.1 Planctomycetota bacterium | reverse complement strand
GGGCGTGGCGGAGTACAGCCCACGGTGCAGCGAAGCGGAACCGTGGGTTTGCGTCCGAGAAGAAGACCCAGCCCCCGAAGGGGGCGGCGGAGCTCTCCAGCCGCTTGAGGCTCCGCCGCCCCCTTCGGGGGCTGGGCCACGAGAGGTCGTCAACCCACGGCTCCCCGAGCATCGCCGTGGGCTTTATTCCTCCGCCTCCTTCGGAGGCTCAGAACGCGGCCACCTGTCTCGAAGGAGACTACACGCACCCAGACGCGATGGCCCCTTGACTTGTCGCGGGTGTCTGGCTATCATGCGGCGCGCGGAGGATTGTCGGACGCGGCGACCCTTGGGCACTATGAGAGGAGAAGGCATGTCGAGGCCAATCACGCTGTTCACGGGGCAATGGGCGGACCTTCCGCTGGTGAAGCTGGCCGAGATGGCCAAGGGCTGGGGCTACGACGGCCTGGAGCTGGCCTGCTGGGGCGACCACTTCGAGCCCGACAAGGCCCTCAGCGACGACACGTACTGCCAGACCCGCCACGACATTCTCGGCAAGTTCGGCCTCAAGGTCTTCGCCATCTCCGCCCACCTCGTCGGCCAGGCCGTGTGCGACGTGATTGACGAGCGCCACAGCCGCATCCTGCCGCCCGACGTGTGGGGCGACGGCAAAGGCCCCGAGGTCCAGAAGCGCGCCGCCCAGAAGCTCATTGACACCGCCAGGGCCGCCAAGAAGCTCGGCGTCAAGGTCGTCAACGGCTTCACCGGCTCGAGCATCTGGCCCAAGATCTACGCCTTCCCGCCCACCACGCCCGAGGAGTACGAGGCCGGCTTCGCCGACTTCGCCGCCCGCTTCACGCCCATCCTCGACGAGTTCAAGAAGCTCGGCATCAAGTTTGCCCTCGAAGTGCACCCGACCGAGATCGCCTTCGACCTCTTCAGCGCCAAGAAGGCGGTCGCCGCCGTCAAGGGGCATCCTGCCTTCGGCTTCAACTTCGACCCCTCCCACCTCGCCTGGCAGCTCGTGGACCCCGTCGAGTTCCTCAAGGAATTCCCCGACCGCATCTTCCACACGCACATGAAGGACGTGTTCGTGGACCTCGTGCCGGGCCGCGCCGGCATCCTCGGCTCGCACCTGGGCTTCGGCGACGCCAATCGCCGGTGGGACTTCCGCTCCATCGGCCACGGCGTGGTCAACTTCCCCGCGATCCTGCGCACCCTGAACGCCATCGGCTACGCGGGGCCGCTCAGCGTCGAGTGGGAAGACCCGCACATGGCCCGCGAGCACGGCGCCGCGGAGAGCGTGGCCTTCCTCCGCAAGATCCAGTTCCCCAGCGCCGCCGCCGCCTTCGACAAGGCGTTTGAGAAATAGCCGCGCCCCGCGGGGCCGCAACGTCATCCCTCAGGCCCAGCCGGGCGCTTCCAAGCCCCGGCTGGGCCTTTGCGTTTGGGAAAGAAATGGAAGAACTCGACCCATTCGACCTTGGCCCTCCGATGACCGAAGAACGTTGGGAGATCCAAGGGCGCCTGAGCCCCTCCGAGAAGGGCGAACTGTGCTGTCAGTTGACCGAGATCGCCAGGACCACGCTTGAGGCACTCATCAGGTACCGCCACCCAGAGTACACTGAAGAGCAAGTCGCCCTTGCCCGCAACCGTCGTCTCTGGCGGGATGATCAGTTGTTCCGGCAAGTCTACCCCAATGCCCCGTTGTTGCCAGTCTGAGCCAGCGAGCATAGGAGGTCAGCAATGAAGCTCGGAGTGTTGACTGCGGCGTTTGGGGACATGCCCTTCGAGGAGATGCTCGACACGGTGAAGGCGATGGGCCTCGGGGCCGTGGAGCTGCCCGCCAGCGCCTACGGCACGTCGCCCCATTGCCCCGTCGGCGACCTGCTCAAGAGCGCCTCCCTCCGCAAGCGTTGGCTCGACGAAGTCGCCAAGCGCGGCCTCATCATCTCCAGCCTGAGCTGCCACGGCAACCCCCTCCACCCCGACCCCGCCTACGCCCGCAACAGCGACACGGCGCTCCGCAGGGGCATCCGCCTCGCCGAGAAGCTCGGACTCCACCGCGTCAACGGCTTCAGTGGCTGCCCCGGCGACCACACGGGCAAGAGCCGCGTGCCCAACTGGGTCACCTGCCCCTGGCCCCCCGACTTCCTCTCACTCGTCCAGTGGCAGTGGGAGAAGAAGGCGATCCCCTACTGGAAGAAGATGGCCAGGTTCGCCGCCGACCACGGCGTGAAGATCGGCTTCGAGATGCACCCGGGCTTCCTCGTCTACAACCCCGAGACATGCCTGCGCCTGCGGGCCGAGTGCGGCAAGAGCCTGGGCGCCAACTTCGACCCCTCCCACCTCTTCTGGCAGGGCATTGACCCCATCGAGGCCGTCCGCGCGCTCGCCGGCTGCATCTGGCACGTCCACGCCAAGGACTGCCGCGTCGAGCCGGCCGTCGCCCGCGTCCACGGCGTCCTCGACACCAAGCACTACGGCGACGAGTTCAATCGTGCCTGGATCTTCCGCACCGTGGGCTACGGACACGGCGAGGGCTTCTGGCGCGACTTCGTCTCTGCGCTGCGGCTCAGCGGCTACGACCACGTCCTCAGCATCGAGCACGAGGACAGCCTGATGACCACGGACGAAGGCATTGCCAAAGCCGCCGAGTTCCTCCAGGGCATCCTCATCCGCGAGCCCAAGCCGACCGCGATGCATTGGGCATGAAGCATCTTCGGTTCCCGATTCCCGATTTCAGAATCGTCCTCGTCGTCGAATCGGAGTACAGGAAACCCCGTTCCTCGAGGCCGCCTATTCCTACGAGATGAACCCAATGCCACGGAGGAAGCGAACGAGGAAGGAATGCGAGCGGTTTCTGATCCGTGAGTTCATGATGTTGTTGGGTTACCGCATAGTGAGAATGGAGTCTTCAGAAAGCCCGGACTGCTTCCTCACAATCAGCAAGGGGGTGAATCGTTCACGGATCGGGGTAGAACTCACCGAGTACCACGTGGACGCACCGCCGGGTTCGGCTTCTGCGGGAAGAGCGGTCAGCGCCTTCTCCGAACTAGTCCAGGCGAGCCTTGTGCGGAGGATAAGCCACAGACCGTGCCTCCAGACAACGTGGGCCAACTTCTCCCTTTCGCGCGCCAAGGCGGCAGCACTGGCAAAGGATGACGGCGATCGGAACCGCTTAGCACGGTCCATCGCCCGTGAGCTTGTCGCTGTGGCGTTGGAGCACCCCTTGGGGCCTGGGGAGCAATGGAGCGCTTCGCGTCGAGAATTCCGAAAAGACCACTCGATGCTCGCCGACTGGGTTGGGCATGTAAGGTTCCACCGGCCACAGGGTGACTTCCAAGCCAACCCATACTTGAACTGGTGTTGCCATGAGGCGGTAGCGGCCAATGTAGGCCCAGTCGAGCAACATCTTGTTGAGGCTATTGCTGGGAAGCAGAGGAAGGCTTCCGGGTACCGCTGGCGGAACGCCGCTGAACGGTGGCTGGTGGTCGCGGCTTCGGGGGCCACGCCCTACAACTGCATAGGCCCCTGGACCGGCGATGTTGAGGGAGCGCTGGCATCGGCAGTTCTGGCCTGCGCTGATTCGGGCTTTGACCGCATCTTCGTCTGGGAGCGGGTCTCGGGCTGGTATAGGCAGCTCAAGCCGCAAGGGCCGGTCGTCCATCTGGGACAGCAGCATAGGTAGAGATGCCAGGGAGACTGAGCGATGGTGACGAAGGAACAGTGGCTGGAGTTGCACAGGGTGTGCCTGGACACGGTGCGGTCGGCGATTCGGGGGCTGGCGAGGGAGGGCCTGGCGGCCAAGCCGCTGCCGCACGATGACTCGATCGGGGAGCAGGCGAATCATGTGATCGGGGCCGAGGGCTATTGGCTGAGAGAAGTCCATATCGAGCCGGCGTTCGGGCGGGTCGAGTCGCAGGGCTGGACGGAGGCGAAGTTCCTGGATGAGTTCGCGAAGATCGAGCGGCAGTACGAGCGGATTCTCGATGAGAAGGGGCTCGACCACGACATCCTGTCCGGGCTGAGCCGCGTGTGCCAGCACGCGCTGTATCACCACGCCAGGATAGTCACGCTGCGGTGGGCGATGGAGCCTGAGTGGAAGCCGGCAGAGCCATTGCGCTGGGAGCGGGCGGTGGATTTCATCACCGACCTGCTCCTCGTCGGCCAGGAAGCCAAGCCGAGGTACGACTGAAACCCTCCGCGCGCAGGTATGCACGCCCTACGCGTTCTATTCCTGAGGCCCGCAGCGTAACGCCGGCGCGAGCAGCTCGCGCAACTTTCCCTGCACGGCCTCGATGGGCGCGACGGCGTCGAGGGTCTCGACGCGCTCGCCGGCGGCGCGGGCGTGGGCGATGGCGAGGAGGTAGTTGGCGCGGACGCGCTCCAGGAGGGCAACCTTTTCGTAACGCTCGGCGGCCGTGCCCTGCTTCTGCTTGCGCTCCAGGCCAACGGCGGGGGCGATGTCGAGGAAGACGGTGAGGTCGGGGCGGCGGAAGCGGGCATTGAGGGACTCGACCCACTCCATCTCGACGCCGAGGCTCTGGTAGGCGATGGAGCTGAGGTAGTGTCGGTCGCTGACGACGATGCGGCCGGCGGCGAGGGCGGGGAGGACGACGGCGGCCAGATGGTCCGCGCGGTCGGCGGCGAAGAGGAAGGCCATGGTCGTCTCGTCGGCCTCGCCGTGCGCTCCCTGTAGAATCTGGCGGATGAGGGCGCCGACCGGGCGCTTCGTCGGCTCGGCGGTGAGGACGACCTCGCGGCCAAGCGATTCGAGCCACTCGGCCAGGAGGCGGGCCTGGGTGGTCGTGCCCGAGCCGTCTATGCCTTCGAGGACGATGAAGACGCCGCTGGCCACTTTTCGCCTCAGATTTCGAGTCCGCCGTGCTTCTGGATGTGGGCGACGAGGCCGCCCTCTTCCAGGATGTTCTGCATGACGGCGGGCAGGGGGATGAAGCTCAGGGTGACGCCCTTGGTCAGGTTGCGGACCTCGCCCGCGGCGAGGTCAAGCTCCAACTCGTCGCCTTCGGCGATCTGGTCGGTGTCGCACTGGATGAGGGGCAGGCCGATGTTGATGCCGTTGCGGAAGAAGATGCGTGCGAAGCTCCTGGCGAGGACGGCGCCGACGCCGGCCATCTTGATGATGGTGGGGGCGTGCTCGCGGCTGGAGCCCTGGCCGAAGTTGCTGCCGGCCACGACGAAGTCGCCCTGGGCCACCTTGCCGGCGAAGTCGGCCCGTGCGTCCTCCAGCACGTGCTTCGCCAGCTCGGGCAGGTTCGACCTCAGGTGAAACAGCCGCCCCGGGGCGATGTGGTCGGTGCTGATGCCGTCGCCGAATTTCCAGGCTTTGCCGCGCATCGCTGCCATTGTGCCTCCATTGGAAGGAGAGGATGGCGGGGAAGGAAGCCCTTTTCGTGAAAAGGGCTTCCTCCCCCGCACCCCCTCTTGTCCAAAAGCTTCTACATTGGGGCGGCGGCTGTCCCCGCCCACTTGAGTCGATCACCGCTCCCCAGGTTACCCTATCAACAGTGGGCGGGGACAGCCGCCGCCCCAGTGTGAAGTTCTTTGGAGAGGGGTGTGGGGAGCACCTTTCTTTCAAGAAAGGTGCTCCCCACACTCTCTCTCACAAGTATGGCCTCGGATCGGCAATCTTGCCCTCGATGGCGGTGGCCGCGGCCACGGCGGGCGAGGCGAGGTAGATGAGGGCCTTGGGGTTGCCCATGCGGCCCTCGAAGTTGCGGTTCTGGGTCGAGAGGCAGACCTCGCCGTCGCCGGGCACGCCGTCGTGAACGCCGACGCAGGCGCCGCACCCTGGGGCCGTGATGGTGGCGCCGGCGTCGAGGAGCGTCGCGATCGTGCCGTCGCCGATGGCCTCGCGGAGAATCTGGCGCGAGCCGGGCGTGACGAGGAGCCGCACGCCGGGCTTCACCTTCCGGCCCTTGAGGATGCTGGCCGCGATATGGAAGTCCACGAGCCGCCCGTTGGTGCACGTGCCGATGAGGACCTGTTGGATCGGCACGTCGCCCAGCTCGCCGATGGTCTTCGTGTTGTCGGGCTGGTGGGGGCAGGCGATGGTCGGCTCGAGGTTCGTGACGTCGAATTCGAGCGTCCGCTCATAGTGGGCGTCGGGGTCGGCGGCGAGGGGGCGATAGCGGTCGCCGCGGCCGCGGGCCTCGAGGAACCTGCGGGTCGTGTCGTCGGACGGGAAGAGTCCGGCCTTGGCTCCGCACTCGACCACGATGTTGGCGATGGTCAGGCGATCCTCCATCGTCATGGCGGCGACGGTTGGGCCTGTGAACTCGAGGGCCTTGTAGTTCGCTCCCTCGGCGCCGATGGTGCCGATGAGGTGGAGCATGAAGTCCTTGGCGTAGACGCCCCTGGGGAAGGTGCCCTTGACGACCACCTTCCAGGTCTCGGGCACGCGGAGCCAGGTCTTCGCGAAGGCGAAGGCCACGGCGACATCGGTGGAGCCCATGCCGGTGGTGAAGGCGCCGAGGGCGCCGCCGGTGCACGAGTGCGAATCGGCCCCCACGGCCAGCTCGCCGGGGCTGATGTAGCACTCGGTCGCCAGCACGTGGCACACGCCTGTGCCGGCCTCGGAGAGGAGGGCGCCGGTCCTGGCGGCGAACTGGCGAAGCGTGATGTGGTCGTTCGACAGCTCGCGGCGCGGGCTGGGCGCGGCGTGGTCAATGAACAGGATGCAGCGGTCGGGCTGCGGGAGCTTCTCGACGCCGAACTTCTCGACCTGTCGCACCGCCAGAGGCCCCGTGCCGTCCTGCACGTAAGCCCAGTCCACACTGGCCACGACGAACTCGCCTGGCACCACGTCGTGCCCGGCGTGCTCGCCGAGGATCTTCTGCGTCATCGTCTTCGCCATGCGGCGCTCTCCAGAAAGGGGTGAACTGGCCGCATGCTACCGAACCGGGCGGCGCGCGTCAAGTGCGGCTGCGGCTCGTTCGTGCTTGACATTTGCGCAGGCACGTGGTAAGCATTACATTTGGTATCCGGTACGGGAGCCTTCCGAGCGCCTGAGGGGGCTTCACGCGGCTGGGTGATCCGTCCGGGCAGGGGCTACTGTCGGAGAAGCGAGATGCCAGCATCCTGGCCTCGAAGCTTGCTCGCAGCCGCGCTACTTGCCGCCGCGGCGCTTCTACCCTCAACGGCCGTCGCGAGCGTGCTCTACGCGAACGACTTCGGGGGGTTCAGCTCGAGCGGCGATAACCTTCTCCAGCTCGACCCCGCCACGGGCGCGGTGATCGGCGCGCGGTCGCTGCGCGATCCCAGCGGAACCGTCATTCCCTCGATCTCCATCGCGGCGTTCACGGCGGACCCCGGCACGGGAGCCCTGTACGCGATCGACTCGCCCATGTGGGGGAGCTCCTACGGCAACGCCGCGAATGCCGACCTCGTCCGCATTGACCCCGCCACGGCCATTGCCACGCTCGTCGGCGACATGGGCAACGCCGGGCAGTACGAGGCCGCGGCGTTCGACACCGCCACGGGCAACATCTACGCCGCCGCAGGGGGCAATCTCTACAGCATCAACCCCGCCACCGCCGCCACCACCCTGGTCGGCTCCCTCGGCATCGCCAACCCGGATGGCCTGGCCTTCGACAACGGCGGCACCCTCTACGCCGGCGAGAGCAAGCAGCTCTACCAGGTGAACAAGGCCACGGGCGCCGCCGCCCTGATCGGCACGGACGCGAATCTGGCCGCCTACATCGCCCTGGCGATCCGGCCCGAGGACGACGTGCTCTACGGCGCCGACAACACGAATCCCGACACCCTCATCACCGTCAACAAGGCGACCGGCCTGCGCACCGTGGTGGGCAGCACGGGCCAGACGTACGTCGGCGACATCGCGTTCGTGCCCCAGGCATACGCGCCGCCCGCCCCGCCAGCGGGGGTGGTGGGGTGGTATCGCTTCCAGGAGCCGCAGGGCTTCAGCCTGGCCCTCGATTCGGCGGGGCCCGCGTATTCCAATGGCACGCTGAGCGGCACACAGCGGGTGGCCAGCGGGCCCATGGGGCTTCCCGCGCTCGACTTCAATCGCGCCGCGGGCGACCGCGTGCTGGTGGCCGACGGGGCCGGCGGCTCCGAACTCGACATCACGGGCGCCCTGACCATCGCGGCGTGGATCCGCCGCGAGACCGACCAGTGGGCGTCCAACTCCTCGATCGCCTCGAAGTACAGCACCGCCACCCCTCAGCGGGCCTACGACCTGGGCATCTTCGGCCTCCAGGAGCCCACCCGGGTGGACAAGGCGATGTTCGTCATCAGCACCACCGGCACCTTCAACCCCAGCTACGTGGCCGCCGGCACGACCACGCTGCTGCCCGACGGTGACTACTTCATCACGGGCATCTTCCGGCCCGGGTCGGCCATTGAGGTCTACGTCAACGGCCTGCTCGAAGGCACGGCCCCCGGGGCCCCCGGATCCATCTTCAACTCCTCCGCCTCGTTCCAGATCGGGAACCGGGCCGGCTCGACGACGGGGAGCGCCTTCGACGGCCTGATCGCCGACCTGCGGGTCTACAACCGCGCCTTGAGCTCTGAGGAGGTGGCCTCCCTCTACGCCGAGTACTTGCAGCAGACACCTATCCCCGAGCCGGCCACCTTGGTGCTCCTTGGGCTCGGCCTGGCCGCTCTCCGCCGCCGGCGGCGCTGACCGCCCCGCGCGGCCGGACTCTATGGCTCCTGCCTTCTCCGCAGCGTCAGCAGCGTCACCTCCGGCGGGCACAGGAAGCGGATGGGCACGTAGAGCGTGCCGATGCCGGCGCTGACGTGCATCTGCGTGGCGCCCTCGACGAAGTGGCCCTCGACGTAGCGGCGGGTGATGGCCGACTTGAGGAGCAGCGTGGCGTGGAAGGGCAGCCAGATCTGCCCGCCGTGCGTGTCGCCCGCGAGGACCAGGTCAATGCCCTCCGCCTTGGCGGGCACGATGAAGTCGGGCACGTGGGCGAGGAGGATGCGAAACGTGTCGCCACGGGCGATGGCGTCGCAGACCAGGGGGCCGGGCCGGTCGTTGGGCAGGAGGCCGAAGGGGCCGTTGCGGCGCGCCACGTTGCCCACCCAGGCCGCCTCGTCAATCTCGTGCTCGCCGCGCACGCCGTCGTTGGGCCGCACCGTGGCCATGCCGAGGAGTGCGAGGCGCTGGCCCTGCCACTCGATGAGCGCCGAGCTGCGGAGCAGGCAGGCGAACGGCCCGCGCTCGGCGAGGCCGAGGTAGAACTCGGGCGGGTCGTGGTTCCCCGGGATCGCCAGCATGCCCCAGGGATACTCCAGGCCCTCGAAGATGCGGGCGAGGCTGGCGAACACCCGCTCGTTGTCGGTGGTCACGTGGGCATTGAAGTCGCCCGTCAGCACGAGCAGGTCGGCGGGCGTCCGCTCCAGGATGCGTCGCAGCCGCCGCTCGACGAGCCCGAAGCGGTTGGTGTGCAGGTCGCTCAGGTGCAGGATGCGGAAGCCGTCGAAGGCCGGCGGCAGGCCGTCGAAGACCAGCTCGCGCTCGACGAGTGCGAGCTGCCCCGCCTCCCAGCAGCCGTAGCCGCACAAGGCGGCGGCGACGACGGCGACCGCAACGGCCGCAACGACCAGTCTTCGCCGCTTCCTCAGCCAGCGCATAGTTGCCCCTGGGGTTCCCGCCCGGTCTCAGGAGAGCGGGCACGCGGAGCGGAGGAGGCCGAGGAGGCGCTCGAGCTGCTCCTTGCTCACCTCGCCCATCAGCCCGATCTGGATCCAGTTGCGCTTCGCCAGGTAGCCGCTGCGGTAGCTCAGCAGGAGGCCCGCGCGCTCCAACTGCTCCCCCACGTCGAGCGAGCGAAGGCTCGCCGGCAGCGCGATGCCGATGACCGCCGGCGACGCGTGCTCGTCCGCCGCGACGATGCGGAAGCCCATCCTCCGCAGCTCGGGCCGCAGCCACGCCGACAACGCGGCGATTCGCTCGTAGGGCCGGTCCTGCACGGCCTGGCTCACCGCCGACTGAAGGGCGTAGAGGAGGTTCGACGAGTGGGTGAACGGCACGCCGTGGTTGGCCGCGTAGAGCCCGAGGTCGAGGTAGCGCGGGACCGGCCGCCCCGGCGGCGCGGCCGGCCGCACCTCGTGGTTATGGAACACGAGCGCCAGCCCCGGCAACGCCCCCAGCCCCTTCCCGCTCACGCCCGACGCCAGGTACACGCCCGTGAGGTCCAGCGGCACCGTGCCCAGCGAGCTGATGCAGTCCACGCACAGCTTGATGCCTCGCCGCCCGCAGGCGTCCCTCCACGCCGCCAGGTCGTTGAGCACCCCGGTCGAGGTCTCGCAGTGCGTGCCCCAAAGCCAGTCCACCTCGCCCGCGCGGTCGAGCGCCGCCTCGACGGCCGCGCGCTCGAACGCCTGTCCCCAGTCCACGGCGTGGACATCGAACGCGAGGCCGAAGCGCCGCGCGTGGTCCACCAGGCGCTCGCCGAACTCGCCGTTCACGAGCACCAGGCCCTTCGTCCCGGCGAGCGAAAGCTGCGCCGCGATGACGTCGTTCGCCAGCGTGCCCGAGCCGACGAGGATCTGGGCGTGTCGGGCCTGCGTGAGGCTGCACAGCAGGCGCTGCGTGTGCGCCACGTCGCTGAGGAACCGCTCGCCGCGGTGCGACACCGGCGCCGCGGCATACGCCCGCCGCACCGTGGGCGACACGCCCACCGGCCCCGGCAACAGCAACGCCTGCCCCTCCCGCACCGCGGGGTCCTCGACCGCGCGGGCCAGGGCCTCGGGCTTGCTGTCCCACGTCTCCACCGTCAGGTACATCGGTTGGTAGGGTGCCTCGGCCGTGCCCACCTGCGGCCCGAAGGGCACGAAGCCCAGGTGGCGGTAGAGCCGCTGCTGGCGCATCGCGCCCGAGATGATCGCCAGGTCGTGCCCCAGCGCCCGGCACGTGTGCACCAGCAGGTTCAGCAGCCCCTGGAGCACCCGCCCCGTGCGATACGCCTTCTCCACCGCCAGCAGCCGCACCTCGCACACCGTCCGTCCCGGCGGCAGATACGAGTCCAGGTCCGGCAGCTTCGCATCGAGCGAGAACGGCCGCTTCGCCCGAAACGCCACCATCCCCACCACCCGCCCCTCGCTCGCGCAGATGACGTAGGTGTTCTCCGCGTGGAACTTGTCCACCAGCCGCCCCGACGGGTCCGCGTGGTGCTGGGGGATTTCCTCGACGAACGTCGCGTAGTTAAGCCGGTGAATCTCGTCGAACTCCCACGGCTCCGACGCGATCCTGAACTCCAGCGCCTGCTCGCCCATGCGTCCCACCTTCAGGCGTGAACCCGCCCTGTGCGCGGCCCCCGCGGCCCCCCGCATCCGCTACCGAGGATAGGCATGCCGCCCCTCCCTGTCAAGCGCCCCTTCCCGCTTCGCTCGGGGTGGCACAGGCATCTTGCCTGTGCCTCCCGTTCCCGCAACAGAGCCTCAATATGCCACCTTGATGCCGTCCAGCTCCTCCTTCGTGATCTCCTTCCACCGCTTCAGCGTCCAGTTGCCCACCCAGGCCTTGAACACCGCCAGGTTCTTCGCGATCTCCTCGTCCGTCTTGCCCAGGTGCTTGTGCATGTTGCCTGGCTTGCCGTCCTTCGCGTTCTTCCCGTCGTCGAGCCGCCGCATCAGGGCGCCCGTGTCGGGCCAGGCGGCGTAGGCGACGAGATGGCTGTACGTGTCCATCCGCATCCCCTGGCCGTCCGCCATCCACTTTTCCTTCGCCTCTTTGAAGTCGCCCAACTCGGGCGCCGAGTCGGTTCCGTGGCACTTCACGCACTTCGCGTCGAACAGCGGCTTGACGTGCTTGCGATACGTCGTCGCCTCCTCGGCCCCCGCCGTCGCCGCCCACACCGCAGCCACCAG
>DATKZY010000059.1:0-27392 GCA_035527715.1 Planctomycetota bacterium | reverse complement strand
CTTGCCTCGACGGCCACCACCTGCTACACTTCTCATCGCCGGCTCCTTTCCTCCTGGTTGGGGTTCCCAACGAACCCGGTTAGACACAGCCAGTTTGAAGGGAGCCGCCTTCTATTTCAACTAAGAATAGCACATGTTCGTATCCATCGCCATTTCTGCATGGCGTAACAGAGAATCGGCCATTGCAGTTGGGGCAACTATACTCATGTTCCCCATTCCGCGGAAACATCAGTGGGATTGCCTCTGATTGGCGACAGCCTGGACAACCGTAAGGAAACACAACCTTGGAGGGAAACGCCGCCTTGGGTGGAGGGGCAGGATGTTCAACGCGCGAAGGCGTTGCGGACTTGGCCGTCGGGACGGTGATGGGCGTCTTGCAGTGATCGCAATGCACTTTTGTTCCTGCGGCGCGGCCCTCGACGACAAGATGTCCTTTGCACTTGGGGCACGAGAAGTTGATGTCGGTGGTCGTTTGAACCAGGGCCACAGACGCCTGGTTCTTCTGCTTTGTCTTGGCGCCTGTCACGAGCAGGACAATACCGACGATCAGTATAGGAACGCCGATGAGAATGTGTACTGTGACAACTCCAAGTATCGTCAATCCTAGACCCCACTTCTGTGTCAGAGTCATTACTCTACTCTTGTCATGCCGAAGTACTGTTTATATGGTTTCCGAATAACACTCAACGCAGAGCTGGCTGTCAGCATAGGACGCAGCAGGGGGATCCGATGGGGCCAGATCGTGATCATCAGTTGTTCGGCCATTCACCACCTGGTACCCTCCGTCTCGTCGCTTCGGGCCTCTGGGTCCGGGGCGATTAGAGGCAAGCGGCCTCGTATCAGCCAGCGGCAGCGCGGGGATGTCCTTGGTTCCCTTGAAACTCACGGCGGCCCGGCCCGAACATCACGTATCTTACGGTGCCCTCCCTACTGTTGTCAAGCGGTTCTTCCTCTCATCCCCACCGCGGCGACATGGGGGTGTCAAGAGCCGTTCTGCCGCTGATCTTCTTGATCCAGAATCGTCGGGAGCGATGGCGATCGCCAGGCGGCACAAACGGGGGCCATAGTCCGGGACGGGCTCAGGTGGTGTGCGGGTCGAGGGCGTCGCGGAGGCCGTCGCCGAGGAAGTTGAGCGAGAGGAGGGTGAGGGAGAAGGTGACGCCTGGGAAGACCATGAGCCAAGGGCAGACCTCCATCGAGCGGGCACCCTCGGCGATCAGCGTGCCCCAACTCGGCATGGGGTGCTCGACGCCCAGGCCGAGGAAGCTGAGGAACGCCTCCTGGAGCATCACAGCGGGGACGTTGAGCGTGGCGTAGACGATGACGATGCCGAGCAGGTTGGGCACGATGTGGCGGAAGATGATGCGGCACGGCCCGGCCCCCAGGCCGCGGGCCGCCTCGACGAACTCGCGTTCCTTCAGCGACATCACCTGCCCCCGCACGATCCGCGCCGTGGTGAGCCACTGCACGGCGCCCAGGGCGATGAAGAGGTTCAGCAGGCTCCGCCCCGCCACCATCACGATGAGGATGACGAGGAACATGAAGGGCAGGCCGTAGAGCACATCCACGAAACGCATCATCAGGTTGTCCGTGCGGCCGCCGACGTAACCAGCGATGGCGCCGTAGGACACGCCGATGACGAGGCTGACGAGCGTGGCGACGAGTCCGACGGCGAGGGATATCCGCGCGCCGTAGAGCAGGCGCGAGAGGAGGTCGCGCCCCAGCGCATCGGTGCCCAGCCAGTGCGTCCCGCTTGGCGGCTGGAGCGCCTCGGGCAGGTTCACGGCCTCGTAGGGATAGGGCGCCAGCAGGGGGGCGAGGAGCGCCAGTAGGCCCAGGACCAGCAGGAACCCCACGCTCACCGCTGCCAGCCGGTTCGCCACCAGGCGGCGAAGCGCCAGGCGGCCAGGGCTCATCGTTGCGGGCGGCTGCGGCGTGCTCATTCGAGGCGAATCCTCGGGTCCAGGAGCGCGTGGGCGAGGTCCACGACGAGGTTGAGGGCGATCAGGAACGTGCTGTAGACGATGACGGTGCCGAGGGCGAGCGTGTAGTCGCGGCTCGTCGCGGCGTTGACGAAGTGGCGGCCCATGCCGGGGATGTCGAAGATCTGCTCGATGACGAACGAGCCGGTGAGGATGCTGGCCGTGGCCGGGCCGAGGTACGACACGAGCGGCCCGAGGCCCAGGCGCAGCGCGTGGCGGCGCACGATGGCGGCCTCGGAGAGCCCCTTCGCCCGCGCGGTGCGGATGAAGTCCTGCCGCAGCACCTCGAGCATCCCCCCGCGCGTGAGGCGTGCGATGCGGGCCGCGTAGGCCAGGCCCAGTGCCGTCGCCGGCAGCACCAGGTGGCCGAGCGTGCCCCAGCCCGACGTGGGGAGCCAGTGGAGCGTGAGGGCGAAGAGCGTCACGAGCAGGGGCGCCAGCACCATGCTGGGGATGGACACGCCGAGCATCACCAGCCCCATCGCCACGTAGTCGGCGGCCTCGTTGTGGTGGAGTGCCGCGTAGACGCCTGCCAGGCCGCCCACGAGGAGCGCGATGAAGAGCGCCGTCGCGCCCAGGATGGCCGAGCGGGGGAGGCCCTCGGCCAGAATCGTGTTGACCGAGCGGTCGGGCTGGGAGAGCGACGGCCCGAGGTCGCCCTTGAGCAACCCGACCACGTAGCGGAGGCACTGCACGGGGAGGGGGTCGCGGAGGCCGTACTTTGTCTCCAGGGCCTGGCGGACCTCGGGGCTCATGGCCCTCTCCTGGTCGAACGGCCCGCCGGGCACCACGCGCATCAGGAGGAACGACAGCAGCACGATGGCCAGCAGCGTGAGGGCGGAAGCGAGAAGGCGACGAAGGAGGAACGAAACCATTGATCAGTGTCCATTTCCCAGGATACAGCGCGAGCCCCAATAGCGGCCATTGCGGAAGTAGTGCCTGTCATGCAGCCCCCGAATGGGGGTGATCCAGGCGTAGCCCAGGGCGACCGACGGGAGCCCTGGGTAGGGCGGTCCCCACCTGGGAGCCCCCGCATGGGGGCGATTCAAATGGCCGTGAATCGCCCCTTTCAGGGGCTCATGCGTGGGGGTCGCGTGCGTTCCCAGGGCTCCCGTCGGTCGCCCTGGGCTACGGCTGGCTCGCCCACTTCGTGGGCTACAGGCTGTCACGCGAGTTGAGTGTTCTCGCTTCATTCGTGGTCGCTCGCAAGGTGGATGTACTGGAAGGGGTGGAAGTTCCGCGAATTGTCGCAGACCCCGCGCACACGGGGGTGCACGAGGTAGGCATTGACGTAGAAGTAGAGGGGGAGGATGGGCATTTCGTCGCAGACCAGGATTCGCTCGGCCTCCTGGTAGAGGCTCATTCGGCGCGCGGCGTTGGCCTCGCGGGCGGCCTGGGCGAGGAGCTGGTCGTAGCGGCGATGGCTCCAGCCCGTGCGGTTGTTGCCGTTGCCCGTGCCGAAGCAGTCGAGGAACGTGCTGGGGTCGGCGTAGTCGCCCACCCAGGACGAGCGGGCGATGTCGTAGTCGCGGTTGCGCATCGAGTTCTGGTAGACGCCCCACTCCTGGTTGAAGAGGGCGACGCGGATGCCCAGCTCGGCCCGCCACATGTGCTGAAGGGTCTCGGCGATCTGCTGGTGGGACTCGCTGGAGTTGTAGAGGAGGGTGAGCCTGGGGAAGCCGCGTCCGCCGGGGAAGCCGGCCTCGGCCAGGAGGCGGCGGGCCTCGGCGGGGTCGTGGGCGGGGCCTTCGGCGGGCGTGTAGCCGGGCAGGATGGGCGGCACGAGGCTGCGCGCGGGGCGCTGGCCGGCGCGAAGCAGGTAGCGGGTGATGCTCGCCTTGTCCACGGCCAGGCTCAGGGCCTTCCGCACCCGCGGGTCGCCGAGGGGCGGGCGGCCGACGTTGAAGCGGTAGAAATAGGTGTTGAGCTGCGGGGCGTAGCGGAAGCCGGGCAGGCGGGCCGCCTCCGCAATCTTGTGGCCCGGCACCTCGCGAATCCAGTCCACCTCGCCGTTCAGGTACTTCTTCAGCGCCGTCTCCGAGTCGGTGATGGCGAGGACGCGGACCTCGTCGAGCGCCACGCGGCCCGCATCCCAGTAGCGGGGGTTCTTCTTGAGGACGATGCGCTCGTAGGGGCGCCACTCGGCGAGCGTGAACGGCCCGTTGCCGACGAGGTGCTCGGGACGCGTCCACGCCCGGTCGTGTGCCTCGACGCAGCGCCGCTGGACGGGCGCGAAGGTGGCGAAGGCGGCCAGCTCGAGGAAGTAGGGCACGGGGCCTCGCAGGCGGACCTCCAGCGTGAGGCCGTCGAGCGGCTCGATGCGCTCGATGCACCCGAGCAGCGAGGCGTAGAGGGCGCCGGTCTCGGGCCGGAGCACGCGCTGCCAGGCATAGGCGAAGTCGGCCGCGGTGAGGGGCGAGCCATCGCTCCACAGCGAGGGGCGGAGGTGGAAGCGATAGGTCCGCCCGTCGGGCGCGACCTCCCAGCTCCGGGCGATGCCGGGCACGGGGCGCAGCGTCCTGGGGTGGAGCGAGGTGAGCCCCTCGAAGAGGCCGAGAGCCACCGTGATGTCGGGCAGGCCGACCATGCGGGCGGGGTCGAGGGTCTGCGGCTCGGCGCTGTTGTTGTAGCGAAGCACCTGCGGGTGCAGGAGGCCGGCGGGCGGCGGGGCGGGGAGCGGCTCGTCGGGCGAGAGGGTGGGAATCTCGTACGGCGGCAACGGCGGCGCGGGCCGGCGGCTCCGGGCCAGCAGCAACGCCCCCCAGCCGCCCAGCAGCCCCAGGGCGGAGAGGAACATCGTCACGCCCAGCCAGCCAACCTTGTCCCTAGTGCGCACGGCCTGCCTCACTGGGGGAGGGGATGAATGGATGGATGGAGGACTGGATGATTGTCAGAACCCTCTCGGCGGGTGCATTCATTCATCCACTCATCCATTCATCCACCCATCCCCTTTGGGACTTCATGGCCACCCGTTTGACACCCACCGACCTGCATCGTATAATAGCGGTTAATCTGTGGACGTCAAACGGCTGTGACCTGGGTTAGGGATTCCGATGAAGATCAAGAGACGCAACAGCACCCTGCACCGCGTTCGCCAGAAGGGCTTTCGGGCGCGCATGAAGACCCGCGGCGGCCGCGCCATCATCAATCGCCGCCGCGCCAAGGGCTGCAAGCGCCTGGCCCCGACCCGGCAAGAGTAAGTGGTGACCCCTTCCCGTGCGGCTGATCGTCACCGCCGACCTCCACTATGAGTTCGCCCAGTACCGCGACCGGGTGGATGCGCTCGCCGCCGAGATCTGCCGCATCGGGGGCGACGTGCTGGTCGTCGCGGGCGACACGTTTGCCCACGACATCTCCCTCCTCGACCACTGCCTTCGGCTCTTCGACGGCTTCCAGGGCGAGAAGCTCCTCGTCGCGGGCAACCACGACCTGTGGACCCGCACGGGCGACTCGTTCGACCTCTACGACCGCGCCATCCCCGAGGCCGCGCGGGCCTGCGGCTTCCACGACCTGGATGCCGGCCCGCGGGTCGTCGGCGACGTCGGCTTCGTCGGCACCATCGGCTGGTACGACTACTCGTTCCGCGACGAGGCCCTGGGCGTGCCGACGCGCTTCTACGAGCACAAGGTCGCCCCAGGCTTCGCCCGGCACGACTGGCGTTTCGCGCGCCTCCTGACCATCACCGACGACATTTCGCCCGACGGCTTCCGCGCCGGCTCGCGCTGGATGGACGGCGAGATGATCCGCTGGGGCTTCGACGACCGCCGCTTCCACCAGCTCACGCTCGACCGCCTGGAGGCCCAGCTCGCCGAGGTCGAGGGCGGCGTCCGCACCATCGTCGCCGTCACCCACCACATCCCGTTCGCCGAGATGCTCAAGCGGAAGGCCGACCCGACGTGGGCCTTCGGCAACGCCTTCATGGGCAGTCTCGCACTCGGGGAGACGTTGCGCCGCCACGACAAGGTGCGGCACGCCGTGTTCGGCCACAGCCACGCGCGCGACGCCCGCCAGCTCGGCCCCATCACCGCCCTCAACGTCGGCTGCACCTACCGCATGAAGCGCTATGATGTGATTGAACTCTGACGGCCCGCCGGCCGCCGTGCGAAGCAGGCAGGAAGCCCCGTCGGCCCAGCATGCCTTGTCACGCTCAGGTCGCGTTGGACTTCTGCCCGCGCTCTAATATACTGGTGTACGTGGGACGTGTAGCTTCATGGCCCTTTGTGACAGGAGGACGGGAAGATGAGGCGGACAGGTTTGAGTGGCGTTGTGGTTGGCGTGTTCGTGTTGGTCCTGGCCACCATCGGGCTCGGCGCTCCCCTGGTCTACGAGCGCTTCGAGGGCTCGGTGGGCGGGACCATCTCGGGTGGGGTGACCTACAGCACGAGCGTCATCGCACCCCTGGTGGACCTGGGTGGAGGCGCCTTGGCCAATGGCCAGCCGGCTGTCTTTGACGGCGGCAACTCGACGTTCGTGACCTACGGCACGGGGACGCAGGTGACCACGAACAACTTCACCGTCGAGGCATTCATCAACATCGCCGTCTCAGGCCAGTATCACACCATCGCGTCGGACTGGGCCCAGCCCCCCGGCACCGGAGAGCTCCGCTCCTGGGGCTTCTGGGTGACCGACACGGGCGCGCTGCGGTTCGACGTGTCGCCCGACGGCAATTACGACGCGAACGACCGGGTCATCAGTGCCAGCGGCCTGATCGTGCCGGGCAAGTGGTACCACGTCGCCGCCGTCAGCGCGGGGGCCGTCAGCCGCATCTACGTTGACGGCCTGCAAGTTGCCATCCCCGTGACGCGGTCGCCCGCCGGCATCTACACGGCCGACAACGCGAACCTCAAGATCGGCAACGTGGATGAGTTCGGCGTCGACAACGGCCCGCGACCCTTTAACGGCAGCATTGACGAGTTGCGCATCGAGCCGAGCTCCCTCAGCCGCTCCCAGTTCACCCAGTCCAACCGTCTCCGCGCCTGGATTCGCGCCGAGGATGGCACGCCGCCCAACCCCGTGGGCGCCGTGGCCAACGTCGTTACCGGGCCCGACGGCACGGCGTCCGGCGGGGTCACCTACAGCAACCAGGTGCCTGGCAGCTCCGTCTTCACGCCCACCGAGTACAGCAACGCCGTGAGCCTGTCGTTCAACGGAAGCAGTGGCAGCTATGTGGCCTTCCCGGCCAACCTGGACATGGCGCCCGGCTGGGGCGGCGGCTTCACCGTCGAGGCATTCATCAACCCCTCCGTCATCAGCGGCAACCGGGCCATCGCGGGCGAGTGGAACGACAACGGCGTCAACCAGCGCAACTGGGCGCTCATCATCACGAACACCGGGGAGCTGCGGTGGGCCAGCAGCAGCGACGGCGCCTACGACGCGGACAACAACGTCCTCTCGGCCGCCGGCACGGTCACCGCGAACGAGTGGCAGCACGTGGCCGCCGTGTACGACAATGGCACGGTGCGCCTGTACGAGAACTACGAACTCGTCGCGGACCAGGCGCTGAACACGCCGGGGCTCTTCGACATTGACACCGCGCTGCTGTACATGGGCGGCCTCCAGTGGTTTGGCGGCGGCAGCGGCTCGCAGGCCAACTTCGCCGGCCTCATTGACGAGTTCCGCCTCTCCGAGGGCGTCCTTACCCCGGACCAGTTCCTCCAGCTCGCGATCATCCCAGAGCCTGCCTCTGCCGCGCTGCTGCTCCTGGGCCTGGCCGCGCTGCGGCGCCGCCGAAGAGGCCGCGCGGTGAGCGGGCCACGTTGCGGATAGCTGCACGAGAAGCGTCCAGGGCGTTGCTTCGCCCCTCGTGACATGTGAGGAGAACCCGCATGAGGTTGTTCGACGAAGTGATTGCCGCGGTGCGCGACTACGCGGTGAAGGATCTGGCGGTGGCCGTGGCCGAGGACCACACGGTGCTCGAGGCCGTGGCCGACGCGGTGCGCGAGAAGATGGTGCGGGCCATCCTGGTGGGCAACGAGATGGCCATCCAGAAGACGGCCGAGGAGCACCAGATCGACCTGGGCGACGCGAAGATCGTGCACGAGCGCGACCCCCTCCGCGCCGCCGCCACGGCCACCGCGATGGTGAGCGCCCACGAGGCCGACATCCTGATGAAGGGACACATCCACACCGACGACTTCCTGCGCGCCGTGCTCGACAAGGAGCGGGGCCTCCGCACCGGCTCGATCATGAGCCACGTCTACATCTTCGAGCACCCGCAGCGCGACAGCTTCCTGTTCATGTCCGACGGCGCGATGAACATCGCGCCCGACCTGGCGACCAAGGCCGCGATCATCCTCAACGCCGTCCACGTCGCCCACGCCTTCGGCATCGAGGAGCCGAAGGTGGCCGTGCTCGCCGCCGTCGAGCTGGTGAACCCCGCGATGCAGGCCACGGTGGACGCCGCGACGCTGCACATCATGGCCGACCGCGGGCAGTTCTCGCCCAAGTGCGTCATTGACGGGCCGTTCGCCTTCGACAACGCCATCAACGAGTGGGCCGCGCAGCACAAGAAGATCAAAGGGCCGGTGGCGGGGAAGGCCGACGTGTTGATCGTGCCCGACATCGAGGCGGGGAACATCCTCGCCAAGTCGCTCGTCTACCTCGGCGGCCTCACGGTGGCCGGGATGGTGGTGGGGGCGAAGGCGCCCATCGTCCTCACCTCGCGGGCCGACCAGGCGCGGGCAAAGCTCGTGAGCATCGCCTGCGCCGTCTACATCGCCAGCGTCGCCCGCGAGCTGCGCCTCAAGGTGGGAAAGGTGCGCTATTGATGAGGCTCTCGGCAGCCATGCGGCCCCAGGAAGGCGAAGGGTGGGACGCCCTGGCGCGGCGAGCCGCGGGCCTCGGCTTCCGCGGCGTGTCGCTGCCCTTCGACCCGGGCTGGCGCGACGCCGACCTCGTGGCCATCCGCGAGGCATTCGACGCCGAGCGCGTCGAGATCGTGGCGCTCGAGTGCTCGTGCAACTTCCTCACGCCCTCCGAGGACGCCTGCCGCCGCGACCTCGCGCGCCTCGCCCGCGCGCTCGAGGCGGGGGCACTCCTCAACTGCGACCACGCCGTCACCCACGCCGGCAGCCGCCACCCCGACCCGGGCCGGCCGCTTGCCCCATACCCCGAGAACTGGGCCGACGCGACCTGGGACCTCCTGGTGCGGCGCGTGTGGGCACTCCTCGACCAGGTGGACGACGTGGGGGTGCGCCTGTGCTTCGAGCCGCACCCGGCGACGACGCTGAACACGCTCGACAGCCTGGCGGGCCTGGTGGCCGACGTGATGACGCTGCGGGTGCGGGTGGCGCTCGACCCCGCGGCGATCCTCAGCGCCGAGGCCGCCGCCGAGCCTCGCCGCGCCCTGGCCGAAATCTTCGCCACCCTCGCCGACGCCGTCGCGGTCGCCCGCGCCACCGACGTCCGTCTGGTCGCGGCGACCGACGAGCCGCTCGTCGAGCCGGCGCCGCTGGGGGAGGGCGTGCTCGACTACCCGACCTATCTCAAGCTGGTCAACGCCCTGGAGCTCGACACCCCCGTGATCGTGCCGCCGCAGGAGAGCGACGCCGCCTATCGCAGGGCGCAGGACTTCCTCGCCGCGGCCGCGCAGCGCACGCGGCTCTCTTGAAGGGCGCCAGTGGCCCCGCTGCCTGTGACCGCTCCCATAGGACCCATGGGTCCTATTGGCCTCTGCCAAAGTAGTGTACCACCACGGAGCGGATTCGACACTCGTTTGGTAGCCCACGAAGTGGGCGAGCCAATCGTAGCCCAGGGCGACCGAAGGGAGCCCTGGGAAACGAGGCCACCCCATGCATGAGCCCCTGAAAGGGGCGATTCGTGGCCTTCTGAATCGCCCCCGTTCGGGGGCTCCCCCGTGGGGATCGGTCTACCCAGGGCTCCCTTCGGTCGCCCTGGGCTACGGCTGGGTCGCCCCCGTTCGGGGGCTACGCGTCGCATGCTACTTCCGCTGAGGTCACTATTCGGACGCGCGGCAACCTGCCTTACCCCGTGCACGTCTTTGCCATCGGGATCAGGCACAGCAGCGTGAGCGGCTCGGAGCCGTCGTTGGCGAAGTGGTGCTCCTCGTCGGGCGGCACGAACACCACTGTGCCCGGCCGCAACGGCGTCTCGCCCTCGGGGCCGGCGACGCTGCCGTGCCCTGTGAGCACGAAGACCTCGTGCTCCCACGCATGGGCGTGGTGCGGCGTGTGGCCGCCCGGGGCGATCTCGAAGTGGCGCATCGCGAAGTTCCCCGCGCCGTCGCCCTCATTGATGACCCACCGAATCCTCACGCCCTTCGCTCCCTCCTCCACCTGCTGCGCGGCCACATCGCTGTAGTGCTTGACCTTCATTCTGCTTCTCCAGTGCACCCTTGGGTGCTGTAGGCGGGACGTCCTCGTCCCGCGAATTCGATGATCGCACGCCCACGCGGGATGTGGACATCGCGCCTACAATGAGAGGAACTCGGCGAGGCGGTCGAGGGCGGGCACGAGGATGCTCTCCTCGACCGCGAAGCAGAGGCGGACGTGTCCCTCGCCGCCCGCGCCAAAGGCGCAGCCGGGGGCCAGGCCCACCCCCTTCTCGAGCAGCAGGCGGCGGCAGAAGTCGAACGAATCGGCGAGCCCCTCGATGCGCGGGAAGGCGTAGAAGGCGCCCCGGGGCTCGACCAGCGCGACCCGCGGACAGCGGCGGAGGCGCTCGCACGCCAGGTCGCGGAGCGCCCGATAGCGGGCCTGCATCTCGCGCACGAAGGGCTCGCCTTCCGTGATGGCGGCCAGGGCGGCCCGCTGCGATGGAGCGGGGGCGTGGCTCACCACGAACTCCTGGAGCTTCGTCATCTGCTCGATGATCCGCCTTGGCCCGAGCGCGTAGCCGAGCCGCCAGCCCGTCATGCAGTATGCCTTCGACACGCTGTTGACCAGCACGAGATTCTCTCGGAGCCGGGCCGCGTGGCGGATGGGCGCCACCGAGCCGTCGAAGACGATTCGCTCGTAGACCTGGTCGAGGACGAGGCACAGCCCGTGCCTCTCGGCAACCTGGGCAAGGAATGCCTCCTCCGCGTCGGTCATCATCCAGCCCGTGGGATTCAAGGGGCTGTTGACGAAGAGCACGCGCACCGAGGGGTCGAGGGCGTCGAGCACGGCCTGGCAGTCCACCGCCCGGCGCCCGCCCGACTCGACGAGCGGCACCTCGACCGGCGTGGCGCCCAGCATGCGCACGATCGCCGCCACGTCTGGCCAGCAGGGGGAGAGGATGACCGCCTTCGAGCCCGGCTCCAGCGTCGCGTAGAGGGCGAGGAACATCGCCTCGACGCCGCCCGCGGTCACAATCACCTCGCCGTCGGGCTCGTAGTCGAGGCCGTGGAGGCGACGCGTCTGGGCCGCGATGGCCTGGCGGAGGTCGAGGTAGCCCGCGTTGTGGGTGTAGTAGGTGTAGCCTTCGTCGAGCGCGCGCTTCGCCGCCTCCTTGATGAAGGCGGGCGTCGGCACGTTCGATTCGCCGAAGTAGAGGCGCAGCGGGTCCTTCACCCTGGCTGCCAGCTCCGACAGCTCGCGGATGCGGCTGCGCGGCACCGAGATGGCCTGCTGTGAAGGGAAGCTGTGCAAGGGGCGTCTCCCGGTGTTCCTCCCACCCCGATGATAGTGGGAGAGGGGGATGGGGTCAAGCCAGCCAGTTCGGAGCCAGCCGTGTGGGCCGCCGGGCGCCGACGTTCCAACATTCTGTAGAATGTGAGAATGACGTTGAACGCGAGGCGTGCGGCCGATATACTGCGGGGCGCACGAAGGGAGATTCGACAACGACGACGAGGACGAGAAGATGATTGATGTCCACACCCACATCGGGCGGATTCGGCGGGGGCATGCGTGGCTCACGGCGGGCAAACTGGTCCGGTGGATGGACCGCCAGGGGATCGAGAAGGCGGTCGTCCACTCGGTCGAGAACCCCGAGGAGCTGCACTACTACGTGCCGACGACCTACGTGCTGAAGTCGTGCCGCCGGTTCCCCGACCGCCTCATTCCCTTCTGCAACGTGGACCCGCGGATTGACAATTCGAGCCCGAGGACCGATTTCCACTCGCTCATCAAGGACTACGTGGAGCAGGGGGCACGCGGCTTCGGCGAGTCGCTCTCGGGCCTGCCCGTGGACGACCCGCGCCTCGTGGCCATCTACGCGGCCTGCGGGCGGCTCGGCCTGCCGGTGACGCTGCACATAGACAGCCTCCGCGGCACCGACGCCCTCGGGCTGCCCGGCCTCCGCCGGGTGCTGGGGGCCTGCCCCGACACGGTGTTCTTCGCCCATGCGCCGCACTGGTGGGCGGAGATCAGCGCGGACGTGCGGGAGGAGGACCGCGGCGGCTACCCGAAGCGCCCCGTCGTGCCCGGCGGCGCCGTCGAGCGGATCTTCGAGCAGTTCCCGAACATCCACGGCGACCTGTCGGCCGGGTCGGGCTACAACGCGCTCACCCGCGACCCGGCGTTCGGCCGCGGCTTCCTCGAGCGCTGGAGCCATCGCCTCTGCTTCGGCACCGACTACCTGAAGCCCGGCCAGCAGTGCCCCATCATCCAGTTCATCCGCGAGGTGGACATCAGCCGCGCCGCCCGCACGAGGATCACCAGCGGCAACGCCCGCCGCATCCTGAAGCTGAGGTGAACCATGCGACGCCTGCTCTTCGCTCTCCTGCCCCTCGCGATCGCCACCTCGCAAGCCGCCGACCTGGCCGCCGCCGCCCTCGCGGGGATGAAGCGGGCGACGGAGTTCTTCACCCGCGAGGTCGCCTGCCACGGCGGCTACCTGTGGCGCTACTCGGAGGACCTCAAGCAGCGGGAAGGGGAGGGGAAGGCGACCGAGACGCAGGTGTGGGTCCAGCCGCCGGGCACGCCGGCGGTCGGCCTGGCCTTGGTGCGCGCCTACGAGGCGACGGGCGAGCGGCAGTTCCTCGCCGCCGCCGTCGCCGCCGCCCACGCGCTCGTCTTCGGCCAGATGCGGTCGGGCGGATGGCAGTATTCGATTGACTTCAGCGAGGCCGGCTCGAAGCGGTTCGCGTACCGCCACCTGCCGGAGCCGGAATCCAAGAGCGTTCGCATCCACTCGATCCTCGACGACGACACGACGCAGGCGGCGCTCCGCCACCTGATGGCCGTGGACCAGCTTGTGCAGGATGCCAGAGTCCACGAGGCGGTCGTCTATGGCCTCGACGCGCTCCTGAAGGCTCAGCTCCCCAAGGGCGGCTGGCCCCAGGTGTTCGGCCAGCCCGAGCCCGAGCAGAGGACCGGCCCCTACGTGAAGATCGAGCTGGACGGCTCTCGAGCGACCCTTCAACGTCCCACCCGCTACTGGCACTACTACACGTTCAACGACGGCGTGATCAACGACTGCGTGGCCGTGTGCCTCGAGGCCCACGAGCGCATGAAGGAGGCGAAGTGCCTCGACGCCGCGCGGCGGGCGGGCGGCTTCATCATCGAGAGCCAGCTCAAGGCGCCGCAGGCCGGCTGGGCGCAGCAGTACACGCACGACCTCCGGCCCGAGTGGGCGCGGAAGTTCGAGCCCCCCGCCGTCTGCTCCGCCGTCACCGTCCGCAACATCCGCTCCCTCGTCGAGGTCTGGCTCGCCACGGGCGAGGCCAAGTACCTGGGGCCGATCCCCGCGGCGCTGGACTGGCTGGGGCGCTCGAAGCTGGCGGGAGACAAGCCGCGCTGGGCGCGCTTCTACGAGCTGGGCACCAATCGCCCCCTCTACTTTGTCAAAGGCACCTACGAGCTGACCTATCGCGACGACAATCTGCCGACCCACTACAGCTTCATCAGCGACTACGGCGTCGAGAAAGCTGGCCGCTTGTACCGCGAGGCGAAGGCAAAGGGCCGCGGTGCCATCCTGGCCGAACGCAGCCGCAAGCCCACGGCGAAGGAACTTCGGGCCAAGGCGAAAGGAATGGAGGGGCAGGTGCGAAGCGTCCTTGCCGCGCTCGACGCTCGCGGCCGCTGGCTCGCCGACGGCTGGATCGAGTGCAAGACCTTCATCCGCAACCTCGATGTGCTGTCGTCCTACCTCGGAGCGCTGCGGCACGCCGCGCCGTGACGGAGGCTTCATGCTGCCGAAGGAACGAGTCGCGGCCATCTTCGAGCACCGGGCGACGGACAGGGTGCCGCTCTACATGGGCAGCTTCTCGTCGCGGGTGGCGTCGGCGGTCCTCGGCAGGCCGGATGCGTGCGTCGGCGGGGGGGTCAACCAGTTCTACGAGTCGAAGGCGCTCTGGGAGGGGCCGGACGCCCACGCGGAGTTCGTCGAGCGCGCCTTCCGCGACGCGATGGACCTGCCCGCGGTGCTCGACCTGGATTACGTGCGGCCCGCGTACTGGCGCCTTGGCGAGAAGCCGACGCGGCGGATGGACGACTTCACGTTCCTCTACGGCAACCCCGACGGGGCGTATCGCGTGATGCGCCTCGACCCCGAGACCGAGCTGTACCAGGTCGTGGACCAGCAGCCGCGCCGCGAGACGACACTCGAGGACATCGAGCGCCACGTGGCCGCCCTCGAGCGGGGCCTGGGCGACTACTCGCCGGCCGATTCGCTGGTGAGGGACTGGTCGCGGGCGATGACGGTGCATGGCGCCACGCGAGCGGTTCACGCCTCGGGGGTCGGGGTGGGGATTCCGAACCAGGATGCCACGTGGCTGATGGCGGTCGCCCTGCGGCCCGACCTGGTGGCGCGCTACCTGGACGCCGTGGCCGAGCGGGCCTGCCGCAACGCCGAGCTTCTCGGCCGGGTCGGGGCGCGCTACGCCCACGGCGGCGGCGACTTCGCCGGCACCCATGGCCCCAACTACTCGCCGCGCGCCTTCCACGAGCTGATGCTGCCCGCGCTTCAGAAGGTCTCCGACGCCTGCCACAGGCACGGCGTCTACCACATGTTCGCCAGCGACGGCAACCTGTGGCCCGTGGCCGACGACCTGTTCGGGGCGTCGGGCGTGGACGCCTTCTACGAGATTGACCTGCGGGCGGGGATGGACCTGCGGCGGCTGCGCGAGCGCTTCCCGCGTCTCACCCTGCTCGGCGGCATCAGCTCCTACACCCTCCATCGCGGCACGCGCGACGACGTGGTGCGCGAGACCCTGGCCGCGCTGGAGGCGGCGAGGGAACTGGGCAGCATCATGGTCGGCTGCTCGAACCTCGTCGTGTGCCAGACGCCGATGGAGAACTTCTGGGCGATGACGGAGACGCTCTGGGGGAACCGGTAGGCGTGCAGGGCGCGACCGGGCACTGCCCCAGGCTGTCATGCTGAGCTTGCCGAAGCACCTTTCAGAGGCTTGCGGGTCGTGACGAAGCGGGCTCCCATCGCGGCGCGCCGCGCCCCTGAAAGGTTGCTCGACAAGCTCGCAATGACAGGTTCGGGGGCTGCCTCTATTCTTCCTTCGGCTTCTCCTTGATGACCGCGAGCTGGATGGTGGTCATGTCGCCGGCGCCCATCACCACGACCGAGAGGCTGCGGTCGCCCTTCTTGAGCGAACGCATCGTGCCCGTGGCCAGCGCCGCGGCTGTCTCCTCCTCCCAGCCCTGGGCCTTGAGGGCGGCGGCGTAGGCGTCGCCGACCGTCTTCGCGTCGTCCTTCGTCCGCAGGTGGACGACTGTGGCCTGCGGCTGGTCGGTGACGAGGACGACCTGGGCGCCCTGGTAGAGCGGCACGTCCTTGGGGAACGTGGCGGGGATCTTGGCGCCCGCGCCCATCGAGACCGTGGCCTCGCCCTCCTTGCTCTTCATGTGCCAGGTGCCCTCGGGCACGGACTCGCCCGTGCCGCTCTCGCCGTGGCCCGCGCCCTTGGGGAGGGTCATCTCGACGACTTCGCCCGTCTTGGGGTTCGTGAAGCGCATCTTGCCGCCAGCCACGGTGACGTCGCCCTTACCGCCGGCCTTCCGCATCGCCTCGGTGGCCGCCTGCTCGATGGCGCGCTCTTTGGCGGTCTGGGCCTCCTTCTCCTCGCCGCAGGCGCCGAGAAGCAGAACGCTTGCGGCCACCACAATCGCCACCACTACGCTTCGCATGGGTCACCTCCAGTTCGGTTGCGCGCCAGCGAAGAGTCCCGTTCCGCCGGCGCAAGGGTTGCACATGGGCTAGATCCCCAGGATGGCAAAGAAGCCGATGAGCAGGACGAAGAACAGGAGCGCGATGAGGTTGAAGTAGCGGTCAATGAAGCGCTTGACGGGCTCGCCGAAGGCGAAGATCAGGCCGCCGACCAGGAAGAACCGCATCGAGCGCCCGATGAGCGAGGCGAGCAGGAACGGCAGGAACTGCATCTGCATCAGCCCGCTGAGGATGGTGAAGACCTTGTAGGGGATGGGCGTGAAGGCCGCGGCGAAGACGATCCAGAAGTCGTACTTCTCGTACAGCGCCCGGGCCTGGTGATACGTGTCGGTCATCAGGTAGGCCGTGTCGCCCGAGGCGAGGGGGGCGGTGGTCTGGTCCACCTCGTACTGCCAGTTGCCCACGGGGGGGACGCCGGCCGGCGGGTCGCGGTGGAGCAGGCCGCGATGGACCGCCGCGGTGGAGCCCTCGTCGGCCTCCGACGGCCGGGCCAGGCCCAGCCACTGCGACCAGCGGCTGGCGTGGAGCGTGACGCCCTGCGGCGTGCCGATCGTGAGCATGCTGCCCTCCGCGCTCCGCACCAGCACCTGCTGGTGCTCCGCGTTGAGGAGGCCGAACGACTTGAGGATGGGCGCGCCCACGGGGTTCCACAGGGCCAAGCCGATCACGTAGCCCAGCATCCCGCCGACGACCGACGCCACCGAGCACACCGCGGCGTAGTAGAACGCGCGCCTCGGCCGGGCGATGCCCAGCGCCATCAGCAACACGTCGGGCGGGATCGGGAAGAACGACGACTCGGCGAAGGCCAGGCCCGCCAGCGCCGGCGTGCCGTACCGCGTGTGCGCCCAGTGCAGCACCCAGTCGTACAGCCGCCGGTGGAAGTGCCACCAAGGAACCGGCTTTGCCTCAGGGGCTGTGGCAGAATCAGTGGGTGGGCTCGTCATCAAGGGTCATTCCTCGGGACATGACCCGTGACGCGTGACGCGTGACCAGAAAAGGCAGCAACATACTGGGTCTTCTCTTGTCACGCGTCTCGGGTCACGCGTCATGCATTCACATCTGCTCCGGCGCCTCGATGCCCAGGAGGCCGAGGCCCTGCTCGAGGACGCATTGCACGGCCCGGCACAGCTCGAGTCGGGCGGCGACGAGGCCGGGGCTCGCCGCCTGGAGCACGGGGTTGTCGTGGTAGAACTGGGCGAACGAGCGGGCGATCTCCAGGAGGTGGCCCGAGAGCCGCGCCGGGTTGCACCCCTCGGCCGCCGCACGCACCGCGGCGGGAAATTGCATCAGGAGCAGGCCCAGGCGGGTTTCGTCGTCGTTGCCGAGAGAAGCAAAGTCGGGAAGAGTCGAGGACGAGGACGACGACGAGGACGATTGGGAAAGAGGGGCCGCCTTGCGGAGGATGCCGCAGATGCGGGTGTGCGAGTACTGGATGTACGGCCCCGTGTCGCCCTCGAAGGAGACGCTTGCCTTGGGGTCGAAATAGATGTCCTTCTCGAGGTTGACGTTGAGGAGATAGAACTTGATGGCGCCGAGGGCGATCTGGGTCTTGCGGCGGGCCAACTCGTCGGGCGCGAGGTCGGGGTGCTTCTCGCGCACGGCCTCGGCGCTCAGCGCCTCCACCTCGTCCATCAGCGCGTCGGCGTCCACCACCTTGCCCTCGCGGCTCTTCATCTTGCCCTCGGGCAGGTAGACCATGCCGTAGCTCACGTGGCGGCAGTGCTCGGCCCAGGCGTAGCCGAATCGGCGGAGCAGGGCGAACAGCACGCGGAAATGGTAGAGCTGCTCGCTGGCGACGACGTAGTACATGCGGTCGAAGGCCAGCTCGGCGTGACGGGCGACGGCGGTGCCGAGGTCCTGGGTGATGTAGACGCTCGTGCCGTCGCGGCGGAGCAGGATCTTCTTGTCGAGGCCGTCGGGCTCCAGGTCGGCCTCGACGGCGCCGTCGGGCAGGCGGTGGCAGTGGCCCTCGCCGAGCGCCTGGAGCACGATGTCGCGTCCGTGCCGATAGGTCTCGCTCTCGTGGTACACGCGGTCGAAGGCGACGCCCAGGCGGCGATACGTCTCGGCGAAGCCCTCGTAGACCCAGCCGTTCATCGTCTTCCACAACGCCGCCACCTCGGGGTCGCCCTGCTCCCAGCGGACCAGGAGCTGCTGCGCCTGGTCCTTGAGGCTGGGGTCCTTCTCGGCCTCGCGGGCGAAGCGGACGTAGTAGTCGCCGACGAAGTGGTCGCCCTTGCGGCCGGCGGACTGCGGCGTCGCGCCTCCGCCCCAGCGCTGGTAGGCGAGCATGGACTGGCAGATGTGGACGCCGCGGTCGTTGATGAGGTTGACCTTGGTCACTGCGTAGCCCACGGCCTCGAGGAGGCGGGCCAGGGCCATGCCCAGGACGTTGTTGCGGATGTGGCCGAGGTGCTGCGGCTTGTTGGTGTTGGGCGACGAGAATTCGAGGACGAGGCGCTGCCCGCCCCCCAGCGCCGTGTCCCAATAGCCCCGCGGGTGGTCCGCCAGGACGTCGCGGCACACGGCGGCGAGGAAGGCCGAGCGGTCGAGGAAGAGGTTGAGGTACGGCCCGACGGCCTGGGCCTTGCGGAAGGGCGGGGGCAGCTCGATCGCCTCGGCCAGCTTCGCGGCGATGTCGTGCGGCTTGCGCCGCAGCAGCTTGGCCAACGGGAAGCACCCGAAGCCCAGCTCGCCCACCTCGAAGCCCGGCGTCGGCGCGAACTGCACGGCCACCCCGTTCGCGTCGGCCTCGCCGAACGCCGCGCGCGCCGCCGCCGCCAGGGCGGCCTGGAACCCGTTCACAAGCTGCTGCTCGAGCATCGGGCCGACTCCAATGGCAATCTCACTATTATCCCGAAGCGCTGATTCTTTGCAAGCGCCTGGGACGTGTGCGCCCCGCCCTTGACAGGCGGCGCGCGGATGAGTAGGCTGGCAGCGCATTCGGTGGGTGAGCCGAGGCGACGAGGGGGGACGCTACGGCTGCCAATCCGCCTTGGGCGCGTCGCCCCAGAGCATTTCGAGGGCGTAGAAGTCGCGGGCCTCGCGGCTGAAGAGGTGCACCACCACGTCCACGTAGTCCACGAGCACCCATCCGCCGACGGCCTCGCCCTCGATGCCGAGGCAAGTGACGCCCTGGGCCTTGAGGTCGCGGTGGATGCGGTCGGCGATGGCCTTGAGTTGCCGTTCGCTCGCCGCCGAGCACAGCAGAAAATAGTCGGTGATCTGCGTGAGTTTCCGGACATCCAGGATGAGGATGTCCTCGGCCTTCATCTCGTCGCACAGGCGGGCACAGGCGATGGCGAGGTCTTCAGGGCTCAGGGCGCTTCTCCTCATCCGTCGGGGCTGATGGCGTCCGCGCGGCCTAGACTCTAGCGCAATCGCCCCCTGCTGTCCAGTGCATAAGGAGTTGGCCATGCGCGCGGAGGCGGCGGACTTTGTGACGGGGCGCACCCTGGGCGGCCGGGCCGCCGAGTTCTGGTGGCGGGCCGACGCGTTGGGCAACCTGGCCATCCGCCGCACGGGCACCCGCGGCCAGTCCCACGCCCCCAAAGGCCGGCTCGTGAGCCGCGAGGAGCTCGAGGCCCTCCTCGCCTGGATGGCGCCCCGCGAGTGGGTGCTCCTCGAGTGCCTGCCCGCGAAGATCCGCGCGGGCGCCGCCCGCGAGGGCCTCGGGCGCTTCGTGTGCGAGTCGCTCCACTGGCCCCCCTGCGACGCCCCCTTCGCCAGCCACGTCGCCGCCGTCCTCGTCGCCGCCGAGGTGCTCGCCTGGAACAACCGCAAGCGCGAGCAGGCGTTCCGCCTCGTCGCGCCCGACCTGGCTCGCGTGCGCGCCCGCTACGAACGCCTCCGCGCCCAGGCCGCCGCGGCAGCAGGGGAGGGCACGCCGCGCCAGCCCGAGCCGCCCGCCCCACCCCGGCGCGCCAGGCCCGGCGGCCAAACGCCCCCCCAGGTCAACCTCTACCACCGCTTCCGCGCCCTCAGCCGCGAGCTGCGCGCCCAGATCGAGAGCGTGAGCGGCGGACGCCACCCCGCCGACAAGGGCGGCCGCCGCGAGGCCATCGTCCGCGCCTTCCTCCGACGCCTCCTGCCCGACCGCTATCGCCTCGCCCGCGGCGAAGTCTACGCCGAGAGCCAGGAATCCAGCCCCCAGGTGGACATCCTGGTCTACGACGCCGCCGCACCCGTGCTCCTCGACGCCGAGGACTCGGTCGTCGTCGCCGCCGAGAGCGTCTACGCGGCCATCGAGCTCAAGCCCCTGCTGCGCCGTGGCGAGTTGGCCGAGGCGGTGGACAGCCTGCGCCAGGTGAAGGCCCTGCGGCCCACGTGCTTCTTCCGCCCCGTCGGCCGCCCCGACGAGCCGCGGCACGCGCCCAACCCGCCCGCCTTCACCGCCGTCTTCAGCGTGGACTCCGTCAGCCCTCACCAGACCCTCCAGACCCTTCAGGAGCTGGACGGCGACGCCCCTGCGTTCCGCTGCCTCGACTGCGTGTGCCTGCTCGACCGCGGGATCATCTTTCGGGAGCCGGGCCTCCTCGCCCCGCCGCAGTGGCCCGACACCCTCGACGAGCGGCGGGTGCGGCGTCTCGCGTGCCTCGAGGCGGGGGAGGACAGCCTGTTGCTCTTCTACATCCTCCTCTTCGAGCAGCTCTCGATGCGGCGTTCCCACCTGCCCGACCTGCGTGCCTACGCCCGCGGCATTCCAGTGGGGAAGGCGATCTATCCGCGGTAGGCGACATTGCCCAACCGAGGCGGCGGGGCTACAATGGGGCGCAGGAAAAGGGACAAAAGGGACTCAAGGGACAAAAGGGACACAAGGGACGAAGAACACAGGCGGCGAAGCATAGCACTGCCACGCCTCTTGGCTCTTCTTGTCCCTTATGTCCCTTGAGTCCCTTCTGTCCCTTTCGGCCCACATCCTCAGCCACTTGGCGTCGGCGGCGGCGTATCTCACGGTGACGCCGGCAAAGACGACGCTGACCATGCTCATGAGCTTGATGAGGATGTTCAACGAGGGGCCACTGGTGTCCTTGAAGGGGTCGCCCACGGTGTCGCCGACGACGGCGGCTTTGTGGTTGGCCGAGCCCTTCCCGTCGAGGTCCCCTTCCTCGATGAAGCCCTTGGCGTTGCTTCACCAGCCGCAGACAGACGGGCCAAAGTCCCGAGCACGGTAGCTGGGGAACGGGATCTGCCAACTCCGCCAGCGTTGACAAAAGAGTCAACATGCGGTAGTATGCTGGCATGAACATAGGAGAGCACATCCGATGCTTTCGGCGACGTGTCGGGCTGTCCCTGCGCAAACTTGCCGAGATGACTCAGGCGAGCCCATCATACCTATCGCGGGTGGAGCGAGGAGTAGTGCCGCCATCGGACGCCCTGGTACGGAGGGTTGCGAAGGCTCTGAAGATCGAGGTCGAAGAGCTTTTCCTCTTGGCAGGGCGCGTGCCGCCCGGCTGGCAGAAGGCAATCTCGGCTGCCCCGTCCCGCGCGGCCAAGTGCCTTCAAGCTGCGCTGGCGGACTCGGTGGGCGAGGCCGATGCACCCTATGGAGCTACGGTCCTTGCCTTCGCCGGCACGCGCGCCATCGAGGATCCCGAGTTTCCCTTCGAGGACCTCAGCGAGGTGGCCGAGCTCGAGAGCTGGCGCAAGGAGCTGAATCGGCCCATCTACCACATCCACAAGTGGTGGGCGCAGCGCCTCGGCTCGGTGTTCCGCGCGATACTTCTTGGCACGTTTGCCCCGAGGGGGTCGAACGTCCTCCAGATGTTCTACCAGCCGTCGCGGTTGCCGGGCGCGGTGGTCTTCGACCCGTTCATGGGGAGCGGCACCACGGTCGGCGAAGCGCTCAAGCTTGGCGCTCGCGCGATCGGGCGCGACATCAATCCCGTGGCCCATTTCATCGTGCGCAACGCCCTGCGCAGCCACTCGCGCGGGAAGGTGATAGAGACGTTCCGGGAGCTTGAGCGCCGCGTGGCCCCGGCGATCCGACGCTTCTATCGAGCGAGGCTGTCTAGCGGGGAGATGGCGGACGTGCTGTACTACTTCTGGGTGAAGTGGGTCCCGTGCCCCGCGTGCGGCGCGCAAGTAGAGCTATTCTCGTCGCGGGTCTTCATGCAGCACTTCGCTCCGGCCCGCCGGGATGAGGCCCGGGCGCTTTGCCCTCAGTGCGGCGCGATCAACGCGCTGCAGCGTGGGGCCGGGCGGGCGACTTGTCCCGCCTGCCAGCATTCATACAACCCTCAGTCCGGGCCGGCGCAGGGCGCGAGAGCCACGTGCCCGACCTGCCGCGAGAGATTCCCCATCGCCAAGGCCGTGCAGAAGGGCGGCGCACCCCCAGAGCACCGCCTCTACGCTAAGATGGTGCTCCTGCCCAACGGGCGCAAGGAGTACCTGCCGGCAGATGGATTTGACCAGTCGCTCTACGAGGAGGCCCGCCGCGCTCTCACCCGGCACGCGCGGGCCTTCCCCGTCGTTCGGATCGAGCCGGGCTACAACACGGACCAGGTGCTCAACTACTGCTACACTCACTGGCACGAGATGTTCAACAGCCGCCAACTTCTCTGTCTAGGCCACTTGGCCGAGAGCATTCGCGCCATCCCGGATGCCGACCTCCGTGAGCTCTTCACCTGCCTGTTCTCCGGCGTGCTGGAGTTCAACAACCTCTTCGCCTCGTTCAAGGGGGAGGGCACGGGCGCCGTGCGGCACATGTTCTCCCACCACATCCTCAAGCCCGAGCGGACCCCTCTGGAGGCCAACCCCTGGGGCACGCCCAGGAGTTCCGGCTCCTTCTCCACCCTTTTCGAGTCGCGCCTGCTCCGCGCCCTCGACTATGCGGAGAACCCCTTCGAGCTTCTCGTGATCCGGAAGAACGGCAAGAGCATCAGCGACAAGGTCTATGGCCTATCGTGCCCGCTGGGGCATGATGCAGTGTCCACCTTCGCGGAGTTTGGGGAGCGGAAGGCGCTCTATCTCTCATGCGGCGATTCCGCACACACCGATATCGCCACAGAGAGCGTGGATGCCGTAGTGACCGACCCGCCGTTCTTCGACAACGTCCACTACTCCCAACTGGCTGACTTCTTCCATGTTTGGCAGCGCCACGTTCTGGGCAGCACCGGGGGCCAGGCGGCGGAAACGACCCGCTCGGCGGCAGAGGTGCAGCAGACCGATGTCGCGGTGTTCACCGAGCGGCTTTGCGGCGTGTGGCGCGAGTGCCACAGGGTGCTCCGCCGCGACGGCTTGCTCGTGTTCACCTACCATCACTCGCGTGCGGAGGGCTGGCGCTCCGTCCTCGAAGCGACACTGAGAGCGGGATTCGCCATCGTCGCCACCCACCCGATCAAGGCTGAAATGGCCGTCGCCGCGCCGAAGAACCAGGCGAAGGAGCCAATAGACCTCGACGTGATCTTGGTGTGCCGCAAGCGGGAGAGCGTGGCGATGCGGCCGGAGGATGTGGGTCTGCTCCTTGAGGCGGCGCGCGCGGAGGCCGCAGGCCAGATTGCTCGCCTCAACGCCCGGGGGAGGTCGCTCAGCCGCAACGACGTGCGGGTCGTGCTCGCGGCGCAGATTATCAAGCGTCTCTCCTGGCTGCCGCTGGCGGCAGAGGCCCTTCGCCGCCTCTCGGCGCTCGAGCCGCCCGTCGAGGAGGCCATCGGCGACCTCCACGAGCAGCAAACACCTGCCGTACCGCCGGCGGGCGAGGTGGCCAAGCAGCTCGCGCTCTGGTGAGAAGTCTCAACTCCCCGGCTCCACGTCCACGCGGAATCGCCCGCGTGGCTGAGTGGCCTCGACCCGTTCCGGGGTGGGAAAGGGGTTGGTCACGTCAAAGGAGCTGTGCCCTGGAGCCACATCGTCGTTCATGCGGTAGCAGTGGAACAGGCTGGTTCCGCCCCCAAGCGTCGACCGGCGGAGCACACCGACACAGGCCAATCCGGGAACCTGCGTCTCCAGGTCGCTCCTGCTATGTACCAGCGTGACGTTCCTGTCGAGTTGGGCCGCGCCGAGGGGATTGGCGAAGATGAGCATCGGGCGTACGCGGTTTGCCCCGTTACCGTAGGTACCCAGACCCACTTGTTTGGTTCTCTGCCCAACGATTGACAGGTAGTAGTCGAAGTCAGTGTTCAGCAGGTTCCCATCGCACAGGGCAAGCGCCGTTAGGCGGAATTGCCCTGGCTTCTCTGCGTCCGCTTCCTGGCACACGAAAAGGTAGAAGCCCCGGATGTCGAGCGGGTGCCCGGCGGCATCGTAGACCCGTACGGTGCCACACGGTGGAGTCGTGTTGTAGTCCATGCCCGAGGCCCGTGCGACGGTGCCAGTTCGCGCCCGCTCCAGCTTCTTTACCTCGAGTGCCACGATGCGGCTCGGCTCGGAGGCCAGAAGCGCTCGCTCGGCCCCCCGGCAGGCCTCCGGGCGCAGGACCACCATGTCCGGCGTGATCAACGGGCCGGGCGCCCTCACGCACTGCACGTCGCTCGGGAGGTCCCGGGAGAGCAGCTTGTGAACGTGTTCGTCGAATGGGTCGTCTTGCGTGTTGCGCTTGTCCCGTAGCCGATAGGGCTTGGGGCTTGCGCCCGCGCCAAAGAACACGTTCCGAAGGATCAGGAAAGCGGCCAATGGAAGGTCGACGGGGCCACGCATTGTGCTCATGTCGCTTCGCTCTCCCGGACGGCCCCCTCCGCGTCGCCGGACGCTTGTATCATAGGCATTTGCTTTCCTGGTGTCAATGGTCCTTGGGGTCCCTCGGAAGAATCGAAAGTTACTGCTGGCGAGGGGATGGCCCTCGGCGAGGAGGGGCCAGAAGAAGAGAGCATTTGCTGAGGAGGGCGGCCTGCGGGAGCGCATGACCCGCGCGCGGCTGGAGCACCGCGCCCGAGAAGCGGGCCGGGCCCGAAGGGGTGGGGGAGAGGCCAAGGCCAAGGGACCCCCAAGGACCACAAGGACGACAAGGACCCAGGGCATAGGCACGGGCCATGATTTCGCGGGCCAGGCGCTGCCTTGCCGGCGGCCCCAATGGCCCTTGTGGTCCCTGTGGTTCTTGTGGTCCTTTTCCCTGCTACATCCCCAGCCACTTCGCAATGATCGGGGCGTATTTGACGGTGACGCCGGCAAAGACGACGCTGACCATGCTCATGAGCTTGATGAGGATGTTGAGGGAGGGGCCACTGGTGTCCTTGAAGGGGTCGCCGACGGTGTCGCCGACGACGGCGGCTTTGTGGTTGGCCGAGCCCTTGCCGCCTAACTGGCCGGCCTCGATGTACTTCTTCGCGTTGTCCCACGCGCCGCCGGCGTTGGCCATCATGACGGCGAGGGTGAAGCCCGTGGCGAGGGCTGCAGCGAGGAGGCCGACGACGCCGGCCACGCCGAGGAGGAGTCCGACGGCGACGGGGACGATGAGGGCGAGGAGCGAGGGGAGGACCATGGCGCGCTGGGCGCCGCGGGTGGAGATTTCGACGCAGGTCGCGTAGTCGGCCTTGCCCGTGCCCTCGAGGAGGCCCTTGATTTCGCGGAACTGGCGGCGGACCTCCTCGACCATGCGGCTGGCGGCACGGCCGACGGCTTTCATGGTGAGGGCGCAGAAGACGAAGGCGAGCATGGCGCCGACGAGCATGCCGGCGATGACCTTGGGGTTCATGAGGCTGCCGTCGTAGAAGCTCATAAACTGGCCGAGGCTGACCTGGCGGATGGGGGTGAGGTCGCCAGCCGTGATGGCGGCGTCGATGGCCTCGGGGGTGGGGGCGGCGGCGAGCTTGGGGTCGCGGCGGGCGTCGAGGTAGGTCTGGACGCCGTGTGCGGCGTCGGTGCCGGGTTCCTTGACGAAGTAGACGTGGTCGCCGGCGTGGCCTGAGCCGGGCTCGGCGGTGGCGATGGCGGCGGCGGCGTCGCGTGCCATGTAGCGCATGCCGGCGCGGATTTCTTCCATGTAGGCGGCGATGAGGGCGAGGGCGGTGAGGGCGGCGGAGGCGATGGCGAAGCCCTTGCCGGTGGCGGCGGTGGTGTTGCCCAGCGAGTCGAGGGCGTCGGTGCGGTGGCGGACCTCGGGGTCGAGGCCGCTCATCTCGGCGTTGCCGCCGGCGTTGTCGGCGATGGGGCCGTAGGCGTCGGTGGCGAGGGTGATGCCGAGGGTGGAGAGCATGCCGACGGCGGCGATGCCGATGCCGTAGAGGCCGAGGGCGGGGTTGACGAAGCCGCCGGCGAGGCCGAAGCTGGCGAGGATGCCGGCGGCGACGATGACGACGGGGACCCAGGTGGAGAGCATGCCCTGGGCCATGCCGGCGATGATGACGGTGGCGGGGCCGGTGTTGGACTGCTGGGCGATCTCGCGGGTGGGCTTGAATTCGGCGGAGGTGGAGTACTCGGTCCACTTGCCGATGATCCAGCCGGCCGCGAGGCCGACGAGGATGGAGCCCCAGATGCCGAAGTGCTCGTGGGGGAGCATGAGCCACACGACGACGCCGGAGAGGATGGCAATGCCCCAGGCGGAGAGGTTGACGCCGCGGGCGAGGGCCTTGAGGAGCTGCTTCTGGGTGGCCTGCTCGCCGCTGCGGACGAAGAAGCAGCCGAGGATGGAGAGGAGGTTGCCGACGCCGGCGATGGCCATGGGGCACAGGATGAAGCGGAGCTGGAGGTTGATGTCGCCGAGCGCGAGGGTGGCGGCGGCGGCGACGCCGAGGGCGGCGGTGGCGAGGATGGAGCCGCAGTAGCTCTCGTAGAGGTCGGCGCCCATGCCGGCGACGTCGCCGACGTTGTCGCCCACGTTGTCGGCGATGGTGGCGGGGTTGCGCGGGTCGTCCTCGGGGATGCCGGCCTCGACCTTGCCGACGAGGTCGGCGCCGACGTCGGCGGCCTTGGTGTAGATGCCGCCGCCGACGCGGGCGAAGAGGGCCTGGCTGGAGGCGCCCATGCCGAAGCAAAGCATGACGACGGTGATCTGCTCGAGGGTCATCGGCTCAAGACCGGCGAAGGGGCCCCAGTAGCCCCAGACCTTGTAGAGGAAGATGAACCAGAGGGTGATGTCGAGGAGGCCGAGGCCGACGACGGTGAGCCCCATGACGGCGCCGGCGCGGAAGGCGACGGTCAGGCCGCGGTTGAGGCTGTTCTTGGCGGCGTTGGCGGTGCGGGCCGAGGCGGCGGTGGCGGTCTTCATGCCGATGAAGCCGGCGAGGCCGGAGAAGAAGCCGCCCGTCAGGAAGGCGAACGGGACAAGCCGATGCTGGACGTGCAGGGCGAAGGCCATGATGGCCAGCAGGCCGCAGACGATGGCGAAGAAGACGGCGACGACCTTGTACTGCTGGCGGAGGTAGGCGTAGGCGCCTTCGCGGACGGCCTGGGCGATTTCGGCCATCCTGGGGGTGC
>DATKZY010000058.1:0-7915 GCA_035527715.1 Planctomycetota bacterium | reverse complement strand
GGAACTCGTCGTCAATGAACACCGAGGCATCGCTGGGCTCCGACGTGATCTCGAGGGAGACCCTGCTGGGCCCGAAGAGTCGGAAGCCGCCGCCCCCCGTCTTCGAGGTCTCCCAGCTCACCCCTTTGCTCCCGGCCCCCCGGGGGCCCTCGCTGGGCCCGAAGAAGAACAGGGCGCCGAAGCCGGCGCCCACCAGCAGCGCCGCCACGGCCGCGATGGCCAGGCCCACCCGCAGGGCGCGCCGCCGCAACGGCAGGCCCAGGGACGCCACGACCGTCCGCCGCGTCGCCTGCACCAGCACCTGCACTGTGGTGGTGCCGACCTGCACGAGCGAGCCGTCGGGCAGCCGGGCGCGGTCCACCTGCTTGCCGTTGACGTACGTGCCGTTCTTTGTGTTGAGGTCCTCGAGGATGACCCCGTCGGGGCGGAAGGCGATGGCGCAGTGGAGGCGGGAGGCCCAACTGTCCAGGATGCGGAAGTCGCTGCGGTCCCCGCGGCCCAGGATGACCCGCTGCCCCTCGCGCACCTCGAGCGAGGAGCCGGCCTGAGGGCCGTCAATGATACGCAACAGCAAAGCCATCGCCTGCCCGCTCGATGCAGGGCGTGCATGCCTGCACGCCGGTCCTGGAAACTGTCTGGAGACCCACGCGCGGCCCGCGGGGACTTTGAGACAGTGCCCTAGTCCTCCATGCCTTGCGGCACGTAGTCCGGGTCGTCCGTCAACAGGATCACGTCGAAGCGAGGCCCGTCCTCGCGGTTCAGAATCTCCAGCGTGTGCTCGCCGGCCGCCAGGTAGAACTGGCGCGGGTCGCCCTTCTCCTTCACGGGACTCCAGTCCCACCGCGGGGGCTTGCTGCTGTCGTCGGAGCCGAAAAGACAGGCGTCGGCCTGTTGCGCGCCCTCCTTGTCGAGGCGCATCGCCAGGGTGTCGCCGCAGGAGTCGAACCACTTGCGGCGGCACCAGAAGGTGTAGCTGCCGGCGACGGCGACCTTGAACTTGTAGACGGCTCGGGCGTGCCGCGGCACGTCGGGCTTGCTCCCCGCCTTGCCGTAGGGGGTGCCGGCCTCGTCGGGGATCGCGATGCACTTGCCGCCGGAGGCGCCCGGGTCGTCCACGACCCGCATGACCTTCCCACCGACGCCGGGGTGCGCGTCGTCCGACTCGAGCTTCGTCGCCTTCTCGGCCTCGATGCGGATGCGCTGGAAGTGGTCGGTGAACACCCCGCCCTTCGCGGGCCGGGAGCCCCGCCCGTTCGCGCCGCCGTTGCCCGTGCGGCCCGAGGCGTCGTCCTGCGAACACGACGCGCCCAGGACACACCAGGCGGCCAGGACCAACAGGGGAAGGGTGCCTCGCGGACAACGGCTCATGCACTCACTCCTTGCGGCGCTGTCTCCTCTAGGCCCACTATACCAATGCATGAAGGGGGAGTCAAGGTGAACGGGGGGGCCGGGCCGATGGGACCCATCGGACCGGTCGGACGGGTCGGACCCGTCGGACCTACTGCCGCAACTGGCCATCGCCGTACACGACGAACTTGTAGCTGGTCAGCTCCTCGAGCCCCATGGGGCCGCGGGCGTGGAGCTTGTCGGTGCTGATGCCGATCTCGGCGCCCATGCCGAACTCGTAGCCGTCGGTGAACCGCGTCGAGGCATTCACGTAGACCGCGGCGGAATCCACGCCTCGGGTGAACTTGTCGGCCTCGCGGACGTCGGTCGTCACGATGGCGTCGGAGTGGGCCGAGCCGTAGCGGGCGATGTGCGCCATCGCCTGCTCGGTGGAGTCCACCACGCGCACGGCCAGGATGAGGTCGAGGTACTCGGCATACCAGTCCTCCTCCGTGGCCGGCGCGATGCCGGGAAGGATCTGTCGGGTGCGCTCGCAGCCGCGCAGCGCGACCTTGGCCTCGGCGAAGCGCTGGGCGATTCGGGGCAGAAAGCGCTGAGCGATTGCCCCGTGGACGAGCATCGTCTCCATCGCGTTGCACGTGGCGGGCCGCTGGCACTTGGCGTTGAGGCAGATGGCCTCGGCCATGGCCGGGTCGGCCGCGGCGTCCACGTAGACGTGGCACACGCCCTTGTAGTGCTTGATGACGGGGATGGTGGCGTTCGCGGCCACGCGGCGGATCAGCCCCTCGCCGCCGCGGGGGATCACCACGTCCACCAACCCGTCCGCCGTGATCAGCGCATCCACCGCCGCCCGGTCCGTCGTCTCGACGAGTGCCACGGCCTCGGCGGGCAGGCCCGCGGCGGCCAGGCCTTCCTGGAGGACGCGCCAGATGGCGACGTTGGACGCCAACGCCTCCTTGCCGCCGCGCAGGATGACCCCGTTGCCGGCCTTGAGGCACAGGCCCGCCGCGTCGGCGGTGACGTTCGGGCGGCTCTCGTAGATGATGGCGATGACGCCGAGCGGCACGCGCACCTTGGTGATGCGCAGGCCGTTGGGCCGCACGCTCCCGCCGATGATGGCCCCCACGGGGTCGGGCAGCGCGGCCACCTGGCGCAACCCGTCGGCCATGGCCGCGACCCGCTTGTCGTTGAGGCGCAGGCGGTCAACGAGTGCGGCGGAGAGGCCGGCCGCCTCGGCCGCCGCGATGTCCCTCGCGTTTTCCGCCTTCAGCCCGCCGGCCTTGGCCTCGATGCCGTCGGCCATCGCGCTCAGCGCCTGGTCCTTCTTCGCCGACGAGGCGAGGGCCAGTTGGCTCGCGGCCGCCTTGACGCGCCCGGCCAGCTCACGAATGCTCTCGCGAATCTCCATGGCTTCCTCTCTTCGGCCCATGCGTCGCAGACATTCCCCTCCCCTCCTCCGCCATTCTCGCATTTCCTGAGTTTCATTCAAGTCTTGACACGCCCGCGCGGGGCAGTAGAATCAGGAGCGGCCGCAGCCCGTCCCCATCGAGGAGCGTCTCCTATGCCCCGACTCGCCGTTGCCCAGACCGTGTGCAAGGTGGGCGATGTGCCCGCGAACCTGGAGACCGCCGCAAGCCTGCTCGCGCAGGCCGGGCGGGAGCGCGCCGACCTCGTGTGCTTTCCCGAGCTGTTCACCACCGGCCTGGTGCCCGAGCGCACCGCCGAGCTGGCCGAAACCATCCCAGGCCCGTCCACGGACACGCTCGGCCGCCTGGCGAGGGCCTGCGGGGCCTTCGTCGTCGCCGGCCTCCTGGAGAAGGACCCCGACGGCGGGCGCTTCTACAACTCCAGCGTCCTCCTCTCCCCTGATGCGACACTCCTCGCCCGCTACCGCAAGGTCTACCTCTACCTGGGCGAGCGGGACATCCTGACGCCGGGCCGCGAGCCGTGCGTGTGCGACGTGGGCTTCGGCCGGCTCGCCCTGACCATCTGCTACGACTATGTCTTTCCCCAGTACATCCAGCACCTGGTGGACCAGGGGGCCGAGCTCCTCGTCCACTCCACCGCCTGGCTCACCACGGATGCCTGCGAGCAGTGGCGCTACCATCCCCTGTCGTATCGGGCGATGGGCATGACGCGGGCGCTGGAGAACACCGTCTTCTTCATGTCAGCAAACCATGCGGGCGCCTTCGATGCGGACGGCGCGCTGCGGGCCATCGGCCAATCGGCCATCATCGCCCCGTGGGGCGAAGTCCTCGCCGAGGTCGGTGAGGGCCAGGGCCTGGCCGTCGCCCACGCCGATTTCTCCAAGGCCCCTCAGTGGCGCTCCGCCGCCGCGCCCTACGTCTCCGACCGCCGAGCCGTCCCCTGGCACGGGCAGTAGGGCACTGTCTCGAAACCCACGAGGGCGGCGAGGTCAGGTGGTGCGGCGGGAGGAGGGGCGGGCGGGGCGCTCGAGGCGGCTGGTGGGGTATTCGATGCGGGCGTGGTACATGGCGCAGAGGACTCGGAAGATGGCCTGCTCGATGAGGCGGACTTCGCTGAGGGTGAGGCGGCAGTCCTCGAGCTGGCCGTCGAGGAGTTTGGACGCGGTGATGCGCTTGACCAGGGCCTCGATGCGCGAGGGCACCGGCTGGTCGAGGGTGCGCGAGGCGGCCTCGATGGCGTCGGCGATCATGACGATGGCCGCTTCCTTCGTGGCGGGCTTGGGGCCGGGGTAGCGGAAAAAGGCGGTGTCGAGAGTCGCTTTGTCCCCCGCCTGCTTGAGGTAGCGGTCGAGGAAGTATTCGATGGAGGAGGTGCCGTGGTGCTGCTCGATGATGTCGGTGACGGCATGGGGCAGGCGGGCCTCGACGGCGAGCTCGACGCCGTCCTTGACGTGGCTGGCAATGACGAGGGCGCTCATCGAGGGGCGGAGGCGGTCGTGCGGGTTCTCGCCGTCCATCTGGTTCTCGATGTAGCACTCAGGCTTGGTCATCTTGCCGATGTCGTGGTAGTAGGCGCCGACGAGGGCGAGGAGGCTGTTGGCGCCGATGGCCTCGGCGGCGGCCTCGGCGAGCCGGGCCACGCGGCGCGAATGGTTATCGGTGCTGGGCGCCAGGGTCACCAGGCTTCGCAGGAGGGGCTGGTCCTGGTCGGTGAGCTCGAGGAGGCGGATGTCGGTCGCCACGTCGAAGACCAGCTCGATGAGGGGGAGGAGGATGGTCATGATCATGCCCACACCCACGCCGTTGCCCAGCCCCCACAGGAGGTCGAAGGGGGGCGCCTGGTCGAGGCGCAGCCGCCCGCGCAGCAGGTGAAAGCTCAGCAGGAGGCCCACGTGAAGGAGTCCCGCGAGGAGGCCGATCTTGAGGAGCTTCGTGCGCTTGCGGATCGTGCGCGAGGCGAGTGCGCCGAAGAGCGCGCCCGAGAGCAGCACGGCGATGACCGGCAACGGCTCGGGCGCGGCCGCGCCGGCCCGGGGCCCCGTGGCGTAGACGGCGAGGCCGACGAGCATGGCCAGGATGAGGCCGGCGGCAATCGCCTCGCGCTGGCCGTAGATGACCGCGAAGAACACGGCGAAGGCCGACAGCGGCGTGAGGTACACCAGGCTGCGCCACTCGGGGCGCAGCCGCGCGTCGAGCGCGAGCAACGCCTTGGCCGCGACCACGCACGCCAGGCAGCACACGCCGAAGACCAGGAGCTGCCGCCGCGTGCTCACGAGCCGCCGCTGGAAGCGCGCCAGGTAGGCCAGCCCCAGCGCCGTGAGGCCGCCGACGACGGCGAGGGTGCCCACCAGGCGCTGGAGCGCCTCGCCGCTCGCGCGTCCGCGCACGGCCTGGGCCAGCGTGGTGTGATCGAGCACGGCCACCATGGCCACGACGAAGGCCGCCCCCAGCAGGCCCTCGGCCAGCGTGACCGCCGGGCGCAGAGCCCCCCGCAGACGGCCCCGGGGCACCGCGCCGAGACGGTCCAGCGACAGGCGACGGCGATGCGTTCTCCCGCGCCCCATTCGCCTGCTCCTCACCCCTCCGCAAACTGCCGTCCCGTCCCCCGCCCCGCGACGCGGGCTCAGCCGCGCCCGCGCTGGTCGCCCTCGCGCTCGTAGGCCTCGACGATGCTCTGGACGAGTGGATGTCGCACGATGTCGCCCTTCGCCAGGCGGACGAATGCGATGCCCTCGATCCCCGAGAGCACCTGCTCGGCATGCACGAGGCCCGACGACTCGTTGGGCGGCAGGTCAATCTGCGTGATATCGCCCGTGATCACCCCCTGGGAGTGCCCGCCCAAGCGGGTGAGGAACATCTTCATCTGGCCGATCGTGGTGTTCTGGGCCTCGTCGAGGATGACGAATGCGTGGTTGAGGGTGCGGCCGCGCATGAAGGCGAGCGGCACCACCTCGATCACGTCGCGCTCCATGTACTTGCGCACCAGCGAGTAGTCGAGCATGTCGTGGAGCGCGTCGTACAGCGGGCGGAGGTAGGGGTTCACCTTCTCCTCGAGGTCGCCGGGGAGGAAGCCGAGCTTCTCGCCGGCCTCGACGGCGGGCCGGGCCAGGATGAGCTTCTTGACCCTGCCGTTGCGCAGCGCGGAGAGGGCCATGGCCACGGCCAGATAGGTCTTGCCCGTGCCTGCGGGGCCGATGGCGAAGACGATGTCGTGGGCGCGGATGGCCTCCAGGTAGACGGCCTGGCCCCTCGAGCGCGGGGTCACGTAGCCGCCGCCGCGCACGTCCACCCGAATCTCGTCGCGGAAGCCGGGGTCGCGGGCCACGGCCTCGCAAATGTCCTCGGCCTCGTAGAGCCGCAGGCGCCGGCCGTCCTCGGCGCGCCGCACCATGAGCCGAAGCGCCCGCACGGCGGAGCCGACGCCGGCCTCGTCACCGTCGATCAGCACGGCCCCCTCGCGCGCGACAACCTTGACGCGGAACGCGTCGCGCAGCAGGCGCAGGTGGCTGTCGCGCTCGCCGTAGAGCAGGCGTGCCACCTCGGGGTCCGCGATGTCAATCCGCTCCTGCGGCATGCCGCACCTCTACCACGCCACCAGCAGCCACAGGGCCACCGGCGCCGCCATCAGCGGCGAGTCCACAATGTCCAGCAGCCCGCCGAATGCCGACAGCATGCTGCCCGAATCCTTGGCTCCCGCCGAGCGCTTCATGGCACTGGCGACCAGGTCGCCGAGCTGGGCGGCGACGCCCGCCACGAGGCCGAAGACGACCCAGAAGCCCACGCCGCCGCGCAGCCCGAAGAGCAGCGCGACGATGCCGCCGCTGAGCACACTGGCGACCAGGCCGCCCGCGGCGCCCTCGAGGGTCTTGTTGGGGCTCGTCCGCGGCGCCAGCCGGTGGCGCCCCCAGCAGGTGCCGACGAAGAAGGCCCCCGAATCCCCAAGCTTCGCCACGGCCACCAGCGCCAGCACGTAGCCCATGCCCAGAGCGCGCAGGGGGAAGAAGTGGGCGCCCAGGAACCACACGTAGAGGAACCCAGCAATGGTAGCCGGGGCGTCCTGGAGCCACCGATGCGGGTCGCGGGCCAGCAGGTGCGCGACAGCCAGCGCCCACAGGCCGAGCGCGACGGCGAGGCCCATCGCCGCGTAAAAGCTCCACAGCACGGCGAACCCGGCGCTCGCGGCCCCACCCCAATCGCCCCCCCCCAGCGCGTAGTCCCCACCGACGGCGAGGACGACGAGGGCGATGGGCAGCACCTTCATCGGCTCCTCCCGGTGCCGCTCGGCGAGGCCGTAGACTTCGAGGAGGGTGCCGATCATGACGAGGCCGACGAGGATATGGAAGATCGGCCCGCCGGGCAGCGCGGCGTCGAGCCACAGCAGGAGGAGGAATGCCGCGCTCACGGCGAGGCCGAGCGCGACGCGCTTGCGCACCATGCTCTACCCTTCCTCTCCGAGCAGGCCGAAGGTGCGCCGGCGCTGCGCGTAGGCACGCAGGGCCTCGTGGAACTCCGCCACGCGGAAGTCCGGCCAGCACACCGGCGTCACGTACAGCTCCGCGTAGGAGATCTGCCACAGCAGGAAATTGCTCACCCGCATCTCGCCCGCCGTGCGAATCAACAGGTCGGGGTCCGGCATCCCCGCCGTGGACAGGCGCGCGCTCAGCAGCGCCTCGTCCACCCGCTCCGGCGGCAGCGTGCCGGCCGCCACGTCGGCCGCGATCGAGCGAACGGCGTCCACGATCTCCTCGCGCCCGCCGTAGTTCAGGGCGAGGCAGACGGTGGTTCTCGTGTTCCCGGCCGAGAGGCGCTCGGTGGCCTCCAGCTCGCGCCGCACGGCGCGTGGCAGGGTTTCGCGGCGCCCGATGGCCACGAGGCGGACGCCATTCTTCATCAGCCGGTCGCGCTCGCTGACCAGGTAGCGGCGGAGCATGCGCATCAGCCCGCCCACCTCGGCGCGCGGCCGGCCCCAGTTCTGGAGCGAGAAGGTGTAGAACGTGACCTGGCGGATGCCGAGGCGCACGGCCTCCTCGGTGACGACCCGGGCGCTCTCCACCCCGGCCTCGTGGCCGCGGATGCGCGCCAGCCCGCGCTGACGAGCCCACCGCCCGTTGCCGTCCATGATAATCGCCACGTGCGCGGGC
>DATKZY010000057.1:0-23093 GCA_035527715.1 Planctomycetota bacterium | reverse complement strand
CGCCGTGGGCTTCATTCCCTCGCCTCCTTCGGAGGCTCAAAACGCGAACGCCTGGCCCGTAGGAGATTACACGCACCCCCCTCGTCCCTGCCCTTGCAATCCGACCCGCGCCGGTTATACTGCTCCTGAGTGGACGAGGGAGGCACGGGGGACATGCGCAAGAGGGGTCTCAGCATGGCCGAGGGCATCGGGGAAGATGATGCCGCAACGGACGACGCGTCCGACGGCAGGATGCATTCCCAGGAGCACCTGTGGGAGCTCCGCTGGCGGATGGCCATCGTGCTCGTCTGCTGGGTCGCCGGCACCGTCGTGGCTGCGGTGCTGCTGGAGGGGAACTGGCTCGGCCGCCTCCTGGCCGCGCCCGCCTATGGGCTGGCCATGGCGTATCCTGTTCTGTGGTATCAGCTCTGGGCCTTCATAGTCCCGGGTCTGCGGCGGAGCGAGCGGAGGCGGGTCTGCCTGCCCGGCCTGGTGCTTCCGCCGCTGGTCGTCCTCGCCATTGCATGGGTTTGCGGCCCCCTGGAGCAGCGCTGGCCGGCCTGGCTGATGGCGCCCGCCGGGGCGGAGGACGCCGCGCTGGTTGCCAAGGGCGTGCTCATCGGCCTGATGGGGGCGGCTGCGATCGGTGCGACCTATCTGCCCGTCACGAAGGCCCCCTTCGTGCTCACCCGGCTCGCGCCGGCGCTCGTGATCCTGGCCTGCCTCGCAAGCCCCGCGGTGATATGGGCGGGCCTTCTCGGCCTCCTCGAGATCCTCACCATCGTCTTTGCCTTTCTCGCGCGCGGCGCCCGGCTCGAATCCTGGCTGCCTCCGGCCAAGAGGCTCCAGCAGGCCGACGAGAGCTTGAGACAAGCCGGCACTAGCCTGGAGCTGTATTTCAGGCAGTGGAAGTCCTTCCCCGCCGGCCCCGATTTGGAAGAGGCGCTGGAGCCATTTGGGGAGGCGGCCCAGCCGGGGCTGGCGGACAAGTCGGGGATCCCGGGCGGGCGGGTGGACCGCGTGCATTTCACGGTGACCAGTCCTGCGGTGGTCCGGCTTGGGGGGTCGTTTGTGCTGGATGTGTGGGCACACCTGGAGGCGCAGCGCGCGGAGGTCGTGCGGCGCGCGCGCGAGGCCGAGGCGGGAGCCGAAATCCGCGCTAGATCCGAGGGGCCGGCCCTCGTGGCCGCGGGCAGCGTGCTGACCGTTCACGTCACCGTGAGCGGCCTGGGGGTCGAGGAGCCGCAGAGCACGATTCTCTGGGAGGGGGAGATCGGGAGCGCGGGGTTCGTCGTCGCCGTGCCGCCTGACGCCGAGGCGGGGACACACATTGGGGTGGCGACGATCTACCTGCATGGGCTGCGGCTGGCCAGAGTGCATTTCTCGGTGGAGGTCGGCGCCGAGGCATCCGCCGCGGTCGAGGCCCTCGCGACCCGCGAGGAGCGCACGAGGAAGGCCTTCGCTTCCTACGCCAGCGCCGACCGCGAAGCCATGCTCGCGCGCGTCCAGGGCATGCAGAAGGCCGCTCCCGACCTGGAGGTCTTCGTGGATGTCAACTCCCTCCGCTCCGGGCAGACCTGGGAGGAGGAGCTCTGGCGGGTGATCCCCGAGAACGACGTCTTTTACCTCTTCTGGTCGCAGCACGCGCGGGATTCGGTGTGGGTGGACAAGGAGTGGCGATGCGCCCTGAAGGCGCGCGGGCTGGACTTCATTGACCCCGTGCCCCTCGTGTCCCCGGAAGCTGTTCCCCCGCCGGCCGAGTTGGCCAGCAAGCACTTCAACGACTGGGTTCTCGCCTACATGAGAGGACGGGGCGCGGGCTGACAGGCGGGGCCGGGTTTCCGGCGACCCGCGCGTGGCAACCCTCAAGCCGTCCGCGCGCCGCTGCCCATCCGGAAGCGATGTCCAAAAAACAGCACCTGGATGTCCAAAAAGCGGCTCATCCGCCTGACGCGATCACCCGGAGCCGCCCCCCCGGGCGCCCGCGCTAGGCGCTCACCTCCCATTGCGCACACGTGAGCGCCTAGCGCAACTAGCTGACTGCGTGGGACTTCCCACTGGCTGTAACCTTCGGCAGATTGGGCTCTTACGGCCATCACGGCATTTGCTCCGCCGCCCCCCGCTAGGCGCTCACCCCCCGTGGCGCACGGGTGAGCGCCTGATGGGCGAGACGCGTGTCGAGAGCCGCGCGGATGATCGCTCGGGTCGGATGAGCCCAAAAAGCGCCACTCGCCTCAGCGGTCAATCAGGAGCATGTCGGCCACGTCGAGCGGCAGGGTCAGGGTCATCACGTCGCCCTCGAACTTGGGCCGCAGACGCGTCTGCTCGACGCTTCGGACCGAGGCGGCGCTCGGCACGCCCCGCACCTTGACGGTGAGGGCGCGGATGGGCTTGCCCGTGTAGTTCATCAGCGGCACGGCGAGGCGGGGCGACGGCTTCTCCGTATCTATAACAGTGGTCTCGACTAACGTCTCGCTGCACTCGACGGGGCGGGCGAAGTCGGCCGGCAGGAAGTCGTCCACCAGGGCGCGGCGGAGCTTGGCGTCCATGCCCGTGGGCAGGAAGTGGGCGGAGGCACGCTCGGTGGCGCCCCGGTCGGGCGGCATCAGTGGCAGCCCGCTCTTGAGATAGGCCAGGCCGGGGAGGAAGGCGAAGAGGACCGCCCTGCCCTTCCCGTGGCGCTTCTCGATGACCGCGGGCTTGCCGTCGGCGAACGTGCCGAGGACCTTGCCGTCCTTGGGCTCCAGCGCCTGCCGCCAGGCGATGGCCTCGGCGGAGACCGCCTTCTCGCCCTCGCCCCACTTGGCGACGGCCACGGGCACCGACGGTGCAAGGTCTTGCTTGGCAAGGATTTGCGTGAGCTTCTCGTCCTTCTGGATGCCGCCGCTCTTGACGCCGTAGAGGGCCTCGGCGTCGGGGTTCGGGCCCTTGAATTCGTTGGTGAACCCGCCGCCGCACAGGGCAACGACTGTGCCGCCTGCCTCCGCCCAGGCCGTGAGGGCCTTGAGGGCCTTCGAGTGGACGTATTGCTGGGTGAGGTAGATGACCTTGTAGTCCTTTGCCAGGCCGCCAATTACGTCGTCCTCGGTCAGGAAGTCCACGGGCACCTGTGCGTGGCGGAGCGCGAAGTAGATGGCCTTGCGCTCGGCGTTGTGGATCGCGCCCTTGAAGTTGCTGTCGCCCGTCAGAAGCTCATCCACCGAGGAGAGGAGCAGGCCGACGCGGGCGGGGCGGACGGTGCCGTCGAGCACGTAGTCCTCGAAGGTGCCGGCGTCGTGCGTCGTGTCGTGGACCGCTCGCCACATGTCCAGGCCCTCAGTCGAGATATAGTTCTCGGTGGCGCCCGTGGCGAGGGGCGAGGCGCAGAAGTAGTTCACCTTCGTCGCCCCGTGCGCGACGCAGGTGTAGAAGGAGAGGCGGAAATCGCGGGGGATGCTGTTCGGCCAGTGAGGCATGACATAAATCATGATGGGCAGGCGGCGGTACTTGGCGCCGCAGCGGAAGGCCGAGGTGAGGTAGCCGACGACCTGGAAGCTGAACTCGGGGATCTGGGCGACGTAGTCCTCGCTCCAGGGCATGGTCATGGCCCGCATCTTGAATGGCCGCACCCATTGGAGATCCGTCACGAGGTAGTTGGCGTGCGGCGAGTAGTTGGCGCCCGTGAGGATGTCCTTGCCCGCGCGTTCCTCGAGCCAGCGGGTGGCGTCGGCATATTGCTGCATGCCGGTCTCGAGGTCGAACAGGGTGGCGTAGTAGAAGAAGGGGTTCTCGCGCTCCTTGGAGGTCGCGTAGCTCACCCTTCCGCCGAGGTCCACGCGGCGCTGGGCGAGCCAGGCGTTGAACCTGTCGTCGTTGCCCGCGGCGGGCGGGATGTGGATTTCGTCGCCGTAGCTCACGATCTTGATCTGCTTCAGGCTGCCCTTCTTGTCCGCCTCCTCAACGGTTTTCCTGAAGGCATCGAGTTTCGAGGGATACCAGTGGGCGGCGATGGCGGCCCGCTGGGGCGGCACGCCGAGGCGCTCGGTCCACGCGCTGCACAGGGGCGTCATCGTGTTGTGGCCGAGGGCCAGGGCGATCTCGGTCGCCAGGCGGCCTATCTCCCCCTCCTGCCGCATCGCGCCGCTGAAGGCCATCAGGCCGTAGATGGCGAACCGCTTGGGCACGGCGCCCCGGCTCCGGAAGCGCCGGATCTCCCGCTTGAGCCATTCCAGCGCCTCGACTTCCGTGCGGATCGTCTGGTTCACCGTCACGTTCCCGGGAATCTCGAAGGTCACGGGCGAGCAGTAGGCAGGCACCCCCTTCACACGGACGGTGCGAATCCTGTCCAGCCGCCCGCGGCGGGTGGGGATGGCGAACTCCAGCTCGAGGTCCAGCTCTTTCTGCTTGGCATCCTTGTACTTGGCGACGGGGAACCACTGGGAGTTGTTCAGGGCATCGAGCGCCTGGCCCATCGGCACCCAGCCCGAGCGCTCGCCGGGCTGGAGCCACTCGGAGTCGGGGATGGTCTTGAACGCCGCGGGGTCGAGGACGGGGGCCAACTCGTCGGGCCGGACCGCGGTCGAGCGGGGGCCGGTGAGGAGATACTTCGTTTCCGACACAAGCAGGCCGCTCTTCAGCACTTGTGTCGTCGGCCAGTCGCGGACGTGGACGTAGTAGGGCGAGTGCTGGCCGCCCGGGAAGGGCTGGACGACTGGGATGCACGGGCCGAGACCGCTCCTGGGGTTCGTGAAGCGCACGAAGAGGTCGCCGTCCTGGACGAGCCAGCCGTCGAGCTCCAGGTACTTCGTCTTCTCCTGGGCCTTGAGGCCATCGGAATCGTTCGTGAGGCAGAGCACGTCCACGTGGCGTTCGGCGGCCATTGCCCTCTCGCGGGACGGAGACGTCCCGCCTACAGATTCGAGCTGCGGCCCGGCGATGAGGCGGAGCGTGGCGGGGCCGGCCGCAAGCTTCGCGGCGTCCTTCACCTGCCACACGATGTTGTCCGTCCCGCCCCAACTGTAGCGCTCCATCGGCACGCGCTTGTGCCCGTTGAGCGCCCAGATCTTGGGGTCTTCGAGCCGCCCGAATGCCTGGCGATAGACCGCCTTCCCCCCCTGCTCGATCTCGACCGTGAACTCGGCGGAGAAGTTGAACGGCTGCTCGTACCGTGCGAACACCTGGAACTCGCCGTCGTAGGGAATCGTGACCTCTTGCGTCGCGATGGCCTCTTCGCCTGCGGGCACCTGGGCCGGCGCGCTCAGGCAGGCCATGCGCGACAGGAAGCAGATGGCGAACGTCGCGGCAAAGTAGTTCTCGGGATAGGGCATCACCTTCCAGTCGCCGCTCGTCACCTTGAAATCCTCCGCCTCGGCGATGAGGCGAATCGGCTTCTCGGCGGCGAGGGCCGACGCCGCAAGGCTCGATGCGACGGCCAGACACACGGCTCGACTGCGAAGCAGACTCATAGCGTCCTCCATGTGGGCCAGCGATCATCACGTGCGCAACACCCGGCCCACTGCACTATACGCGCTCGGCGGGACGAGTCAAGCGGCAGGCCCGGACAGCCAGGGCCGGAGGGCGCGTTCCCACCACAAACTCGTGTTGACTCCCCGGAGTCAGGAGAGTATCATTATGGCATTACACGTCCCGCGGGCGACGCGGGCGGACGCGCGAGAGCGAAGGCCCCCGACGCGGCAATAGCCGCGCCACGAAATAGACATAGGGCTCCTGGGCTCGCCCGACCCTGTCGGGATGGGTGCGCCCAGTGCGGCGGCGGCGCCCAGACGTGCAACGCTATGCCCGACCGAGCCTGCCGCCGCGCGCCGGGGAACGGCCCAGGACTCGAGGAGGCTGTCCGTCCCTGTCGCTCCAGGACTGTGCGGCAGGGGCGCCCAAGGCATGAATAAGGAGGACCGCGCCATGGCAGGTCATCGCTCGTCGTGTCGGCGTGTTGGGGGCTTTGTCGCCGCAATGGCCGCGGCCATCCTCCTGTGCCTCGCGGTGGCCTTCAATGCCTCCGCTGCAGTCATCAACTGGACGGGCGCCGCCGCGGGCGACAACAACTGGGGCACCGCCGGCAACTGGTCCGGCACCCCCACCCCGCCCGGGACGGCTGACTCCGCCCTGTTCACCAGCACGGGCGCCGCACCCGCCGCAGGCACGACGACCAACGTCGTCAACTCCACCCGCTCCATCGCCGGCATCGAATACCAGAACACCACGGGCAACTACCACACCACCGACCTGGGCGGCAATACCCTGACTGTGACAGGCGAGGTGGGCGAGGTGCGGGTGAACCGGAACCGGGGCACCGACGTCCACGCCGCATTCAAGAACGGCAACCTGACGATCGGCACGACGACCCGAGTGAACCTGTATCTCGGGCTCAGGACCGCGAACCCGTCTACGGCGGGCCAGTTGGGCGGGTTCCTCGACCTTACAGAGGTCGGCACCTTCAACGCTTACCTGGCCACGCTGGGCATCGGCACGGTGACGGGCGGAAGCACGCAGGACTGGCCGCGCGGGGAGCTGTACCTGGCCCAGAACAACGTGATCAACGCCACCAGCATCCTCATCGCCAACTCCACCTCGGTCGGCCTCGGGAACTACAACAACCTGCTGGAGCTTGGGCGCACGAACACCCTCAACGTCAGCAGCCTGACGGTGGCGGGCGCGAAGGGCATCGCCACGATGGAGTTCAACCTGGCCGACTTCTCCGACCCCAGCCTCAACAGCGTCACGATCCGGGGCACGTCCGGCGGCATCAGCCGCCTGGGCACGTTCCGCATCGGCTACAACAGCGCCAGCGGCACGGGCACTGCTGCGAGGGGCACCGTTGACCTGCGGGGCGGGAGCGTGGACGCCCGGGTCACTAACCTGGTCGTGGGCTACAAGGCCGCCGACACCAATACCGGCGATGGCTTCGGCTTCCTGAAGATCGGCGCGGGCACATTCGATGCCACGTCGGTCATCCTGGGCCAGACGGCCAGCGGCACGGATGGCGACAACCAGGGCGAAGGCACCCTCGAGCTCTACGGCGGCCAGTTCATCGCCGGCACCATCACCCTCGGCCAGAGGGGCGGTACCGGCGCGGCCAAGGGCACGATCCTCCTCGACGGCGGCACCCTCACCGCCAACACCATCCAGAGGGGCGGCGGCACCGGGGTGTTCACCTGGAACGGCGGGACACTTCACGTGGGCACCTTCGGCGCCTCGGCGAGCAACATGAACCTCGCCAACACCGGCACGGGGACCCTCGCGCCCGGGACATCCATCGGCACCACCGACATCTGGGGCACCTACACCCAGGGCTCCTCCGCGCGGCTCGAGATCGAGATCGCGGACCTCACGACCTTCGACCTGCTCACCGTCCACGGCGCCGCGACCCTCGCGGGCTATCTCGACGTGTCGCTCCTCAGCCCGTACACGCCGACCATCGGCGACCTGTTCGACGTCCTGATGGCCAACAGCATCACGGCCACAGGCCTCAGCCTGTCGGGGCCGGACGGGCCGGCCTTCGCGTATAGCCTCGTGGCAGTCGCCGGCGGCGAGGCGCTACAGCTCGAGTACACCGGCGTCATCCCCGAGCCGGCCACGCTGCTCCTCCTGGGCGGGGGGCTGGTGGCCCTGGCCCGAAGGCGGCGACGCCGGGCCGGGCGCGGCTCCACGGTCCGCGGCGGCGCACGGGGCCTCGTGGCGCTGCTCGGCCTGCTCCTCCTGCTGGCTCCCACCCAGGCGCGGGCCGGGCTGGTGGGCTACTGGAACTTCGACGGCACCGTCGCGGACCAGTCGCCCAACGGCCACGACGGCGCCCTGCCCAGCGGGGTGGCCTACCAGCCCGACTACCCGGCCGCGATCGGCAGCGGGCAGTGCCTGGACTTCACGGGCACGACCAACTACGTGAACGTGCCGACCCTCGAGCACTACTTCGAGGGCGGGAGCGCCATCACCTTCTCCGCCTGGGTGAAGTCCAACGCCACGGGCCAGGACCGCGGCTTCTTCGGAGGCCGAGTGTCCGAGGGCACGAACCAGGACTGGTGGGGCGTCCGCTACGACTCGGCCGGCGCCGACGGCGGCGGAACGAACGTCATCAAGGCCGGCCTGACCATCGGCGGCACCGCCTACACCTACGAGTCCGCCTCGGGCGTTCAAACCACGTCCTGGCAGCACGTCGTGATGGTGTGGGAGAGCGGGCAGCCCTTCAAGCTGTACATCGGCGGCGCCCTCGACACGCCGGTCCCCGCCGGCAACAAGTTCGGCACCGTCGTGGGCAGCCTGAGCAACCAGCCCGACTTTGCCCTCGGCACCGGGGCCAAGAACCCCTGGGAGGGGCGGATGGACGACGTGTCGGTCTACAACCAGGCCCTCACGCCGGCCCAGGTCGCCGCGCTCGCGTCGGGCACCTCGCCCCTCAACGTCCTCGGCCCCACGCCCCCGCCCCCGCCGACCGAGGTTCTCGAGTTCTCCCCCGCCGCCGACTCCTACGTCCGACGCAGCACCCCGGACCAGAACTACGGCGGTGACAACTCGATCCTGCTCAAGGATGCAAACGACGGGTATTGCCGCAAGGGCTACATCCGCTTCGACCTGCCCGCCATCGAGGCCGGCGATCTCCTTGATGCCGAGATCGAGTTCTTTGTGAACCGCAACGACAGCAGCGGCGGCCCGAGGGCCTTCACCCTCAACGTCTACGGCCTCATAGACGGCTACACGGGCACCGGGAACCTCGCCGAGGACTGGGGCGAGACGCTCATCACCTGGGCCAACGCCCCGGCCAACGTCGAGACCGGCCTGGGATTCGAAGCCGCCAACGTCTACGCCGGCGTTGTTCTCGGCACCATCAGTGTCCCCGCTCAGGACCCCTCCACGCCCTACTCGATCATTCTCACGAATGCCGCCACGGCGGGCGCCCTGGTCGACTTCCTGAAGACCGACACGAACGGCATGGTGAGCCTCCTGCTCTCGCGCACGTCGAGCGACACCTCGTACAACTTCGGGCTCGCGTCGAGGGAAACCGACTCCGGGGCGTTGCTGCGGCTCACCGTCGAGTCGGCCTTCATCCCCGAGCCCTGCACGCTGCTCCTCCTGGGCGGGGGGCTGGTGGCCCTGGCCCGGCGGCGGCGGACCCGGGCGCGGCGCTCAGGGGTCGCGGACCGCTGAGGACCGCTACAGGCCGGGCCTGGCGGGGCGGAGGAGGAGGGTGTCGAAGTAGATTTCGCGGGGCGGGTAGTTGCTGTGGGAGCAGATTTCGAGGTAGAGGTATGCCTGCTGGAAGAGGCAGCCGTGGGGTTCGGGGCCGAAGAGGGGCTTGCCGTTCTCGATGACCTCGATGGTGTCGCGGTCGAGGCGGAGGGTGACTTGCTGCTTGCCAATCGGGCGGCCGGTTTTCTGCTTGGCCGGCCAGCCTTCGTCGTAGAGGAAGCGGAGGTTGCCGGCCTTGCGTCGCCACAAGGCGGCACGGGCGTTCTTCCCGGGCGGGACGCCGACGTATTCGAACTTCAGCCAGTCCTTCTCGCTGGCGGCGGTCTTGTCGGTGGAGGTGGGGCAGAGGAAGAGGCTGGCCTGAAGGTAGCAGCCGTTGGCCTGGTTGTTCCAGTCAATCTCGGCGGAAAGCTCGATGGGGCCTTGCGAGAGGTCCACGACGGGCTGGGCGGTGCGAAGGCCAAGGTGCTTCACCGTGTCGTCGCGGGTGCCGATGGTGCCGACGCGGATGCGGAGGCGGCCGTCCAGGGTGTCCACGACGGCTTCCTTGAAGTCGCCGTCGCGGGTGGCGATCCATTTGCCGGCCGCGAAGGGATCCTTGGCGGTGAAGCTGTCGTAGAACAAGGCGTCCTTGGGGGCGGGAGGCTCGGAAGTCTCGGGCGACTTCCTCTCGGGGGGCGGGGTGGGCACGCCGGTTGTGGGCTTGGTGCTGGTCCGGGGCAGGGGGCTCGTGGGCATGGGTTTGCCCGGCGGGGGCTGGGCCGGGGTGCGTGGCTTCTCGCGGGTGAGGAGTCCGTAGGCGAAGAGGACGACGGCGGTGGTGAGGATGACCATGGTGCTGACGATGATGGGCCGGGCGAGGCCGGCCGACGGACGCTTGCCAGGTTGCCGCACGGTGATTCTCCTGAGGGTCGAGGGGCGCGGAAAAGACACCCGCTGTCTCTTGCCAGAACGGCCCTGCGGGTGTCTCTTCCGCGCTGTTGGACCGGTGGGCAGGATAGCGCAGAGCGGCGGTGGCGTCAACTCTCCCTGGCGGCCCCAACGCGGGTCACGGGGATTCTCGGGCAGGCTCCTGCGGCGAGCGTGTGCCACCTGCAATTCCGGCTCGTACCCCCCCCCCCGCCCGAGCGTCGGGTTGACTCTGGCCGGATTTGTGCTATAATAGGACGAAGGGCTTGGTGCGCGTGGAGATGAGGTTGGACGGGGAGATGGCTCCCCGGCCGGAGAGGGCGACGATGAAGCCTGTGACGGGCGGCGGGCATCTGGCATGCGGCACTGCGGTGTTGTGCCTCCTCGCGGCGTTCTCGGGCAGCGCGACCGCGAAGTCCCTGTACGTCATCAAGGACCTCAATAACCGAAGCCCCATCCGGGCCTATGGGATCCAGCCCGCGCCCCAATATCTGGGGTTCCAGGCCGATTCCGGCCCCACCGACTACGGCGCCCTCGGCCTCGCCATTGACGACGCTTCGGCGATGTTGTTCGTGACTATTGAGATCGAGAACGCCGGCATGCTGGTGCTGGTGGACGCCCGGACGCTCGAGGTGCTGGGCACGGTGGACACCCCTGGCGCCGCTAACCTGGCCGGCATCGCTGTGGACCCGACGTGTCACCGCGTCTACGTGGTCGAGCGGTTCACCAACCGCCTGTATGTGTACGACTGGAATGCGGCGGAGCGCACCCTCACCCTGGCCGAAACCGTGACCCTGCCGTGGGTGCAACAGGCCATCGGCTTGGCCTTCGACCCCGCGACCGGCTGGCTCTTTGTCACCGACCTCGCGACCACCACGGTCCGCTACTTCCAGGCCGCCGACTGGAGCCTCGCCGGCAGCTTCGCCGTGCGGCAGACGCCGATGGCCATCGCCCTCGACGCCGCGAATGGCCTCGTCTACACCGGCAACGCCGCGGTCCCCTCGTATCCTCAGTGGAAGTACCCCGCCCTCCTGAGCCAGCTCGACCTCAAGACGGGCACGGAGAGGACCGTGGACCTCCGCGCCCTCACGGGCGACCCGGCCGACTGCGTGGTGGGCATCGCCGTGGACCCCGACACGGGCCTCGTCTACATCACGACCGGCAATGAGACCTGGGGTGGCACCAGCCGCGTGATGGCCTTCGACGCCGACCTCGCTTGCGTCTACACCGGCGAGGCCCTCGGCAACCCCACGGGCATTTGTGTCCCTGCGGCCAACATCTCCTACGGCAATCAGCCCCCCGTCGCCGTTGCAGGGTCCCCCCAGCTCGTCGAGCAATCGGGCCTCGACGGCGCCACCGTGACCCTCGACGGCGCCGCCTCCTTCGACCTCGATGGCGACGACCTCACCTACACCTGGACGTGGCCCGGCGGCTCCGCCGCCGGCCCTGCGCCTGTCGTCACCCTCCCCCACGGCACCACCACCGCCACCCTCGTCGTCAGCGACGGGCAGGATGACTCCGAGCCCGTCTGCGTGGACGTGACGGTCTGCGACACCACGCCCCCGCTCCTCGTTGCCCCGGCCGACATCACGGCGGAGCAGACCAGCCGCGACGGCACGGGCGTGGACATCGGCCTGGCCATCACCGCGGACATCTGCGACGCCGACGTCACCATCACCCACGATGCCCCCGACGTCTTCCCCCTCGGCGCGACGGTCGTGACGTGGACCGCCACCGACGCCTGCGGCAACACGACCACGGCCAGCCAGACGGTCACGATCGTGGACACCACGCCCCCTGCCATCCTCAGCCTTTCCGCCACCCCGCACACCTTGTGGCCGGCCGACCACACCCTTGTCCCCATCACCATTGGCATCACGGTCGAGGACGCCTGCGACGCCGCGCCCGAATGGCGCATCCTCTCCGTCGCCAGCAACGAGTCCGACGACGCCAAGGGCGACAGTAACACCTCGTTCGACTGGGAGATCGGCGGCGACCACACCCTCAAGCTCCGAGCCGAGCGCTCCGGCAACAGCAAGGCCGGCCGCATCTACACCATCGTGCTCAGCATCGCCGACGCCAGCGGCAACACCACGGTCGCCGACCTGGTCGTCACCGTGCCTCACGACCAGGGCAAGAAGACGGGCAAGAAGTAGCCCGGCCGCGCCCTCCCCCATCACCGACGCGACCACGGCTCCGCTGCCGGCGCGGCCCGTCTCGGCACCCACGCCGGCAGGGGGGCGGTTGCACGGGCCGCGGGGCAGTGGTATGATGGGGCGGGTGAGGTGGTGGGGATGCTTCCATGAGACGGCTCGTCGTGCTGATGCTCTTGGGGGGAGCGGTGGCGCCCTGCGCCGGCGCGCAACTCTACCTGGTGGTCACGAACGGCGCCGAGGCGGACCAGGACGCTGCGCCGCTGACCGTGGGCGTGCCGTGGCCCGCGGGCGCGCTGCGGGCGACCGAGGCGCTGCGCCTGCTCGACCCCTCGGGCGCCGAGCGCCCCCTCCAGGCCGAGGTGTGGAGCCGGTGGCCCGACGGGTCGGTGAAGTGGGCCGTGCTGGACTTCCAGGTCACCGTGCGGCGCCAGGGCATCGCCACCTACCGGCTCGACTATGCGGCGGGCGGCGCGCCGCCGTCCACCGAGCCGGGCGCCGCCGGCTTCCCGCCGGTGAGGATTCGGGAGGAGGACTCCCAGATCGTCGTTTCGACCGGGGCCGCGAGGTTCCGGCTGCCGCGGGACCGCTTCGTGGTCTTCGACGAGGTGACGCTCGACGGCCAGGATCGCCCTCTGGTGGCGCCGCACGACGGGCGCGGGGGGCTGGTGGGCCTGGAGGTCGCCGGCGAGGGGGGCAAGCCGCGGCGGTTCCTGTCGAGCCGCGGCGCCGCGAGGGCCGAGGTGGAGACGAAGGGGCCGGTGCGGGCCGTGGTGCGCGTGGCGGGACGGCTCCAGGCCGAGGATGGCGCGACGCTGGGCGACTACGTGGCGCGGCTGCACTTCTATGCCGGGAAGCCCGCGGCGCGCCTCCAACTCACCGTGCTGAACCGCGAAGAGCCCCGGGCGGCCGCAGGCGCGGCGCCCGAGCCGTCCCCGTTGCGGGTGGCGGACCTGACGGTGTGCGTTCCGCTGCGGCTGGGCGAGGGGCTGCTGAAGTGGGTGTTCGCGGGCGAGCGCGAACGGCTGGGCACCCACCCGGGCAGCCTGCGGACCCCGACCGACCAGGCGGCCCTCGTGCAGGGGGCCGCGCGGGACCGCGCGGCGTGCCGCTATGCGCTGGTGCACCGCGGCCGGGAGGCCGCCTCGGGCGCCCTGGCCGGCGGCGCCGTGAGCCTGTGGGGGAAGGGCGGCGGGGCCGCCGTGGCCGTGCGGCGGTTCGCGGCCCGCGGCCCGAAGGCGCTGCGGGTGCACGGCGCCCCGCGGATCGAGGTGGGCATCTTCCCGGCGGAAGCCGGGCCGTGCGAGGGGTTCCTGGCGGGCCGGGCGGCGACCGACGACGTGCTGTTCTGGTTCGCGCCCGGGGAGCCGCCGTCGCCGGCGGCGCTCGGCGCCGCGTTCGACGGCCCCCTGGCGGCGTGCGCGACCGTGCCCGAGGAGAGGGCGTGCACGGGCGCCTGGTACGCCGCCACGGGCGCCGTGGCGCTCGCCCCGCTGGGGGCGCGCGACGCCGGCCTGCGCGTGCGCGCCGACCTCGAGCGGGCCGTCGCGGCGCTCGAAGGCGACGGGGCCTGGGGCGCGTGGCGCCACGGCGCGCCCCTGTGGGAGCGCTTCGACCCCACGCTGGCCCTCGCGCGCGAGTTCCTGCGGCGCGGCGACCCGCGCCTCCTCGACGCCGCCCACGCCGGCGCGCGGCACGCGGCCGACGTGGCGACCTTCCACAACGTCGCCGGCGGCGACGACCGCTGGACCGGCGCCTGCTACGCCCCCGCCCCGCAGGGTGCCCACCCCCGCCTCGACCCCGAGGCGAGCTGGTATGGCGGGGCCTGGCTCGCCGCGCTGGTGACCGGCGACCGCGCGATCCTCGACGCCGCGCTGCGGAACGCCGAGTGCGCCACGCGCCACGCCGACGACCCCGACACGTCGCCCCTCGAGGCTGCGCTGGCGCTCCTGAACCTCGTGCAGGCGGCCGACGTGGCGCCCGTGTTCGCCCCGCAGCACGCCGCGGCCTTCCAGGTGGCGCTCGACCTCTACCTGGGCAAGCTCCTCGACGCCCAGCGCCTGGGCGGGCACGGCCTTCCCACCGACGCGAGTGCGGAGGCGGCCGTCGCCCTCGAGGCCCTGGCGGCCTGCCAGCGGCGCAAGCCCGACCCGCGGATTCCGCCGGCGCTGCTCCGCGCCGCCGAGGCCCTCGCCAGCCCTGCCGCCTTCTGGTCCGGGCACGAGAAGGTCGGGGGCCTCCGCGCCGCCGATGGCGCCACCGTGAAGCCCTACGGGACGGCCGACGGCCTGGTGGCCGACTGGGCGCGCCACCCCGAGGCCGCCGCCCACGGCATCCCCTGCGCCCCGGCCCTCCCCTGGCTCGCCCGGGCCGCCGAGGCCACGGGCGACACGCGCTTCCTCAAGAGGGCCTGGCGGCTCGACCGGGTGGCCGACCTGTTCCCGTGCGAGACACCTCTCGACTTCGCCCTCCGCTATCGCCAGGGCGACCTCTTCACTGCCGCGTGGGAGCGCTACGTGGCCGCGGGCAAGGACGCCGATGGCCCGGCCTCCCCGCTCGCCCTCGGCCTCCAGTGCCACCTGGAGAGCGCGGCCGACGTGGCGCTGCCCGATGCCGGCGTGGGCGGGTGCGTCCTCTTCCGGCCTTTCGTGACCCTGCCCGACGGCGCGCGCGCCTGCCTTGTCCAGGGCCCGGGCGCCGCCGGGCACCCCCATGCCGGCGTGTGGTTTCCCCTGCTCGACAGCGGCAACGTGGCCGAGGCCCAGGGTGCCATCGAGTTCCGCCTCTGCTACCGCAAAGGCCCGGGGGAGCAGCCGAGCACGCTGTTGCTGAGCGGCGAGCCGGAGGCGAACGGCTTCACCCTCACCCTCGGCCGCAAGGGCCTCGAGCTCTTCAGCCGCACCGACAAGCGGCACCTCACACGCGTGCTGGCCGACCAGGTGCGCGTGAAGCCCGGCGCCTGGCACCACGTGGCCGTGGCGTGGCGGCTGGCGGGCGAGATGAGCGTGTTCTTCGACGGCCAGAAGGTGGGCGCGAGGACGGGTGGCCGCCTCGCCATCGGGTCCCACCTGCGCATCCCGTGCGACCCGAACGACGCGGCCAGCGAGATCCTCGTCCGCGACCTCCGCACCTGGCGACGCCTGCCCGAGAGCTTTCCCGCCGCCACCGACACGGCCCCGCCTGCTGCCGTCACCGACCTCCTCCTCGCCGCCGCCGAGGGGGGCAAGATGCTCCTGAGCTGGACCGCGCCCGGCGACGACGGCACGCGGGGCCAGGCCCACCGCTACCACGTGCGCATCTCCGCCCAGCCCTTCGGCACCCCTCTTTCTGGCAGGGAGAGGGGTGGCGATCCCCAGGGCCTCGTCCGCTGGGCCGAGGCCGACCGCGTGCCCGCCGCTCCCGCGCCCAGCCCTGCCGGCCGGCTCGACAAGCTCCTCGTCGGCCCGCTGCCTGCCGACCGCCGCGCCTACATCGCCCTGCGGACCGAGGACGACGCGGGCAATGTCTCGCCCCTCTCCAACGTCGTGCGCGCGGGCGCGAACCGCCCGCCGGTCGCCGATGCCGGGCCGCCGCTTCGCCAGGCTATCGTCGGGGCCACCGTGCTCTTCGATGCCCGCGGCTCGAGCGATCCCGATGGCGACGAGCTGACCTGCGAGTGGTCCAACGGCCTCAAGGGCGCCTCGGGCGCGCTGCGCTACGACAAGCCCGGCCACTACGAGGTGGCCCTCACCGTGTCCGACGGGGCGCTGACGGCTAAGACCTCCACGCGACTCGTCGTAGGCGACGCCGTCCGCGTGAGCTTCCAGCCGCGCCGCTTCCCGAGGTGCCCCGCGGGCTTCGTGGCCGACGAGGGGGCCCCCTACTCGAGGCTCCGCGGCTACGGCTGGCGCAGCGTGGCCGGCGGCGCCCGCGGCTTCCTCCGCCGCCAGCCGCCCGGCCTCACCGTCGAGGCCAGCACGGGCCTCGCCTTCGCCGGCCCCGCCGAGTGGGTTTGCGACCTGCCCAACGGCACCTACAAGGTCACCCTCGCCCTCGGCGACCCCGCGAGCCCTGTCGGCCGTCGCCGCGTCGCCCTCGAAGGCAAGGAGGCGGCCGCCGTGGACCTCGCGGCGCAGGCGGCCCCTGTGGTCCTCCCCGACCTCAGGGCCGCCGTAGCCGATGGGCAGCTCAGCCTCCAGCTCGACTCGCCGTCGGGCGCCCCGGGCGCCGAGATCAGCTACATCCTCATCCAGCGCGAGTAGCCCCGACCCGCGTTGGACATGCGCCGCAAATCGGCTACAATGCCTCTCGCATCCAGGATCACCCGGCACGCCCCGGAGGACACGTCGCATGCGAAAGGCACTCGTCGTCGCCCTGCCCTGGACCCTCGCCCTTCTGGCCTCGTGCGACCTGCCCGAGGAGGAGGGGCCGACCGCCCCGCGGCCCGCCTCGCGCCTCGAGGGCCGCCTCGCCCGCCGCGAGAAGGGCCTCGACGCCGCCCGCGCCAAGCTCGCCGAGGTGGCCAAAGGCGTCGGGCCCAAGGCCGACGACGTCCCGGGCCAACTCGACGATCTCGTGGGCGTGGACCGGATGCAGGCCGAGATCCGCAAGATCCGCGCCGCCGCGGCCAAGGTGGTGGTGACCGACGACGATGTCGCGGGCCTCGCCGCCTACTGCGCGGGCGACTCCGCGCGGGCCCGCAAGCACTTCGCGGCCTCCGACGCCCAGGAGCGCAGCCGCGAGTTCCCCGCCTTCTTCCTCGGCGCCATCGCCCTCCAGGAGGGGGAGTGGGCGAACGCCCGCGACTGGTTCGCCAAGGCGGCCTCGCGCAACCGCCAGTGCCGCAGCGCCATCCTGCTGCGCCGACTCGCCACGCTGTGCCAGGGCCGCGGCCCGGCGAGCGCCGCCCCGCTCCTGCTGCTCTTCGAGCAGGCCTGCCGCGAGGCCAGCAAGGAGCTGGGCCTCGACCCGAAGGCCCAGGCCCCCTCGGTCGCCAACGTCCTCGTCCCGCCCCTGGCCTCCGACCCCGTGCTCTTCAAGGCCCAGGTGCTGCTCGGCGACATCGCTCGGAGGCACTTCTGGGACCTGGCCGACGCGTTGGCCGACGCGAAGACGCCCGAGGAGAAGCTCGGCCTCGTGCTGCTGATGGGCGACACCCCGCTGGCCGACACCCTCGTCCAGGGCCTCGCCGAGGAGTATCGCACCGACCGGGAGATCCAGACTTTCGCCTTCCTCCACCGCCACTTCGCCCGCTCGCGGCCGGCCGGCGTGTTCGCCGCCGACCTCGCCGGAATCACCGCCTTCGACAAGGACAACGGCGCCCTGCTCCTCCTCCGCATCGCCGCGCAGCGCGACGAGGGGCCGGCCCCTCCGCTGACCGACGAGCAGATCGCCCTCCTCGGCAAGGCCGCGGGGGCCAAGGAGTTCCGCAGCTACGCCGCCTTCCGCCGGCCCCAGCGTCTCGCCGCCTACCTCGCCGCCTTCGGCGGGCTGCTGCCCTACGCCCCGATGACCAGGGTGCCCTCCATCTACGGCCACATCGCGGGCGTCGCGCGGCGGGCCGCCGCCACGGTCGGCCTCCTCCTCGAGCAGGGCAAGACCGAGGACGCGCTCAAGCTCGCCGCCGACACCGAGGCCATTGCCGCCCGCGCCTGGGACGAGGCGAAGAGCGCCCGAGCCCAGCTCCTACAGGACGCCGTCGTGGACGCCCTTTACGCCGCCATCCAGGCCTGGGCAGAAAAGGCCGACCGCAAGCCCCTCGTCGCCTCGTGCGTCGAGCGGCGCGCGGCCGTCTATCGCCACAAGGCCGACCGCCTGGTCGCGTGGGACACGGACCTCGTGACGCTCTTCCGGATGCCGGTGCGCCGCCTCGTCGGGGCCGCGATGGAGGCCGAGGGCTCGCCCGCCCTGATCCACGAGTTCGCCGCCCTCAAGCTCAGGGCCGAGCCCGACCGCTACTTCAAGCAGGCCATGGACCTCCTGGCGAAGGTCGGCGACGGCCCCCTGCCCGAGGGCGCCTGCGAGCAGGTCGTCCTCCTCGCCGACCTGCGGAACCGCAACGCCGTGCCGCGCCTCATCGCCCTGGCCGGCCACCCCGACCGCCTCCTCGCCCACCTGGCCACCAAGGCATTCACCGCCATCGCCGAGGGCAAGGAATGACCCGGGAAAAAGACACCCGCTGTCTTTTCCGCCGCCGTTGCCGCCAGCGGACATGTAACCGCTGGACTCAACTGAAGTTACGTTTCTTCAACGCGATCAGTGGCAAGAAAAGACACCCGCTGTCTTTTCCGCCTGTGGAGGCCAGATGATGCTTCGCCTCAGCATGGTCGGCGGAACCATGATCTACCACGGCAAGTACTTCGCACGCATGTACAACGGCTGCGAGCCCGAGCCGTGGGCGAAGCACGGCCTCGGCGGCGACCCCAACGCGGGCCGCCGCTTCGACGACGCCCGCATCGTGAAGGTGTGGGACGAGAAGCCAGAGGACGCCGAGACCCTCGCCGCGATGTGCCGCATCCCCACCGTGTGCGACGACCCCCGCGAGTGTGGCGAGGGCGTGGACGGCATTCTCTTCCCCGACGACTGCTCGCTGCGCCACTACCGCTTCGCCGAGCCGCTCTGGGCGACGGGGCTGCCCATGTTCATTGACAAGCCGCTCGCCGGCACTATCGAGGAGGCCGAGGCCGTCGTCGCCAAGGCCGAGCAGCACGGCGTGCCCCTCTTCTCCGCCTCGGGGCTCCAGTACGCCCGCGAGATCGAGGAGGCGAAGCCGGCGGCCGAGAAGCTCGGCCGCCTCCTCGTCGCGCAAGCCGCCTCGCCGAACGAGCTGATCTTCTACGGCATCCACGGCCTGGCCATGCTCTGGGCCGTCTTCGGCCCAGGCATCGAGAGCGTGCAAAACGTCGGAGAGGGCGACGTGGACCTCGTGAAGTACCGCTGGCGCGATGGCCGCCTCGGCGTCCAGCTCGGCCTCGAGAGCGGCCGGCCCGGCTGGCGTGTCACCCTCTTCGGCGAGAAGGGCCGGCTCGACATCGAGGTCGGGGATGCCGACTACTTCTACTGGAACCTCAACCGCCACTTCCTCGACATGGTCCGCACCCGCAAGCAGCCGCTCGCGAATGCCGAGATGCTCGAAATCATCCGCGCCCTGTGCCTGGCCAAGAAGTCCAAGGCAAGCGGCAGAGGCGAGGTGTTCCGATTGTAGGCGGGGCGTCTCTGCCCCGCGTCGGCCCTCAGACCAAGGCAGAATCGCGGGGCAGAGACGCCCCGCCCACAACCGAAGGAGGCTGCAAGTGTACAAGAGTTGCTGCCTTGGTTGCGGCTCGCGCGCCCGCGGCCATGCCGATGCCTACAAGCACGTGAAGAAGTCGCGGCTGGAGGCCGTGTGCGACATGAACGCCGAGCGCCTCGGCAGGTTCGCCGACGAGTTCAAGGTGCCGCGCCGCTACAGCGACGTGCGCGAGATGCTCGAGAAGGAGAAGCCCGACCTGCTGCACGTGGTCACCCAGCCGCAGCAGCGGCTCGAGTTCTTCCGCCTCGCCGAGGAGTTCGGCGTGCCCGCCGTCCTCGTCGAAAAGCCGCTGTGCCTCGACGCCGAGGACTTCAACGCCATCGCGGCCTTCGGCGAGACCGCGAAGACGCGTGTCATCGTAAACCACCAGCTCCGCTACCATCCGCGAACGCTCGCACTGCTCGACATTGTCTTGGGCGGCGAGATCGGCGAGGTGCGGCTGATTGACGGCAGCGCGCGGCTCCCCCTCGCGGGACAGGGCACCCACGTGCTCAACCTGATGTTCGCCTACGCAGGCGACCGCCGCCCCGTGCGCGTCTTCGGCCAGGCCAGCGGCAAGCGCTTCTGGATTCCCCACCATCCCTGCCCCGACAGCGCGGTGGGCGAGCTGGTCTTCGATGGCGGCCTTCGACCGGCTCAGGCCGCCGTGAGCGCGTCGAGCGGCGGCGCCCACGCCCTCCTCGCCTGCGGCGACAACGCCCCCGTCGTCCACGACCCCGACGTCTCCTGGATGCACAAACGCGTCGCCGTCTACGGCACCCGGGGCTTCGTTCACTGGACAATGAATTCGTGGGAACTGTGCACCCCGGGCCGCGGCTACCAGCGGGGCGAGCACGAGTACCGCGACGAGGACGTGCTCGGCCAGGCCGCAATGACCGACGCGATTTTCGACTGGCTCGAGGACCCGCTGAAGGTGCACTGCAACCGCCTCGAGGTCTCGCTGGCCGAGAGCAACACCGTGCTGGGCCTCTACCAGAGCGCCCTCGAGCGCGCCATCGTCCCGCTTCCCTTCACCCCCGCGGGCTGCCTCCTCGATGCCCTGCGGGCCACGCTGTGAGCGGCCCTCCTCGGGACGGCAGGTCAACCCCCGCCCTCTCAGGCGGATCTTTGCCCACATCTTCGAGGAGGAGCGCTCCCAGCCCCATCAGGGGCGTCAGATGGTAGCCCACGGCGTAAGCCGTGGGTTCAGGCGGCCGCAAGGCCCACAGCCCCGTAGGGGCGGCAGAAACCCTGGTCGCGGGCGTTCTGTCGCCCCTACGGGGCTTGCCCGTGGGGGAACGCCCGGCGTTCCCACGGCTCACGCCGTGGGCTACCATCTGACGCCCGCCCTCGGCGGGCTACGGAGCCCGAGATGTGGGCAAAGATGAGCCCTCTCAGGAAGGGGCGAGGGGAGGGTCATGGGCCTCGTCGTGGCCCCTCGCCTCTGGAACCATGCTCCGCGCCACACCGCCGGTTGACACGCGGCGGCAAATCATAAGAATAGAAGTAGCTAGTCGCACCTCTTGCCCCCGGGGACGACGCTGTGATCGTGATCTGCCCCAGTTGCGCGGCATCGAACTCCTGCCCCGACGCGGCGGCCGGCCTGACGATTTGCTGCCGCAAGTGCAAGACCCAGGTCACACTGCCGGAGGCCCCAGCCACCGCGGCGCCACCATGGTACGCGACGCGCTACTGGCTGGCCGTGATGGCCGTCGAGCTGCTCGTGGTGGTGGGCCTCGTGGCGTGCATCCTCCTGTACGCCCGTGGCGAGCCGCCGGCCGGCCTTCCGCTGCTCGGCGCCGACGTGGCAGGTGGCGCCCCGCGGCTCGCGGCGCCCGGCGAGTTCCTCACCTTGACGTGGGACGCCGGCCAGGAGTCCGCCGGCGGCTACTTCATCATCGAGGGGCAGCGCGTGGCCCTCAGCGGGTCCGGCGAACTCGAGCTTCCCGACGTCACGGTCCGGCAGGCGCGCTGGTCCCACGAGGTCTTTGAGCCCGGGCAGGCCCCGCCGCCGAGGCCCATCGTGCTCGAGTTCCAGGTGCTGCTCCCCGACGACCCGGCCCTGGCCGCGCAGGCGGTGACCCTGCGGATCGCGGCGAACCTCGAGTACCCGGGCCCCTCGAGCCCCGGCGGCCCGGTGACGGTGCAGCGCCGCGCCGTGGCGAGGGACTGGTCGTTCACGGTCGCCACGCCAAGGCAGCGCGCGCGCTTCGCCGGCTACCTGCGGGCCCGCACCTTTCTGGGGGTTGGGGTGGTCGCCTGTGCGGCGCTGGCGCTCGCGATCGGCCTCGCCGCCGTGCCCCTCGCCCGCAGGCACCTCAGCGTCCAGTGCCCCAAGTGCAGCCGCATCACCATCTGCACCTACTACCTGGGCGGCACCAAGCTCCACGTCTCCGCCTGCCCCCACAAGGACAGCCGTCCCGTCGGCTCCCATCGAGGCTAGATCGGGCCAGGTCGCGAGGGGCGCGCTGCCCAGACCCGGTTCGAGCCATCAGCCCCGTTCGGCCAACGCGCCCGCAAGGGTGTGACCCCGCCGCACGTGTGGCCCGCGGCCTGACCTGGTCCCCGCAGTTGTCGTGCGGGCCGGCGTGTGCTATAAGGGAGGACATGGTGTTCGCTCACCACGTCGCGATCGAGGATGGCGTCCGATGCGCGGAATGCGAGGTGGCTTCGTCGCGGTCGTGCTTGTTGCGTCGCTGGGCCTCTGCGGCGCGGCCGAGAAGGCCGGCGGGGCGAAGGCGCTGACGCGCGAGCAGGTGCGGGCACTGCACCAGCCCGGCATCTATCTGCCCCCCATCTTCGGCACGCCGAGCACGCCCGAGACCCGCACGCTCTCCGAGGCCGAGGCCGAAGGGGCGCTCGAACGCGACTGGCTGTTCCAGGCGATGGGCGAGGCGCTCCTGACCCGCGCCGCGAAGGAGATCGCCTGGACGCGAGAACTCGCCGAGCGGCTGGCCCGCGGCCCGAAGCCGCCCGACCTCTCCGCCGAACTGGCCGAGCTGGCGACTCTCGAGAGAACCCTCGCCGAGGTGACGACGAAGGGCACGGCGGAGCGGCCCGTCATCAACGCCGCCGCGGGGCTGCCGAGCTGGATCTGGTTCCCCGAGGGGAAGCCGGTCGAGGACGCGCCCGCCGAGGCGCGCTTCTTCCGCTGCACGTTCGACCTGCCCGCGGCCGGCGTCCGCGCCGCGGAACTGCGCATCTCCGCCGACGACGCGTGCGAGGTCTTCCTCAACGGCACGCGCCTCGGCGCCAACGACGCCTGGCAGCGGGCCGCCGCCTTCGCCGTCGCAAAGCACCTCAAGCCCGGCCGAAACGTGTTGGCCGTCCGCGCGCAGAACAACCCCTTCGCCGGGAAGAACCCCGCCGGCCTCATCGCCCTCCTGCCGATCACCCTGGCCGATGGCAAGCCGATGGCCGTCGTGTCCAACGCCTCGTGGCGGGCCGAGAAGGCCGAGCGGGCCGGCTGGCAGGAGCCGGCCTTCGACGACTCGGCCTGGGCGAAGGCCCTCGTCGCCGCGCCCCTCGGTGGCGGCCCGTGGGGCCGCATCGCCGGGCTCGGCGGCCCGGAGGACGCCACCTCGGCCTACGCCGACATTGACCCGGAGGTCAGGGGCCTCTAC
>DATKZY010000056.1:0-7065 GCA_035527715.1 Planctomycetota bacterium | reverse complement strand
AGCAGCTCATAGGCCACATAGTCGTCGTAGTGCAGGTCGCGGTTAGGGCAATTGCGGTGGGCCTCCAGCGGACCCAGCAGTTCGCGGAAGTTCCGAAGGTACTTCACCCCCTGGACCTGCTTCGGCACGATGGGGGGCTTCGATGGGGGAAACGCCACGTTCCCAGGGCTCCCTTCGGTCGCCCTGGGCTACGACTGGCTCGCCCGCGTTCGCGGGCCACGAAACCTCGAGGTGTGGGCAAAGAGGAGCCCTGAGAGCAGGCCGGGGCTTGTGCCAGAAGCCGCCCGCCCTCGCTCGATCTGATCGGCGTCAATCGGCGTGAATCGGCGGTTGAGCCTCTTTCAGCGGGTTTTCGATGCGGACGCCGAGGAGGGTTTGGCCGTCGTGGGCACATAGCCTGTGTCAAGGACGCCGCAGGCGGCGAACCCATTGTGGGTCAGATGTGTGGCGGAGGAATGACCGACAATGGGAGAATGGCTCCGGACGAGGGCTATTGGCCAAAGCGCTCATTGTGGGTCAAGGTGTGAGGGGGAGGAAGCTGACCCACAATGGGAGGTGGCTACGGAGGGCTCATTCCGAGATCCTGAGAGCCTCTAAGGCATTGCCGCCCATGATCTTAGAGCGATGCTCGGGGGAGACGCCCATGCCGTCGAGGAGGAGCTGGTAGTCGTTGTGTACGTCGGCCATCCAGTCGTGGGCGACGTCGGTGCCGTAGACGATTTTCTCGAAGGGGTGCTTGCCGCCGTGGGCCTGGTAGGGGTGGCCGGGCTTGTCCCACCACAGGAGCGAGCGGAGGAACTCGGGGGTCTTCTTCTTGAGGGTGGAGCCGGAGAGGTCGAACCAGAGGTTGCAGTTCCATCGGGCGCTCATGGTGGCTTCCTCGTACCAGGGGTTGCCGAGGTGGGCGCCGATGATGTTGAGCTGGGGGTTGAGGCGGGCGATGTGGTCGAGGTAGATGGGGCGGGCGCGGTTGGAGTCGTTGTCGTCGGGCAACAGGTCGCGGCGGCGTGCGACGATGCCGAGGTGGAAGAGGGCGACCATGCCGCGCTCGGCCATGCGGGCGTAGACGGGCCAGTATTCGGGGTCGTTGTAGTTCTTGCGGGGGAAGATGAACTTGATGCCTCGGAAGCCTGCGTCGTGGAACTGGTTGACGCGGAGCGTGGGGTCGGCGCCGAGGGCGAAGCGGGCGAAGGGGATGAGGCGGTCGGGGTGGGCCTGGGCGGCGGCGAGGACGGCGTCGTTCGACGGGCCGCCGAAGATGACGCACTTGTCGGTGCCGAGCTTGTCGCAGGTGGCCAGCAGGCTGTCGAGCTCGCCGGGCGCGCCGTCGTAGTGGACGTGGCAGTCAATGACCATGGCGGGTCTCCTTGCGGTATGAGGGGTTCAGAAGGCGATGGTTCCCCTGTTGCGGAGTTCGAGGGCCTTCTTGGCGAGCTCGAGTGTCTCGTAGGAGAAGCCGCAGCCGAGGTCGCCGCCATCCGAGCCTTTCTTTCGGCAGGGGCTGGCGGGGCTGAGGCGATAGTCGAGGGTCTTGGGGGCCAGGAAGTGGGGGTCGGCGGCGAAGCACTTCTTGCCTGGGACGGCGGCGTCGAGGAAGCCGCCGGGGTGGACGTCGCAGAAGTCGATCCGCGCGTCGTCTCGGGCGGCTTCGACCTTGTAGAGAATGGAATCGAGGGCGAGGCTGGGCGTGCCCTTGAAGGCGACCGCCTGGGTGACGATGCAGTTGCGCAGCTCGGCGGCGGCGCGGGTGACGACGTGGCAGAGCAGGGAGTTCTCGGCCTTGAACGCCCCCTTGGCGTCCAGGCCGCCCTCGTCGCACTTGAGCCAGAGGGTGTCGCGGAGGGCCACGTCGCCCTCGAGCGCGGCGTTGCCGGCCACGACGCAGCCTTGCGCCTCGCAGGCGGCGCCGGCGGCGGTGAGCAGTGCGAGCGAAGGCGGCGGGCCTTTGGTGCCAAGGACGACGGAGCGGAGCTGGCACGGCCCGCGGCGCACCGCGAGTGCGGCGCCGCCGGCCGCCTGGTGCGCGAGCACGAGGCGCTCGACGGTGGTCTCGGCCGCCTCCACGGTGAGCACGGAGTCGGCCGCCCCGGCCACGGCGATGACGGGCCAGAGAGGCTTCTTTCCGCGGAGCGTGAGGCGCACCTTGCCCGCGGGGATCACGAGCCGCTCGTCGTACGGCCCCTGGTCCTGGATCTCGACCGTGCTGTTGGGGGGAGCGGCGTCAATCGCCTCCTGGATCTTGCGGAGGGCCCCGGCGGCGCCGTCCTTGCGCACGACGAGGAACTCGCCGAGGCCCTCGACCGCCTTGAGCATTTCGGCGTAGGAGGGCTTGCGCTCGGTGTCGGTGATCGCTGCGGCCTCCGGGTATGCCCTCTTGAGCCTGGCCAGGACCGCTCGCAGGTCGAAGAGCTGCTGGCGCTGGAACAGGCGGGTCGCTTCGGCAAAGACCCGTTCGGCGGCGGCCTCGCGGGCCTTGGTGGCCTGGGGCGTCTGCGCCGCCGAGGCGTGCGACAGCAGGCCGACCAGGATGGCCGCGACGGCGCCGATGCGCGCCGTGGCGCGGCTTGCCGGGATCGCGGGCACTTCCGCCAACCTTCCTACTCCGCTTGCCTTGCTCTTCCTTCCCTGTGCCGCCCCGACAGGATAGGGGGTTGCCGCAGCCGTGTCAAGCAAGCCATCGGTCGCCCAATGGAAGGCCGCTTGCAAGGGGAAGCGGGTGGCTCTACACTCTTGGGGTCCTCATCAGTCGTTTCGGCTCACACAATCAGGAGAGCGCGATGTTCGACCCCGACACCTGCTACGACGTGGCGGTCTTCGGCGGCGGGCTGTGCGGCTTCGCGGCGGCCCGCGAGCTGGCCCGCAAGGGCCATCGCGTGGCCCTCATCGAGCGGCGGCCCGTGCTCGGATGGGAGATCGCCTGGGCATTCCGCACAGAGCACATGGTTTTCTCCTCCTCCAACAGGACGGGGTGGTTCCTCGATGCGATGGCGGCGGCAACGGGCACCCGTGAGCCATTGTTCGACCCGCCGATCACGGAGATGGTGCTCGACCGCGAGGCAGCTTCGGCGGGGATCGCCGTCCTTCTCTATGGTCAGCCTGTTGCCATCGGGCTTGGTGGCGGGGAAGTGAGCGGTGTCCTCGTCGGAACCAAGTCGGGCGAACTGCCCGTCTACGCTCGTTGCTTCATTGACGCGACGGAGAACGCGCTGTTGTGGCGCCTGGCCGGCAGCCGCGTCGTGCCGGGGACACCGATAGCAGGCGTTCTCACCGTTGTTCTCAACAACGTTGCCGGCGTCAACGGCCTGGTCGAACTCGGCGACATGGCGGGCTGCCGCGACGTGCGTCTCCGGCCAACCGCGTGGCCCGGAGAGACCGCGGTGGACTTCACCCTGGACACGTGCGACATCCGGGCCGCTCGCCGCGCGCTGCCCGGTCTGCTCGCGTGCGTGCGCGAGAAGGTTGACGGCCTGGCCCATGCGCTCGTCACCAGCGTGGGCAGCGAGCTCTACCCCCTCTCCGCGCTCCAGCTTGAAGGAGCGCTGCACCCGGACGCGCGTAACCTGTTCGGGGCTGCCCTCTGGGTGCCGTCGCCAATCCGATCGGGCGGTGAAGTGACGCTGGCCGACCGGTTCGAAACAGGGCTGGACGCAGCAGATGCCATCACGATGGCCCACGGCCACCTGCTTGTGGGGCCGGCCAAGGCCGCTCCCCTCCCCCACTCCCAGGTCGCGCCGCCGGCCCACGAGGCCGACGTGGTGGTGTGCGGCGGCGGCACGGGCGGAGCGCTCGCGGCCATCGCCGCCGCACGCCAAGGCGCGAGGACCGTGCTCATCGAGCAGAGCACCTGCCTCGGCGGGATCGGCACGGGCGGCGGCATCCACTCGTACTACCACGGCGTCGCGGGCGGGCTCCAGGACGACTTGGACCGCCGCGTGGCCGAGCTGGCGCCCCTGTTCGGCCCGGCCGCGGGCTTCCACCCCGAGGCCAAGAAGGTGGCCCTCGAGCAACTGGCCGCGGAGGCAGGCGTCGCGGTGGTCTACAACACGACGATCACGGGCGCCCAGACCGAGACGTTGCCCAGCGCCCTCCCCGCTCGCAAGGAGGGCGCGGCGGAGCCGGCTCGCCGCATCCGAGGCGTCGTGGCCGCGGGGCCGGACGGCAATGCCCTCTATCGCGCCAAGGCGTTCGTGGACGGCACGGGCGACGGCGACCTGGCGGCGATGGCGGGCGCGCAGTTCACCTTCGGCCGCGCGACCGACGGCTTGCCCCACGCCTACTCGCTCGCCGCAGGGCGCTTGAGCGACGACGGCAAGCTGCTCATCACGAACTTCGACGCGGGCTACTGCGACCCGACCGACGCGGTGGATCTGACGCGTGCCCGCCGCCGGGCGCTCGGCCACTACTGGCGCGAGCGGTTCGAGGCGAAGTCCCGCCTGGTCTACGTCGCGCCCATCCTGGGCCTGCGCAACAGCCGCCAGGTCGTGGGCGACTACCGCCTCACGCTGGCCGACGAGATCGCGGGCCGCCAGTTCCCCGACGTCGTGGCCTACGCCTACTCGCACTTCGACAACCACGGCTTCGACTACGAGAACGAGAGCGACGAGGCGATGCTGTGGGTGTGGCTGCTGGGCAACTGGGGTCGGCGATTCGGCTGCGAAATCCCCTATCGCTGCCTGCTCCCCGCCGGCGTCGAGGGGCTGCTCGTGGCCTGCCGCGCCCTCTCGATCACCCACGACGCGCACAACCAGCTTCGCATGCAGCGCGACCTCCAGCGCATCGGCGAGGCGGCCGGCATCGCCGCCGCGCTCGCCGCTCAGCGCGGCATCACCCCGCGCGAGCTGCCGGTCGGCGACCTCCAGGCCGTCCTCCTCGGGACCGGCGCCCTCGGCCCGCGCGAGCAGCCCAAGCTGCCCGAGCCGGCCAAGGTGGACGCCGCCCTGCACGAGAGCAGTTGGGTGCCGCCGCAGGTGCCCGTGCTTCCCGCCGCCGAGTGCATCGCCCAGCTCGGCGGCGAAAAGACGTCGGAGGCGACCTGGGCCCTCGTCCGCCGCGGCGGCGAGGCCCTGCCGCTCCTGCTCGACGCCGCGAAGGCCGAGAAGCCGGCCACGCGCTTCTGGGCATCCGTCGCCCTCGCCATGCTCAAGCGCCCCGAGGCCGCGCCCGAGCTGCGCGCGGCCCTCGCCGAGCGGCGGGCCGACGCGCCGGAGGGACGCAAGTCCGCGCCCCTCTGGAAGTCCGCCGCCGTCCTCCTCGGGCGCATCGGCGACCGACAGGCCGTTCCAGAGCTGTGCAAGGTTCTCGAGGACCGCCAGGCCGACCTCGATGCCCTGATCGCCGCGGTGCGCGCGCTCGGCCGCGTCGGCGACCCTGCCGCCGTGCCGGCCATCGAGGCGATGATCGCGCGGCCCGACCTCCCTGCCGTGCGGCAGTTCCAGGTGAGCGTGCCGGGCGTGAACCCCGTGAGCGAGGACGCCCGCTGGCAGCTCGACCTCGCCGCGGCCGAGGCCCTGGCACGCCTCGGCTCGCCGCGCCCCGACCTCGCGGCCCGCCACGCGGCCGACGAGCGGGCCTACGTCCGCCGCTACGCCCGCCGCGTCGGCGAAGCAACACGCGCCGACGACGGAAGCAAATTGGCTTGAAAGCGCGCGAAGGGCCTGCTAGAATCACTAAGGAAGCCGCCGACCCGTCCGCGACCGCTTGCCGAGGAGTTCTGCAGTGGGCCTACAGCCGGCTCTAAAGGTGTTTGAGGACGAGATCAGCCAACTCAAGAAGCAGGTGGAGGGGATTCGCAAGAAGCTGAAGGCGGCCGCCCCCGGCCCCGGCGCGAGCGACATCCTGAACCGCTACGTCGGCAAGAAGGCCGTCTTCGCGCTCCGAGGCGGGCCCGCCGTCACCGGCGTGCTCCTCGAGCACGACCGCTACAACTGCCTCGTGGAGACGGAGGAGGGCCACGTCGTCCTCCTCAAGCACGCGCTCGACTCGATCAAGCCACAGGACTGAGCGCAGGCTCCCTCGCCGCACCGATCCCAACGCACGGCGCGCGCAGTCGCTGGCCGCGCGGCATTGCCGCGTAGCAGGCATGGCGGGGCGGAGGCCATCCTATTGGTATACTACCCCTCGCGTGCGCGCGTGAGGCCCTGACGACGCCACGCCCGCGGCGCCCTGCCCCGCCACTCGGAACCCATAGGCGTCCAAAGGAACGAGCCGGAAGCACCCAAATTGTCATTCCGAGCTTGCCGAGGAACCTTTCAAGGGTTCAGGGCGTGTTGCCTGAATGGGATTGCTCGCCCTTCACAGCGCCACCACGACTGGTTCATGCCAGACACTCGTCCCGGGGTCATTCTGAGCGGAGTGGCACGGAGCGAAGAATCTCTACCCGCCTGGGAAGTGGAACGTCCCCTCGGAGATGGGCTTGCACCCCCGGGCCAGGGGAGATGCTTCGCTTCGCTCAGCATGACCCCGGTAGGCGCTGGCCTCGGGGCGTCGGGGTCGTTCCGGCAGCGTTCGGCGCGCGAGGCGGTTCGGGCAACACGCCCTTCAGCCGAAATGACAGATTCCGCCTCCATCGCAGCGGCAAGCCCCTGAGAGATCGCTCGACAGGCTCACGATGACAGGCTCCGGATGCTGTTCCGAGTGGCACAAACGTAAGCCCGATAGGGCGACAGAGGGTAGCCACGGGCGTGAGCCCGTGGAAGAGGGGCACAACCCAAGGCCCAGCCCCCGCAGGGGGCGGCAGAAACCAGGGGGAAAGGGCGACTCGTGGCTTCTGCCGCCCCCTTCGCCTCGACAATCGCAGAACACGGTGCGCCACAGCGTGCTAGACAAGCGGACGCGGGTGTGCGGCGCCGCACACTGCGCGCGCAAAGAGCCGACCCGCCGCCAGTTTCCGCGGGTGCGTGTAATCTCCTTCGGTCGGAAAAGCCCGTTGCGCGATACTATCGCGGGCACCCCCAATCCCGCAGCTGACCCAACGCCCGCAGGGCGTGGCGGAGTAAAGCCCACGGCGATGCTTTGGGAGCCGTGGGTAAGGGAGCACCCAGGGCTCAGCCCCCGAAGCGGGGCGGC
>DATKZY010000055.1:0-30181 GCA_035527715.1 Planctomycetota bacterium | reverse complement strand
GCAGAACGCCGGCGGCCAACGCTTCTGCCGCCCCCTGCGGGGGCTGGGCCTTGTACCCGCCCGAACCCACGGCTTACGCCGTGGGCTACCACCTGCCGCCCGCCGTCGGCGGGCTACGGAGCCCGAGATGTGGGCAAAGATCAGGGCGTTGCCCTGGGCTGTCATAGTACGCTCCTTCGGTGCTGAAGAGGCTGCGGCCAGGCGCCAGGGCTGGGGGCCATACTCGCCCCCCAGTTGCGGGCCAACTGCCGCCGCAGTAGAATGCACGGGTGGCGACTTTGCTCCTCCGCGTGCGAGGCGCGAATGAGAACGCTTCTACGGTGCGCAGTGCCCCTGGCTCTCCTCTTCCCCTGTTCCGGGTGCGCCATGCTTCTCAACCTCCTGGGCAAGCCGAAAGTGGAAGCCGTCAGCCCCCACGTCGAGCGTATCGGCTGGGAGAGCGTGGCGCTGAGGCTGGAGGTGACCCTGCGGAACCGCTGGTGGTTCCCCGTGCGTGCGCCGCTGGCGCGCTGGCGGATCGAGATCCAGGGCCGCGAGTTCTGCCGGTCCGAGGCGCGGATGGATGTCGCGCTGCCGGCGCGCGGCGTCGGCACCGTTCACGTTCCCGTGGAGATCTCCTACCCGGCGATGTGGAGCGCGTACAAGGATTTGCGTGAGGCCAGCGAGGTGCCGTATTGCCTCCGCGGGTCGCTGGCGACCTCGGTGCTCGGCATGCCGTTGAAGCTTCCGGTGGTCTACACCGGGAAGTTCCCCGTGTTGCGGCCGCCGCGGTTCAGCAACGTCCGGTTCCGCGTCGGCGAGGCCAGCCTGATGCGGGCGACGCTGACCATCGAGGCGACGGTGACCAACCCCAACACCTTCGAGATAGACATCCAGGGCCTGGGCTACGAGTTCAGGGCAGGCGAGGTGCACCTCGCGGGCCTGAAGGCTTCCACCTCGGGCGCCATCGGCCCGGGCCAGAGCGGGCAGATGACCGTGGTCGGCGAGGCCTCGGCGGCGCGGACGGTGCTCCAGCTCCTTGCGGGCGGCCGCCTGGACAAGCCGACCCTGGTGCCCACGGGCACCATCAAGACCCCCCACGGCACGGTGAAGCTCGACCGGGACAAGGGGGACTGACGTGCGTGTAGCCGCGGGCATGCGGAGCGGTCGTCCCATAGGTCCGATGCGTCCCATAGGTCCCATTCTTCCTATGTCCCGCCGCGCCTTCACGCTGGTCGAATTGCTGGTCGTGATCTCGGTGATTGCGCTTCTGTCGGCCCTCCTGCTGCCGGCGGCGCACAAGATACGCGCGCAGGCCCGGCGGGCCCGCTGCCTGAACGACCTCGACCAGCTCGGCAAGGCCATCACGCTCTACGTGGACGACAACGACCACTGGTATCCCTGCGCCACGATGATGCCGTCCACCGAGCCGGAGGGCGGGCCGCCGCCGCTGTGCGACCTGCTCTCGCCGCGCTACGTGCCCCCCGAGGTCTTCGAGTGCCCCGACGACCGGCCCACCGACCCCGCCTACACGTTCCCCAGCTACTTCGAGGGCGAGGGGACGAGCTACGAATGGGCCGAGCTGCTCAATCACCAGAAGGTGGGCCGCCCCATTGGGCACCACTTCATCCGCATCGAGGACGTGCCGATCCTCCGCGACTACGAGCCGTTCCACAAGTCCGGCGGCTCGCGCGTCGGCATCAACGGCCTGTTCCACGACAACCACGTGGAGGCCCTGTGATGCGCCTCAAAGTGCTCTTGGTCGTCGCGTCCGTCGCGTGCCTGGGGGTGGCGGGCTGGCTCCTCGCCGGCTACCTGAAGCCGGCGGCCAAGCCGAGCACGGCGGAACAGGTGGTGGACGCAGTGACCGAGTCGGACCCGGCCGCGATGAGCGAGAAGGAGAGCGAGGTCTGGCTCAAGCAGGTGGCGACGCTCACCGAGCGCCTGCCGCCGCACGAGACGCAGAAGCTGGTCGAGCGGGCGCTCAGCGACGAGAAGCTCAAGCAGCGCTTCCAATCGCTCCGCCCCGAGGACCGGCAGAAGCTGATGGGCCTCGTCTCCGAGGAGCAGCGTGCCCGGATGATGGCCACGATGGCCACGGGCATGGTGGCGATGCTGAAGGCGATGCCCCCGACGGCGCGAAAGGCCATGCTTCAGCAAATGCGCGACCGCCGCGCGGGGTTCAAGGGCAAGGGCAAGGAGGGGCATGGCCAGATGAGCAAGGAGCGGGTGGCCCAGTGGCTCGCCGCCACCACGCCCACGCAGCGCGCCGAAATGGTGCGCGCCATGCGCGAAATGCGCAAGATGATGCAAGAGGCGGGGATGAGGGACTGAGGGGACGAGGATGCGCATTGGCCTGATGGTGTGGGAGATCGGTCGGCGCGGGTTCTTCGAGCAGTTTGAGTGGGCCGCGGCGAACGGCTTCGACGCGGTCGCCTTCCACGTCAACCGCGCCCTCGCCCCCCGCCGCGGCCTGGACCCCGAAGCAATGACCGAGGAGACGTGGGCGCGCCTCAAGGCCGCCGCCGCGCGCTTCGCGGACGCCGACATCCACGCCCCGTTCGGCAATGGCGCCGAGAGCCTGGTGAACCCCGGCCACCGAGCGCGTCGGGCGTGGCTTCAGCGACTCGAGACCACGCTCCGCGTCGCCGCGACGCTCGGGGCGAAGACGGTCACCGTCCACCGCGGCTCCGCCCCGGCCGGCCTCGATGGCAAGGCCGTGCGCGACCTGCTCGTCGCCTCGCTGGTGCAGCTCGATGGCCTGGGGAGCGCGCTCGGCGTGCGCGTCGGGCTCGAAGCCACGGAGGACTTCGACCTCCTCGAGCGGGTGAGCTTCGCCAACGTGGGGGTGACGGTGGACGTGGGGCACTTGAGCTTCAAGGACGGCGCGGCGTGGAAGCCGTGGGGGAGCCTCGGCGGGCTCATCCGCCACCTCGGCCAGCGTGTGGTCCACGTGCACGTCCACGACTACGACGGCCGCCGCGACCACCTTCCCCTCGGCTCGGGCAAGCTGGACTTTGGCGAGATAACCGCCGCCCTCAAGGCGATCGGCTACGAGGGCGCGCTGTGCCTGGAGCTGGCCCCCACGCCGACGATCGAGAAGGACTATCTGCGCAGCCGCGACGTCCTGCGTGCCCTTCTCGGGTAAGCGGCTACTTGCTCCCGCAGAGCGCGGCGACCTCGTCGGCGGAGAGCGCGCGGCCCCAGAGGCGCACGTCGTCTATCAGGCCGCGGAAGTGCCAGGCGGGCCTGCCCCCCTCGTTGCACGCGCCGATGAAGACGCCCGCGGCGCCCAGCGCCCTGCCCGAGGCCGTCTGAGCCTGGTCGCCGAGGGAGTCCTGTCCGCCGCCCGCATTCCGAATCGCCTCGCCGCGCGTGAGCTTGCCATCGAGGTAGAGCACCATCCGCGGCCCCTCGCACACGAGGGCCACGTGGTGCCACTTGTCGTCGGCCACCGCCGCGGCGGAGAACCAGGACATGTCCGTGCCCTCGGCCTGCAGCCCGTGGAAGTAGGCGATCTTGCCGTTCTCGACCATCAGCCCGAAGTCGTGCGAGCCCCAGCCGCCCGTCGAGACGCCGATCAGCGAGGGATTCGACCAGAAGCGGGTGCGCGCGCTCGCCGCGCACTGCGCCGTCTTGAACCAGAGCGCGACGCTGAACCAGGTGAGGCCCTTCGTCACCGCGGGCGGGACGACGACGTGGCCGCTTGTGCCGTCGAAGGCGAAGGCGCCGCCGAGCTTCCCCTCCGCGACCGGCTCCGCGCCCTTCGCCGTCGCGTCGTGGCCGTTGCCGCTGGAGTCCGAGGCGTCCTTGTCGAAGGTGTAGTGTGCGACGAGGCCCTTCGCCAGGTCGGGCGCGGCGAGCAAGGGGACCAATGGGACGAATGGGAGGCATAGGGCCAGACAAAGGCCGTGCCGTCGGCTCTTCGTCCCATGGGTCCCATGCGTCCCATCAGTCGCGTTCTTCAAGGGTCAGCAGCCTCGGGGTGTCAATGATCGGCAGCTCGAGGGTCAGGGCGTCCTCGCCGCGCTGCACCACCTTGGCGGGCAGCATCTTGTCCGCCAGGGGATCGTAGTAGGCCAGCTTGCAGTCCTTGCCCTTCACGGGGCGAAGGGTGAGGCGATACGGCGTGTCCTTCATCTCCTCGACGTTGTAGTTCGGCGTCATCTCGTAGAGGGCGATGACGAACTTCTTCTCGGTGACCTGGAAGGGCAGGACGGCGAACAGGTCGCTGAACCACAGGGTCGGCTTGCCCTCGGGCATCTCGAAGACCTTGCGGTCGGGGCCGAGCTTGGCGAATTGGACGTCGAACTGCCGCGGCGTCGGGATCGGCACAGCGCCCTCGAATGCCTTCACCGCGCGCCGCAGCGACCGCAGGGCAGGGGAGAGCCATTCGTCCACCTCGCCGTCGGGCGGCATGGCCTTCAGCTCCTTCACCTTGGCCAGGTGGAAGCCCATGCCCTGCTCGTTCTTGTCGGGGCCGGAGACGAAGAGGGTCATGCGGCTCAGCCCCTTGTTGAGCCAGAAGAGGAGCGCGCGCAGCAGGAACTTCTCCTTGAGCCGCAGCGACTCGGCTTCGCCCTTCACCCCCGCCTCGGCGGGCACGACGCCGTGCTCGGTGATGTAGTGGTGGAAGCGCTCGACGCCCTGGGGCTTGACGGTGAGCCGCTTGTCGGGCCGCAGGTGGTGCATCAGCGATTCGCACTGGATGGCCGTGTGCGCCCAGCCCTCGGCGAAGCAGAGGCGATAGGTGGGACAGAACGCTTCGAGGCAGCGGGCCGGGTTCTTCGGGTCCTGCTCGCGCTCGGGCAGGTCGCGCCAGCCGGTGCCGTAGGGGTGATAGCTCTGGCCGTCGGTGCCCGGCGGCAGCTCCTTGATCGGGCAATGGAAGAACGTGGTGTTCGACCAGCCCCAGATGCAGCGGGTGCCGGGGAACTCCTTCTTCGCCATCTCGATGGTGCGGCGCGAAACCTCCCAGGCGTGGCCGCCGGGGCGGAGGAAGTCCTTCGTGAACTTCGCGCGGCCCGGCCAGTAGTCGTTGATGCCGCCCCCGCCGGCGAAGTGCGAGCCGAACGACAGTTCGTTCCAGAGCTCCAGCTCGATCGCGATGCCCTCCTCCTTCGCCACCTGGCACACGGCGCGGGCGTAGTCCACCCAGCCGCCCGCTGTGTGCTCGAACTCGGGCGTGCCGACGGGGTGGAAGGGCAGGTAATAGAAGTCCATGCAGTTCAGCTTCTCGCCCTTCTTGAGGTCCTTCGGCAGCGGCTTCGAGAGCTTCACCGCTTTGCGGTCTTTCTCAATCTCCGTGAACAGCACCTGGCCTGCCCAGTAGTCCGTCAGGCCATTCGTGCCGGAGTAGAGGACGCGGAAGCCCTCGACCGAATCGAGGAGCAGCTCGGCCGAGCCCTTCGGCGCGTCGGCGGCGAGCCGCCGCTCGAAGTGCTTCATCTTGCACGGATAGCCGTGGTGGGCGTTGAGGAGGATGATGGGCACAATGCCCAGCTTCTTGCAGACCCCCAGCATCTCGCGGTAGCGCTGCTCGGAGTGCTTCGCGATGCCCTTGATGTCGGGGTCGTAGGTGCCGAACGGCTGCTCCCAGCGGAGACAGCGGATGCCCGCCTTGGCGAGCAGCCCGAGCTGGGCCTCCATGCTCCCGCCGTGGTACTGGTAGACCATGCCGATGCCGTCGAGCAATTCCGCCGCGGGCCGCGTCTCCAGGAACCCGCGCCACGGCTGCTTCACGTGGCTGTGCTTCGGCCACGGCACGTCGAGCTGCGAGGGGTCCACGTAAGGCCGCATCTCGACGGGCGTCCCCGCCATGCAGCCGAGCACCGAGAACGCGAGCAAAGCGGGCAGTCCGCGCACACCGCACCTCCGAGGTCGCCTGCATTGCCTCCCTCGGCGCCTCATCTTACGTCGCCGCCGGCCCCCCGTCAAGATGTTTGGGCGTGGTGGGTGCGTGTAGTCTCCTACGGTCAAGGGGTGGCAGGCGAACGCCCGAAGGGCGTGGCGGAGTACAGCCCACGGTGCAGCGAAGCGGAACCGTGGGTTTGCGTGCGAGAAACAGGCGTAGCCCCCGAAGGGGGCGACGGAGCGTTCGGAGCACCAAGAGGTTCCCCCGCCCCCTTCGGGGGCTGGGCCGTGGGGGGATCGTCAACCCACGGCTCCCTAAGCATCGCCGTGGGCTTTATTCCCTCGCCTCCTTCGGGGGCTGAAGGCGCGGATGCCTTCACCGTAGGAGATTACACACACCCGGGCGTGGTGCGTCTCTCACAGGACAGTGGTCGCCCAGAGGTCGGCGTGCGGGGGGGGGCGCTGATGGCGCACTTGTTCAAGTGCGCCATCAGCAGCTTCGCCCCACTCTCTGCGGCCAATGGCAGTACTCTGCGCTGCTGGCTCCGGCCCTCGCTGCCGACCCCACTACGCCCATCAGGCATCGCGCAGGTCTCTGTGGCGAACGGGTGTCCGAAACGGACCACGCCCAAGACGCTTGATCGCCCACGTGAGACCCACTACAATCCAGGGACCGTGAGGTTGATCGAGGAGCACGAGCGGATGAAGCGGCCGACGTGGGCGACGGTGGCGGGGGTGCTGGGGATCATCTCGGCGGGCGCGGGCACCCTGGGCAGCGCCCAGATGGTGATGATGGCCGGCCCCGCCGCGCAGCAGCGTCGCGCATACGGCGTGCTGGACCAGGCCGTGGGGTCCTTCACGAAGCCCACGGGCCGCCCCGACGACGAGTTCGCTCTCGTGAACGAGACGCTGCGCGACTTCAGCCTGGCGATGGGGCGGATGACCACGCCCGCGTGGTTTCCCACGTGGTGCATCGCCGGCGGCGTGGTGGGGATGTTCGTGGCGGGGGCGCTCCTGGTGGCCGCCAGCGCGCTGCTCCAGATGAAACGCTGGGCCATCGTGCTCTTCTACTGCACGGCCGGGCTCGACATCGCCTGGTCGCTGGCCAAGCTCGCCGTGATCTCGGGCACATCCTCGCTCGTCTCGATGGCTACTCCCGCCTGGGCGCTCCCGGCCATTGTCATTGACGTGGCCCTGCTGGTCGTGGTCGCCATGGGCGACAAGGCGGCGTTCCGCGGCGGACAGCCGCCGCATACGGGGGAAGGATACGTATGAGAGAGCTGCTTTCCTTGGCTCTTGCTCTGACCCTCTCCGTGTTGTCGTGCCCGCGCGCGAACGGGGCGGCGCCACAGGCCCAACCACCGGCGAAGGAGACCCCTGCCATGGGCAGCGACCACGCCATCCACCCCGCCATCGGCGGGTGCGGGGGCGTCTACTTCCTGGCGGAGCCGGGGGAACTGGCCGTCGAGGTGGAGAAGCGCGACCGGAACCTCCGCGGCGCGCGGAGCGAGCTGAGGGCCATCCTCGTCGGCCCAGACCGGCGGGTCGTGCAGGAGGCGACAATCCCCGACGACGGCCAGCCGCGGGGCAGCGGCCTCGGGCCGCCCCAGCGGGTGCGCCTCTCGGCACGGGTCGAACGCAAAGGCGTTTACGCGCTCAACGTCACGGTGTCGAACGACCGGTATGGCGTCGAGATGGTCTGGGGCTTCCGCACGAACTGCCCGAAGTACCTGATCGAGACCGCGCGCGGCCACAAGGACGAGCGGCACCAGGAGCCCATTGTGCTCCTCAGCCCGGACAGGCCGAGCGACGTCTGCTTCCTGCCGCGGCCGGCCGAGTTCGCCATGGAGGTCACAGGGCTGCCGGGCGGGGTCGAGGAACTGTCGGTGTCCGACGCCAAGGGCGCGACCATCGCCACTCTGAACGTGGACGCGAAGGGCAGGGCCGCGCACAGGTTCCCAGCGGACGCTCACCGGGATGCCGTTCCCTGGCGGCTGCACCTGCCGAAGGCACAGGCGACAATCCACATTGATGGCGTGACGCGCTGGGACAGGGGGGACCTCTGCGAGAACGTGTGCTGCTGGACGCCTGACCCGGCCTCGTGGTTCCCCTTCCTCGAGCATCGGTGGCTCCTGACGCCCTACAGCCGAACGGCCTACGGGGAGCCGGGCCGCAGCGGGCAGGTCGTGCTGCGAGTCCACAGCAACGCGCGCGGGGCGAAGACGGTGCAACTGAGCATGGAGTTCCCCAGCGGCGAGTGGCCCGCGAAGCTGTCGCCCGAGCGGCTTGTGCTCAGGCCCGACACGGGGGCGGACGTGACGGTCGGCTACACCGTGCCCGCTGAGGGCGAGACGCGGGTCTGCCACGTGCGGGCGACGCCAGCGGACAGCCCCGACTTCTCGACGTACTCGACGCTGATCGTCAAGGGTGGCGTCGCGCCCGCGACGCGGCCGCTGGCCATGCCCCTCGTGCTCAAGCCCTACCAGCACGAGAACGAGCAGTTCGGCCATCTGCCCGACTACCCCGTCGAGAGCCAGCCGTACTTCGACCTGAAGAACCAGCCCTTCGTGCGGGTCGGCAATGGCGTGGCGACCTGCCGCGACGGGCGATGGGCGACGAGCGACCTCGCGGCCGCCGTGCGCACCCGCGTGCCGCCGTTCGAGGGCGCGTCGTTCGGCACGCCCTCCACCAAGCTGGCCTTCGACCGCGACAACGGGCTGTACCTCGTGGCGACGGCCGGCGGGCAGGCCGTGCTCCTGCACTCGACGGATGGCGCCCAGACGTTCTCGGCCTACGGGATTCCGGGGCGCGAGGGCCAGCCGCGCTCGTTCGAGATCGAGCAGTCCTCTGGCCACAACGTGCCCGACGGCCCGCCGCCCATCCTGCGCTACACGCTCACCGCCAAAGACCCCAGGGTCTTCTGGCGGAGAGTGAACGACCTGGAGCTGTTCCTGCCGAGGAGGGAGAATGGCCGCCTGGTGATCGGCGAGCCGGTGCTGGTGTCGAAGCAGTGCATCGGGCTGGCCGCCCACTCGGGCATCCCCGCCTCCATCGTCTCGCGCGGCAGCAAGGTCCACGTCATCTGGGGCGAGGCGACGGACCCGAACGAGAAGGTGCCTGGGGTGCCGACGTTCGTGGCGACCTGTGACCGCGAGACGGGCAAGCTGGGCGAGCCGGCGCTGGTGGGCTATGGCGCGCCGCCCAACGACGTGCACAACTCCCCGAGCATCACGATGGACAGCCAGGGATACCTCCACGCGCTGGCCGGCACCCACGGCCGCCCGTTCCAGTACGCGCGGTCGCTGAAGCCGAACGACGCCCATTCGGGTTGGACGAAGGCCGAGCCTGTGGGCGGGAACTCGCCGCAGACCTACATCGGCATGGTGTGCGGGCGCGACGACACGCTTCACCTGGCCTACCGGCTGTGGCGTTCGGGCGTCGAGCCCTTCCCGGCCAGCCACCACGCGACGCTTGCGTACCAGCGCAAGCGCCCCGGCCAGCCCTGGGAGCCGCCGAAGGTGCTCGTCGTCGCCGCGTTCTCCGAGTACAGCGTCTACTACCACCGGCTCACTGTGGATCGTGCCGGCCGCCTGTTCCTCTCGTACGACTACTGGTCAACCTACTGGTTCTACCGCAACGACCACTTCGGGCGCCGCCGAGCGGTCATAATGTCGCCCGACGGCGGCGACTCATGGAAGCTGGTGCAGACGAACGACCTGCGGCTGCCCGCCCCGTAGTGAACCCTGGATTCTACGGCACCAGCTCACTTCTTCGGGGGCGCCTGCTTGGTCTCGACCGGCTCGGCCTTGATGCCGAGAGCCTGGAGCATCAGGCCGGCGACGAACTTGTTGCCGGCGGGGTTCAGGTGCACGCCGTCGCCGGTGAGCACGCCCCTGGCCTTGCCTTCCTTGTTGTTTTCCTTCTCGTAGGCGATGAATGCCTTGCGCAGGTCGTTGAGTTGCACGCCCGTGTCGGCGGCCACCTTGCGACTGATGTCGGAGTACTCCTCGAGCATCGCGTCGCGCTCGTTCGTCCCGTCGGGCTTCTCGCCGATGGTGCTGGGGGTGCACAGGACGACGCGGGCGCCCGCGGCCTTGATGCGCGCGATGAGGTCCTTCAGCCCTTCCTCGAACTTCTCTTTCGTCGTGCCGCCGGCCATCTCGCCCTTGGCGTTCTTGCGCCAGTGCCACACGTCGTTGATGCCGATGTAGATGAACACGATGGTCGGCTTCTTCGCGATCACGTCCTTGTCGAGCCGGGCCTGGAGGTTGGGCACCTTGTGCCCGCTGATGCCCGCGTTGAACACCTCGATGCCCAGGTCCTTGCACTCTTGTGCCAGGGTGTTCTTCACGAGGGTGATGTAGCCGTGCGCCCCGCCGCCACCTGCGGTAATGGAATCGCCCAGAAACACGATCCTGTCGCCCTTGGCCAGCGCCGGCGGCCCGCCGGCCTCTCCGGCCAGGATGCCCATCGGAACCGCCATCGCCGCCGCGAACAGGAACCAGCGCCGCACCATGCTCGAACTCCTGAACTTGAGTCTGGGCTCCACCGATCCCGCGGAACCCTGCGGGCCACTCCCAATGGGATGATGATCATACTCGGGGGGTGTCAGTGTGTCAAAACGGATTGACAATACACATTCCAGGCAGTAGAATGTGTATTGAGGAAGGAGGCCAGACGATGAAGCGGACGAACGTTGTGCTGGATGAGGAACTCGTGGGGACGGCCAAGACCTTGACTGGGATTAGCACGACCCGGCAGGTGGTGGACCACGCCCTCCGCGAGCTGGTCAGGCATCGCCGCCAGCGCCGCCTGCTCAAGCTTAAGGGACGCATCCATTGGGAGGGCGACCTGAACGAGATGCGTCGCGGGAGAGTCCGGCCGTGACCATGGTTGACACGAGCGTGTGGGTGGACCACTTCCGCGGCACGCCGACGCCGGAGGTCGCGTGGCTTGAGGATGCCATCGCAGACGACGCCGACCTGTGCGTCTGCGGCACCGTGCTTACCGAGATCCTCCAGGGCGTCCGCTCCGATGCCGAAGTCGCTACCGTGCAGCAGGCGATGGACGAACTCATCTATCTGGAGACCTCTCGCGACGACCACGTGAATGCTGCCGCGATCTACCGCGCCGCTCGCAAGAAGGGCAAGACGGTGCGTAACGCCGTGGACTGCGTCATCGCCGCCTGCGCCATCGCTCACGACGTCCCCCTTCTTCAGTCCGACAGGGACTTCGAGATCATCGCGAGTGTGTCCAAGCTTCGGCTCATTACCCCGTAGGTAACTGCCCATGGCCAACCCCCTCCCCAGGAACCGCGGCTATCGAACGTTCCTGTACCTGCCCACCGACCGCGTGCCCGACGTGGAGTTCGGCTGCTGGCCGCAGACGGTGCGCGCCTGGGTGCCCGACGGCTTCCCGAAGGACTGGGCGGCCGAGATCGGCGAGAACATGTTCCACCCCCGCTTCAACGAGTTCATCGGCACCGACCGCGACGAGGGCGGAGCAGGCATCCCCATCCACCTGGGCATGAACCCCGCCTTCGAGCGCAAGGTGCTCGAGGAGGACGACCTGACCCAGATCGTCCAGGACACCTCGGGCGTCATCGCCCGCCGCTGGAAGGGCGGAGTCGAGGAATCCTCGATCCCCCAGTTCCTCGAGTTCCCCGTCAAGGACCGCAAGAGCTGGGAGGCGATGAAGGAGCGCTACCGCCTCGACGACCCGGCCCGCAAAGTCTCGGATGGAGCGATTGAGAAGGCCCGCAAGGCCGCGGCCGACGGCTGGACGGTTGGCGCCTGGGCCTGCGGCTTCTACGGGGCGCTGCGGAACTGGATCGGCACCGAGAACCTCTCGTACCTCCTCTACGACGACCCCGCCCTCTGCCACGAAATGGCCGAGCACTGGGCCGAGCTGATCCTCGTCTCGCTCCGCCAGGTGCCGCCCGACGTGCCAATCCACCAGATGGGCTGGTGGGAGGACATGGCCTACAAGGGCGGGCCACTCGTCAGCCCCAGGACCTTCGACGAGTTCTTCGCCCCCTGCTACCAGGCCGTGATGGACGAGGCGCGCAGGCACGGCTGCATGCTCTCGCACGTGGACTGCGATGGCAACATCCACGACCTCGTGGCGAGCTGGATTCGCGTCGGCGTGAACATCATGTTCCCCTGCGAGGTCGCGGCGGGCACCGACATGTTCCGCATGCGTCGCGAGTTCGGCGGACTCGTCCGCCTTCAGGGCGGCGTGGACAAGGTGGCCGTTGCCCGGGGCAAGGACGCCATTCGCCGCGAGCTCGACCGCATTGCCCCATTGCTCGGCGAAGGCGGCTTCGTCCCCCACCTCGACCACCTCGTCCCGCCCGACATCTCGCTGCCGAACTACATATTCTACCGCGAGGAGAAGAAGAAGCTGATCGGGAAGGAAACGTGACCGCGAATCGTGCGGATTGCGTCCCGCCCCCACCGAGCTTGCCTCGGTGGGGCGAGGGATTGGGCACTACCAGCCGGCTACCTCCTCACCCCCCTCCCTCTCAGGGAGGGGGCAGGGGGAGGGTCGGGCGCCTGTCCCAACCCCTGATCTCCACCCTCACCCTGCCCTCTCCCTGGGAGGGAGAGGGGTGAAGTGGGGGACGCCCGCCTAGTTGCCAATCCCTCGCTCCACTGGGACAAGCCCAGTGGGGGCGAAGAAGGTAGGGCGTGCATACTTGCACGCGGAATCCGTTCCTGCTACCGTAAGCCCCAGCACTGCCCTCGCGAGCCAGCCCAGCGGAGATGGCCTTGAACCCCGCCGAGTTCATCGCCAAATGGCGCAAGTCGTCGCTCACCGAGAGCGCTGCTTCTCAAGAGCACTTCCTCGACCTGTGCGCGCTCCTGGGCCACCCGACCCCCGCGGCAGCGGACCCCGAAGGCGCGTCCTTCACCTTCGAGCGCGGCGCGGCCAAACGCGGCGGCGGCGACGGCTGGGCCGATGTCTGGAAGAAGGGCTTCTTCGGCTGGGAGTACAAGGGCAAACACAAAGACCTCGACGCGGCGGTGTTCGCGGCCTATGGCTGGGACCCGGCGATGGGGGATGAGGAAATCCTGGAGAAGCTGCTGGCGCTGAATCTGGAGAGGGCGAGGGAGCAGAGCTGGCCTCGGACACAACCAGGGAAACGTCGAACGTCGAACGCTGAACGCTGAACGTCGAGCGAAGGCACGAGCTCGAGCGGAAGGAGGTAGTTGGCGGCCTGTGGCAGGGGGCGATGTGAGCTAAGTGCCTGTGCAGCAAGGGCTTAGCGAGATCACAGGCCGCCAAACCCAGGGGCGGGGAGATTGGCGGTCTGTAGCCTGTAGCCCTCCAAGAGGCTTGATCCGTTGAGGGAAGAGGATTAGAATGCGGGCACGACGCGGGTGGGGGGGGCTTGAACTCGAAAGGAGGCCGTTCGATGAGGTGGGCACTGGGAAGCCTGATGATCGGCCTGGCCCTGGCGTGCAACAGCCTGGCCGCGGAGTGGGTGGAGTTGATCAAGGGGGAGGGGATGGAGGGGTGGAAGAAGCCGACAGGGGAGTGGCTCCAGGTGAGCGAGGCGAGCAAGGACGCCGCGAATGAGAAGCTGATCGCGACGAAGCCCGGCAAGGGCACCCTCGCGAACGGGGCGAAGGGGCGCACGGGCAATCTGTTCACCGAGGGCCAATTCGGCGACATCGAGGCGCATATCGAGTTCATGGTGCCGAAGGGGTCGAACTCGGGTGTCTACTTCATGGGGCGCTACGAGATCCAGGTCTACGACAGCTTCGGGGTGGAGAAGGCGCCCTACGCGGGGATCGAGTGCGGGGGCATCTACGAGCGGTGGGACCCGAAGCGGAAGCCGCCGGGCTTCGAGGGGCATTCGCCGCGGGTGAACGCGAGCAAGGCGCCGGGGGAGTGGCAGACGTTCGACGTGGTCTTCCTGGCCCCGCGGTTCGACGCGGACGGCAAGAAGGTCGCGAACGCGAAGTTCGTGAAGGTCGTGCACAACGGCCAAGTCGTCCACGAGAACGTCGAGGTGACCGGCCCGACGCGCGGCGCGGCGTTCAACGACGAGAAGCCGACGGGGCCGCTGATGTTCCAGGGCGACCACGGGCCTGTGGCCTACCGCGCCCTGCGCGTTCGGCCCGCGTCAGCGCCGGGCAAGGCCGAGTAGCGCACGCGAAGGCTCGACCGCTCCCGCTGTGCCTACCTGTGTGACCAGGAGCGCCCGGACCACGAGTGGCCCCCGCGGCCCCAGCCTTGGGACCGGCCCCACGAGCCCGAGTGGCCCCAGCCGCCTGGGTCGTATCGGCCGGGGCCAGGCCTCCAGTGGTAGGTGGGGCTTGGGGAGTAGCAGCGAGGATCGTAGTCCCAGCCCGGCGAGTAGCCCCAGTCCCAGTATGTGTAGGTGGGCGGACGGTATCCGTAGTCGTAGTAGGGCATGTAGTAGTCGGGCCAGGCGTAGCAGCCCTGTGCGGCTGCTCCGAGGCAGAGCACGGCGGCCAGGGTAGCGATCCGCTTCGAGATAGCCATCGCGGACCTCCTTTCGTCCCCTATGACAAGGGTACTGCGCGTGGGGTTCGTACGCAACCCCCTGTCATGTTCGACGTTTGGCGGGCCGCGAGTATTCGCAGGTTTCAGCGGGCGGGAGGAGGCTCAGGGGCGAGCATGGCCTTGAGCGCGCGGTAGTCGGTCTTCCCTGTGCCCAGGAGGGGGATCGCGTCTAACGTCATAACCCGTCGAATGTTATGAAGCGATGACAGGCCGGCCTCGCGGAGGCGGCGGTTCACGGCATCCCTGTCCAGACCCCTGGTGGTGAAGAGGACGATTTCGGGGTTGGCGTCGGTGGGCGTGGCCTCGACGGCGATGGTTGGCGCGCCCTCGGTCGCGGCGCCGAAGCATTCGCCAACCACGGCCTCGATGGCAGGGAGCGAGATCATCTCCCCTCCGCGCTTGACGAAGCGCTTGAGGCGGCCCTCGAAGGTCATCAGCCCCGTCGCGTCCTCCCGCACGATGTCGCCGGTGCGGTACCAGGTCTTGCCCGCGATCTCGACGAAGGGCGACGGGGCGTCGGTTCCCAGGTAGCCGCCGAAGACGCACGGGCCGCGGACGTGGAGGACGCCCTGCGCGGGGGCGTCGAGCGGCTTGCCCGTCTCGGGGTGGGTGAGCAGTCGCTCGAACGATGGCAGCAGGCGCCCGATCGCGCCGCGGCGGGGCTCGCGCGGGTCGCTCGCCGCGATGACGGGCGAGCATTCGGTGACGCCGTAGCCCTCGATGAGTGCGGCGCCCGGGCACAGCTGGGCGAAGGCGTCGTAGACGTGGTCGGGGCACTTCTCCGCGCCCGCGATGGCGAGGCGCAGCGAGGCCAGGCGCTGTCGCGTGGCCGCCCGGAGGATGCCGCTCAGGAAGGTGGGCGTGCCGATGAGCAGCGTGGCCCTGTAGGCCTCGATCAGGCGGGCGAGCGACGCTCCATCGGTTGGGTTCGCGTGGTACACGGCCCGCAGGCCGAAGCACAAAGGAGCCAGAAGGCCGACGGTGATGCCAAACGCGTGAAACGGCGGCAGGAAGGCGAGCAGGGAGTCGCCGCGGGACAGCGGCACGCACTGGAGGACGCTCCGCACGTTCTGGAGCACGTTGGCGTGGGTGAGCGGCACGGCCTTGGGCATCGTCTCCGAGCCGCTCGTGAAGAGGATGGCGGCGGTGTCGGAGACCTTGCAGGCGTCGAGGCCCGCGCAACCGAGGCGGCTGCGGACGAATGCGACGGCCTTCTCCCGCAGCGGGATGCGGGCCGCGATCTCCTCGAGGAACACAAACCGGTCGGCAAGGGCGGACAGGTCGTTCCCCTGAGCCTGGAGGCGTTTGACGAGGGCCTTGAGCGTGACGATGCGGCGGACGTCCGCCACCGCGAGGCAGTGGAGGAGGTTGCGCGCCCCGAGCGTCCAGTTGAGCATCACGGGCGTCTTGCCAGCGAACACGGTGGCCAGGTAGGTGACGGCAGCGGCCACGGAGGCGGGCAGGAGGATTCCGAGGCGCTCGCCCTCCAGGCCCCCAAGGCGCGGCTTGAGGACGAGGAGGCTGGCGACGAGGTCGCGGTAGCTTCTCGTGCCGCTGATCTGGTCGGCGATGATGGCCTTGCCCGGCGAGCGCCGAGTCTGGCAGAGGAACGTCTCAGCAATCGTGTTGCCGCCCGGCGCTGTGAGGGGGCCGGTGGCCGTGGCGCCCCTGAACCAGCGGCGAGGGATTGGCCGGAGCTCCTGCACCTCCGAGGTCGCGGCCTCGCCACAGGCGGCCAGGACCACGTCGCCCACGGTGTTCAAGGCGTCCGCATCGCCCTGCGGGAAGCCAAACTCGGCTTCGAGCCACGCCAGGAGCTCGGCCCGCGCGAGGCTGTCGAGCCCGAGGTCGCGCGCCAGGTGGGCGTCGGGCGGGATGTCGCCGCGGCCGCACAGCGTGGCGAGGTGCTGGAGCACGGCAGCCCGAACGGCGGCCGGCGCGGACTGGGGGTTCCCGTGAAGGTGCGGCAGCTCCGGCTCGGGCCGCTGCCGGGTGCCGCCGCGCTCCCATAGGGTGTAGGGGACGTAGGTGTTGTGCTGCGCGCCGGTGTTGTAGAACCGCTCGAGGTAGTCGTTCAAGGCATCGCGGGGCGCGTTCCTGGGGAGGTCCTGTGGCTCCACAAGCTCGATGGTCACGCGGCGCCGGGGCGCGAAGATCAAGGCGCTGAGCAGGAGGCGGAGCCCGCCGCGCCGCATCGCCGACCCCACCGACGGCGGCTGGCCGCCAGCCCAACTGAACGAGCTGCCCCACAGCCCCCGGGTGCGGACGAGCACGACGCGAGCGTCGGGCGCCGCGTGCAGCACGGTCTCGGCGCCACTGTTGCCCCTGAGGTCCTCGAGCCACGAGTGTTGCGCGTGGCCTGCTGGGTAGAGGACCAGGTTGTCTCCCTGTCGCACGGCTTCTGCGGCATCGGCAAGGGTCTTCCGGATGGCGGTCCGGGCGTCGTGGCCGTAGCGCGCGATGGAGGGCATGGGCAGCACGCGCAGGCGCGTGGTGACCCGGCGGACGAAGAAGCGGTCCACCTGGTCCTGATCGGCAATCGCCCTGGGGCGGAACCGCCTGTGCAGCACCGTGAGCAGGATCACCGGGTCAATCAACGCCGGATGGTTCGGCAGGAACACGACGCCGCGCGTGCCGCGAGCAGCCACCTCGTCCAAGCCCTGGACCCGCACGCGGTAACGGAGCCAGAGGAGGACCCTGGCGAGGCATCGCAGGAGGAATTCCATCATGCCGCTCGCCCCGGAGGGTGTGTGGTCAGGGTATCAGTATACCCGAAAACCGTCGTCGCAGGAAGAACCTCGCGCGCCTACGAGTCTGATCCCCAATCCGGGGCTCCTTGGCCGCGGTCTGGAATCGTCGTCGTTGTCGTCGTCGTCCTCGTCGTCGAATCCTGATCAGGGGCAGGGGCCAAGAGTTCGACGACGACGACGAGGACGACGACGAGCACGAGTGAGACCCCGGAAGGAATGCCCCGGAATCGGAGCCAGACTCCGCGGCTACAGGGGATTCAGGAGGCATCGCCTCGAGTGGCGGGTGCTGGACGAGCGACCTCGGCTTGGGGGGCAGGGCTGGGCGGCGCGGCAGAATCGCCGGCCAGGTCGCGGGCGAGGACGGAGGGGGTGAGGGTGGAGGTGAACTGGCGGACCTCGGGGCAGCGAAGCAGGCCCCGCGTGGTCGGGTGCTCGGCGAGGGGCCGCAGGGCCGAGAGGTCGCCGCTGCCGACGCGGACCATGAGGTCGAGATACGCGTCGTCGGCCAGCGCGGCCTGGACCTCGGGCAGGTCGGTGAGCGTGGTGAGGCCGCGCTTCTCGGCGAGGAGCTTGAGCTTGTGCGCCGGCGCGTTGAGGATGACGACCAGGGCTCGGACCTCACGGGCGTAGGCGCCGAGGCGGGGAATGTGGTCGAGGACGCCCACCGTGGCGACGTCGGCGACGGCGCAGCAGGCACGGCTCAGGCCCTCGACCCAGGCGGGGAGGGCGGCGGACCGGTCCGAGTCGCATGGCTGTGCCGTCCCGAGCGAGTAGGCGAGGGGCACGGCGCTGCCGATCGTTGCCGCGGCGAGGCAGAGCACCGACGCGGCCACCAGGCCCAGGAGCGCGCCGCCGAAGCGGTCGAGGGCTCGGAGAGAGGATCGGAAACGGCCGCTCTCGTGCCTCTCATCGCGGTGAGGCGGCGCGGCGCGACGGGCCGAGCGGGTGACCCAGAAGCAGAGGACGAGTGTGGCCACGGCGGCCACGAGCGCCACCGTGGCGAGCAGCACGAAGCACGTGATCGCGAGCCAGGCAAGCCACAGGCCGACGACGAGCACAACGCCCGCCGCGAGGAACGGGAGCCAGCCGAGCACCGTGCCCGTGGCGCCATGCCGGCAGCCACGCCAGGCCATCCAGGCGGCGAAGACGACGGCGAGGGTGACCGCGAGGACGGTCATGGCTTGATGTCCTCGACGTGGAGCCACGAGTGGGTGACGACGCGGCCGTCGCGGAGCGTGGTGGTCGAGCTGTAGCCGCTCAAGGCGCCCAGCGATCGCCACAGGGCATCGAGGTGCATCTTGACCAGCATCGCCTGCTGCCGATCCTCCTGGCGCATCGTGCCGTCGGCCTGGATGAGGGCGAACAGGGCGTCGCTGAGACGGCTGGTGTAGTTCCAGGCGCGCAGCAGATTGGCCCCGGCGACGGCGCCGGCCGCCTTGTCGGGCGCGGTGACGGGCGAGGTGGGCATGGGAACGGCCTCGGTCATCTCGCGGGCGAGGTTGGAGGAGGAGGCGAGGATGAGCAGGCGGCCCTTGAGCACGGCGCACGGGAACACATCCGGGCCGAGGTTCCAGGGGATGGGGTAGTAGACCTGCTTGCCGGCAGCGGTGTCGGCGACGACCGGCGCGGGGAGTGTGAGGTGGGGCGGGATGTGCTTGGGGTAGGCCTTCCGCGCGTCGTCAAGGAGCCTTTGGACGGCGGCGGCGTAGCGCTCGATGCCCTGGGTGAACTTCTGCGGGTCCGTGAGTTCGACGGCGACGGCGAAGCGCGGCAGGGGGATGGTCTTGGGGGGGCTGGTGCCGTTGGGGAAGCTGGAGAGGGCGCCCTGGCCGTCGAGCACGAAGAGGGTCTGCACCCCGTCGAGGGCAGGGACCAGGCAGGTCCGCGTCGCGTCGTCCACTTCGGCGAGGAAGGGCCGGACGAAGGCCATGATGGTCCCGTAGTGCTTGCGGGCGTCCGGGGGCATGTTGGGGACGCCGTAGTCCTCGAAGTAGCCGAAGAGAATCTTGATCCACTTGACTGCCTTGTCGTAGGAACCGGGCGGTGTCTTGGCGGCGCGGCTGGCCGAGTAGACGATGGGTTGCTTGGTGCGGTGGGCGAGGATCGTGAGGGGCTGGGAGTGGTCCAGCCCACCGAGGGGCTGCCCGCCGAACGAGAGGGTCTCGACGCCCTTGTTCGCGAACGAGCAGGCCAGGGCCGCGCTCGGGGCGGGAAAGTCAATGTCCCGGATAAGCTCCTCAGCGTCCTTCAGGATACGCTCCCGGAGGCCCTTGGTGGCGGGGCGTTGCGGTACGACGTCGGCGAGAACGGTGGCGAAGCGGCGGAGGTCCGCGGGGGTGGGGCTGAGCGTCGCGTCCATCTTCGCGGAGGAGTAGCTCAGGCTCTGGAGGCCGGGCTTGAAGCTGGCGCGCAGGGGATCGAGGTCGGGCGTCTCGGCGAGCGAGCGGCCGCGACCCCACTGGTCGAGCAGCGCCGTGTCGCGGCCGATGGACACGAGCAGGTAGTCGCCGAAGACGCCGACGGCGATGGTGATTCGGAAGCCGGCGAGCCAGTTGACGAAGCGGCGGGCGACGCCGTCGGGCACGCCCTGGCGCTCCAGGTCGCGCGGCAGCATGACGATGGGGCCGCGGAACATCGTTTCGCCGTGAAGCTCGAGGACGTGGAGGGCTCCCGCCCCGCGCGATTTCCTCGCGAACTCGCCGAAGGGGGTGGGGCCGATCTTGGGGATCCAGGAGTCCAGGAAATCGCGGGCAGCGTCGGGCCTCGTGAGCTTGAAGCCAAGGAGGAGGGAGGGCACCTGAAGCCGTTTCTCGTTCGCGACGATGATGTCGAGGATGGCGGCTGTGGGGGGCTCGGCGTCGGGGTTCACCCCGGCCATGCCGCGGCGGAAGCCCGCGAGCTGAATCGTGTTGAACACGGCCCCAGCGGCACCGAGGAACTCCGGGAACTCCGGCCCCGCGCAGGCGAAGACCTCCGACGACACCGCGTCGTCAAGGATGGGCAGGCCCTCGACGAGGGCAGGCTGCGTTTTCGATGCCCGCGCGAATTCCCGGTAGGGGGGGCTCTGCTGCACCTGCATCCAGAACTGCTGCACGAGGGGCAGAGCGACAAGGCTCTGGACCGCCTGGCTGTTCCAGACGGCCCTGAGAGACGGGCCGAGGTCCATGTGGGCGGCGTAGGCCGACACGTCCTCCGGAACGTAGGCGGCCGCGCCGAATGCCTTCTGCATCTCGGGGGTGAGCGGGGTCTTCAGTGCCGGGCCGCGGCGCCAGAGGTAGACGCCGACGGCCAGGAGAGCCACGATAGCGACGGCCACGAACGCACGGAGCTTCGCGGGCATGCCGGACCTCCCTTCGTTGCCAGGAGCCAGAAAAACACCCAGTTCCCTCGCCGGGGCATTCTAACCGGCTTGGCGCCAGTGTGTCAAGGGGGCCGGGGCAGCCGTCATGGGATGTTGATGATTGGACTTCATCTCATCGAGACCTCGAGCCCCTCTCCGTCGAGAATCACATTCACGCTCTCGCGGAAGCCCCCCTGGCCGCGGACGAAGGCGAAGTAGTGCTGGAGGCGGCCGGCGCCATTGACGCTGTTGTGGGCGAGGACGATGGCGCCGCGCGGCATCTTGTCGAGAGCGGCCTGGAGGATCGTGAGGTAGATCCCCTTGCCCAGCCCAGGCGGGCCGTCGGCGTCGAGGTAGAGCAGGTGGATCGGCTCGGGGAAGTCGCGGCACACGTCAATCGCATCGGCAGCGACAACCCGGGCGACGCCGGTCGGGTCGAGGCGGCGGACGTTTCGCTCGGCCCGCTCGGCCTCCTCAGCCTTGATCTCGACGCCGATCAGGTTCCCAGCAGTGTAGCAGGCGCCCGGGCCGACGGCGGCCCCCGCGTTGGAGATGAACGTGTTGCCGCAGAAGACCCCCGCGGCAATCATGTTCCGCGGCTGGGCGATGGCGTTGATCGCGTAGAGCAGCCGCTGCACGCGGGGGGTGATCGCCGTCCAGGGGATCTCGAACAGCTCCGCTACGGCCTTGCGGTGGGCCAGCATCTTCGCGTGGTCGTAGCTCGTGTGCGGCAGGATGCCCGCCGAGCGGAGCTCGGCCAGCGCCGCATCCACGATCGCGATCTCCTTCTCCAGCGGCTCCAACGCGCGGTGCGGCTGACCGTAGTCCATCTTGTAGCTCTGCCAGTCGTCGCTCTGAAAGGTTCGTGCGGCCATTGGACGGCACCTGTGGGACCCTGGGGCGAATCGGACCGTTCGGGCACAGGCGGTATTCTACGCCCGCCGGCACGGGAGCGCAAATGGCAAGAAACATGTTGCCGGCCACTACGGCTCGCCCCAGAACCTGGCCAGGCTCCTCCTGGAACCCATTCGTCATGTCGGTGACATCGCTTGGCTGCGCGCCCGCCCGTGTTGCGCCAGGGCAGTGGCATGTTGCCCGAACTCAACATGCACCTAAGCGATTGCAGACTCAGTGGTTAGGTGCGGAGATCGCCGGTGCCTCGCGCCGGCGATGTTGCCGTTCGTCAACATGTGGGCGATGCCGTGTGCCGGAAGCCTCAGTTCCCACTTGGCAGTCAAGGCCGTAAGGCATTGCTGTGTCTGGACTAGCGGAGAATACAAGCTCCTGCGCGGCGGGCAAGGCTGGCGGCACGCGCGTTGCAGCAAAATTGCTTAGATTTGATTATATCTGCTGTCTCTGTGAAAGGAGCGAGAGATGGAGAAATCGAGGCTTCGGCTGGGGCGGCTGGCGCTGCTGCGCCGCCGCAGGCGCCGGGGCGGCGCGACACGCACAGTCACCTCATTCCCTCGAAAGGAGGAGAAGGCCATGACAAGACTGCGTCAAGTGTGTGGTGTCGTAGCAGTGGCGGCCCTGCTCTGTGTGGCGGGCCCCGTAGTGACGGCAGGCGTCTTCACGTACTCGGCGTTCACCGGCGATGCCGACTGCGGGATCAGCTCGAGCAAGACGTACACCCACGCGGTGGACTACAACGGCCCGGGCGAGACGATCAACGGTGTGGCCTTCATCGCCGGCCCAAGAAACGGGACCAACTACACCCTGGCTGGCGCCGGCAGCGCCTACCCGAACAACGCCAACAACGCCGTGGGGGACACCAACACCCTTCTGAGGAACTTCTACTACGGTACAGGGGCCAGCCTGACGCTGACCGGCCTGACGCCTGGGAACACGTACGCTACGACGTTCTACAACGAGACGTGGGAGGCCGCGGGCGGCCGGGTGGTGGACATCACTGCGAGCGATGGCGGCAGCGTCCGCTTCGACCAGGACTTCAGCAACACCACCGGGACGAACAACCCCAACCTGCTCCAGTACACCTACACTGCCGCCACGCCATCGCTCACGTTCTCCTTCTCCCCGCTGGTCTCTGGCAACACATTCCACCATTACGGCTTCAGCAACGAACTCGTCAGCAGCGCACCGCCTCCCTCCGGCATTCCCATCCCGGGCCTCTTCAATACCGGGGTGGATAACGACGGGAACCCGCTGCCCAACCTCGACTCCTCGATTGACCCGCATTACACCATCCTGGCCGGCACCCACGGCCTGTGGCCGGACGCCCACGTCGAGAACGAGAGCGTCGCCCCCATCTCGACGGGGAACTGGCTGGCCAACAGCTCGACCTCCAAGTGGATCGCCCCGCAGTTCAACACGTCTGCCGCGCCGGTTGGCGTGTACGAGTACCAGATCCAGTTCGACCTGACCGGGCTCGACGCCATGTCGGCCGAAATCACCGGCCTGTGGGCGACGGACAACCCCGGCCTCGACATCCTGATCAACGGCGTGAGCACGGGACAGGTCAACACTGCACAGTTCAGCACGTACACGTCGTTCCTCATTGACAGCGGCTTTCTGCCCAACATCAACACGCTGACGTTCGTCGTCGAGAACACCCTCGCGGCCGGCTACACCGGCCTGCGGGTGGAGAGCCTGTTCGGCTACGCTGAGCTCGTCATCCCTGAGCCGGGCAGCCTCACGCTCCTCGCCCTCGGCGGCCTGGGCCTCTTCGCCCGGCGCCGCAGGCGGTCGCGCACACCCGAGTCGTCTTCTGGGAAGGAGAGAATCGCCATGGCGAAGTCGCGACGACTGTGGGGCGTGGTGGCCGTGGCGGCCCTGCTCTTCGTGGGGGGCGCCGCGGCCCAGGCGGGCTTGTACTCGGACGCGGTGCTCGCCGATAGCCCAGTGGGCTACTGGCGTCTGGGCGAGGCGGCCGGGGCCGCGCAGGCCGCCGACCTCACGACCTACAACCGGCCCCTGGACTACAACAACTTCACCGGCGCCAACTTCGGCTTCACGGGCGCGATCGCCGGCGATGCGAACACCGCGGTGAAGCTCACCGCGGCCTCGACGACCATCTCGCGGGCCAACACGGCCGACTTCGGCTTCGCCTCGGGCCAGAGCTTCTCGCTCGAATACTGGATGCGCGTCGCCCCGGGCAGTTCATCGGCCCGTGACGCCGGCGTCGTGGACAAGGGCTACGACGGCACCCAGGCCAGGCCCTGGTACCTCACGCGCTATAACGTGGCCGACACGGACAGGGTGGACCTCTTCCTGCGGAACTCAGGAGGCAGCAGCTACACGGTCGCGTCGTCCACGGGCTCCGTGACGCTCAAGAACGACCAGTGGCACCACGTGGTCGGCGTCTATGATGCCTCGAACTCGCAGATCAGGCTCTACGTGGACGGCATCTACCAGGGCGCAACGAGCGGCGTGCCTGCCGACGCCTACGGCACCAACACCCGCCCCTTCATCGTCGGCAACCACCTCAACCGCTTCTACGACGGGCAGATGGACGAGCTGGCCCTCTACTCCGTCCCCCTCGACAACCTCGACGGCGCCGGCGGGCGCGACGGCCACAACCGCATCCTCGACCACTACTACGCCGCAAGCGGCCTGGTGAGAGTCCCTGGCGTCTTCAACACCGGAGTGGATGCCAACGGCATCCCGCTCCCCAACCTCTCCACCTCGATTGACCCGCACTACACCATCCTGCCCGGCGACCACGGCCTGGGGCCGGACGCCCACGTCGAGAACGAGAGCGTCACCCCCATCTCGACGGGGGCCTGGCTGGCGAACAGCTCGATCTCCAAGTGGATCGCCCCGCAGTTCAACACCACCAACGCCCCGGGCGGGCAGTACTGGTACGAGATGCTCTTCGACCTCACCGATTACGAGCCCACGACGGCCGTGCTCACCGGCCGCTGGGCCACGGACAACCCCGGCCTCGACATCCTCATCAACGGCGTAGGCACGGGCATCACGAGCGGCGGCTTCGGCGCGTTCACCTCCTTCACCGTTGCCTCGGGCTTCGGCTCCGGCATCAACTCTCTGACCTTCATCGTCAACAACGCCGGCAGCGGCTACACGGGCCTTCGCGTCGAGGACCTCGCCCTCTTTGCCGAGCCGTTCATCCTGATCCCCGAGCCGGCCACGCTCACCCTTCTCGCCCTCGGCGGCCTCGGCCTGCTGCGCCGCCGCCGGCAGCGCGGGCGGAGGGCCTAGCGGATTTCGCGGCGGCCCCTTGACGGCTGCCGCCGTCGGGCTATAATGGATGCGACACCTCTGGAGTGGCTGCATGAGCTCACTGCGGCATTGGCGTCCCCTGCGAATGGCCCTCGCGTTCCTCGCCCTCTCGGGCACGGCGTGGGCCGCTGTGATCTACACGGATGACTTCAGCGGCGTCGCCCCCGCCGGCCTCAACGGCACGGCGCCCGACACGCGCCCCGGCTCCGAGACCTGGACCGCCGCAACGGCCTGGAAGGCCGACGGCTCGAAGGCCGGCACCAGCAACGTGAACGCCTGGGTCCCCTTCACTGCCTTCGCAGACAACTGCTACACCCTGTCGCTCGACGTCAACCCCACCTACGCTTCGGGCGACAGCAACTGGTTCGCGCTGGGCTTCTCGGCGAGCAACAGCACGGCCGCCGTATTCCAAACCTCCCCCAACAACGCCGTCGCCTGGATGCTGAATCGGTCGGACGACAATTGGGGCACGGGCGCCTTCCAGTCGTTTCTCGGGCCGGTTGCCGCCGGCGTTCAGAACCACGTCATCTCGACGTCCGGTTTAGTCAGCCTGAAAATCGTGCTCGACACCCAGCCCGCCAACTGGACGGTCGAGTGGTTCGTGGACACCGTGTGGGTCCGCTCCGCCACCTTCGGCGCGGACCCCGAGATCGCCTACGTCGGCTTCGGCGCCTACAGCACCGCCGTGGGCGTGGTGGACAATTTCTCCCTCACCTCCGACTTCCCCTACGAGCCGCCGCCGCCTCCGCCCCCGCCGCCGCCGCTGCCTCGCCACTATCGGATGGACGACGATGCCGCGAACACCACGGTCGTGGATGCCGCCATGGGCGTCCACGCCACCTACGTGGGCGCCAACACGAGCGCCCGCAGTGTCGCGGGCGTCCTGGGCACCGGCGCGCTGAGCCTCAACGGCACCTCCGACTACATCCTGATCGACAACGGCACCGATCTCAACTTTCTCGCCTCCGGCGGGCTCACCGTGGCCGGCTGGGTGAAGACCACCGACCTCAACGGCATGCTGCTCTCCTTCCGAAGCTCGACCGATGGCGACCCGCTCGTCGAGTTGGGCGTGTCGAGCGGCCGCCCCTTCGGCCAGATCCGCGACGACAACAGCTCCGGCCTGCAGACCCTCCAGAACACCGGCCCCAACATCGCCGACGATGCTTGGCACCACATCGCCGTGCGCCGCCGCGCCGACGGCCGCCTCGAGCTCTACTGCGACGGCATCCTCGTCGCCACCGGCGCGACCAATTGCACAGGACCCATCACAACCGCCACCTACCGTGCCATCGGCTCCGAGCGCCGATGGGTCGCCGACAACTTCAACACCGCCGAGCAGCGCTACCTCGGCGGCTGGGTGGACGACGTGGGGATTTGGACCATCGCACTCAGCCCCCAGGAGATCGCCATCCTCCACGCCCTGGGCGTGTTCGACCAGATGGACCTGGGGGACGAGGCCATCGCGGCCCTCGCCGGCGCCTTCGACGCCCAGGAGGATGTTACCCTCGCCAACGGCCAGTTCTGGGCCTACACGACCGGCCCGCCGCTCGGGGTCATCGGCGCCACCGGCGGCAGCATCGAAGGCCGCGACGCCTACATCGTCCTCGACGTCCTCAACGGAACGGTCCGCGTCGGCATGCAGTTCCAGGGCATGATCCCCGAGCCGGCCACCCTCACCCTCCTCGCCCTCGGCGGCCTCGGCCTGCTGCGCCGGCGGCGCCGCAAGAGCTGAGCCTGCCCCCTCCCGAAGGTTCCAATACCTTCGGGAGGGTGTACTTGACGAGGCAGGATAGAGCTGACACGCCCCTAGCTCCGTGGTCGGCGCTCTGTAGCCCTGCAAGGGCGCGATAGGATAGCCCAGGGCTTCGCCCTGATCTTTGCCCACATCTCGATGTCTTGTAGCCCGCGAACGCGGGCGAGCCAGTCGTAGCCCAGGGCGACCAACGGGAGCCCTGGGATCGGGCATGCCCCGCCGCAAGCCCCCGAAGGGGGCGCCTCACGACGATTGAAGCGCCCCCGTTGGGGGCTCAGGACAAGTCGAACACGAGAACCGGGGGCGTGTCGGAGGATAAAGCGCTTGACAAGGGCAGCGGGGAGGGTTAGCATCCAGACTACAGGGGGAGAAGACTCTGCCCGCCAGCCAAGCATCGGGAAAGGAGACCACCGATGAGGCTCTCTCTCGCAGTTGCGGTCGCAGTGGCACTGGGCTGGGGCGCGGCCCAGGCCGGCATCATCTGCAACAACGACCCGCCGGACCTCGTGGGTGGCCAACCCAGCGACTTCAGTGAGGAATACCAGGCGGCCGACGACTTCATCCTCCAGGGCGCCGCGGTCGTCCGTGATGTCCACTGGTGGGGCGTCTTTCTCTTCACCAACACGCCGCCGGCGATCGAGGACTGGACCATTCGCTTCTACAACGTCAACCCCGCCAGCGGCCTTCCCGAGGTCGACTACTTTGACGAGTTCTCCATCGGCGACGTCGAGCGGACCGACACGGGCTTGCTGGTGGATTACTCGTGGACGCTCTACGAGTACCACGCGGTGCTCCCTGTGGACCTCCCCCTCGCTGCCGGGACGTATGCGCTCTCCATTGTCGCCGACAGAGCTGGCGAAGCGGAGGACTGGTTCTGGTGGGCGACGAGCGCCTACGACCTAGGCAGCGGTGCGTATCGTCGCGATGAGGGGGAGGGCTGGAGTGTGTTGCCCCACGAGCTCGCCTTCTACCTCACCGACGACCCGCGGCCGGGGGGCGAAATCCCCGAGCCGGCCACGCTCACCCTCCTCGCCCTCGGCGGCCTCGGGCTGCTGCGCCGCCGGCGGCGCGGACGCTAGCAAGGCGCACCCCCGCCTCGCTTGGTGCCTGAACCGAATTCGCGCCCACTTCGCTTGACAGGCAATCGGCGTTGCGCTATAAGACATGTGCGTCAGAGCGTACCGGGGATGCTTGCAGCAGGAGGCGACACCAGATGAGCAACAAAGGGGTTCTGTGCGGGCTGGCCGTGGGCCTCCTGCTGGCGTCGGCTGCCGCGACAGCGGCACCGATCATCTGGGATGGCCCGTCCATCACCTTCACGAAGCCCGATTGGGCGGATTGGACCCTCGAGGTCAACCAGGACTACTTGACGCCCAACGTGGTGATCACCCGTAAGGATACCCAAGGAATCTACAACATCGCTGTGGAGAGCACGTACACCGACCAATGGCATAGCGGCCCGTGGGACAGTCCCTTCGACACGGAATGGGCGTCCGGCAGCCTGGGCGACTGGGACACGCTTACCTACCAGTCCTGGGAGGGCTGGAATGACGGGCTCCCGGCTGTCAACATTGTCGGACAGGACGCTGTTCTGCACCTCATCTCCGACGACATCTACCTCGCCATCGGGTTTGAGAGTTGGACGGCGGGCTCATCGCCCTATGGCGAGGGAGGCGGCGGCTTCTCCTATGTGCGCTCCACTCCGGCGGCTGCCGGTGAGATCCCCGAGCCGGCCAGCCTCACCCTCCTCGCCCTCGGCGCCCTGGGCCTGCTGGCCCGCCGCCGCCAGCGCGGCTCCGGCCGATAGGACCTATGGGTCGTATGGGTCCCATCGGCGCCGCCCAGCCGTCTGCCTCTGGCCGGCATGTCCCACCGGCCGGGCCACCGGCAGCGGGATACCCCTCCTCTTGTCATGCTGAGCTTGTCGAAGCACCTTTCAAGGGAGGGAGCTACGGCAGCAGAGCGTGCTCGTTCGCGGTGCTTCACTCGCCCAACAACGGTCATGCTGAGCGGCAGTGAAGCATCTCCTCTTGGTTCGAGGGTGTCACTGAGCACTCAAGAGGAGATTCTTCGTCGCTCGGGTCCTCAGAATGACCCGGAAGTAGCGTTGTAGTGCTGGTGTCTGCTGCGGAAAGTGCATGAGCGTGCCTTCCCCACGCGCGGTGGGCTGCCGAGGCCCCGGTCGAGCGGCGCGGCGTCGGAAGCCGACCACGTACAGACAATTTTCTTGCGGAAGCACTTGACAAAGCACTGTGATATGGTATACTGATGGCGTGGGCAGGAGCAGTCCTGCTCTTGCCCAAAGGGTGAGCCGGCGGAACGGCTTGCCCAACGGCTGGCACGGACGCCAGCCGCTGCATACCAACCCGATCTCCGCAAATCCAGACATGTCAGCGGATTATGGCTGTGGCCGCGTCGCCCACGCACGCCGCACCTCGGCCAAAGGGGGTGCCTATCGAAGCACACGGGCGGACTCCTGTGAAAGGGCCGCCCGGCGTATCGCAAGACTGCCTGGCACACCGCCCCACAGATAGGGGGAAGAGGCCCCGCGGCCGCGGTCTCGTCAGTCCCGAAGGGACTGAAGGGGGTTGCCGGCGGCTTCAGCCGCCGGATCAGGGGCCGCCCCCCGGGGCCAGTCCCGAAGGGACGGCAGAGGCCCGTGGCGGGGCGGTCAGGGGCCTCTCGCTGCCGTCCCTTCGGGACTTGGGGCGGGACCGGCGGCCGAGTCCGGCGGCTGAAGCCGCCGGCCACCCACTACGCTCCCTTCGGGAGCAAGAGACCGAGGCGCCCGCGGTTTTGCCCCCTTGCTCGCGCGGCGCTGTTTGCGGGACACGTACCTTAGCCTTTGAGGAGCAAAGACATGTGTGCTCGGACGAGACGTTACCCAGAGCCTGAGTTGCCGCCTCACGTGTGGCTCACTCGGCTGGAGAGCGTGGCGAGGAAGAGGGTGAATTGGCTCTGGCCCGGGCGTGTGCCGATGGGCAAGGTGACCCTGCTGGTGGGGGATCCGGGCCAGGGCAAGTCGCTCCTGGCCCTCGATGTCGCCGCCCGCGTCACCACAGGGGCGGCGTGGCCGGACCAGGCGGAGCCAGGGGCGAGTGGAGAGGGGCAAGGGGCAGGTGGAGACGGACAGAGCGCCGGCGGTGGCGCACTCGACCCTCGAGCCTCGGCCCTCGACACTCCCAACCCCGTTGGGAGCGTGGTTCTGATGAGTGCGGAGGATGACGTGGCCGATACGATTCGCCCGCGCCTGGAGGTGGCGGGGGGCGACATCCAGCGGGTGACCATGCTGCGGGCCATCGGCCGGCCCGAGATGGGCGCAGGCGAGCTGATGTTCTCGCTGGCGCGCGACGTGAAGGTGCTCGAATCCGTCATCCGGCAGCTTCCGGACGTGCGGCTGGTCGTCCTCGACCCCGTGAGCGCCTACCTGGTGGGCGCGGACGCGAACAGCAACGCGGCGATTCGGGCCGTGCTGGCCCCGCTGAAGAGCGTGGCGGAGAAGACGGGTGTGGCGGTGCTCGCGATCAGCCACCTGACGAAGAAGGCGGATGCCGCGCTGCTCTACCGCACGATGGGCAGCCTGGCGTTCGTGGCCGCGGCGCGGGCCGTGTGGGCGGTGGGGCCGGACCGGGCGCCCGCGGCCGCGCCGGAGTTGGCGGGGCGCAGGCTGTTCCTGCCCGTCAAGTGCAACCTGGCGGGCGGCGTCACGGGGCTGGCCTACCGCGTCGTGCCGTCGGCCGACGACCCGGAGGTGCCGATCCTGGCCTGGGA
>DATKZY010000054.1:0-59142 GCA_035527715.1 Planctomycetota bacterium | reverse complement strand
TTCCTGCTCCATGAGGCGGCTGATGAACGCGAAGTCGGTCTCGCGGTACTGGACGCAATACTCCCACTCGCGGTAGTCGGCGCTCAGCCGGTTGTCCACGTCCGCGAACAGGTGCCCCCTGAGCACTTCGAGGAGGATGTCGGGAACCGTCGCGTGCTGGAAGATGCGGCAATTGGAGGTCAGGGTGAGGAGCCAGAGCCAGGGGACCACCGTGGCCCCGTACCGCGCGAGGGCCCCGATGGACTCCCGCTGGCTGAAGCTGCTGACGATGCCGTTGAAGTAGCGCGGGCCTTCCGCGCCGGTGTCGAGCCGCAGCGTGACCCTCTGCCCCACGATCTCATCGAAGCTGATGGTGTGGTTCTCGCTGAGCAGGTCCGCCTGGACCTCAAACAGGCGGCCCAGGCGCTCCGTCGCCGTGAAGCCCCTCAGGAGCAGCACGTCCTCCCCCAAGGGGGTCTGAATCCCCATCGTTCTGCGGGCCTGCTTGCGCGCCATTCGCGGCCTCCTCGATGCGCCTCCCTCAGGCGGCGGATTCTACCACACGCCATCGGCCAACGCAACCCCGGCGGCGCCGGGCAAATGGCTCGGCGGCCACATTTTCCGGTTGACGGGCCGCTCCCAGTGACTACAATGCAGACAGAGCAGGGACGCCTATCATCCGTCGTGTTCGCGTGAAGGAGTGACCTCATGGTGAAGGTGGGCATCCTGGGCGTGGGGTTCATGGGCAAGATGCACTTCAACTGCCACAGGGCCAACCCGCGCGCGAAGGTCGTGGCGCTGGCCGACCTGGACCCCAAGAAGCTGGCGGGCGACTGGAGCACGATCGGGGGGAACATCGCGGACAAGCGCGCGGCCCAGGTGGACCTGTCGGGCCTCCGACTCTATGCGCCGCCCTCCAAGCTCTTCAAGGACCCCGACGTGGATGTCGTGGACATCACGCTGCCGACGTTCTCGCACGCGAAGTACGCCGTGGCCGCGCTCAAGGCCGGCAAGCACGTGATCTGCGAGAAGCCGATGGGGCTGTCGCTGGCCGAGTGCGACCGCATGATCGCCGCGGCCAAGGCGGCGAAGCGCCAGCTCTTCATCGCCCACTGCATCCGCTTCTGGCCCGACTACAAGGTCCTCAAGCAGATCATCGCGAGCAAGCGATACGGCAAGGTGGTGAGCGCGACGTTCTGGCGCAAGAGCCTCACGCCCACGTGGAGCTGGGACAACTGGCTCCTCGACGCCAAGCGCAGCGGCAGCGCCCTGGTGGACCTGCACATTCACGACACGGACTACGTGAACTACGTCTTCGGCGTGCCCGCGGCGGTCTGCTCGTCGGGCGTCGTGGGCGCCGTGTCGAAGGGCGGTGTGGACGCCGTGGTGACGCACTACGTCTACCCGAGGGGGCCGCACGTGGTCGCCGAGGGCACGTGGGCGCTCGCCCCGGGCTTCGGCTTCACCCACGGCTTCTGCGTGGTGCTCGAGAAGGCCACGATCGAGATGGACCTCAAGGGCGGCAAGCCCCTCACGATTCACACGCTCAAAGGCAAGAGCGTTACACCGAAGCTGCCGAAGGACGACGGCTACGTGGCCGAGTTGAAGCACTTCGTGGGTTGCATCGCGAAGGGGAAGGCGTCGGACGTCGTGACGGCAGGCGACGCCCGGAACGCGCTCGCCGTGTGCCTGGCGGAGGCCCGGTCGGTGAAGACGGGCAAGGCGGCGAAGGTCCGCTGAGAGGCAGGCAGAGGATGGGGAAGACGCTGCGGGTATCGCGCCTGCTGGAGATGGTGTCGCTTCTCCAGGCGGGCCCGGGGTGGAGCGCGCCGGTGCTGGCCGAGCGCTTCGGGGTGTCCCGCACACGCGTGTTCAACGACATCCGGGCGCTGAAGGACGCCGGGGTGCCGATCCGGCGCTCGCAGTCGGGCTATCGGATCGATCCCTCGTTCTTCCTGCCCTCGGTGCGTCTGACCCCGCAGGAAGTGGCAGCCCTGCTGTTCCCGGGCGAGGCGTTTCTCCCGGCCGAGCACAGGGGGGAGGTGCTCCAGAGCGCGCGGAGCAAACTGCTGTCGTGCCTGCCGCCGGTGCTGCGCGCGAGCGCGGAGGGGCTCATGGCCCGCACCAGCGTCGCGCTGCCCACGGCGGGCGTGAACCCCGCCGTGTTTGCCGAGGTGCGCGACGCGGTGGCCCAGCGGCGGCGCATCGCCATCATCTACTCGGGGCGCCGCACCGAGGCCCTCCGCCGCCTCGAGGTGGACGCCTACGGTGTGGCCTTCCGCAAGCACGCGTGGTATCTTGTGGCCTACTCGGTGACGCACCGCGAGATTCGGAAGTTCCGCGTGTCGCGGATCAGCGCCGTCGAGCACACCCCGCTCCACTTCACCGCGCCGAAGGACTTCTCGCTCGAGGGATTCTTCGAGGGCTCGTGGTACGTGTTCGGCGGCGAGCCGCAGGAGATCGGCATCCGCTTCGCCCCGTCGGTCGCGCGGCTCATCCGCGAGCGGGTCCCCCACCCCGGGCAGGCCGCGCAGACGTTCAGCGACGGCACGCTCTTCTACCGCGCGCAGGTGAGGAACCTCGACGAGGTGGCCTGGTGGCTCGTGCAGTACGGCGCGGCGGCCGAGGCGGTCTACCCGCCGGCGCTGCGCGAGAAGGTGGTTGCCCTCGCGCTGGGGGTGCTCTGCGCCCACGGCGTGGCCACGGCGCAGCCCCTGCGGCCTTACCCGGACGCCCCGACGGCTCCGACCCATATCGCGGCCGAGCCCGACAGCACGCCGCCGCCCCCTCCCCGGGCGTGAAGAGCCGGCTCACTTCGCCGCCGGCTTCGGCTCCTCCTTGATAGTCTCGATTGTGAGCGTTTGGATGGCGACGGGGGCTCTGGCCATGTGGATGGCCTTGTCCCCCGTGCCCTTGGCTGTGGACGGCATCTTGCTGATCGCCTCGGCCACGTCGAGGCCCTTCACCACCTCCCCGAAGATCGTGAATCGCCCGTCGAGCGACGGCGCCGGCGCGAGCGTGATGAAGAACTGGCTGCCGTTCGTGTCCGAGCCCGAGTTTGCCATCGCCACGACGCCGGGCTTATCGAACTTCAGCTTCTCATCCGTCTCGTCGTCGAACTTGTAGCCTGGGCCGCCCGAGCCGTCGCCTTTCGGGCAGCCGCCCTGGATCAGCTTCAGCGTGTCGTTCTCGATGCGGTGGAAGGTCAGCCCATCGTAGAACGGCTTGGCGACCCAGCGGCCGTCGGCGGCCTTCCAGGGGCGTTCGCCCTTGGCCAGTTCCACGAAGTTCGCCGCCGTCCTCGGCGCCTTGTCGGCCAGCAGGCGGAACACGATTTCGCCCTTCGCCGTCTTCAGGTGGGCGTAGGTGCCGGGGGACAGCTTCACCTCTTTGGGCGCTTCGGCCTTGGGTGTTTCCGCCTTGGCGGGCGCCTTCTCCTTCGGGGCCTCGGCCCCGAACGACGCCAACGGCACACACGCAACGAACACGGCGAGGGCGAGACGAGTCACCCGGGATCTCCTTCTACTCGACATCGGATGTTCGGAACGTTGAGGACGGCATTTTACCACAAGGCACGTCTGCGGACAAGAACGGAGACGTGCCGCCTGCCTACCTGCGTCGGCCGCCGGCGAACGGGCCGAACGAGGGCTGCCAAGCTATGGGCCTCGCGCAGTACTTCGGGTGGGCCCGGCCCCGTTCCCTCGCCACCAGCACCCTCAAGCAGAACCACGCCAGGAGCAACAGGAACGCCCAGATGACGGCCTCCACCTGCCAGAAGTTGCGCTCGACGAAGGCGAGCACCGTGTCCTGCGCCTCCGACGCGGCGCCACCAGCAGCGAGAAGCGGCCGGGCAAAGTCCACCGTCCTGACCACGCCCCGATGCAGGACGAGTTGCCATGGCACGGCGCCGCTGAACGGGACACGCACAAGCGGATCCCCCAGGCATCCGAGCACGACCACCCAGGCCAGCAGAAAGAATGAGCCCGAGCCCGCGCCGTAAGCGGCGACCTCTCTGACTGAGGGCTGCTGCCGCCATGCCAGCGAGAAGGACAGAAATCCTGCCCAGGCCAGCGCGATCAGCCACACCTGGCCCAGATTCGTCGCCGACGCGGCGAGAACTGCCCCCCACGCGACGGTCGGCTGATCGGCAACGAAGGCGACCACGCCCGTGGCCAAGGCGCCCGTGACCCAGTACGCCAGTGAGAGGATGACGACGCGCGCGGCGAACAACTCCAGGTGGCCCACCGGGAGACCATAGCTTCCCAGGGGCCAGAGGCAGAAGGTTCTTTCGAAGCGGATGAGCCGCACGAAGCCCCAGAACCACACAGCCGCCAGGGGGACGACCGTCACGGCCAAGTGGACCCCTGAGCCGCTCTCGTGCCTGACTATGAAGAGCATCGGCACGAACGCCGTCACCCAGACGACCGCTGCCTTGCCCCAGTCCCTGGGGCGGTACAGCCCAGTGGCCTCTTGGGCGAGGAAGGCGAAGCGCCGGAGGCGCTTGCCGCCGCCAATCGCCTCCAGCAGGAGCTTCCGCGGCTTGGCCGCCCTCTCCACGACGAGCGGATAGGCCAGTTCGAGCAATTCCTCGCGTCGCAGTTGGCGGCGCATCGCGCGCCGAGCCCACGACCGAACCGGCCAGGCAAGGGGGATGCACGCGACCCCAGCCGCGAGGTTCACCCAGAACGAGCCCGAGCACAGCGCGGCAACGGACAACGCTATCGCATTGCTCCTCGCTGGCCACTCCGAGCACAAGCCCACAATGGTGCCGATCGCCGCGGCCCACAGCAGCCAGTGGCCCCACGGAACGAACAGCTTCCTGAGCCGCACTCCGAGGACGGCGAGAATTGGCAGGAAGAGGCGGAAGAGCATGCATACGGTGAAGACACACGCCACCGAGGCGGGAGTTGGGCGCCTCTGAAACGCGAGCGTGGCGAAGACCCCCAGGACATACGGCACCACCCTGTACGGAAGGCTTTCAAGGGGGTCGAGCGCGCTGTAGATGGCGGCTTCGTCGGCTGGCGTGGGAAGGAGTGTCGCAAGAACCGGCGGGCGGAAGAGCAGGATCAGAGCGCCCTGCATCCCAGCAAACACGAATGCCGCTGCGGCCCAGAAGGCACAGGATGACGCGACGTCGTGTTCCGTCTTGAGCGCGTCGAGGACAAGGACAGTGGCGAGGAGAAGCCCGAACGCCGCCAGACTCGCCGCGAGGCAGGAATGGACGAATGACGCGAAGTAGCGGCCCTTGCCGAGCGGCCAGTGCTGGCTCATTCCCGTGTCCCCAGCGAGGCGAGGAACTGCTCGATAGGCACCGTGCTGTCCTTCGAGGCCAGGCGGGCGAAGACTTCGCTGAACGGGGCCTCGGGGCCGAGGCCCGACGCCGCCCGAAGTTCCGCCTCGGTGCCGATGGCCAGGACGCGGCCGTAGTTGACCACCGCGATGCGGTCGGCGAGACTCGTCGCGAGTTCGAGCACCTGCGTGGCGAAGACCGCCGTGACGTCACGGTTCGCCGCAAGCTGGTTGAGCACGCGACGCAGGGAGTCGTAGCCGCGCGGGTCAATGCCGCCCGTGAACGGCTCGTCGAGGATGTAGAACCGTGCGCCCGTGACCAGCACGGCGGCGAGGCACGCCTTCTTCAACTCGCCACGGGAGAGGAGCGAGGCATTCTTGTCCTGCTTGTCCTTGAGGTCGAACATGCGGAGCAGGCTGTCCATTCGCCGCAGATACTCGGCCTCCTCGATGCCGTAAGCCTCGGCGAAGATGCGGATGTTCTCGCGGATGCTCAAGCTGTGCAGCGCGGGGTCGGGCGGCAGGTAGGCGGTGAAGCGGCGGATGGCGAGGTCGTCCGTCTGGCGGTCAAGGCCGTCAACCGTGATCTCGCCCTTGGTCGGCTTCCACATTCCCGCGAGGCAGCGGAGCAGGCTGGACTTGCCGGCGCCGTTGATGCCCACGATGGCGAGGAGCTCGCCCCGCATGACCTTGAGGTCCACGTGGTCCAGAATCGTCGTGCGCTGTAGTGAGAGGGAGACCCCCTTCATCTCGGCGAACGTCTCGCCGCACGGCCCTCGCTCGATCTTCGCCACGATAGGCCCTCCACGAGTACAGGGTCACTTGGCCACGGGAGCTATGATACGCGCTGCTGGCCGGGATTTCAATAGTGACATGCCGCCCATTCCTCCTGAGGTATTGCCTCGGTGAGCGCTCCCGGTTGGCGGCCAGATGGGAGGAACATGGTGTCTGGAAAAGGCGACGCAGCCAGAGGCGATTTGGGGCCTTCCGGAGCGCGGAATGGGGGAGGGAAGGCGATCTCCCTAAGCCAAGCACAGCGCTACGCTTGTGTCCTCCGGCGGGCGGCCCAAGTCGCCCAAAGGTATCAGGAGCCCAATGTGCCCTCCGGAATGCGTCAGACGCGTTCCTACGCAGTTTTTTCTGGACCAGTTGTAACCTGCTGCGAAATAGACACTTAGCAGTTGAATATAATGTAGAACTGGCCTCCGGGGTCTGGGCGACGGTCCAACTCAGTAGCCGTAGAGGGGATGGCCCTGGCCGGGGAACCAGAGGAAGTCTATGAGGAACGAGATGCCGCAGGCGGTGAAGAAGCCCAGGATGATGCCGAGGAAGAAGAACTTGCCGCGGTCGAAGGCGCGGCCCCCGCCGACGCGCAGGACAATCGTCTTCGCCGCCCAGCCGAGGAAGAAGGAGAGGACGAAGTAGTTGATGGGGTACGAGCAGATGGCGACGGGCAGGCCAATGGGGTGCAGCGGCCACCAGGCGAAGCGGTAGCGCAGGAGGGTGAGCACGCTCATCGCCCCGGCCCCGATGCCCATCCAGGTGAGGCGCGCCGTGTCGGGGCCGTGGGGGTTGCGCATGTGGCGGATCACCTCGTCGTAGCCGATGCTCGAGCCGCGGCCGAAGATCCAGCCCTCGAACTGAATGGCCCCCCAGCGATAGGCCATCCAGACGGTGAACAGCGTCGAGACGACAAGGGCGAGGAGGCCGGCGTAGAGGATCACCCAGGTCATCGCCCGCCGCTGTCGAGGGGCCGCGTCGGAGAGCTTCGCCCCGTGTGCCGAGGCGGTCATGAAGAAGCCCTTCAGTTCGTGCGCCCACGAGTAGTGGAGCCCTAGCGAGGCGGCGCCCGCCGCGCCGACGGCTTCCGTGCCGACGGCGAAGTTGGTGAACGTCTGGGCGATCAGCGGCCCACGGATGAACAGCAGCCCGCCCTCCATCACGATCCGCGTCACGCCGACGTAGAGGACCATCACGACGGTGAAGAAGACGGCGACGACGGGATAGCTGAGGCCCGACCGCCGCAGGAAGACCACGATAAACACGAGCGAGAGAAGGGCGGAGACGACGAGGGCGCGGTACGACATCATCTCCTCGGCCTCTTCGGGCGAGGGCCTGCGGGCGAAGGCGCCCCGCACGATGGCGGCCAGGTGGCGCCGCGCCATCCACACGATGGTCGCGACCATCACGCACATCGCGCCGAAGCTCTGCCAGCCGAGGGCCGGCATCCCCAGCGTGTAGCACTCGCGGTCGGCGATCGTGTAGCCCAGCCGATTCAGCACCCCCTCCTCGATCATCGAGAGCATCACGAAGAACCAGATGCTGAACGCCACCTCGCGGTGGATGAAGAACGTGAAGCCGACGAGGGCGAAGTTGACGTGGAGGGCGAAGGACGGGAAGCCCGGCCCCAGCGACGCCATGCCCCAGTTCGTCGGGATCGCGGGGAAGGGCGGGTCGAAGTAGCTCACCGCGTTCCAGAGCACGAGGAACATCGGCAGGCCGAAGCCGAGCCAGAACAGCCCCCGACGCAGGAACGGCGGGACGTGGCGGCCCGGCTCGGGCTCCGCCACCATGTGGAGCGGCACCTCCATGAGCGCGAACGAGAGGCGCTCGTGCTGCACCCACTGGCGGCGGAGCGCCACGACCACACAATGGCACAGCACGAAGAGGGCGAAGAGAAAGGCGATCCACCAGGCCAGCGGCCCCGCCCACGCGTGCCACGGGATGCTCTCGCCCTTCGGCAGGCCGAGGTAGAACCAGCGGAGGGCAGAGTCATCCGTCGGCACGAGCCAGTTGCGCAGGTGCGGGTGCAGGTAGTCGGCCCACAGGTTCTCGGGCGTCGCCTGGTGGGAGAACGGCGCCGCGATGAGCGAGACGAGGTACGACGCCGTGCCCCAGGTGGGGATGGACGCGCCGACCAGGGCCATGATGAAGATGACGACCAGTTCCGTGCGGGAGAGGGCCAGGGCGGGCAGGGCGCGGCGAACGCCGAGGTTGGCCAGCACGAGGACGAAGAAGAAGAAAACCACGCTCAGCGGCAGATAGCTGATCGCCCACTGCGACGAGTGGAGCTGGTAGAGCGAATACGGCGCGCCGATGTTGATCAGCACGACGAGTGCCGTGCCGATCACGAGCGAACGCGGGGTGAGGCGGTCGCGGGTCCTGGCATCCATTGGCGCCCACACAGTAGCGCCGGGGGCGTGGCGGCCGCAAGCGCTCTTCGGCGCGCCGCGAACAAAAAGGAGCCGGCGCCTGCCGAAGCAGACGCCGGCTCCACGAACCGAGTGGCCGCCGGGCCTGAAAGGCCCGTCGACCTATCAGGTCGACGGCCACCTCATACATCTACAGTCGTCCACTAGATCACCTCCTTTCGCATAGAGCCTGCCTGGCGGCCCGCGACGGGAGGGCTGACCAGGCGCCTGGACCGCCCGCGCTCAGCGACGCGGGAGCGGCGACCCCGACGGCGTTCGATAGCCTCACGCCGCCTCGTCATTGGTATTCTATCCCACCCCCGACGCGATTGCAAGGGCAGGCCAGCCCGGTTTCCTGCCCCGGCTCCCGTCACTTGCCTGCCGTGAGCACAAGAAGGGCAATGGCGTGCGGGTCTAGCTCGACGCTGGTGTTCCACGTCCCGCCCTTGGTCAGGGTGACGGCCTGCTCGGGACGGGCCGTTTCGAGCGGGTCGTGGGCCTTGATGCGCTTGACCTGGTCGGCAGTGATGGCGGCATGGGAAGGGGAGCCTTCGGCCTCCCAGGCGGCGTAGACGTCGCTGTGCGAGGAATCAATGCGGAACTCGCGGAGGCCGGCCTTGCCGTCGAAGGGGAGGTTGTCGATCCTCAGCTCGACCTTCCGGGCCGCGCCCTTGGTAGTGGGGTTGGCGGCGTCGTGGCGGTAGAGGAGGGCCGTCAGGCGCCGGGCGTCGTCCGAGAGCGTTGCGATGGCGTGCACGTCCTCGCCCAGGTGCGCGCCCGAGACCTCGAGGCAGTTTGTGTCCAGGTAGTTCAGCATCCGGTAGGCGTTGTAGACCGGCTTCGCCAGCACGGTGCCCTTGACGTGGAGGAAGAGCGTGGTGATCTGCTGGCGCGCCTTGGCGTGCGGCGCGGTGAAGAAGGCGTCGCAGTCGCCGCCGAACGACCGCATGACGCCGAACCAGTAGAGGCCGTCCACCCGGGTGGCGTCCTGTCGTGCGGCGTAGAGGCAGGCGTCAATCATCTGGCACAGTGAGGCGGCCTGGTAGCGTCCCGCGTGCTCGTGGCCCCAGATCGCGTTGCCGTACTCGGTGACCTGGACCTCGAAGGGCCTCTCCTTGGCGTACTTCGCCAGGATGCTCCTGGCCTCGTCGAGCTTGATCATCTGGCCGAAGGCGCCGTCGTAGGCGTGGTGGGAGAGGAAGGTGAGGGGCGCGCCCGCCTGGCCGGTCACGGCGTTCTTCCCCTCGACGGCATGGCGGAGGAGCTGCATGGGGTAGTCGCGCGGATAGCCCGCCACCGCGGGCCCGCCGATCCTGCCTTCGGGCAGCGCCTCGCGGATGGCCGCGGCGGCGTGGTCGTAGAGCCTGAAGTACTCGTCGTAGCCGGCGTGCTTGCCCTTCAGCTTCCAGTTGTGCCACCAGAGGTCCGGCTCGTTCCAGATCTCCCAGTACCACTGTGCGACTTCCTCGGCGCTGTACTTCTCGACATAGTGCTGGACGACTGCCTTGACGAGCGCGCGCCACTTGGCGTAGTCGGCCGGGGGCGAGGCGGTGCCCCGTCGCTCGTCGGCCGGCGGCTCGGCGGCGATCTCGCGGGGAATGCAGTGCAGGAGCACCATCGGGTGGAGGTTGCACTTGCGGATGTTCTCGATCACGGCGTCCTGGCCCGAGAAGTCGTAGAGCGGCTTGCCGGCCGCGTCCTCGGTGTAGAGGGGCTTTCCGTAGTCGTACTTCACCCAGGCGCTGCTGTGGCGGTTCACGTGCCAGGCGATGCGGGCGTAGTCGAACGTGCGGTCGGCGCCGATGATGCGCATCGCCCCGCCCTCGGGGCCCTGGAAGTGGGTGTTCTGCTCGACCGTGTCGGCCACCGAGATCGCGCGCCAGAAGCGCTTGGTCCTGGCAACCGTGCGGCCCGCGTTCACCGCGATCGCGGTCTCGCTCGGCTTGCGCTCGATGGCTGTGCCCGTCGCGCCCCTGACGAACTCGACCTGGTCGAAGACGACCCTGGCGCTGGCAAAGCCGCCGGTCCAGAGCAGGCGCTGAAACCGCACGGTCCGCACCGCCCTGCGGTCGAGCTTCCCGTCGCCCTTCCGCGCCCAGACGTGTTTGGCCCCGGCGAGGGGGAAGGTGTAGTGCTGCCAGGTGGGCGTGGCCCACAGCCGCCAGCCGAGGGCCTCCATCTCCTGCTTCTCGTCCCACTCGTAGAGGCCGAGCGTGAGGGCCGCGGTGAGGCCGTCGTCGGTGCGAATCCAGAACGAGATGCCATCGGCGTCGTCGGGCACGCCCTCGACGCGGAGGCCGAGGCCGCCCCACTTGGTGAAGACGTTCGGCGTTGCCCCCGCGCCCTTCCCGACGGGGGCGTCGGCCGCCTGCTCCCAGCCCTCGCCCTTGGGCTGCTCGAAGTCCTCGATGACCTTCACGGTCTCGGCCTCCGCCGCGACGGCGAGCGCCAGGGCCAGGACGACGAAACGCATGCTCGTCACATCAGTTCCTCCTCAGATGCGACACGTTTCTGCCCGCCCTTCCTCGGCGGCGCAGGCTCGATGATCGGGGCGGCCTCGCCGGCCTCGACCATGCGCCGAGTGAGCCGCTCGCGCAGCACGTCGGCCACCTTGCGGTGGGACTCGAGTCCCACGCGGTTGTCCAGCTCGTGAGGGTCGGCGGCGAGGTCGTAGAGGAACTCCTCGACGTAGCGGTCGGAGGCGGAGTCCTTCCAGCCGGTCTGGTCGGAGGCGGAGACGCTGTACTTCCAGCGATGGGTGCGGACGCAGCGGCCGACCTGGGCCTCGCTGATCTGGACGAAGGCCTCCTCGGGCCAGCCCTGGGTGGAGCCGCGGGTGAGCGGCAGGATCGAGCGGCCCTGCATGTCCGATGGCACGGGGATGCCCGCGGCATCGAGGAGCGTGGGCGGCATGTCCACCAGGCTGACAAGCTGGCGCAGACATCCGCCCCCGAAGAAGCCCGGCCCCGTGAGGGCCATGGGGATTCGGATCGAGCTTTCGTGGCACGAGCGCTTGTACTCGGCGTTGCGGGTCTTGAAGTGGCAGCCGTGGTCGCTGGTGAAGAGCACGATGGTGTCCTCGGTGAGGCCCAGGCTCTTCAGGGCGTCGAGCAGGCGGCCGAAGGCTTCGTCGAGCCGCTTGATGATGCCCCAGTAGCCGCCCAGGTGGGCGTGGGTCGAGCCGCCGAGGGCCGCCAGGTCGGGCGGAATCCAGCGGCCCGTGTAGCGCTCGCGATAGCCATCGGGTGGGGGGTAGTCGTCGAGGTGGTTCTGGAAGTGCGGCTCGAGGTAGGAGATGAAGAGGAAGAACGGCTCGGCCTGGTGGGCGTCAATGTAGCGAATGGCGGCATCGGTCTGCGCGTCCACGCGGTAGCCGGGCAGCTTCACCTCGCGGCCCTGCTTGTCGTACATCACGCAGTTGTACGGCTCGGAGCAGAACTCGAGCACGTTGGCCCCGAGCCAATCCTGGTAGCCGCCTTGCTCCTCGACGGGCACGACGTTCTTGCTGGCGAGGTGCCACTTCCCGATGTAGGCGGTGTGGTAGCCGGCGTCGTTGAAGCAGTGGGCGAGCGTCGTGGCGTCGGGCTGGAGGGCGAGGCCGTTTCGCCACACCCCGCACGCGGTGGCATAGAGGCCCGTCTGGAGCACGCCGCGCGCCGGGCCGCACACGGGCTGGCAGGTGAAGCCGAGCTGGCAGTGCGTGCCCTGCACGGCCACGCGGTCGTAGTTCGGCGTGAGGTCGAGCGGGTTGCCGAAGAGACCCGAGCCGTCCCACCGCTGCTGGTCGGTGAAGAAGACGATGACATTCGGCTTGTCAGGACGGCGCTTTGCCATTGGGTGGGCTCCTTGGTTGTGGATGAGCCGATTCTAGCGGCCCGAAGCCCCGATTGCAATCGAGACGAGCCTTGTGGTAGGGTGAATGGGGGAGGCGGCGCCTCTTGGGGAACGGAGACCATGAACCCACTTCTGCTCGCCGCCTGCGTTCTTGTGACGGCCCAGCCCGCCTTCGAGCCGACGGCCAACTACTCGGTGCAGACGATTGAGGGCTGGACCGTCCACGTCCACAAGAAGCTCCTCGACGAGAAGAAGGAACTGGGCGAGAGGACGCTGAAGCTCCTCGGCGCGAGGCTCTACGACATCACCCGCGTGGTGCCCGCGCCCGCGGTCGAGAAGCTGCGGAAGGTGCGCTTCTGGGTGGAGGAGAATCCGAAGGTCACGTGCGCCTGCTATCACCCGTCGCGCGGGTGGCTCGAAGGCCACGGCTTCAACCCCGAGAAGGAGAAGTCCGTCGAGATCGGCGGCCCCACGAATTTCCTCAACTGGGCCGAGTGCCAGCCGAACATGGTCCTGCACGAGCTGGCCCACGCCTATCACCACCAGGTGCTCGGCTACGACCAGCCCGACATCAAGGCCGCGTTCAAGCGAGCGGTGGAGAGCAAGTCCTACGAATCCGTGCTCTACTACCAGGGGGGGAAGAAGCGGGCCTACGCGCTGAACAACGACCAGGAGTACTTCGCCGAGCTTTCCGAGGCATACTTCGGCACGAACGACTTCTATCCCTTCGTGCGCCCGGAGGTCAAGGAGCACGATCCCGAGATGTTCAAGGTGCTGAAGAAGGTCTGGGGGCAGTAGCGCGGGCCGTTTTGAACAGGCCCACGCCTCCCGCCCAGAGCTGTCCCGTGGCGGGGTTGAAGCGGAGGACTGTGGGTTTGACGTAGGGCAGGTCGGTCGTGATGTCGCGCCAGGTGGCGCCGCCGTCGGCGCTCTCGTGCACCGAGCCGACGGCTCCTGTGCCCCAGCTCGCGCGCGACAGCCAGATCACCTTCTCGTCCTTCGGGTTGATCTCGAGGCCGACGATGGCGGTCGAGCCCTCGAAGCTCGTGAGCTTCCTCCAGGTCGCCCCGTGGTCGTCGCTGCGCCAGAGGTTCGCGCCGGGGCAGTAGACGACGCCGGTCGGCGAGACGGCCACGTTGAAGACCCAGGATTCGTTCCCGAACACGCGGCTCCAGGTCGCCCCGCCATCGTCGCTGCGGTAGAGTCCGCCGCCGGCGCCGCAGGCGCCCCAATAGAGGCGCTTCGGGGCCGTCGGGTCCACGGCCAGCCCGTAGAACATCCGCCGGCTGCCGGGCTGCGCGGCGAGCCGCTGCCACGTGCGGCCGCCATCTGTGGACTTGAACACGCCTCCGCCCGGGTTCTGGCCGGGCGTGGGGTCGCCGTCGATGCCCAGGTAGAGCACGTTGGGGTCGCTCGGGTCGGCGGCGAGGGCGCGGGCGTAGCCCTGTCCCCACATCGTGTTGGCCGTGGGGCGGCGCGCGGGCAGCCCCTCGGCGTGCGTGGTGAACGACTTGCCGCCGTCCTCGCTCACGACAACGCAGTCCGACGGCCTCTCCCACAGCGAGCAGGTGGTGACGATTCTCTCGGCGCTCGGCGAAACATGCACCCGCCACTGGTGGCCGCTGAGGGCGGTGGAGTATTTGAGCGGGCAGAGGATCCGCCACGTCGCGCCGTCGTCCTCGCTGACCAGGAGCCCCTCGTCCATCGCGGTCACGTAGGTCTTGCCGCCGACGAAGCGGATGTCGGTCGTGCACGTGATGTCGGCGCCGCGGTCGCGTTGCTCCCACGTCCTGCCGCCGTCGGGGCTGAAGGCGTTGCGCCAGTTGGCCGCGATGAACAGCTCGGTAGGGCGCGCGGGGTTGACGGCCAGGTTGCCGGGCGTGCTCAGGGGGCACGTTCCCGCGGCACGGCCGCCGTAGTCCTCGGGGCAGGTCGGGTCGGAGTCGAAGTCGCGCTTCAGTGTCCGCGATTCCTCCCAGGAGCGCCCTCCGTCGGTCGAGCGGTAGAAGTAGCCCTCCCAGTTGACTGCGCCGATGCAGTACACGGTGTTCGGATCGCGCGGGTCAATCGCGACCTCGCGGATGGAGCAGCCCTGCTTGATGCCGTCGTTGGCGAGGCTCCACGTGGCGCCCCTGTCGGTCGAGCGGCGAATGCCCTCCTGCCGAAAGGCGGCGTAGACGATGCTCGGGTCGCTCGGCGCGACGGCCACGCAGGCCCCGCTCTTGGGTGTTGGCAGATGCTTCCATGTGCCGCCGCCGTCCTCGCTCCGCAGCAGGCCGAACTCGGTGCTCGTGACGAACAGGAGCTTCGGGTCGCTCTCCGCGACGGCCACGGACGAGATGACGCCTTTCTCCTTCCGCTCGAGGTCCGCCGACTGCCGGACCTCGGTGACGAACAGGGCGTCCTTGATCTTCCGATTGGCGCCCCAGCCCTCGGTGTCGGTTGGCTTCTCCCAGTCGCCGAGGACGACGGCTTTCCCGCCCTCCGCTGCGGGATGGAGCGTGACTGCATCCAGGTAGACCTCGCCCTTGTAGCCCCGCTCTGGCGAGCGGACGACGAAGTAGACGAAGTGCACGTCGCCCAGGTCATTGAGCCCGGCCAGGTCGAGGGCCGCCTCGGTCCACTCCCCGGGCTTGGCGTCCGTGAAGGGGCCTTGCTGCCAGAGCCACTTGGCGCCGCTTTGCACTACGAGCTGGGCCTGGAGCTTGGGCGCGCCGGCGGGGACGAAGAACCGCGCCGTGACTCGGGCGTAGGCTGAGGCGTCTAATGCCTTGGGGAAGAAGCCCTTCTCGGCCCGGCCGTTCCTGTCCCAGTCGCCGGCCTCGCTCTCGAAGGTGAGCGCCAGGCAGCCCTTGCCCTGGAAGGCCGGCGGAGCCGTCGGCCGCGGCTGGTCGGCGAAGGCCTGGAGGTAGTCAAGCTTCCGCCACGTTTGCCCGCCATCCTCCGACTTGTAGAGCTTCCCGTGTCGGGAGCCGGCGTACACGACGCCGGGGTTCGCCGGATCGGCCGCGATGGGCCGCACGCTGGCCGAGCGCTCGACCGACAGGTCGAGCTTGCCCCGGGCCGTCTCCTCGAGGAACGCCCAGTGCTCGCCGGCATCGGTGCTCTTGCACAGGCCGCCGACCGTTCCCGCGTAAAGGGTGTCGGGGCTGGCCTTGCTGGCGGCCAGTGCGTAGACCGCGTAGTCGGCGAGGCCGCGGTTGATGAAGCGCCAGTGCTTGCCCTTGTCGTCCGTCTTGTACGCGCCGGCCACGTCGCCGCCCAGGTAGATCACGCCGTCGCGGGTCGGGTGGAAGGCGCACGACCAGAAGAAGCCGCCCCCGCCCCAGCCAACCGCCTTCCACGAAGGCTCGCCCGCGAGGCAGAAGGACGACAGGACTGAGAGGGCCAGGATCCACCGCACGGTCATCGGTCTCTCCTCACGGATGCGACGAGGAGGCGGAGCGCCTCGTTTTCGGCGTCGCGGCTCTTGATGCTCGCGTCGTTCCAGCTCAGGACGACGTCGAGGCTGGGGATGACGACCATGGCGCGCGGGCCGCCGTGGCCGAAGGCGCCGTAGGCGTCGGGCGGCGCGTCGCGCCAGTGGCGCATGCCGGCACGGTCTACGCCATTGGTCCACCAGAGCCAACTGTAGCTGCCCAGGTGGTCGCATTGGTTGTCGGGGACGTTGCTCGAGCCCAGGGTCCGCTGGTCGGGGAGCATCTGGGCGGCGCGGCCTCGGGTCCGCGGGATGGAGTTGGGCAGGGGAGAGGCGACGGCCATCGCCGCGTGCTTCTCGGCGAGGAGTTGCTTGTCGCCCCACTTGCCCTTCCGCAGATAGAGCAGGCCGAAGCGGCAGAAGTCGCGGGGCGAGACGGCGACGCGGCCCGCGCGGTTCTTCGTGCCGAAGGCCATGAACGTCGGCTTGTCCTCGCACTGCATCGGCTCGGCGAGCAGCGGGCCGACGACCTTCTCGTCCACGGTCTCATACGTGACGCCGTGGACCTTGAGGAACAGGATGTCCCAGAAGAGGGCCATCTGCCAGTCGTTGTAGTCGAAGGCCGTTCCCGGCTCCTCCATCACGCCGTAGCAGGAGGTCTGGTTGGCGAGGTGGCGCCAGGCGATCAGGCTGTCCTTGTACTTCAGGTGCGGGTTCAGGTGGGCAAGGCGTGGCTCGATCAGGCGTACCGTGTCGTCCAGGCTCTTAATCTTGCCGTCCTCGAGAGCCTTGAAGAGGAAGTGGCTGAACCACGGCTTGCAGGCCGAAGCCACATCGCCCCGCTTCGTCGCGTCGCCCCATGTGTAGACCATGTAGCCGTGGCGGGTCACGCAGCCGCGCCCGCCGACGGCTTTGGCGAAGGCATCGAGCTTCGCCGCATCCATGCCCACCTCGTCAGGGGCCTTCTTGGCCCATGTGGCGGCGGGGAAGACGGGCTCGGCGGGCCGCGCCTGGCCCGACGCAAGGGTGAACGCGGCGAGACAGCCGACGAGTTGCCTGGGCGACACGGAGGTTCTCCTACCATCTGACGACGACGGATCCTGTTCCCTTGACCTCGCTACTGGTCAGAATCATCTCGAGGCTGGCCTTGGGGGCCAGGCACTTGAGGTCGTACCGTAGCGACGTGGACCACCACGGGGTGCGGATGCGCTCGGCGGCGACCGCCTGATCGGAGTGGAGCAGCTCGCCGTCGGGCGAGAGGAGCCGGAGGGTGATCCGCACGTTGCTCAGCGAGCCGTTGCCGACGACCTTGAGCGCGAGCATCAGGCGGTTCGCCATGCCGTTGGCCGTGACGTAGGTCGAGGGCTGAAGCCCGTAGGCCAGCACCCGCGCCTCGGTGGCAGGCGGCTGCGCCGGCGGCTCCCGGACCGGGACGTCGGCCTCGATGGGGCTGCCGCGCGCAGTCACGCACATCGAGTCGAGCCAGAGCGGGCCGCAGACCTCGTTGTGGGTCGAGTTGTTCATCCCGAAGCCGACCACCTTGGTGTAGCCCTTGGGCAGCAGGCGGTCGAGGGGAATGGTGACGAGCTGCCAGGTGGCCTCCAGGTCGTCCACCTCCACGTAGTCCGTGAGGGAGACCCACGCCCAGTCCTTGGCGTCCGCCGGCGTGGCGCCGCCGGCGTCGGTGCGGGCGTAGAGCCAGAAGGTGAGCTGCTGGTTGCCGGCGCCGCCGCCGTTGAGGCAGAAGCGGAGCACGCCGCCTGCCTTCACGTGCTCGGCGACGTCCACGGGCGGGAAGCCGACGGAGAGGCCGTCGTGCCAGGGCTGCGTGAGGCCCTCGATCTGGATCGCGGTCCTGCTGTTGCCCTGGGTGGGGTAGGGCACGATGCTGAGCGTGGTCGCGCCCTTGCCGCGGAGGGCCAGGTCGCGCCCGTCGTCCGGCAGGAGAGGGCAGGGGTGCGGGGAGTCGTCGGGGGCCGGGCGGAGCTCGACCATTCGACCGTTCACCAGGCGCAGGAGCCGGTGGAGCCGGTCGGTGAGATGGCCGTAGGCCGTGTCGTCGTAGCGGGCCCGCAGCGGCCGGGCGAACCAGCGGCTGTAGTCGGCCTTGCCGGCCCTGGGCCGGGCGGCGACTCGCGCGTCCATCCGGGCGGCGAGTGCGGCATCGGCGGCCACGCGGCGGATGGCGTCGGCCAGCTCCGTGGCGATGGCGGCCCTGGGCTCGCCGGTGCGCAGGGCCTCGGCCACGCGCAGGCTGGCCCAGTGGGTGCTGGCCCAGACGCGCGAGCGCGCCACCTGCTCGCCGAGCCCGTAGAAGTACGGGGCGGTGTCGGCGAAGACGACGTGGCGTTCGCCGGCCTCGAAGCGCTGCCACACGCGCTCGATCCCGCCGCTGGCGCGCAGGAGGGCTTCGTACTGCTGGCGCATGCGGGCCGCGGTGTTCGGGGTCTCGGCCATGCGCGCCACGTCGCCGGGCAGGAGGCAGTAGGAGGGACTGATGCAGCCCTGGAGGGCGTCGAGGAGCCAGGGGGCCGCCTTGTCGCCGAATGCCTCGGCCGCGAATGCGGGGAGCAGAGTCTCCGTCCAGGCGGCGGGGCCGGCCCCGTCGCGCTCGATGTCCAGGTCGCCCTGCCAGGGCTCTGCGCCCGGGGACTCGGCGTTCCAGAGATACTGGGCCGCCGCCGCAGCCGCGACCGGCGCGCAGGACGACGAGGCCCCCAGCACCCACACGCTGCGACCTGGCTCGCGGAAGGTCTTGGCGAAGCGCGCGCGGCTGGTGAGGAGCGGGCACCAGTGGTGGTCGCCCGACGTGGAGTCGGCCATCCACTGGGCGAGGATGGGGCGTGCGTCGAAGAGCTTGTAGAAGGCGGCGACGGCGGGCCGCGCGCACTCGCGCACGCACACGGCGAGGGGGGGGTCGTTCGGCAGATGCTTGTGCAGGTCGGCCCAGTAGCGGCACGCGGGCTCGTAGCTCGGGTCGTCGGGCTGAAGCAGAATGCTGGGGTCGGCGGGGTATTGGATGACGGCCAGGGCCGTGTCGGGGGCGTGCTTGCTGAATGCCTGGCGCCAGAGGGCGACGAGGTGTGCATCGGCGGCGGCGCGGTCGTTGCCCCAGCGGGCCTGGCAGCTCTTGCAGCGGTCGTTCCAGTGGCCGGGATTGGCCAGGCCGCCGCCGTCGGGGAGCTGGAGCGCGACGAGTCGGTAGCCGGCCCTGGCGAAGAGCCTGGCGGCCTGTTCGGCGCGCCGGCGGCTCCAGTCGTCGAGGCTCCAGCAGTAGTAGCGCTTCTGGCCGCGGTTGCACACGCAGCGCGACGCCACGGGGTCGGCGTCGTCGTCCGGCGACGTGGCGACGTGGCAGGTGACGACCTCGCAGACGGTGATGCCGCGGGCGCGGGCGTGGTCGGTGACGCGGCGGAGCATGGCCAGAAACGTCTCGGCCCGGTCCGCGCCGCCGAGCTCTCGGGCCAACTCGTCGAGCTCCACGGGCACGCCCGTGAGGGGGAGCCAGACGAGATTGAGCTTGAGGCGAGCCAGGAAATCGAGGACCCGCTTGGTCTCGTACACGTAGGCGTCGGCGTAGCGCCCCGGCTCGGCGCGGCTGCGCCTCATGGCCTCGAGGAGGCCATGCTCCGAGCGCTCGCGATGGTAGCTGCCGAGACGGCTCATGGCGCGGAGCGGGAAGTCCGGCCAGTCGCGGATGCGGGCGGAGGCGAGGATCGCCTGGCCGTTGTCGCCCTTGCGGAGCAGCCGGCGGCAGGTCACGGCGGACCAGAACAGCCCCGGCTCGTCGCGGCCGACGAGGCGGACGCGCGTGGCGTCCGTGCTGTCGAGCCAGTAGCCCTGTGGGGCCTTGGGCACTGGGGCGGCGTCGCCTGCGGCGGCGAGGGCCAGCTCGATGCGGCAGCCGCGCCAGCTTTCGCCCTCCGCGGCGCCCGCGGTCACGGTCTTCGGCGCCGGGGCGTCCAGTTCCCTGAGCCGCAGCCGGATTTCCTCCGCGGCCGCGGTGGTCAGCTCCGAAGGGTCGGGCGGGAGAACCAGGAGCACCTCGCCCAGCGGCTGGTCGGCGCCCCGCTCCACCTCGCGGGGCACGGGCACGATGCGCAGCGGCGCCGGCTCGCCGGCCGCGAAGTCGGCCGGCGGCAGCGCCAGAAGCAGGAGGAGGAGCACGCGGCGGCAGAGGGATGTGCGCATGGTCAAGCGTTCGCGGTCCTGAACGGTTCGGCGTAGCGGACGCCGAGTCGCTGGCCCCACTGTGCGGCCCTGCGCTCCACCATGTCCAGGCGGAGACGCGTCATCTGGCTGGCGTGGCAGCGGCAGAGGGCCAGCTTCGCCTCGAAGTGGTCCGAGATGTCCTCGACGTGGTCGTAGCCTGGGTCGAGCAAGCCGTCCTGGCAGGAGCTTCCGGGCGTCCAGAAGCGCAGCGTGGCCCCGCGGAGGGCGCGGAGGCCGAGCCGGAACGCCTGCCAGGCCATCGAGGCCACGGCGTGGTGCTCGGGGTCGAGGTCAATGGGCGTTTGCGTGAGGACGAGATCGGGTCGCAGGCTGGCCAACAGGTCCGCCAGGCGCGCCACGTGCTCGGGCTGCTGGAAGGCGATGACCAGGGGCGGCAACTGCCGAATGCGGGATGCGGAATGCGGAATGGCGGAATTGGGCACTGGATGGGGGATTGCGCCGTAGCTGATCGTGATCGCCTGCGAGCCGTCCCAGTAGTGGCGTTGGGGGTAGTCGAGGTAGTGCACCTTGGCGCCCAGGAGAGCCGCCGCGGCCTCCTGCTCGCGGCGGCGGATGGCCATGGTCTCGTCGGGCGGGAGGCGACGGGCGGCGCGCTCATCGCCGCCGGGCGGGATCATCGAGCCGGAGCAGTTGTTGGTGACCATGACGACGTGGACGGCGCCGCCGGCAGCGGCCCACTTGGCGAGTGTGCCGCCGGCGTTCAGCTCGGCATCGTCGGCATGGGCCGATACTGCGACGAGGGTCTTGGCCACGGTCACGCCTTGATTCGCACTTCCCTGCCGGTGGCGGCGGACTGGTAGATGGCGTCGAGGATCTGCTGGACGGCGAAGCCGTGCTCGCCCGGGGCGATGGTCTCGCGGCCCTCGATGATTGCGTTGACGAACTCCTGGTACGCGGTGGGGCAGGGGGCGAGGCCCTGCTGGAGCTTGGTCTCCCACAGCGCCCCGTCGTGCTCGGTGAACACGCGGGCCTCGAACTCGTAGGTCTCGTTGACGTTGGAGTGGAGGATGCCGCCCTTGGTGCCGAGGAGCTGGGTGATCATCTCCTCGCGCTTCTGCGTGAAGCCGGCCCAGCTCGCCTCGGCCAGGAGCGTGGCGCCGTTGTCGAAGCGGATGAAGGCGCCGCCGATGTCCTCGACGTCGAAGGTCTTCCGCTGCTCCTTGGCCACGCGGGCGCCGATGACGCTATACGTGCTGGCCGAGACCGACACCGGCTTGGGGCTGCCCATGAGCCACATGGCCATATCTATGCGGTGGACCCCCAGGTCGATGACTGGGCCGCCGCCCGAGAGCTTCTTCTGGCCGAACCAGCCGCCGAACCCAGGCAGGCCGCGGCGGCGATACCAGGCCGTGCGGCCGTAGTACACCTCGCCGATGGCCCCGCTCGCCACGACGCTCTTGAGCGATTGGGTCTGCGGCATGAAGCGGTAGGAGAAGTTGATCATCAGCTTCCTGCGGGCCTTCTTTGCAGCGGCCAGCATCGCGCGGGCCTGGCGCACGTTCATCGCCATCGGCTTCTCGCACAGGACGTGCAGCCCCGCGTTCAGGCCGGCGATGGTCACCGGAGCGTGAAGGGCGTTGGGCAGCGCCACGCTCACGGCGTCCAGCTCGAGCTTGCGGGCCGAGGCCATCAGCTTCCGGTAGTCCGTGAAGCAGTTCTCCGGAGGGATCTTGCACTCGGCGGCGAACTGGGCCAGGCGGGCGGCGTCCACGTCGCAGATCGCCACGGCCCGCGAGCGCGGGTAGTCGTAGTAGCCCTTCAGGTGATGCCGGCCCATTCCCAGGCCGACGACGGCCACGTTCACGCGGTCTCTTGCCACGGACGCCTTCTCCTTTCCCCACGTTGCTGGGTTGTGGCGCTGACCGGGGGCATGGTACGCTCCGGCCTGCCCCCGATCAAGTCGCCTTTGCCTTCTGCCTCGGGTTGACACGTTGGGCACGCCGGGGTAAGATGCTCGGAGCGGGGGGAGAGGAGGCGCGCGATGGGCGATCGGTTCAAGTTCGAGTGCTCGTGCGGCCAGCACCTGGTTGCGGAGCAGCGCCTCGCCGGATTCCGGATCCGCTGCCCCGTGTGCCTCCAGCAACTGGTCGTGCCTGCGGCGGGGCAGGAGGTGGACGAGGAGTCGTACCGAGAGGCCGAGCGATACGTGCTGGTGTGCACCTGCCGGTACCGCATGGTCGTGAAGGCGGGGGCCGCCGGGCACACGCTGCACTGCCCGATGTGCCAGACGGAGATCCGGGTGCCGACCCTGGAGGTGTTGCGGAAGGGGACGACCCGCGTGCTCGTCCTGCGGAACCAGCCGCGCGACCGCGTGAGGACGGATGAACTCCTGCTCCTGGTGGACGACGAAGGCGGGCCGGGGCCCGACGTCAAGTAGCGGGCGCCGCTCGGCGCCGCGCGGCCGAGGAATCAGGGGATGGACATGTCGGAGCCGCCGGGGCGCGAATCGGTGGGGTCGGTCCTCCGCAGCCGCTGGGTGAAGTTCCTGGCGGTGGCTGCTTGCGTCGCCCTCCTGGTGTCCTTGATCTACCAGGTGCGGAGCACGATCGCGCCATTCGTCCTGGCTGTTGTGGCCGCCTACATCGTCAGCCCCGCCGTCGAGTTCTTCCACGTCAAGCTGCGGCTGCCGCGTGCCGTGGTGGTCGCCGTGCTGATGCTCACCCTCACCGTGCTGCTCGTGGGGGGCATCACCCTGGGCATCTCCTACCTGGTGCGCACGGTCGAGCGGGTGGTGCCGCGGGCCGAGCGCGCGCTGTGCCCGGAGCCCGAGGGGAAGACGTTCGCTCTACGCGTCCGCGGCGCCTTCGAGACCATTCCCAACGAGATTCGCGTGCAGATCGAGCAGACGATTCAGCGCCTGCCCGTGACGATTCGGGAGAACTTCCGCGAGATCTCGGTCTCCGTCCTCCAGGGGTTCGGCGCAGTGTTTGGCGTGCTGTTGGGCATCATCCTCACCAGCTTCCGGTTCGTCCTGTTCTTCGTCGTCACCGCCTACCTGCTCGTGGACCTGCCCAACCTGGGCCGCAGGGCCGAGGCACTGCTCCCCGAGCGCAACAAGGAAGGCATCCTCCGGGTGCTCCGCGAAATCGACCGCAACGTCCACGCCTACTACCGCGGCCTGCTCGTCGTGTGTCTGGCCCTTTGCGGCATCTACTCGGTCGGACTCCTGCTGTGTGGGGTGGACTTCGCGATCCTCATCGGCGTGGCGGGGGGGCTGGCCGACATGGTGCCGTATCTCGGCCTGGTGGTGGGGATGCTGCCCGCGCTGCTGTTCTCGCTTGTGCCCTACGTCGGCCTGCTCAAGCCCCTGGGGGTCGCCCTGGTCTTCGCGTTTGGCGAAACCTTTGCGGGGATGGTCCTCATACCCAAAATCATCGGGCCGAAAGTGGGCGTCCACCCCGTCGCCGTGCTCCTGGCCATCATGGTCTTCGGGCACCTCATGGGCTTCCTCGGCGTCGTGTTCGCCGTGCCACTGGCCGCCGTGGTGAAGGTCCTTGCCGGGGAGTTGCTCCGCCACTACAAGAACGCCCAGCCGCCCGCCGCCCCCGGCGAGCCGCAGTAGGACGGTCGCCAGTCACTGGCGGTAGAGGGAGCGGCAAGGGCCGCGGGGGGTGCCGGGCGGCTCGGCAGCCTTGATGGCCGACGCGCTGATGCGGACGCGGGAGACCATGATGCCGTTGCCCCACGTCCAGATGGCCATGCGGTTGCCTGGGAGGGGATTGGGGTCGGTGTAGGTCAGCACGCGGGAGCCGTCCACGTAGAAGTTCAGGGTGCTGCCAAGCTTCTCGGCCTTGAGGTAGAACCAGCGGCGGTGGATGCCGGAGGCACGGGGGATGACCGCGGCGCACCGGGCGACGACCGAGTTGCCCCGGGTGATGGCCGTCTCCTTGTTGTCCCAGCCGCCGTAGAGGAAGCTGTAGCCGCTCGTCAGGTCCTTGCCATCCGCACAGAGGGTCACGTTGAAGTCGCGGGTGTAGCGGTAGGCCGTGCCGCCGCGGGCGGTCTCCATCTTGGGGCCGACGGCGAACTCCACGCTCACGTCGCCGTCGAAGGCGTACTTGTTCCAGATGGCGGCCAGGGACGAGGCGTCGGGCACGCCCGAGAAGAACGACCAGCGCGGGTCGCACTCCCAGCGGTTGCTGATCTCCCAGGTGCCGGCGGCTGGCCGCCAGTCGCTCGCCGCCTTGCTGAAGGTGTAGACCCGCAAGGTGTCGGAGAAGACCGCCACGTCCTGCCTGCCGAAGGTGTGGACCCTCACTCCGCCGGGGCTGGCGGGGGCCTTGTGGCTTCGGATGGGGAAGTTGAGGGCGGCAAACGCGGCCCGACAGCCTGGGAGGGGATGCGGGTCCTTCGCCGCGAGGATCGGCTCGTCGTTGACGGACGCGATGATGTGGTTCCCCAGGCGCTCGAAGCGCAGGCGGTAGACGGGGCTGCTGAAGGCCACGCGCCGCTCGGCCGCGCGGGTGCCCTGGCGGGTGATGGTGGCCTTGCAGGCGGTTCCGCCCGTTGCCGCGTCCGGCCAATCGAGGAGGAAGTTGTAGCCGCTGAGTGCCCCCTTGCCGGATTCGGCGGAGAGCACCATGCGGCACGACCGCCGCAGGCGGGCGGGCGGCACGTTGCGCGCCTCGTCCGCCTTGAGCTCGACCTCCTTGACCTCGATCTGCATGCTGGCATCGCCCTGGAAGTCCGCCCTGTGCCAGAAGAGCTGCGTGGATGCGCCGTCGAGGGTCTCGGTGGCGGCCTCCCAGTCGTTGGCCGCGCCGGCCCAGACCTCCATCGTCAGCTCGCGCGAGAAGATCTCGTGCGTCGTCAGCACCGGCTCGGGGGGCAGAGGGAAGTCCACGCGAGCGTGTTCGAAGCTCAGGGCCTGGGCCTCCGCCGCGTAGAGCCCCACGGCGCCCCGGGGCAGACCCGGCGCCCAGGCCGAGGCGACCGGCTGGCCGTCGAGGCTGGCCGTCGCCACGCCCCCTTTCCATTCGACCGCGAGCAGGTGCCGCGTGCCCGGCGGCGCGCGGTGCACGATGGCGTGCTCCTGGACGGTTCGCTTGCCTTCGACGAGGATCTCGAGACGGGCGGCCCCCGCGGCAGGCCGCCAGGCGAAGAGCGCGTAGTTCGTCTCGTCGAGGTAGTGGCTCACCAGGCCCACCTCGGTGGCGGGCACGGTCTGCTCGGGCAGGCGGATGCGTGCCGCGAGCGTGTAGTCGCGCCAGCGCGAGCTGCCGGCGATGGCCTTTGCCGGGGCGTCGGCCGAGACGCGGCAGGCCGGCCTGTCCTTCTCGACGGTCTGCTCCCAGGAGCCGCCCAGCGGGCGCCATCGGCCGGCGGCCACTGTCGAGAAGTCCTCGTCGAACCCCCGGGCGCTCTGCACGAGGATGTCGTCGAAGTGCGCTTCGCCCGGGGGAGGCACAGCGGAGTAGAGGCCGATCTGGCCGAAGCACAGGCAGGGGTCCGAGGCGCCGAAGATCGCCTGGCCGTCAATCAACGCGCGAATGCGGTCCTCGACGACCTCGACCTCCAGCTCGTACCAGATGCCGGGTTGGTAGCCGCCGGGGACCTCTGCCAGAAGGGTCTCCTTGCCGTGCCAGCGCTTGATGAGCTGCTTGCGGACCTTGGCGCCGTCGGGCTGGGTCGCGCCGTTCCAGCGGAACAGGTAATAGTTGTCGGGGTCGCGGTAGTAGAAGCACACGCCGACGTCGGCGGCCCCTTGAGAGGCGATGGCCGCGCGGAAGCGATAGTTGTCCCAGAACCATTCCCCGCGCACCGCGATGCCGGGGGGCTTGCCGCCGGGCGCGCCGCCGATGTAATGAAAGGCGTTGCTCGAAAGGCTGGGGTTGCGCAGCGTCGCCACCTCCCACGAGCCGCTGACCGGCTTCCAGGCGGCCCCCTCGCTCGCCGTCTTCATGAAGTCGTCCGCGAAGTAGATCGGGTCGCACGGCTGGGGAGGGCGGACCTCCAGTGTCGCCGAATCGCCCACCACCCCGGCGCCGATGCTGCCGCCGTGGAACGACTCGTCGTCGGCGCGTGCCACCACGGCATCGTTGAGCACGACCTCGATGATGTCGTGGCGCCGCTTGAGGATCACCCGGTTGGCGCCGGGGACGAGGCCCTGGACGCTTCGTGTGCCCAGGTCGCCCTCCAGCCCGCTCTCGACCCTGCCGATGCGCGTGTGGCCCTCCGTGAGCTCGACGAAGTAGTAGTTCGAGCGGTCTTGTAAGTCCAGGATCAGCCTGACGTTAGGTTTCGCCTGTGCAGCGACCTTGACGACGAGCGGAAGGTTGTAGCTCCGCGACCTGGGTCCCTCGCGGAGCTGGTAGCCATACGGCTCCCACGCGGCGCGCTCGAGGACGCGGGCCGCCGTCGCCCCGTCCCCGCTGCCACGACCGAGGAGCGCGGGGACGACCCGTGCGACGGCGAGCCACGCTGCCGTGGCAGCGGCAGCGGTGATCCCGACGGCAATGAGGAGCTTCTTCATCATGATGACGACGACACGGCTGCTGCCGCGGTAGTGGGCCCCGCTCCCCGTTCGATGCGCTCGCACTACTCGGATTATACAGGTCAGGGCCGGGAAGTGTCAAGGCTGCCCGTGCCACAGGGTAGGACTCTCGTTCTTAGGTAGTCTTGTCGGCCAGTCGGAATTAGAACTGTTCTGTACAAAGGAAATCGGCTATGCTCCCGTTGTGTTGAAGGTTCCTGAAGGCCAGGAAAGGAGCATAGCCGATGCGAATGTCGCCGTGGCGTCGTGAGCAGATCATAGCGAAGGTGGTCCGCATTGTCGAGGGGTTTCTGGACTCTCCTGCGGCCGAGGGGGGAGCCGGGGACCTCTACACGTCGGAGCATCGTTCGCTGGACTGTGGGCGCCAGGTGGCCAACGAGTTGCTTCAGGCCGAGGTGGACGCGCAGGGCACCGGGCACTGCGGGCAATGGCACGAGGACACCGCGGGCGTGCGGCGGAAGTTCAACCGGTATGTGCCCAAGACGGTCCAGACCCTGGTGGGGCCGATCACGGTGCAGCGGGCGCTGTATCACCGCACGGGGGCCTCGCCGGCCGGCGTGTGTCCTCTCGATGCACGATTGGGGCTCACGCGGGGAACCTACAGTCGCGGAATGGAGGAGGTGATCGCCTTGGCGGGGACGTGCGACGTGTACCGCCCGGCCCTGAAGCTGGTGAACCGGCTCACGGGGGCCCACGTGTCCGTGCAGAAGGCGGAGACGACCGTGGCCGCGTGGGGCGCGGCGGCGAAGGCCAAGGTCCAGGCGGCCCCTCGAGCCCCGGAGACGACCGTCGAGCGAATCGCCGCCACGCGGCCGGTGCCCGGACGGCGCCGGTGCGTGACGACGGACGGGACCACCGTGCAGACGACCGAGCGCTGGCGGGACACCAAGCTCATCGGCGTGTACGCCTTCGACGAGAAGGGCCAGAAGGTGGGTCCCGTGGCCTATGCGGGCACGCTCCACTACCAGACGGACTATCCGGTGCTGCTCTGGCAACTGCTCGAGCGCACGGGGGCCAGCCGTGCCGAAACCCTCGTGTGGCTGGGCGACGGAGCCCTCTGGGTGTGGGCCCAGCAGGCCACGGTGGCCCCCCACGCCGTCGCCATCGTGGACTTCTACCACGCGGCCGACCGCCTGTGGAAAGTGGGCCGGGCCTTGTACAATGCCGCTGGGCAAGAGAGGGCCGCGAAACGCTGGGCCCAGAAGTGGATCAAGAACCTCTACGGCGGCAAGGTCCGCCGCCTTCTGCAGGAGTTGGCGCGCCACGTGCCCCGCGTCGGCACTCCCCCGCCCGAGTGTGCCGAGGACGACCCGCGCCGCGTGCTCCACGCCGCACAGACCTACTTCGCCCATAACGCAGGACGGATGCACTATGCCCGGTACCGCCGGTTAGGCTATCCCATTGGCTCGGGCGTCATCGAGAGTGCCTGCCGCCACATCGTCGGCCTGCGCATGAAGCGCACCGCGACCATGGCCTGGACCGAAGCCAACGCCGAAGCCATGGTCCAGCTCCGGTGCCTGTGTGCCAGCGACGAGTGGGATGCCTTCTGGGGCTTCGACAAGCTCTGGCGAGGCCCCAGAGCCCGTGCCGCTTGAGAACTACCTAAGAACGGAGGTCAGACTCCGTGCCACAAGTTGCGGGCCACGTGGGGCTTGACTGCGAAATTCGCAAATTGCGCTTGACACGGGCGGCCCCGAGTGCTAGCATCTTTTGCACTACGTAAGGCGGGTGCATGTATTCGCCCTGCCTGTGGCAGGCCGGCACGCCAGAACGCCGGCTGCCGAATCGCCACGTGGGGCAGAGCGTTCGCCCCAATATTGGCAAAGGAGGACGCATGATTCGGAAGTGGCTTCTGGCGTCTTTGGCGTCGGGTCTCATGGCGATGGGGATGGTCGGCTGCGGTGAGGAGGCGCCGCCGCCGGCCGACAAGCCCAAGCCGACGAGCGGCACGGTCGTGAAGCCGGACACCTCGGTGAAGCCGGACACTGCGACGAAGCCGGCCACCGCGACGAAGCCCGACACATCGAAGGACGTGACGAAGTAATCTCGTCCTTGCTTCGCGCCCACAGGCGGAGCACATCACATCAGGTGCGAGTCGCTCTTGGCCACCGACCCGTGAACGGCTCGTGCATGAGGTGCCCGACGTTGCTCATAGCGGCGTCGGGCACCTTGCATTTGCGGGCGAAACGCTGTTGAATGAGTGGCATGGAGTGCGGTGACGAAGTCGCCGCTTTGCTTGCCCGCGCAGCGGGAGGGCGAAGGAGTGGGTCCCGCGTAGCCAGTTGACGCCGCTCGTCTCACGCCTGGAAGGCGACGAGCGCTTCCGGCGCCTCGTCGAACGAATGGCCGCCGGCAAGGGCGCAACGGCCGGTGGCCTCTGGGGATCCTCTGTCGCGTTCTTCCTGGCCGCCCTGGCCCGTCGAGCGCCCTCGTGCCTGCTTGTCGTCGTTCCGTCGGTCGAGGCGGCCGACGAGGTCGCCGAGGACCTGCGCCTCTTCGCCGATGCCGCGCCCGCCCTGTTTCCTGCGTGGGAGACGGGTCCGGGCGAGGCCCCCTTCCCCGGGCTCATCCACTCCCAGCGGCTGGCGCTCCTGCGGCAGTTCGGCGGCGCCGGCGCGGCGCCGCGGATCGCCGTGGCGCCCGTGCATGCCCTCTTGCAGCCCGTGCCTGCGCCCGAGGCGGTCGCGGCCAGCACCCTGGCCCTCCGTGCCGGCGAGCAACACCGCATCGAGGCCATCGCCGAGTGGCTGGTCGAGCGCGGCCTCGAGCGCGTGCCCATGGTCGAGGCTCCCGGCGAGTTCAGTGTCCGGGGCGGAATCCTCGATGTCTTCGCCCTCGCCACGTCCAAGCCGTGCCGCGTCGAGTTCTTTGGCGACGAGGTGGAGTCGATCCGCACGTTCGACATCGAGAGCCAGCGCTCCGACGCCCGCCTGGAGAGCTGCGAGGTGGTCGCCCTCACGGGGCGCCAGGTCGCGCAGGCCGCCGAGGCCGCGCCCCGCTCGCTCGCCGATTTCCTGCCGCGGGGCGCCTGGGTGTGCGTGCACGAGCCGCTCGAAGTGCAGGACCGCGCCGACAAGGCGGTCGAGCAACTCGGCGAGAAAGAGCAGCTCATCGGCTTCGACACGCTCCTCGCCTCGCTGTCGCGCTTCCCCACGCTCCACACGCACTCGCTCTACACCGGCGCGCAGGAGGGGGCGGAGGCGTTCGACGTCCATTCCACCCAGGTCTTCGACGGCCAGATCGCCGGCATCTGCACGGAGCTGGACCGCCTGGCCCGCGCCAACGGCCCCGTGGTGGTCTTCTGCGCGAACGTCGGCGAGCGCGAGCGGCTCCAGGAACTGCTCCGCGAGGCCGATTTCGCCCTCGCCGACCGGCTGGAGTATCGCGACGGCTTTCTGTCGGCGGGCTTCGAGTTCTGCGACCTCCGCTTCGCGTGCGTGGGCCACCACGAGATTTTCAAGCGCTATGCCCAGCGCCGCCGCCCCGGCCGCCGGCCCACGGCGCCCATCGAGAGCTTCCTCGACCTCAAGCGCGGCGACCACGTGGTCCACGTGAGCCACGGCATCGCGCGCTACCGCGGCATGGAACGCCTCAACCGCCGCGGCGAGCTCGAGGACTTCCTCAGCCTCGAGTTCGCCGACGACGTGCTCCTCTACGTCCCCGCGACGAAAATCCAGCTCGTTCAGAAGTACGTCGGCTCCTTCCGCCTGCGGCCCACGCTCTCGAAGATCGGCTCGAGCCACTGGGAGACGCGCAAGCGGGCCGCCAGGGCCGCCGTCCGCGACCTCGCGCAGGACCTCCTCCGCGTCCAGGCCCTCCGCTCGCGGATGCCCGGGATCGCCTATCCGCCCGACGACTCGCTGGTCGAGGAGTTCGAGCGCGCCTTCCCCTACACCGAGACCGCCGACCAGCTCACGGCGAGCGATGAGGTCAAGGGCGACATGGAGAAGCCGCGGCCCATGGACCGCTTGCTCTGCGGCGACGTGGGCTACGGCAAGACCGAGCTGGCCATGCGCGCCGCCTTCAAGGCCGTCGTCGCCGGCAAGCAGGTGGCCGCGCTCGTGCCCACGACCGTGCTCGCCCAGCAACACTTCCGCACGTTCCGCGAGCGGTTTGCCGACTACCCGGTCATCGTCGAGGTCCTCAGCCGCTTCCGCACCCCGGGCGAGCAACGCGACGTCTTGCGCCGCGCCGCCGAAGGCTCGGTGGACATCCTGATCGGCACCCACCGCCTGCTGTCGGGCGACGTGCACTTCCGCGACCTGGGCCTCGTGGTGGTGGACGAGGAGCAGCGCTTCGGCGTCGAGCACAAGGAGCGCCTCAAGCAGCTTCGCGCCACGGTGGACATCCTGACGATGACCGCCACCCCCATCCCGCGCACGCTGCACATGGCCATGCTCGGCATCCGCGACATCTCGTCGCTCACCACCCCGCCGCAGGACCGCTTGTCCATTCATACCCGCGTGTGTCGGCCCAGCAGGGACCTCATCCGCGACGCCATCCTCCACGAGCTCGCACGCGACGGCCAGGTCTTCTTCGTCCACAACCGCGTGCAAAGCATTGACGCCGTGGCGAACCACCTCCGCGCCCTGGTCCCCGAGGCCCGCTTCCTCGTCGGCCACGGCCAGATGAACGAGCACGAGCTGGAAGAGCACATGACCCGCTTCGTCAACGGCGAGGCCGACGTGCTTGTCTCCACCACCATCATCGAATCGGGCCTCGACATCCCAAGGGCCAACACCCTCTTCGTCCACAACGCCGACCAGTTCGGCCTGGCCGACCTCCATCAGCTTCGCGGCCGCGTCGGCCGCTACAAGCACCGCGCCTACGCCTACTTCCTCGTGTCGCCCGACAGGGTGCCCACCCAGACCGCCCTCCACCGCCTCAAGGCCATCGAGGAGTTCGATGAGCTGGGCGCCGGCTTCCGCATCGCCATGCGCGACCTCGAGATACGCGGCGCCGGCAACATCCTCGGCACCGAGCAAAGCGGGCACATCGCCGCCGTCGGCTACGAGCTGTACTGCCGCCTCCTCGAGGTCGCCGTCAAGGAACTCCGCAACGAGCCCGTCGAGGAACGCACCGAGGTGGACGTTGATATTGACCTCAACGCCTTCCTGCCCGACGATTACGTCGTGGACGACGCTCAGCGGATGCAGGTCTACCGGAAGCTCAGCCGCGCGGCGGCGATGGACGAGTTGGCGGCCGTGCGCGAGGAGATGGCCGACCGCTTTGGCGCCCCGCCCGAGCCGGTTGCCAAGCTCATGGCCCGCCACGAGTTACGCATCCACCTGGAGCCCTACAAGATCACCACCGTCGCCCGCCGCAAGGGCTACCTCCTCGTCCGCTACCTCGACCGCGCCAAGCTCGCCGAACGCTTTGCCCCCCTTGGCCGCCAGGTGCGCGTCCTCGACGACACCACCGCCCATGTCCTCCTGCCGACCGGCGTCTCCGAGCCGATGGCCATCGTCGCCTGGCTGCGGAGCATCTTCACCGGCGGCGGTGTCGCTAGATGATCCGCGCTAGATGATCAATGGCTCATCCGCCTCAAGCGATCCTCCGGGCCAAACCCCCAGGCGCTCAGCCCGTATCGCGCACGAGTGAGCGCCTGGCGCCGCAGGGGGGCACGCGCGAGGATGCCGCGCGACGAGGTGGGGATCTTGGCGGGGCTGGGAAGCGGGCCTGAGAAGGCGGAATTGGCGCTACATGTGACTGTGGCCACTGACGTTATGGTCTGGTGAGGAGCGTGCCGGCCCTGACTTCAAGATCCCCAGACCCTATTGCGCGCGCTTGGGGATCTTGAGCACCTTGACGCCTCCCCCCAAGCGCTCGCCGCCGGTTGCGCACAGGTGAGCATCTGGGGGTGGGGGGGCAAAGGCCAGGCAGATGATCGCTTGAGCCGGATGAGCCACAATTCCTCTCCCCCTGGACTTGATCATCTAGTCATGGAGCGATGGCTTCCATAACGTCTTTGAAGTCCTATACTTCTGGCTGAGAGGTTGCGCGCCGGTGGGTCCACTACATGATCATCCCGGGCGAGCCGAGGCCAGGGAGTTGACCTACGCCCTGGAGGCGATGAGGATGAACTCCTCGGGGTAGGCGTGGGTGGCGGTCGCCTTGTCGGAGGTGAACTTGCCGCTGCGAGGGTCGCGGACCTGGGGGAGGGTCTTCAGCGGGATCACCCGCTTGACGACATCCACGAGCGTAAAGCCAAGGCTCTCGAGGATTTCGGCGTGGACCTCGGCGTTGAGGACCGCGACGCCCGCGAGCGCTGTGTTGCCGATGACGTTGCAGACCCTCCCGCCCGGCTTGAGCACGCGGCGCATCTCGCGGAAGGCGTGCTGCATGTCGAGGAAGTACTGGCGGACCTCTTCGGCCTTGCTCTGGCTGCGGAGGCGAAGCTCGGCCACAATCTGTCGGCCCAACTCGCTCTTCGCCTCGGGTGGTTCGCGGGATGAGGACATCCCGCCTACAGCGCGTGTGCGAGCGGCGGCAGAGCCGATGAAGCTTTCCTTCGTCAGGGCGGTGGGTGTAGGCGGGATGTCCTCATCCCGCGAACCATCGCGGCGTGTGGACACGCCGCCCACAAGCAGGCCGCCAAGCCACAGAGCGGTCAACTCGTGGAGGCCAGCATATTCGTAAGACGTTACATAGGGAGGACTTGTGACGACGAGGTGGGCCGAGCGGGGCTTCCAGGGGAGGGCGCGCGCGTCGGCCTGCCGCACGTCGGCCGCCCAGTGTGGCTTGAGGCGGGACTTCTCGGGGAGCGCGTGCCAGAAGACCAGGTTGGCCCGCTGCATCTTCCATAAGTGTCGTAACAGCGGACGGATAGGGTCAGGGACGCCCTCCGCGACCTTCTTCTTGTCGCGGGTCGGCTTGCTGCTCTTCATCAGCCAGTACGAGGCGGTCTTCAGCGTGTGGGAGAAACCGCAACGCAGGAAGCCGCGGATGGCCGGGTCGGCCTCGGCCTCGATGATGGCCAGGATGGTGCCGAGCCGCCGCTGCTGCTCGCGGGGGAACCACCAGTCGAGCCGCTCCTGATTGGGGGGGAGCACGGGCTCGGGCGGCGGGAAGAGGGTGGGGCCGCGCCGCTCCTCGTCGAGCCAGGCGAGGCGCCCCTGGAACTCGCGGAGGGCGGCGTGGAGTCTCTCAGGGGGGATGGGGGTCGTCTTGGCCAGGCTGGCGACGAGCGCGGCGGGATTCAGGTCGCAGCCGCGGGCTCGCCGCCCCGCCATCATCGCCTCCACCAGCGTCGTGCCCGAGCCCATGAAGGGGTCGAGCACCACGTCGCCCGGCCCCGAGTGCTCGCGGATCAGCCGCGCCGCGACCTGCGGGATGAACTTCGCGGGATACCGGTGGTAGCAGTGGGTGATGTAGCCGGTCTCGCGCGGCGAACACTCCGCGAATGACCAGGACGGGTCGGCCTGGATCGCGGCAAACCGCTGCGTTGTCGGGGTCTGGCTCTCTCTGCGAATCGTCCTCGTCCTCGAATCCACGCGGGGCACAGAGGCCCCGCCCACAGCCTGTGCTCACACGCCAAAGACGCGGCGGATAAAGTCTCGGCTGATCCGATGATTCTCCTCGAAGCTGCGGGTGATCTTCGTGCCCGCCATGGTGGCGTGCTCGATGGAGATGGGGCCGGCGAAGCCCTTGCGCTTCACGACGGCGGCGATGGCGGGGAAATCAATGTCGCCCTCGCCGAGGGCCTGAGCCCAGGTGGTGCCGACCGCGTCGCGGACGTGGAGCGACGCGGTGCGGTCGCCGTAGGCCTCGAGCATCGCCACGGGGTCGCCGCCGCCGTGGCGAATCCACTCGACGTCGGCGTTGAACCAGACGTTCCCGGGCTTCGTGCCGCGCATCCAGGAGTGGACTTCGCGAGCCCCCGAGCGCATCTCGGGCGAGTGGTTGTGGAGTGCGAAGCGGATGCCGAGTGCTCGCAGCTCGGCGCCGCACGCGTCGAGCCATTTCGCCTGGACGGTCAGCTCCTCATCGGTCTTCTCGGCGCCGCCGGGCTTCCCGGCGGGGTTGCAGTTGACGACGCGGACGCCCAGCACCTTCGCCACCTTGGCGTTGGCGACCATTGCGGCGATGGACTTGGGGGCTTCGGCCTCGACGTGGAACGCCCCGCCGCTGTAGGAGGCGGGGAGGCCGAGCTTGTGCCGCTCCAGGGCGGCGACGAAGCGCGGGTCGCCCGCCGACGCCGTGTCGCCCTCCACGTTGTCAATCCCCGCGCGCTTGATGGCGGCGAACGCCTCGTCAATCCGCTCGATAAGCGGCGGGCGGTTCGGGAAGTTCTCGGGCTGCGTCCAGCCGTAGAGCTGGGTGGCGACGACGGTGCCGGCCATTGGCTGCTCCTGCTTCTGGCGTTACAGGCTCCACCCCTCGCGGTAGGGGGTGCGAATCAGCTTCTCCGCCTCGGGGGCGTTGGTGACCTTGAGGGCCGCGGCGTCCCACTCGATGCGGGTGTCGAGCTTACGGGCGACGTTGCCCAGCAGGCACATCTCGATGAGCGGGCCCGAGTAGGCAAAGCTGGCGCTCGGCTGGGTGCCGGCCTTGGCGTGGCGAGCCCAGTCCTGCTCGTGGCTTCCCTGGACGCGGTGGATGGTCTTCGCGGGGCGCTTGTAGTCCTTCATGAGAGTCTCGGGGATGAGGCGTGGGCTTTCGCCGTAGACGCCGGCCATGAGCTTGCCCTTGGTGCCCTTGAGGAGCGCGCCGCCCTCGGGGTTGCCCATCACGCGGCCCTGCTCGAGTTCCTCGGGCCGTGGGGCACGCAACCCGTCGTACCACGTGAGCTTCACGGGCGGGAGCTTCTCGCGCGCGGGGAACTGGTAGGTGACGATGGACGCGACGGGATGGGTGTGGGGGTTCAGGCCGGTCGAGGACGCGTCCACGCTGGTCGGCGCGGTGAGCTTGAGGGCGCGGTAGACGGGGTCGAGGGTGTGCGCGCCGCGGTCGCCCATCATCCCGCAACCGAAGTCCCACCAGGCACGCCAGGTGGTCGGATGATAGGCGCGATGGTAGGGGCGCATGGGGGCGGGGCCGATCCAGAGGTCCCAGTCGAGCCCCTCGGGCACGGGCATGGTATCGGTGGGGCGGCTGGGCCATTTCGTGCTCCAGCCCGCGTGGCCCCAGGGGTAGTAGGAGAGGCTGCACCAGGCATCCACCTCGCGCACCTCGCCGATGGCGCCGTCGGCGATCCACTCGCAGATGAGGCGGGCGCCTTCGCCCGAGTGGCCCTGGATGCCCATGACGGTCGCCACCTTGGCCTCGCGGGCGGCGAGGGCCAGGGCGCGGGACTCGTGGACGTCGTGGGTGAGGGGCTTCTGGGTGTAGACGTGTTTGCCTGCCTTGATGGCGGCCATGGTGATGACGGCGTGGGTGTGGTCGGGGGTGCCGACGACCACGGCGTCAATCTCCTGTTGCGCGTCGAGCATCTTGCGGTAGTCGGTGTAGGTCTTGGCGTTGGGGTAGCGGCCGAGCGTGCCTGCGGCGTGTTTGAGGTGTACGTCGCAGAGGGCCACGATGTTCTCGTCCCTGAGGGCGTTGATGTTGGAGCCGCCCATTCCGCCGACGCCGATGCCGGCGACGTTCAGCTTGTCGCTGGGCGCGAGCTTGCGGGGCTCGCCGCCGACCACGTGGCGGACGACGGCGAGGAACGCGGCGCCGGAGGCGGCATGGCCGAGGAAGGTGCGACGACTCGTTCCCCTGTCATTCATTGCTTCTCCTTTCCCTTCCCCTTCGGTTGGGGCGGGCGGCCGCCGACGTAGGGGTAGGAGTCGAATTCGGCCCCACCGCCCTTGGCTCGGGGGTCGGCGGTGGCGGCCATCCACTGGTCGAGCTGGGTACGGAGGCGCTTCTTCGCCTCCGCGTACTCGGGGCGGTCAGCCACGTTGTCCAACTCGGCAGGGTCCTTCTTGAGGTCGTACAGCTCCTCGGCGGGGCGCTTGGCGCACGCCAGGGCGAAGAGGCGGGCGACCTTCGGGTCGTCCTTGTGCTCGAGGAGATAGCTCTTGGACGGCCCGCCATCAATGTCGCCGTAGCCGGGCGGGTCGCCGGCGGGCCAGCGGTCGGGCGCAAGGTTGCGGAGGTAGAGGAACTCCGCCGTGCGGATGGCGCGCATGGGGTAGCTGGCGTTGCCGGCTCGGCAGGCGGCGTGGCGCTCGCGCTCGACGAACACGTGGTCGCGTTTCGGCGCGTCGGCGGGCGGGGCATCGCCCGTGAGCAGGTGCAGCATGCTGCGGCCGGTCATCTCGGGCAGGGGCTTGAGGCCAGCGGCCTCGAGGAAGGTTGGCGCGAAATCGGTGAAACTCACGAACTCCTCGACCTTGCGGCCGCCCTTGACGCGCGCCGGCCAGCGGATGGCCAGGGGCATGTGGGTGCTGAACTCGTAGCAGTTGGCCTTCGCGCGGGGGAACGGCATGCCGTTGTCGCTCGTCATCACGACGATGGTGTTTTCGGCAAGGCCGGCGTCGTCGAGGGCCTTCAGGATCTCGCCGACCTGGCCGTCGAACATCTGGACTTCAACGTAGTAGTCGGCGATGTCGGAGCGGACGGCTGGGTCGTCGGGCAGGAAGGGCGGGACGGCGATGGCGTCGAGATTCATCCCCGATGCCTTGCCCGACCCGAGCTTGTAGCCGCGGTGGGGCTCGTGGCTGCCGAACCAGTAGCAGAAGGGCTTGTCCTTCGGCTGGCCCTTGAGGAATTCGCCGAAGCTCCTGAAGTTGGGGCCGGCGGGGTTGCGGGTGCGGCCCGTGCCCTCGGTGCTCCCTGGCCCCCAGCCCTTGCGCGTGCAGCCGACGCGGTAGCCGGCGGCCTCGAGGAGGTCGGGGTAGCAGGCGAACTTCCGGTCGAGATGGCTCCAGAGGTTGCCGCCGGCCTCGAGGCGGTGGGGCCACTGGCCCGTGAGGATGGCGCCGCGGGACGGGGTGCAGGAGGCGGCGGCGACGTAGGCCCGCTCGAAGAGCACGCCCTTGGACGCGATGCGGTCGAAGGCCGGCGTCTTGACCACCTTGTCGCCATAGGCGCCGGCGTGGGGCCACGACCAGTCGTCGGCGATGGCGAAGACGATGTTGGGCCTGGCGGATGGTGCGCTCTCCGCTGCTCGCAACGCGTCGGCGAGGGCGACGGCCGCCGCCGTCGAGCCCAGGCGTTCGAAGAAGGCTCGTCGCTCCATGTCGGACCCCTTTCCACTCATTCTCGCAGGCTGGACTGGCGGCGACTCTAGCGCGCCGACCGGACGGAGTCAAGGCGGTGTCGGCTGCGCCGAATGAGCCACGCGATGACGCCGCCGGCGTCGGTGGCGGCGACGGGTCTGCCTTGGGCGAACGGACGCCGGAGCGATGTTCCAACATTCTACAGAATGTTAGAATGTCGCTGCTGCCGGCACGGCGCCCCGGAACTGCCCCTGCCGCCTAGCTCGTCTGAGCGGAGGCGGCCTCGAGCGGACATTCCAACATTCTGTAGAATGTGAGAATGTCACGATTGTCCCCGCGGCGCACCCGAGTGCCTCCCTGGCGCCTTGCCGGGCTGAGGTGTGGCGGCCTCCAACTGATATTCCAACATTCTGTAGAATGTGAGAATGTCGGGGGTGTGCGGTGCGCCGGGGCGTTTGTTGCCGGGGCCGCGGTTGGCGCAGACGGCCCGGCGTTTGCGGCGAGCGCCGCGTTTGAAAGTCGCACGGCGCCTGCTACAATACAGGCAACGAGGCGGCGGCGTCTCGATGAAGGAGCGAACATGGTGGTGCCAGGGACACGTCTGACGCAGGGCCTTCTGGCCGCCATGCTGGCCGTGGTGTCCGCGGCAGGCGAGAAGGCGCGGGAGCCGTCCGCCGCCAATGACCCCAGCAACAAGCAGGACCCGCCGATGATCTGCCGCAACCTGACGAAGGGCAACGTGGTGGCCTCCCATCTGGTGGTGGCCGACACCTGGGAGAAGCGCAGGAAAGGCTTCCTGGGCCGCTCCAGCATCCAGCCGGGCGAGGGGATGCTGCTCACCCCCTGCTTCGCCATCCACATGGTCGGCATGAAGTTTGCCCTCGATGTCGTGTTCCTCGACCGCGAGAACTGCGTGGTGGGGATTGATACGCACGTGAAACCCGGCACGCTCAACAGCTCGTGCCGGAAGGCGCGCAGCACGCTCGAACTGCCCCCCGGCACCGTGGCGGCGAAGCGGCTCGAGAAGGGCGACATGCTCCAGATCCTCCGCGCCGACGAGGCCAAAGAGAAAGGCGCCGAGAAGGGCGAAGAGAAGTAGCCCGCACGCCATGTCCCTCTCCCTTGCGGAAATCCAGCGAGTCGTCGAGGAACTTCGGCCGCGAGTCGTCGGCGGACGGCTCGACAACGCGACACAAAGCGGCCCGTCCAGCCTGATCCTCACCTTCCACGCCCATCGCGCGAAGCAGCACCTGCTGATTGCGACGAACCCGCAGTTCGCGCGCCTTCACCTGACGGCCGAGCGGCCGCCGGGGACGGGAGACGTGCCGCCGTTCGCGCGGTCGGTGCGCCAGGGGCTGCGGGGCGGGTGGCTGCGCGAGATCAACGTCCTGGGCGCCGACCGGGTGGTGGAGCTGGTGTTTGGCAGCGTGGAGACGCCCGCGGGCCGACTCGTCGCGGAGCTGACGGGGCGGACGAGCAACCTGTACCACGTGGGGCCGGCGGGTCGGATCGTGGCGGCCCTGCGGCCTGTCGGGAAGGGCGAGCGGGACCTGTCGCCCGGCTCGCCCTACGCGCCGCCCGCGGGCCGGCCGGGCGGGGCGCCGAGCGGCTCGGACCGGTTCGCCGATGCTGGGTCACCAGGCGAGGCCATCGAGGAGCACTACGCCGCGGCCGAAGCGGCGGAGCGGACTCGCACGCTCCGAGCAAGCCTGGCGGCGCACATTCGGGCCGCGCGCAAGAAGGCCGAGCGCCTCGTCGCCAACCTGGAGGGCGACGTGGTGAGCCGGCTCGCCCCCGAGCAACTGCGGCTCTGTGGCGAGCTGTTGAAGGCCCACCTGAACCAGATCGCGCCGCGAGCGGAGAGCGTGAGCCTGCCCAACCTGTTCGAGGCCGACGCGCCAGAGGTCGAGATCGCGCTTCAGCCGGGCCTCTCGCCTCGCCAGAACATGGAGCGCTACTTCCGCCGCTACAAGAAGCTCGTGGACGCGCGGCGCCAGGCGGCGGAGCGAGCGGTCGCAGCGAGACGGCGCCTCGATGCGCTCGACGCCAGTGCGATCGCCGTAGAGGAGGCGGCAACGCTGGGCGAACTGGAGGCCCTGGCGGCGCGCCTTGGCCATCGCGTGGGAGCGGCTCGGCCGAAGCAGCGCCCCGTCCGAGCCCAAGGCCCGCTGCGATTCCTGTCCGCCGATGGGATGGACATCCTCGTCGCACGGTCCGCCCGCGAGAACGACGAGCTGACCTTTCGCATCGCGCGCGGCAGCGATCTGTGGCTCCACGTGGAGGGCTATACCGGCTCCCACGTGGTGGTGCGCGTGCCGAGGGGGAAGACGGTGCCGCTGGAGCGCCTGCTCGACGCCGCGACGCTGGCGGTGCACTACAGCGAGCTGCGCCGCGCAGGCGGGGGGCCCGTGGTGTACTGCCCCCGCAAACACGTCACCAAGCCGCGCGACGCCGCGGCCGGCCAGGTGCTCTACAGCCAGAACAGGACACTCCACGTCATCGTGGAGCGTGAGCGGCTGGACCGCTTGCTGTCGGGCAGGGGGGAGCCGCGGACTGCGCTGTAGGCCGATGGGACCTATAGACTCTTCCGTCGTGACTCGTGCGCGTCCTGCGCGCATGTCAGCCGGGGATGAATGGATGAATGGATGGGTGGATGGGTGGATGGATGTCAGGCAATCATCCATTCATCCACCTATCCAATCATCCCCTTTGGTTGCGGCCCAAGGCCGCCTTAGGACCTATGGGACCCGATTGGCCCCATCAAAGGGGTTGCCCCTCAGGAAGCGTCCTCTTCCTCGTCGTCGAGGATGCCCGCGCCAAAGCTGCTGGGCCGCTGGGCCGTGGTGCGGCGGGAGGGCTGCGGGGCCTCGGCGGGCGGCGGCTCGTCGCTCTCGGCGCGGGCCTCACGGAAGATCATCTCCTCGCCGATGGGCGTGAAGAGGTCGGCCGCCTCGCGCAGCTCGCGGCCCACGCTCCGCTCGAAGGCGTAGACCTCGACTCTCACGCCCAGCGCCCGCAAGGCGTGGACCAGCTCCACGAAGTCGCCGTCGCCGCTCACCAGGGTCAGCACGTCCAGCTTCGGGGCCAGCATCAGGGCCTCGACGGCGATCCCGATGTCCCAGCCCCCCTTGCGCGTGCCGTCGGGGCGGACTCGTGGCTCCTTCGTGCGCAGCTCGAAGCCCACCTCGCGCAGCATCGTGAAGAAGGACGCCTGGTTGTTCCCGTCGCGCATCGCGTAGGCGATGGCGCGGACCATCTGGCGATTCCCCACGGCCGTGTCCAGCAGCTTCTTGTAGTTCAGCCGGCCCCGGAAACAGTCGTAGGCCGAATAGAACATGTTCTGGACATCCACGAGAATCCCCACCCGCTGTGCAGGATACGTCATGCTCATAGCACACCCTTCCTGTCCTGGAGTACGCGTAGCCATCCCACGCTCACGGAGTGGCCGGCATTGGGGGGCCCGGCCGGCCCCGTCACAACGCTATGCTGGGTATTCTAGCAGAAACGCCGCGGCCCGCGCAAGCGAGGGAATCACTTGGGGGCGATGGCCTCCGCGCAGATGGCGTAGTAGGCCGTCAGGCCCAGGATGCCCGAGAGGGGACAGGCCTTGACATCGTAGCCGGGGAGGTCGAGGCAGGCGTCGGTCAGCGGCCAGTGGGGGTTCACGTAGAGGTGCAGCGGGTTCTTCGCCTGCTCCGCACCCGGGGCGAGCGAGGTGAGGAAGATGCTGCGGGCGCCCAGCTTGTTCGCCGCCTCGGCCATTGCATCCTCGTTCTGCTGGTAGCCCACGAGCAGGTACACGTCGCCCTGGCCGAGGTTCCTGCGGATCCACTCGACGCCCTTCTCGGCAACGGGGCCGGTGACCGTGCCGGTGAAGAGCTGGGCGGGGTCGCCCAGCAGGCCGGCCTCGGCGGGGGGCATGTGGCCATAGAGGTGGCGCACGACCTTCTTGCCCTCCGCCTTGGCCTTGCGCAGCCACTCGGCCGCAGTGCGAATCTTCGGCGCCTCGTCCTTGCGGACAGCTTCCAGGGCGCTCCGCACGTGGCCGAGGAACTCCTTGGCGAATTGGCCGGCCGGCGCCGGCTCGGGCTTGAGGTCGGGCTCGAACACCAGCCCCTTCGTCCGCTCGAACCGCTTCCGCCCCTCATCGAGGTGAATGCTCAGGTAGACGGCGAGCTGCTTGCCCTGCCGGCGGCACGCCCCGATCAGCTCGGCCACGAACGCCCACTGGCCGATGGCGACGGCCGGCGTCGCTGCCGGGACGAATCGCTCGCCCGATGGCGCCTGCACGAGGCGGCTGTCGTAAGAGAGCTTGAGGGGGACCGCCTTGAGGGGCAACTGCGTGAGCATCGGGTGTCTCTCGAAGGCGAAAGCGAAAACGAGGGCGGGCGATCTGCAAAGCTCCTCCGACAACTCCAGCTCCTCGACCCTCGCGTTGCCGGAATGGGGCCTCGCACCATAGTCGCTGAGCAACACGACGTCGTTCGCGGCGAGCTGTGTCTTCGCCCGCTGATACACGTGCGTGGAGCAGAGACCGCCGGCCCGCACGTGGAGCTCGAGGACCATTCCCCTCTCGCCCGCGAGATAGAGCTTGCCGCCGGCGAGGAGGCGTCGGGCCGCCTCATCGGCGATTCGGGCGAGGCCCTCTACCTGCTCCTCCAGGCCCTTCACCACGCGGAGCTGGGCATCCACGTAGTCCTCCGCCGGCCCGGCGAGGCTGGCCACCTGGGCAGCCAGAAGGATGGACATGCCCGCAAGGATTCGGAATGCCTTCATCGCTTCTTCCCCAATGGGTAATCGGGAATCTACAATCCGAGGTCGCCCGCGACCCCCTGCATGGCCGCCAGGGAGAGTTGGACGAACTCGTCGAGCGGGATGCCGAGCCGCTCGCACTCGGCGATGACCTCGCGGCTGACGGCGCGCGCGAAATCCTTCTTCCGCATCCGCTTGAGGATCGAGCTGGCCTGGACGCTTGCCAGCTTCCTGTCGGGCATCACGAGGGCCGTGGCCACGATGAGACCCGTGATGGTCTCGCCGCAGGCCAGGGCGATGCCGAGCCGCGACTCGCGCGGGATGCCGAGGGCCTCGGCGTTGTGCTCGCGGACGGCCTGGAGCGCGGCCTCGGACAGGCCCTTGCCCCGCAGGATCTCGCACGTGGCCTTTGTATGCTCGGCAGGCGTCGCAGCCGTCGTCTCGAAGTCCAGGTCGTGGACGAGGCCCACGATGCCCCACAGCTCCTCGTCGTCGCCCAGGCGTCGGGCCAGGGCTCGGAGGATGGCCTCGGCGGCCAGGCAGTGCTTGCGAAGGTTCCCGGCCTTCACGTGCTCGTGGAGCAGGGCAAGCGCTTCATCCCTTGTCATCGCGTCTCTCCTCCAGGCAGGATGGGTCTCGCGTGGGTGGTCGGGCCAGCATATCGCGGACGGATGCCGGAGTCAAAGGTCCCTGCCTCGTTGCATCCTGGCGGGTCTTTGCTATAATCTAGGCGGAAGCCGCAGCAGTGGGGGAGGCGCCAGGAGGCTGCCGATGATCCGGCTGGTCGTCACCGCGAAAGGCGAGAGCCGTGTGGTCGAGACGGCGGAGCGCGTGGTCACCATCGGCCGGGGGCACGAAAGCACGGTGCCGATCCACGACGAGGGGGCCTCGCGCAAGCACTGCGCCATCGAGCGACTCGCCGACGGCTCCGTCAGGCTCTCCGACCTCGCGAGCCGCAACGGCACCCTGGTCAATGGTGAGCGGGTCAACGAGAAGGCGCTGAAGGCGGGCGACGTCATTCACATCGGCGCCACGAATATCGCCGTCGAGGCCCTATCGGCCGACGCGGCGCCCGCGCCCGTCCCGGCCCCCACCGCGCCCGCCGTCGAGCCCAAGCCGGCCGCCCCCGCTGCCGCGGCCGCGCCCGGCCTGCGACTCGTCTTTGCCGCCGGCCCCAGCAAGGGCAAGACGTTTCTCGTGCGCGAGCGGATCACGCGGATCGGGCGGCGCCGCCGCGACAACGATATCGCCCTGTTCGACACCGGCATCTCGAACCGCCACGCCGAGATCCGCCAGGCCCCTGAAGGCTATGTGCTCGTGGACGTCGGGAGCAGGAACGGCACGATCCTCAACGGCGAGCGCGTGCAGCACAGCCCCGTGAAGCCGGGCGACTCCATTCAGATCGGCCGCAGCATCATCCACGTCCAGGCCCCCGACGCCACCACGGCCCCGACCAGCGCGATGCCGAAGCCTTCGCCGGCGGACCTCGCTCCGGCGGCGCCCGCCGCGGCCCCCGCCGCCGTTCCGCCCCCGTTGCAGCCTCCCGCGGGCGCGCCCGCCGCGGAGGCGGCCGAGCCGCAGGTGGCGGCCGCCGCGCGCTCGCGGCGGCGGGTGCTGCTCCTCGTCGGCGCCATCGCTCTGGGCGCGTGCTTCTTCGGCGGCGTCCACATCGTCCGCGCCCTGCGGCGTGGCACGCCGGCCCCTGCCCCCGCGCCGAAGCAGCCCGACGCGGGCACGGCCCCCGCCAAGGCCACCACCCAGTCGCTTCCCCGCGCCACCACGGCCACGCGAGCCACGACGGCGGCGGCACCCCAGAAGACGGACCCCGCCGTGGACGCGGCGGCCCGCGAGAAGCGCCAGAAGGCCGACCTCGACGCGGCGCTCGATGCCCTGCGCCGCGCCGGGCTCACGGGCGAGGCCGCCGACTTCGATGCGGCTCAGCGTATGCTGGAGGTCCTGCGTCCCGGCCTCAAGGGGACGGGGCTCGAGCGCGCCGCCGCGAAGGCCCTCGACGGCTTGCCCGCGGCTCGCCAGGCCGCCGCGGACCGCCGCCGCGACGCCTCGGCCGAGGCCCTCCTCGCCGCCGCCAGACGCTACAACGGGAGCCGGGAGCCCAACCTCGCCCGCCTCCACTGCCGCGAACTGCTCGCCCGCTTCCCCGACAGCCCGGCCGCCGCCGAGGCGAAGGCGCTCCTCGACGCCCTCGGCGCCCCGGCGGAACCGCCCAAAGAGAAATGACCTCATGCAGAAGATCAAGGCCATCCTGTTCGACCTCGACGACACGCTGTTCGACTGCTACGGCCTTCTGGTCGGGGCCGCGCGGCGCCGCGCCGCCAGGGCCATGGTCCAGGCCGGGCTCCCCTGCACCGAGGAAGAGGCATACCAGAAGCAGCTCGAGGTCCTCGAGGAGCACGGCCCGCGCTTCGACGTGTTCGACGCCATGGCCCAGATGCACGGCATGCCGCCCAGCCTCGCCCAGGCCGCCCTCGCCGCCTACAACAGCGAAGAGGTCGGCGACATCCAGCCCTTCCCCGATGTCCCCGAGACCCTGGCCGAGCTGCGCTCCCAGGGCTACAGGCTCCTCCTCCTCACCACCGGCGTCTACGCCCGCCAGCAGAAGAAGATCGAGGCCCTGGGCATCAAGGGCTGCTTCGACGACATCCTCATCAACGACATCGAGATGGGCGACCACCGCGACGACTGCTTCCAGGACCTCCTCACCCGCCACCACCTCAAGCCCGACGAGGTGCTCTGCGTCGGCGACCGCGTCCAGTCCGAAATCAAGTCCGGCAACGCCCTCGGCATGATCACCGTGCAGATGCTCCACGGACGCTTCAAGGACCTCGTGCCCAAGACCGAGTTGGAGGAGCCCGACTACAAGATCAGCCGCATCAGCGAGCTGCACTACATCCTGCGGGTCGTCAACCGCCGCAACAAGGGCGCCGAGCCGCGCGTCGTCGCCGTCGGCGGCGGCACGGGGCTCCCCGTCGTCCTCCAGGGCCTCAAGGACCTCACGTCCAACCTCGCGGCCATCGTCACCGTCACCGACACGGGCCGCTCCTCCGGCCGCATCCGCAACGACTTCGGCGTCCTGCCCCCCGGCGACATGCGCAACTGCCTCGTCGCCCTGTCCGACTCCAGCAAGCTCCTCAACGATCTCTTCCAGTACCGCTTCGCCGAGGGCACGCTCGAGGGGATGAACTTCGGCAACCTCTTCATCGCCGCAATGGCCAAGGTCACAGGCTCCTTCGAGGCCGCCGTGCGCGAGACCAGCCGCGTCCTGGCCATCCGTGGCAAAGTGCTCCCCTCGTCCTACGACGACGTGCACCTGTGCGCCAAGCTCGCCGACGGCTCGCTCGTCGAGAGCGAGGTCAACGTCCGCCAGCCCGGCAAGGCCCCCATCACCGACGTCTTTCTCACCCCGCCCGACGTCAAGGCCAACGAGGAGGCGATCAACGAGATCCTTCGGGCCGACCTCATCGTCATCGGCCCGGGCAGCCTCTACACCAGCGTCATCGCCAACCTCCTCGTCCCCGCCATCCCCGAGGCCATCCGCGCCTCGAAGGCGAAGAAGGTCTACGTCTGCAACATCGTCACCCAAGCCGGGCAGACCGACGGCTATTCGTGTGCCCAGCACATCGAGGCCATCGAGCGCCATCTGGGCGAACGCGTCCTCGACGCCGTCCTCGTCAACTCCAACGTCCCGCCCCCAGGCATCCTCGAGCGCTACCGCAGCGAAAGCTCCGAGCTGGTCCGCATAGACGACCAGCTCGGCTCCCACCGCGTCCAGATCATCCTCGACGACCTGGTCGAGAACCTCGACCACCGCCGCATCCTCTGGGAGAAGCAGAACCTCCTGCGCCACGACCCCGAGAAACTCGCCGAGATGATCTGGAGCCTCCTGTAAGCGTCCCGCCTCGACCCGGCCCGCCACCTCGGCCGGTGCACCTGCTGAGTATGGCCCCCAGTCCTGGCAACCAACCAGTCCTCCCATCGTCCTCGTCCTTCGTCCTCGATTCCCTTGGCTTGCGAGGAGGAGAGTCGAGAACGAGGACGACGGACGAGGACGAGGACGAGGACGATTGGAAGAGAACGAAGGCATCACCAGGACTGGGGGCCATACTCGGGCACTCCGCGCCCTTGCAGCCGCTAACAGAAGGTGTAGAATGGCGGCCTGACGGTTCTGACGCGTCCGCGGTGGCCACGTGTGTCCGGGAGGCGAGGAGGCCGGGCGTGGCGAGCAGGCTCTGCGTGTTCCGCTGCGCGGCCAAGCACGCGATGCTCCCGCTCATGCTTCGCAAGGGCTGCGAGTTGTCCGCGAACCGCATCGTCCAGGAACGCCTGGGCGCTGGCGGACCGCGGCCGCGGCGAGGCCGGGCAAGATCAAGGCCTGGAACGAATTCGTGAAGGACGCGAACTTCAAGCAGGACCAGCAGCACGGCGAGAACCTCATCCGCAACTACCAGCAGGCCAACAACGCCTTCATCGAGATGGCCTCCCAGCGGAAGCCGGCGAACCAGACGATGGACAAGTACCTGGCCGCCCACGCTGAGACCCTGGCCAAGACCCGCGAGGGCCGCGCCCTCACCGACGCCATGGCCCAGGTCGAGTTCAGCTACACCGCCAAGATGGGCTTCCAGTCCCCGACCGTCACGAAGGTGAGGCACGCCATGGCCAAGGGCACCCGCGAGGGCCAGGCGGAAGCCTTCCACTCGACCAGGAAGGAGCTTGAGACCAAGATCATCAAGGACCTGCCCGACGGCAGCTCCGACAAAGCCTACTTCGAGAAAGCCCTCACCATCGCCAAGGAAGGCGCCACCGACCCGCACGCGGCCATGCAGAAGCTTCAGAGCTTCACCGGCGGCGACATCCGGGATCTGGCCGTGCAGGTGAAGCAGCAGCTCATCCACATGATCACGACGGCCCCCCGCTGAGGCGAGGCGCGCTGCATCAGCCTCCCGCCGCAGGCAGCTTTACGGTAGTGAACCAGAATCGCGCGACGCTCTGGACGGCGCGGGTGAACCCCTTGAGATCCAGGGGCTTGGTGATGTAGCAGTTGGCGTGGAGGTCGCAGGCCCTCTGGATGTCGTCCTCGGCATCTGCACTGGTCAGCACGATGACGGGGATGCGTCGCAGCGCCGCGTGGATTCTGGGACAGGGTCCTAGGCATTGGCGGGCTGGGTGACGTGGCAGGCCGCGTCGGCCTTCGCCAGGAGCTCGCGCGCCGAGATGTCGACTCCGGCTTCCTGTGTCACGGCCGCCACCCTGAAGGACAGCCAGTCCTGGTGGCTCGTGAGCATAGGGAGGCTCTTCTGCACGCTTGAGGCGAGGACCTCAGCGCCCTCGGCCGACACGTCGAGCGCCAGGATCGCGAATTCATCGGGGCCGACCCTGGCGATGAGGTCGGTTTCGCGGAATGCGGCGCGAAGAATCTGGGCGAAGTCCGCGAAGATGCGTTGCCCGTGCTCATGCCCCAGGGTTGCGGCGACGCGGCCGAGCCCGCCCCTGCGGATGAGCACGAGTACCACCCTCTCGTTCCTGCGGCGGGCCAGCTTCAGGTCCCGCTGGGCCAGTGTGAGGAAGGCGTGGCGGTTGTAGAGGCCGGTCGCTTCGTCCACGAGGGACTGTTGTCGGATGGCCGTCTGACATCTCTGGCGGCTGATGGCGTAGCGGATCGAGCGGATGAGGAGGGGGCCGTTGACCTGCCCTTTGACCAAGTAGTCCTGCGCGCCTGCCCAGATGGCGCTGGCCCCGATGGCTTCGTCGTCGTGGCCAGTCAGGACGATGATCGGCATGTCGGGCGCGCGTGCGTGCATCCTGGCCACCGTGTCGATGCCCGAGCTGTCGGGCAGCGAAAGGTCGAGCAGGATCAGGTCGAAGTTGTTGCCGTGAAGGAGTTCCAGCCCGTCTGCGAGCCTTTGGGCGCGCTCCAGGTGCACAGGAATGCCTCTCACGCCGCCGAGCATGTGGCGGATGAGCGCGGCGTCGCCAGGGTCGTCTTCCAGGAGCAGAATGTTGATGTGTGCTGCCTCCATTGGCGGCGCCTCTACAACAGGGTTCACGGCGACTGCCTGTGGGAGCCCAAGCTCCGCGGCGGGCTCATGCTCCCACCTCCGACGGCAGCTTGACGACGGTCAGCCAGAAGCTCTCGATGCTCCGCACCACGCGCAGGAATTGGGCGAACTCTACGGGCTTCGCAATGTAGCAGTTGGCGTTCAGATGGTAGGCCCGCAACACGTCCTCCTCCTCTGCGGAGACGGTGAGGACGACGACCGGGATCGACCGCAGCGCGGGATCGGCCTTGATCTCGGCGAGGACCTCCTTGCCGTCCTTCCGGGGGAGATTCAGGTCGAGCAGGATGAGGTCGGGACGCGGCGCCGCAGCGAAGCGCCCTTGGCGGCGCAGGAAGGCCATAGCCTCCTCGCCATCCGAGGCCACGTGGAGACGGTTGCTCACCTTGGCGGTGCGGAACGCCTCCCGGGTCAGGCGCACGTCGCCGGGGTTGTCTTCCACGAGCAGAATCTCAACGGGCCGCCCTGCGATCGGGGGCATCGCATCACACTCCTGGTGTTGACGGCAGGGTGAAGAAGAAGGTGCTACCTGTGCCGGGCTGCGACTCGACCCACATGCGCCCGCCGTGGCGCTCGACGATCCTCTTGCAGATGGCGAGGCCGATGCCCGTGCCGGGGTACTCCTCGCGTGTGTGGAGGCGCTGAAAGATGCGGAAGATGCGCTCGGTGTGGGCAGGACCGATCCCGATCCCGTTGTCACTCACGGAGAATGTCCATTCCTCGCCCTTGCGCTCGGCCTTGACGTGCACGCGCGGGGGGGCCTGGCTGCGGAACTTGACGGCGTTGCCGATGAGGTGCTGGAGCAGTTGCGTCAGTTGGGTCTCGTCTGCCAGGACGGTGGGAAGAGGGTCGTGGGTGACCTGGGCGTTGCCCTCGGCGACGGCGGCCTGGAGCTGCTGGAGGGCGTTGCGGAGACAGGTCTCGGCGGGAACCGGGGAGAGCGGCGTCCCGCGCCGTCCCACGCGCGAGTAGGCCAACAGGCCGCGAATGAGCGCCTGCATGCGCGTCGCTCCGTCCGCAGCGTAGCCGATAAACTCACGCGCATCCTGATCGAGGACCTTCCCGTAGCGGTCCGCGAGGAGCTGGACGAAGCTGCTGACCATGCGCAGAGGCTCCTGGAGGTCGTGGGAGGCGACGTAGGCGAACTGCTCGAGCTCCTCGTTGGACCGCGCCAGCTCCGCCGTACGTTCCTGGACCCTGGCTTCGAGTTCCTCGCGCGCCCTGCGGAGGGTCTCCAGGCGTTCCTCATCGAGGCGCCGCGCTCGTTCCAGGCGCTGCGCCCTGTCGCGCTCCAGCAGCAGCGTCTCGCGCGTGTGGGCCAATTGGCGAACCAAGGCTCGGTGGCAGAACACGAGAGCCACCCCGGCGACCAGCGCGATCAGTGCTCCCACCACTTCGATGGCGGCGTGGAGAGGGGGGGTGCCTCGGTAGGACGAGCGCACCACAAGGGCACAGGCGCAGACCAGCAGGGCCGCGATCGCGGGCGCACAGAGCGCTTTGAGACGCGGCCCCACGCTGCCCCGGCCCGGGGCGGCTGCGGGCCCGCCCGGATCAACCGGACGCGACCTCGTTGGTGAGGCCTGACCCATGCCGCGCCTCCGTGTCTGTGGCCTCCGGGTGCCAGGGGAAGACCCGTCTGAGAAGCCGGGCCTCCTCCCCGCTCCATTATCGCCCAATGTCCCCTTTTGTCAAGCTGTGCCTTGCCGGGGGGGCTCGCACTGGTCGTGATGCTGGCGATGGCGTTGGGCCGCATCAAGCAGAAACAGCAGGAGGCACTCCGATGCCTTGTGCGCGCCGCCTGAGCTCCGGGCGACGCGGGGCGGAACCGGAGGGCGGCGAGAGCCTATGGCCCCCGACGCCCGCACGCGGCCCTCCGGAGCTTCCAGGACCCGTTCCGCCCCCGGTGACGGCCTATCCACGGGTTCCCGCCACCTCATCCCCCCAGCCCAAGAACACCCAACCGCACACAACGCAAATGCCTCGTTTTCGCTTGACAGATGAGCTGCGCGGGTATAGTATTGCCCTGGTTTGGTGTACCAGGGAACTGCGTCACGCGGTGGGTGCGGCATGGGCACAACCGGCGGGGTTGTCATGGGATCAGCGCTCGTGGAGGCGCTGGACCATGCCGTGACGCCAGGCCAGGCGTTCGACGCCTTCTGCACCCTGTCCTACCCGTTCTTCCTCGACAGCGGGCTGCCCGGGCCGCGCCTGGGCAGGTTCTCGTTCCTGGGCGCCGAGCCGGCCCTGGTCGTGTCCGCCAAGGGCCGCGCCATCCGCCTGTGGGCGGACGGCTTGGAGCGGCGCCTGGCGGGGAACCCCTTCCACGTCCTGCGCTCGCTCCTCGACCGGCATCGGCTGCCGGCGCGCCGGGGGCCCGTGCCGTTTCTCGGCGGCTTCGTGGGCTACCTGGGCTACGACCTGTGCCACTTCGTCGAGCGCCTGCCGCGCACGGCCCGCGACGACATCGGCCTGCCCGACATGCACTTCGCGCTGTACGACCACCTCGTCGCCTACGACCATGCGACGGGTCGCTGGCACGGCGTGTCGCTGGCCGGCGAGGAGCCGATCGCCCGCCTCGACGCGCTTCTGTCCTCTGTCGAGGACACCGAGTCGGGCGCGGAATTCCCTGCTTCGGCGGGCCCCCTGCGCTCGAACTTCACCCGCGACGCGTACCTGGCAGCGGTGCGCCGCGCCAAGGAGTATATCGCGGCGGGCGACATCTTCCAGGTGAACCTGTCGCAGCGCTTCGAGACCGGCCTCGCGGTGCCGCCGGCCGAGCTGTATCGCCGGCTGCGCCGGGCCAATCCCGCCCCCTTCGCCGCCTACCTGGGGCTGGATGCCGAGGGGTCCGCGGTGCTGTCGAGCTCGCCCGAGCGCTTCCTGAAGGTCGTGGGGCGAGGGGTCGAGACCCGCCCCATCAAGGGCACCCGGCCCCGCGGGCAGACCCCGGCCGACGACGGGCGCCTGGCCGCCGAGCTCCTCGCCAGCGCGAAGGACTCGGCGGAGCTGACGATGATCGTGGACCTCGAGCGCAACGACCTCGGGCGGGTGTGCGACTACGGCTCGGTGGCCGTCACCGAGCACAAGGCGGTCGAGGCATATGCCAGCGTCTTCCATCTGGTCTCGACCGTCGAGGGCAGGCTGCACGAGGGCCGCGACCTGGTGGACCTCTTGAAGGCCACGTTCCCGGGCGGCTCGATCACCGGCGCGCCCAAGATCCGCGCCATGGAGATCATTGACGAGCTGGAGCCCACGCAGCGCAGCGTCTACACGGGCAGCATCGGCTACGTCGGCCTCGACGGCACGATGGACCTCAATATCGCCATCCGCACGATCCTGGTGCGGGACGACTGGGCGTACTTCCAGGTCGGCGGCGGCGTCGTGGCCGACTCCGATCCCGCCGCCGAGTACCAGGAGACCCTGGACAAGGGCCGTCGCCTCTTCGCGGCCCTGGGGCATTGCCATGAGCCATAGGCCCTCCTTCGTCTGGGTCAACGGGGAGGTCCTCAGGGCCGACGCTCCCGCCCTGAGCGCCCGCGACCGTGGCCTGCTCTACGGCGACGGCCTGTTCGAGACCCTGCGGGCCTACGGCGGCGTGCCCTTCCTCCTCGACGAGCACGCGGCTCGCCTCAACGCCTCGGCGGCGGCGCTGCGAATGGGCGCGGAACTGGACAGCGCCGTGCTCGGCGACGCCATCGCTGGGCTGCTGGGCCTCAACGAGCTGAGCGACGCCTACGTGCGCATCACCCTCACCCGCGGCCCCCACGCGGGCCGCCTGGAGCTCGAGCCGGCCAGGGAGCCCACCCTCGTCGTCGTGGCCCAGCCGCTCCGCCCCTTGCCGCCGAGCCGCTACGACCCAGGCTCCACCGCCGTCGTCGCCTCCATCCGTCAGAATGCCGACTCGCCGCTGCCGCGGCACAAGACCCTCAACTACCTGAACAACCTGCTGGCCCGCACCGAGGCCCACGACCGCGGCGCCGACGAGGCGCTCCTGCTCAACACCCGCGGCGAGGTCGCCGAGGCCGCCTCCAGCAACCTCTTCCTCGTCCTCGACGGCTCCCTCGTCACCCCGTCCATCGAAGCCAACATCCTGCCAGGCATCACCCGCGCCGAGGTCCTCCGCCTCGCGGGCGAGGCCGGCATGCCGACCGAAGAGCGAACCGTTCGCCCCGACGAGCTGCTCGCGGCGGACGAAGCGTTCCTGACCAATTCCGTGGCGCAAATCGTCCCGTTGCGAAGCATCGAGGGCCGCCCGATCGGCCGGGGCGTGCCCGGCGAGGCGACCCGCCAGCTCCAGGCGACCTACCGCGACCGTGTCGGGCAGTACGTGGACGCGAGGGCCGCCGCTGCTGTAACGTGAGGAACCAGACTATGAAGACGAGAGACCCAATGTGTCCGTGTCGGGGGTGTCCCCGGGGCGGCTTCACGCTTCTGGAGCTCCTGGTTTCGATGGGCATCATCAGCCTGCTGGCCGTGATGCTCCTGCCCATCCTGCCGATGGCGCGCCGCCACGCCCGCGACGCGAAGTGCAAGTCGAACCTCAGCCAGATTTGGAAAACCGTCAACATCTACGCCAACAACTACAACGACGTGCTGTTCTCGAACTACGACACGCCGCTGCGCATCTCGAACGTGGCCTACAGCAACGGACGCCCCACCGCCTTCGGGTGCCTGTACCCCCTGTTCCTGAAGGAATACGAGATCCTGTTCTGCCCGTCAGACCCCGTCCGGGATTCCACCTGGCGGTACGGCTGGGGCAACTGGGGGAGCGAGGACGGAGAGGTCCAGATCTCCTACGGCTTCCGGGGCCTTCAGGGCCTCCTCAAGGACCCCGAGCTCATCCAGGCGATCCTCGCCGACCCCACGGTGGCCCCCCCCGTCACCCTCGCACTCGTGGATTCCCATCCGAAGAAGGTCTTCGCCGCCGAGTTCTACGAGCCGTTCATGGTGCCCGAACGCATCCACCATCCCAGGCACATCAACTTCATCCGCTGCTGGGGCCAGGTGGAGCAGATGAACGTCATCCCGAGCTTCGGGCCGACCGACGAGGATTTCGACATCGCCCTCGAGCACCTGGACCTGTAAGCAGGGGAGAGGAATAGCAGGCGCCTGCCCTGCCCTGAGCGAAGCCGAAGGGCTCAGAATGACCGTCGGCTGAGGCCGCCTCCATCGAAAGCAGCGTTGTCGTGCCAGGCGCTCAGAACTCCAGCCGCTCGAGGGCCCGCAGCCCGAAGTGCATGGGCAGCAGCCCGGCCGCGAGCGCCACCAGGCCGCTCGCCAGTTGCGCGTAGAACACCTCCGAGCCGCTCTGCCCCAGGCGCACCACCCGAATCGCATAGGGCAGAGCCGTCAGCCCCACCACCACGACCACGAAGGCGATCGAGAGCAACAGGTTCAGCGTGCCGCCGAACCCCGAGACGATCTTCGACGGGTTCCGCTCGCGCCAGTTGGGGAACACGGCACCCAGCCCCACCGACAGGCCCGACACCCCGAAGCACACCGACACGATGGCCAGCGCGTGGTGCCCCACCGTGGCTGCCGGCAGCAGGAGCAAGCAGTCGGACGCCACGACCAGCGGCAGCGTGATCACGAGCGCCGCGACGAACGAGAAGACGAACTTCGACCACATCAGCAGCCGCCTCGGCACGGGCGCCAGGCCCAGGAACCAGAACCGGCGCCCCTCGAGGCTCAGCATCGGAAACACGAAGCGCGTCGTCACCGTCGTCAGCACCAGGCTCGTCGCCGCCAGGTTCAGCAGCGCCGTGAGGTTGCGCCACAGCGGCACCGACAGGTGGTACGAAAACGTCCGAAGGTTCACGACGTAGAAGCCCATGAGGCCGAACAGGATGGCGCACTGCGACCACTGCACGGGGTCGCGGACGAACAGCCGCCAGTCCTTGCTCATCAACAGCCGCAGCACGGGCGCCCGCCGCCCGAGGGCCCAGCCGCCGCGCGGCACGCGGGTGCGCCCGCCGGGCTTCGACTGGTTCCGCGACCAGCCCACCCGCAGCAGGCGCCGCCCCAGCTCCCAGCACACCACGAGGCCCAGGGCCGCGTTGCTCGCCAGGAGCAGCCAGTAGTAGCCCGTCTCGGCCACGTCGCCCCGGGCGCCCCGCAGCAGGCCCTTGGTCATCCAGTAGCTCGGCAGGAACAGGCTGCGCGCGAAGCTCATCCGCCCCAGCGCCCGGGGCACCCACGCGTCGGCCGACGCGTGGCTCGACCACAGCGCCCCGTGAATCCACACCGCCACCGACAGCGCCACCGCCAGGCACGCCACCACCGAGAGGCCCAGCACCCGCTTCGCGCTCTCCGGCACGAACGCGGCCACCGCCGCCGCCACCACCGCGCCCGCGCTCGCCGCCAGCACCACGAACGGCGCGAAATACGCCAGCACCACCACGGGATAGTACCACGGCGCCCCCGCGCTCACCCCGTAGCCCAACATCAGGGGGAACCCAAGCACCAGGAAGGCCCAGGAGCTGAAGGCGACCGATTCAATCAGCTTGTAGGTGAAGATGCTCTCGGCCTCCAGGGGCCACGTGAGCAACAGATCCGTCTCCTCCGACCGGAACAGGCTGCCGAACGAGATGATCGCGTTGCTGAAGAGCAGCATGACCCCCAGCAGGAGGAAGAACAGCGACAGCAGGGTCTCCGCCAGCGGCTCCGCGCTCCCCAGGTATTCCTCGATGAAGCGGAACCCGGTCAGCGACGCGGCGAAGATCCCCACCCAGAACGCCACGCCCGCCGCCGACACCACGACGAGCTTCAGCAGCGACTGGCGGGGCAGGCTGAGCAACGCGTTCGCCACCAGCCGGCCGCGCAGCCGGGCAAGAAACCCGAGGCCGGACATGGCCCCGCCATCTCGGAAATCGGCAATCTCACGTGTGGTAGTCGGCATTGATGGCCACGTACTCCTTCGACAGGTCACACGTCCACACCGTGGCCTTGGCCTTGCCGAGGCCGAGGTCGAGGCGCAGCGTCACGTCGCGCCCGGCCATCTCGGCGGCCAGCTCGGCCTCCGTCACGTCGGCGGGCGCCCCGGCTGCATAGGCCAGCTTGCCCCCGATGAACAGACGCGTCTTCGCCTCGTCGAGCTGCGGGCAGGCGTAGCCCGCGGCCGACACGAATCGCCCCCAGTTCGGGTCGCCGCTGTGCAGCGCGCACTTGCACAGCGGCGAGTCGGCGATGGCCCGCGCCGCCGCCACCGCCGCCTGCTCGCTCGGCGCGCGCACGACCTCGACCCGCACCAGCCGCGTCGCCCCCTCGCCGTCGGCCACGATCTTCAGCGCCAGGATGCGGCACAGCTCCGTCAGCGCCCCCTCGAACCGCCGCGCCGCAGGCGTCCCGTCGCGGACCGGCCGCGCCTCGGCCAGCCCGCTCGCCAGGCACAGCACCGTGTCGTTCGTGCTCATGTGCTCGTCAATCGAGATGCGGTTATACGTGAGCTCGACGGCGCGCCGCAGCATCCGCTGGAGCAGGGGCCGGGCGACGGCGGCGTCGGTCGTCAGGAACGACAGCGTCGTCGCCATCCCTGGGGCGATCATCCCCGCCCCCTTCGTCGCCCCGCCAAGGGTCACGCACGCCCCGCCGCCGAGGTCGCACCGCAGCGCCGCCTGCTTGAGCGTCGTGTCGGTCGTCAGGATCGCCCGGGCGAAGCGCTCGCCCGCCTCGAGCGAGCCGTCGAGCGCGTCCACCGCCCGCGGGAGACCCGCGAGAAGCTTCTCCACGGGCAGGTAGCGCCCGATGATGCCCGTGGACGCGATCAGGAAGTTGTCGGGCGTCAGGCCCAGCAGCTCGGCGGCCTTGGCCGCGGTCGCCTCGACGGCTCGCAGGCCGCGGGCGCCCGTGCAGGCATTTGCGTTGCCGCTGTTCACCACGGCGGCGCGCACCTTGCCCTTCGCGATCGTCGCGCGGCTCCAGCGCACCGGCGCGGCGGCCACGCGATTCGTCGTGAACGTCGCGGCGGCGGAGCCTTGGGAATCGCACACCAGCAGCCCGAGATCATTCGCCTCGGCCTGACGGAGCCCGCAGCGCACCGCTGCGGCCCGGAACCCCTGCGGTGCCGTCACCCCGCCCGCCACCTGCTCCCAGCACTGCTTCACGAGTGACCTCCATCAGGCTGTAGTCTCAAGCACGAAGCCTCTTACCCTCCCCACGACGATCATACCCTCCCCGCGCCCAGCCGTCAAGCAAGGCATGGATGACTCGATGCTTGGCTGAACGCGTTCACCTTGAGGGAGCCAGCCGCCCATCCTTACCATTCCACCATTGTGTGCCACCCCGCCCCTCATGGCTTGGCACACAACGGGCAAGACCGCGAGAATCGCCGATCCTCGGCATTCCAGCATTCTGTATCACCCCGCCCCCTTTGGGCTGATACACAATGGGCGCAGCCGCCCCTCACCAACCCCGCGCCCTTCGATCCACGATCCCCCACCGCTTCACCGAAATGACCGCCGTCATCCTAACATCCCGCCTTATGCCTCGTCAGGGTGCCAGGCAGCGCCAGCCGGCCCGTCAGGCCGGCAGCCGCCCAATGTGACAGGTACGTTGGCTGTGACTTCGTGAAGGTTGCAGGCACCGTCAGCCGTCACCCAATGTCCTCTTTCTCTTGGATTGCCAGCGCGCGACGATGCAACTGTTCGGCCTCAGACGGCTCCCCCTTGTCCTGAAGCAACTGCGCCAGGTTCTCTAGGGCGGTGGCCACATCGGGGTGCTCGGGTCCGAGCGTTTTCTCCCAGATGGCCAATGCTCGACGGTACAGCTTCTCAGCGCCGGCGAAATCGCCCTTCACGTCCAGCGAGAATGCAAGGTTGTTGAGGCTCTGCGCAACATCAGGATGTTCTGGCCCAAGAGCTTTCTCGCGGATGGCCAGCGCGCGACGGTGCAGCGCCTCCAAGTCGGCAGATTGCCCTGTTTCCTCCAGCAACTTTGCCAAACCGGTAAGGCTAACAGCCACCAATGGATGGTCCGCGCCTAGGGTTTTCTCTCGGATGGCCAAAGCTTGGCGGCGTAGGCGCTCCGCTGTTGCATGGTCCCCGTCGCCTTCCAGAATGGCTGCGAGCGCGCTTAGGTCTGTTGCCACCTCTGGGTGCTCTACACCGAGGGCCTCCTGATCGATGGCCAATGCCCTACGACACAAGTGCTCACCACCAGCGTAGTCCCCCTTCTCCTTCAGGATCCACGCCAGATTGTGCATAGTTGCAGCTAGCCTCGGGTCCCCGGGCCCTAGCGCCTCTTCCCAGATGGCCAGCACTCGCCGGCATAACGGCTCGGCACGGGAGTCGTCGCCCATGGTCCACAGCAGGGCCGCCAGATTGTTGAGGATGCCCGCTGTCTGAGGATGTTTGGGTCCGAGCGTCTGTTCGCTAGCGGCCAAAGCGCGACGATACAACGGCTCCGCTGCCGGGTAATCCTTCCTGAGCCTCAGCAGTTCTGCCAGCTCGTTAAGGACGGCGGCGGTCTCCGGATGCGCCTCGCCGAATGCCCGGGCCCTGATGGCGACCGCCTGCCGGTAGAGCGGCTCGGCGTGACTTAGGCGGCCTGCGTCCCGGAAGAAACCCGCGAGCAGGATCAGGACAACGGATTGCTCCAGCGAGTCCCGCTGCTCCTGTTGCCATGAGGCCAAGCTGTCACGATAGGCCGCCACCATGTCAGATCGATCACCGATCGCCAGCCAGTAGCCGAGGAGTTCATAGCTGTCTCGCTTGCAGAGAGCCGTGAACATGGGAACACCTGCTAGACAATCCCTAAGGCGGGCCCACTGTCCAGAATGCTGAAGCTGCCAGGGCAGTTCCTCCAGTTGTCGCACAGACTGCCTGAGGTGGGAGAAGTAATCCGCGATCCGACAGTGCGCCACTTCCTGATCCTGCCCGCCCGCCAGGTACCGGAGCTGCACGGCTTCGCGGAGGTAGTCGTGGGCGAAGGTGAGGAGGCCAGAACGGGTGATGAAGCAGTGGTCGGCAGGGATGGCGAAGCCGGACCAGTGGACGCGGGGGAGGGGGTGGCCATCGGTGCCGAGGAGCTCGAGGAGCTCGGGTTCGGAGAGGCCGCGGCGGGCGGCCCAGAGAGCGGTCATCGAGTCGCGAACAAGGCCCGGGCGGTCGCGCTCGTAGTCGCCCTCGTAGCGTTCAAGGATTCGCTCGTAGAGCTCGGGGATGGTGTGCGCGGCAAGGTAGTGGTGGATGCGGTCGGCGAGCTGTTCGTGGCTGCCAAAGACGCGAAGCTCTTCGAGGAGGGCACGGATGTAAAGAGGGTTGGCGGCCCGGGGCGCGGCGGCGATCTGCTCGGCGAGGGCGGGGCTGAGGGCCTTCGTGTATTGGCCAAGGTAGCGGGCGATCCGCTCGCTTCGCTCGTTCGGGTTCAGCGGCTCGATGGTGAGGGTGGGCCAGTTGCGCTTGCGGAGGTCGTCAAGCGGGCGGCCGGGGAGGGTGGAGAGGATGAGACGCACCGGCGCCGGAATGACGGGCGGGAGCCAGACGAGGTCGGGCGCGCCGTCGCGGTCCTCGAGTTGGTTCAGGGCGTCGAGGATGAGGATGATTCTGCGGCCAGATTGTGGGCGGGGCGTCTCTGCCCCGCGTTGGCCGTCGTCGTGCGGCGGGGACGCCTGTGCCACCGAGGAGGAAGACACAGCCGAGGGCGGCTGTGCCACATCGCCATCAGACACAGGCAGGACGCCTGTGCCACCAGAGACTCGGGCCGCAGCGATGTGGAGGGCGTTGGCAAAGGTCGC
>DATKZY010000053.1:0-3348 GCA_035527715.1 Planctomycetota bacterium | reverse complement strand
TGAATGACTACTGCGGCAGCACCCCCTTGGCCGCGGTTTGGCCGGGAAGACTCGGCGCTTCGTGTGGATTCTGGTGGGGTGTGGTGGGGTAGCAGCCCGTGCGCCGCGTGGAGAAAGGACCCTGGGGCAACAGGGAAGATGTACGCCCCAAATGGAGAAGGGGCACGGGGTTATGAGCTAACTCCGTGCCCCACTGCGGGTTGTGCCTCGGTGAATCCGTTGGTGCCGGAGGTCCGTGCCGTTACAACCCCTAACCGTGACCTTCACCAGCGAAGAGGTCCTTTCGCCGTGAGACGACGCGAGGCCGGCAGGGACGGTCGCCCTGCTCCTGCTAGCCCAGACCACTGTAGACGAATGCTGCTGGCCGATCAATGCTTCTCCCACCTCTCAGTGAAACAGACAGTAGGGGAGGAGGCGTAGGGCCTCGGGCGATGCCGCAGGGCATGGCGGGGGCCTGGACGGGCCCGCACGGCTTCGGGGGGAACGGGGCGGGTCCCGCCAAGGGGTGAGAGGCCAGCCCGTCCGGCGACGGGCCGGGTTCCCTCCTGTGCTCCGGCTCTCATGGGGCACGCCTCAGGGGAGCCGCCACGGAAGGTCGGGCGGGCGAAGCTGTGCTCGACGGAGCCGGCGCGTCTGGCCGAGTGCCCTCCGACGTGCTCCTTCCGGCAACGTCAGGAGGAGTTCCTGGTACTCATACGAGGTGAAGTGGCCGAACCGCTGTCGGTAGTAGAGGGCGACTTTGTTCTCCTGGGGCAGCAGGGCATCGAGGAGGCGCTGGCGGCTGGCACCCGCCAGTTCGCCGCGCTCGATCTGGCGAAGGAAGATCTGAATGAGCGAGGAGGCCAGTTCGACGAAGAGGACCCGGTTGACGACGAGCGGGAACGCGGTGGTGCGGAAGCGGGTCATGTCCCAGAAGCATTTCTCCTGGCGGTGGTCTTCCTCGATGTCTCCGCGGAGGCGGTAGGTGGTCCACAGGTCGAGGGGCTCGTCGAAGAGGCGGGTGGAGGCGAGGGCCCACGCGAGGTCCTCGCCGTTGGCGTAGTGGTGGCGCACGAGGAGGACGTTGACCGGGACGTCGCAGGTCTCCCAGACGCGGCTGGGTTCGATCCATTTGTAGTCGATCGATTCGAGGGTGCGCGCGGGGGCGGGAGGACCGGCTTCCTTGCGCTGGCGTGCGAGGGTCTTCTGGCGCGCGGCCTCGCGGCGGGCGACGGGCTCGGGGCGCTCGGCCGGCGGCGGCGGGGCCGGGGGCCTGGGAAGGACGTGGCGCGCCCAGGGCGTCGGGTCGGCCGCGGCGAGGGCCTCGGCGTCGGTCCAGAGGTCCATGCCGTGCTTGAGGGGGAAGAGGCTGTCGACGCCGAGACGCTTGAGGCGGCCGACGGTCTTGCCGTCGATGAGGCCGCGGTCGTAGAGGAGGAGCTTCATAACCCCGGGGCCGGCGGCCCCGACGAAGCGCTCGACGAGGGGGCCGACCGCGGGGCATTCGGCGGCCTTGCCGGGCAGGACGGTGGTGCCGCAGCGCAGCGAGTAGTCGCGCTCGGGGGTGATGTGCGAGAGGGTGACGGCGCGGTAGCATCGCCGCCATTGGCACCGGCGCCGCCGTTTGGGGGGCATCGCGGCCTCTTGCTCGCGGGTGACGGGATGGCCGTCGGGGCCGAAGCGCAGGCGCGAGGAGCCCTCGTAGCGGTCGTTGTCGGGGGGGACGAAGAGGTAGGTGCCGTCGACGGCGAAGAGGCCGTGCGGGTCGAAGGCGCCCAGGGTCCGATACTCGCGCACGACGGCGGTGCCGAACCAGTGCTCGAGGGCGGCCGCGGGCGTGTCGCGGGCCAGCTTGCGCAGGAAGTCGGGGTCGCAGGGCGTGGTGCGCGTGTAGTGGTTCTTGTGGTTGAAGCCCTCGACGGCGGTGCGCCACTGGCCGGAGGCGGGGTCGAGCTTGGCCTGCGAGCGGGCGGGGTCCAGGGCGTCGAGCAGCCCGCCGCAGTGGAGCACGTAGGGATAGGCCCCGAAGCCCATGGCCCCGTGGAGGCGCAGCGTGAGCTCGCTCGCCAAGTAGAGCCACAGCGGCACCTCCTCCTTCTGGCGCGGCGTCGGATACTCCGCGGCCAGGCGCCCCAGCACCCCGTCGCCGAGGAGCCGGCGGAAGAAGTCCGTCTCGGCCACCTTGCCCACCACCTCCAGGTAATCGAAGCTCCCGCGGCGAAGCGCCTCGGTCACGAACGCCTTGTCCTCCTCGAAGGCTTCCCAGCTCATCGGCCCGCACCTCCTTTGCCCGGGCGCGCCCCGGCGGCGAGCCGGGAGTAGGCCCGCCGCCCCTGACGGCAGCGCGCCTCCGCGAGCGCATCGGCGTGGGCCAGGAGCGCCTCGAAGAGCTCCCCCGCCCGGCGACGGGCCTGGCGCACGCGCCGGTACTCGGCGGCCAAGGCCGCGACGGTCGGGCGGATCGCCGCGGGCACCGTGCGCGTGCGCGAGCCCCCGTCCTCGACGAACGACACGCACCAGAGACGGTGCCGGTAGGGGCCTTGAGCGCACTTGCACTGCGGCTTGCCGCAGCGGCTCTTCTGCTCGTAGAGCGAGCCGGGGAACAGCGGCGAGCGGCCCAGGAGGGTGTCGAGAAGCCCTCCGAGCTCCTCGTAGAGAGCCCGGGCCTCCTGGCGGCGTCGGCTGGGTTCGATGGCAGGCCTCCGTGGGGATGAGGGAGCACCGGCGTGTCTGTAGCTCTTATATACTATATTAGCCACAGAATCGAGCCCGGCGCACAAAAATCCCGGAAAACTCCCAAAATCGTAGGGAAGAACGCGCGGTGGGCGTGGTCACGTCGGCTCAGCGGCGACGGGCGACCTGTGTTGTGCGTGACCGCGGCTTCAGCGGCCCCCTGCCCTGTCCGGGCGTGACTTGACCTCCCGGGTCAAGAGGCCCCCGTCGCTCCCCGCAGCGGCTCCCTGGCGGCCTCCCGCCGCGGCAACCGCTACTGTCTGTTTCACTGATCAAAGCACTCACTGCTGCGGGGCATTGGCGAGAGTTGCCGCGACCTCGGCCGCGGCCGCGTAGAGCCGCTCCGAACGCTCCTGCCAGCCCGAGAGGAGATACCAGGTGGCGCCGACGACGCCCGCGTCGCAGTGCCAGTCGTGGACGCGGCCGTAGGCGCCCGTGACCTCGAAGCCTTCGCTCTTGTGAGGGGAGAGTCCCATCACGATGGCGCGGTTGCGCTCGGCGATGAGGCCGCTGCATTTCGCCGCCAGTTCCGCCGGGAGCTTCCCCTCCCCCAGCGCCTGCTCGATGAAGATTCTCGCCTCGCACTCCTGCACGCCCTCGCGGAGAAGCTCGAAGCGGGCGGTGGCGACGGGGCCG
>DATKZY010000052.1:0-3652 GCA_035527715.1 Planctomycetota bacterium | reverse complement strand
TGGGCGTGGACATCGTGCGCCGCGCCCTCGCTGCCCCCGTCACGCAGATCGCCGAGAACGCGGGCGAGAGCGGGGCTGTCGTCGTCTATAACACCTTGCTGAAGGACGACGTGAATTACGGCTACGACGCCCTCGCGGGGGAGTACTGCGACCTGGTGGCCGCCGGCGTGCTCGACCCGACCAAGGTGGTGCGGACGGCTCTCCAGAACGCCGCAAGCGTGGCGGGCCTGCTGCTCACCACCGACGCCCTGATCGCCGAGATCCCCGAGGAGAGGCCCGCCCAGCACGGCCCGCCCGGTGGCATGGGTGGTGGGTTGGGTGGAATGGGGGGCGGGATGCCTGGAATGGGTGGAATGGGCGGGATGGACATGGGCGGCATGATGTAGGCCAGCCGCCCGTTCCGCAAGCCCGAAGCTCGGTTTGACACGGTCCTGATCGCCGAATTACAATGGCGATCCAGGGCCGTGTCCATGTAGGAGCCGATATGTTTCCCCCCGATTCCCGGTCAGAGAAAGAGATCGAAGGAATAAGCACTATGTTTCGCGGGGTGGGGACACCCCGCCCACAAATCCTGCCCCTGGGAAGCTTCTATTGTCAGAACTCGGATCACAGTGCCCGTAGAATGCGGAGAAAGCGCGCTTCGGGGCTCGATATCGGCCGAAGAAGCCGATCTGCCGCTAACACCAGTAAATAGTCCGCATTTTCCTTGACTTCCGGCCCCCAGGCCAGTAGACTGGGCACGTCGTCCGCGGCCCGCAACTCCCTCCCTCTGCGGGGGCCCCACGATGAGCCCGCTCGCACTTCCCCCAGCCATCCAAGGTCTCCTGGGCGTCTCGAAACGATACCCGCATCTCGCGACGCTGGTGCCCGAGGAGGACCCGGGACGGGTCGACCTGATGTTCGGCTCGGAGTGTATCGCCTCGTACGCCGTCGAGGACCTGGGGACGCGCAACGCTCTCGCCGGGATGCTGTGCTCGGCGGGCCTGCGTCTCGCCGACGTGGCACGGCTCTTTCGGCTGGACCCGCGGCAGGTCCGCCGCTACGCCCGGGGGTTCGCCGAGCGGGGGCTGGCCGGGCTGGCGGCGCAGGGGCCGGGGTGCCCGCGCAAGGTGACGCCGGAGATCGAAGCGTTCGTGCGGGCGGAGTACCGGGCCCTCACCCGCCAGAGGGGCCGGGAGTTCCGCCGCGGGCTTCAGGAGCGGGTGGAGCGGGAGTTCGGGGTCAGGGTGGGCTTCGAGCGGCTGCGGCAGATCACGGCCCCGGTGCGCGCGGAGCTTCGGGCCGCCAGGGGGGCACGGGTGGGGCCCGCCGGGGCGGAGGCGCCGGGGGAGTGGGCGGCGGCCGCGCCCGCCGAGGCGGTGGCACCGTCGGGCGGGGAAGCGGGGACGGGCCTCGCGGAGCTCTCGCGGGAGCGGCTGCGGCGCGGGGTGCGCACGCGCTATGCGGGCGGGCTGCTGCTGCACGTCTTTCTGGGCAAGCTCCTGGCGGGGGTGAGCGAGGAGGTGGGGGCGGGGGCGAGGCGGGTCTTCGAGGCCTTCGCGGCGATGGTGACGCAGATGGTGGGCTTCGGGGCGACCCACGTCGAGCGGGCCAAGGCGCTGGTGCGGCGCGAGTTCGGCGTGCTCGTGGGGCTGGCGGCCTCGCCGACGCTGGCGACCCTGCGCCGGTGGCTGGCGGCCCTGGCGGCGTGCGTGGACGCGGGCCGGCTCCAGGCCCGCCTGGCGGCGAACTACCTGGAGCACCTGGTGCAGGAGAAGGACACGTTCTACGTCGACGGGCACTTCGGGGCCTACACGGGCGAGGCTCCGCTCCTGGTCGGCTACCACCCGCAGGCCCACTGGATGGAGCCCGGGCGGACCCACTACGTGCTGTGCGACGGCGAGGGAACGCCCGTGTTCTTCGACCTCGACGACGAGTCGGACGACCTGCGGCAGGTGATCCCCCGGCACCTGCGGCGGGTCCGGGCGATGGTCGGCGGGACGGAGAAGCTGACCCTGGTCTTCGACCGCGGGGGCTACAGCCACGCTCTCTTCGCCTCCTTCGACGGCGAACTCGACGCCTGCTACATCGCCTGGGAGAAGCACGACCGCACCGACTACCGCCGCCACGCGGTGGCCTGGGAGGCCTTCGACATCGAGCTCCAGGGCAACGACGAGGGCCGGCCCAAGGTCAAGCACCTCTGGGTCGCCGAGTGCCCCCGCGAGGTCCAGGTGGGCGCCTGGGGGCCACGGAGCCCCATCCGCCACCACCGCAAGCTCCTCGTGCGCACCGAACTGCGGGGCCGCGGCGGAGCCCTCAAAGGCTGCCGCATCGCCCCCTTCCTCTCCAACGACCCCGCCGCCTCGGCCCAGACCCTCGCCCGCAAGCTCCTGCGCCGGTGGCACGAAGAAAACGAGTTCAAGGCCCTGCGCCACGGCTACGGCCTCGACGCCATCACCAGCTACCTCACCGTCCCCTACGCCGAGGCCGCCGAGAGCGACCCGGAGGCCCACGCGCGCGTCTCGCAGCGCGAGATCGCCAACCCGCGCCGCAAGAAGCTCGACGCCGCCTGCCGCCGGCTGGCCCGGCGCCTCAAGCCCCTCGAGGAGCGCCTCGCGCGCCTCGCCGCCAAGGAGCGACGCTCCCCCGGCCATCGCCGCGTGCGCGACACGGAGGCGAAGCGGGACGCCCTGCGGGCCGAACTGGAGGCCCTCGAGGCCAAGCGAGCCACCGAGCCCGAGCGCATCAACCAGCTCCGCTACCTCGTCGAGGAAGGCTACGAGCGCCCCGACTTCGCCCGCAAGCTCCTCGTGGACCTCCTGAAGGTCTGCACCCGCAACGCGCGGCGCGAGGCCGAGAGCGTCCTTCGCCTCCACTACCTCAACCGCAGGGACCACGTCACCGTTCTCCGGCGCATGCTGACTGCGGGCGGCACGGTCCGGCTCGACGCCCGGGGCGTCTTGCGTGTGCGTCTGGACCGCCTCAACACGGCGGCGGAGGACGAGACCTTCGCCGCCTTCCTGGCCGACCTCAACGCCCGAGAGCCGAGGACCTTGGGGCCTGCCTCCCTTCCCCTGCGATTCGACCTGCGCCGGGAATCCTAGGCAGGACGCCTGGCGTCAACAGGGCGTAATGATCTGAGTTCTGAAAATAAAGATGTGACACCCTCTCCTCTCAGGAACAATCCAGGAATGACGATGCAACGCCGCTCGCCCGCCGGTGGAGCCGATGCCGATGAGCAGAGCCTCATCCGGCAGAAGGCTGCCATGGACATCTACTCACCAGAGGCGGACCGTGACCTGGAGGCGGCTGTTCGCCACCTGAACAAGCTCCTCGCCGGCCGGGACGATATCGTGGACATTGGTACCGGCAACCGATTTGGGGAGGGGGTCATTACCGTCTGCCTACACCCCGACTACCCCTTTCGGCGAGAAAGCTTGCCGGGCCACGTTGATGGCTGGCGAATCCATGCAACCCAATTGAGCCAGGAGGAGCTGCCGAGAGTGTTGAAGCGGCAGGCCGTGCAGAGAGCCGCTTCGGCGTCAGAGCCGCTCATGGTCGTGCGGACCAGCCCCCAGTTCGTCAGGCGTCGCCCCGCCAAAGCCGTTTTCTACGGCCTGCTTGCAGGCCTCGTCCTTTTCGCCATCGCCGCCGGAGTGCGGCTGCTTGGCGG
>DATKZY010000051.1:0-58918 GCA_035527715.1 Planctomycetota bacterium | reverse complement strand
TGCGGGCAACTTATCTCCAGAAGAAACACAGGCTGGCCACACAGATCGGCACCCAGCGTCACGCCAAGCCGAACTTCGAGCGCGTGCGTGAACTGGTGCAGGATGGAGCGATCGGCGAACTGACGGACGCGTACGCCTGGGGCAACCGCCAACTTCGCCGAAAGGGCTATCTGCCCGCACAGGGCGAGCCCCCCAGCCACCTTCACTACGACCTCTGGATCGGGCCCTCGCCCTTCCACCCGTATAACCCCGGCTACTTCGGCGGTTGCCTGAGTTGGAACATGTACTGGGACTTCGGCAGCGGCCAGATCGGCGACATGGGCAGCCACACCATGGACCTCGTGTGGAACGCCATTGACCCCGTGCTGCCCACCACCGCCCAAGCAGAGTCGTATCCCGCCGGCTCGCAACAGGCCGGCAACGAGAGAGGCAAGCCGGGCGAGCCGATCCCGCCCAATCCCGAAGTCACCCCCGTCGAGCTGCACAGCTCGTTCGACATGCCGGCCAACGGCTGGCGCCCCGCCATCAAGGTCAACTGGTGGCAGGGCGGCATGATGCCCCGCTCGCCCAGAGGCTGCGTGGACCTCAACAAGATCGGCCACGGCGCCATGTTCAAGGGCAAGAACGGCTTCCTCATCTGCGACTTCGGCTCGCGCATCCTCATCCCCTTCGGCGACGCCGACGACATGACCTATTACAAGCCGCGCACGAAGGAACAGCTCCAACCCCCCGTCGGCGGCTTCCAGGGGGAATGGGTCAAAGCCTGCAAGGACACCAACAAGAAGACCCACTGCGACTTCGACTACAGCGGCACGATGATCGAGACCATGCTCCTCGGCCTCGTCGCCTATCGCGCCGGCAAGAAAATCCAGTACGACCCTGAGAAGGGCGTCGTCACCGACAACGACGAGGCCAACGCCCTGCTCAAGCGCAAGTACCGCGAGGGCTGGACCCTCAACGGCTGAGCCAGAGCCCCCCGTGCCGTCCCGGCCGTATATGGGGCAGAGACGACGCCTTGACCTATACGTCCTATAGGTCCTAGCGGGCGCGCTCCGGCCAGAGGCAGGCTTGGGAGAACGAGAGCCAGGTGAATGGGTCGAGCAAGACGGTGCTCAAGACAACCGTGGAGGGATGGGATTGAGCGGGCCATTGCGAATGCGAAGCGGACGCCAGAGGACAAGAGGTTCAGGAGGGAGTGGTACAAGGCGGGAGCGAGGGGGGGGCGAGACGGCGGCGGGCCCGCTGGGGACAGAGTCAGCAGGAGTGCGAGAGGGGGATGAGTTCTGGCTTCAGGGGTTCACTCCCCAAAGCTCGGCGAGCAAAGCGTACATACTGGGGTCATGCTGCTTGAGTTCGGCCTTGACGAACGGGTAGATGTCGTTCGTGCCAAAGAATGCCTCCGTCGTTTCGGCGAAGTACTCCTTGTGGTCGCTCATGGCGTAGTGTCGCCCCACGCGGCCGTTCCAGATCAGGACTTTCTCGTACTTGCCGCTCTGCTTTGCCGCTTCGTAGGCTTCCTTGATCTTTGCGTGGTCGAAACCGAGCACTCGGTCGTGGTAGGAGTGGGCCAGTTCGTGCAGCACCATCCACGGCTGGTGCCGAACCGCGTTGAGGAAGTTCCGGGCGCTGCCGAACTCCACGCCCTTGACCTTGTCCGGGTTGTAGCCGTGCTCCCTCAGCCATCCCTGCGACGGGTGGTAGTGGGCGTGGCGGCCCTTGGGGTTGTCGAACTCCAGCCAGAGGACGACCTTCTTGAGCTCTCCGACCGCCTTGTCCGGAACGACGCGCTCGATCCGGTAGAGGTGGTTTTCCATTTCTCTGAGCACCTCGTCGAGGAGCGGCTGGTGTTTCTCGTCGAGCAGGTCCTTGTGGATGCGAAGCGTCCATCCCCGGAGTTGGCGTTCCTCGTAGCAGGTGGTGGGCTTGTCCGGCGGCTGGGGACTCTTGGGCTTGGCTTCGTCGGCGGCGACAACGCACCACGCAAGCGAGAGCATCAAGGCAAGGCAGGCCATCGCAGTCCTCACGCCAGATCACTCCATGCGGGGTATCGATTCGGGAGCACCTCGGACGATACAGCATGGCCTACCGCTCGCCTGCTGTCAAGCAGCATCAGCCGTCGGGTGCGTGTAATCTCCTACGGTCAAGGGTGCAACGTGAACGCCCGTAGGGCGTGGTGGAGTACAGCCCACGGTGCAGCGAAGCGGAACCGTGGGTTTGCGTCCGAGAAGAAGACCCAGCCCCCGAAGGGGGCGGCGGAGCTCTCCAGCCGCTTGAGGCTCCGCCGCCCCCTTCGGGGGCTGGGCCACGGGAGGTCGTCAACTGTCTTTTGTGCGAAGCACCCATAGGGCCGTGGACGGCAAAAGACAGCGGGTGTCTTTTCCGCTCGTGCAGTTCCGACCAGCACCTGCCACCTGCAATTCCGGCCCGCACCCCCGGCGCGGCGTCTCATGCCCGCCGCCGCCTTCGGCGGGCCAGGAGGCCCGCGACGCCGATGGCCAGGAGCGACAACGACGCCGGTTCCGGGATCGCGGTGCCCAGGGCGTAGTAGCCGCTTTGCAGCGCGGAGTCGGGCACCAGGAACGAGATCTGGTCGCCGGTCACCGTGCCGGTGATGGCCAGCGGGTAGAAGCCGCTGCCGGTGGCGCTGAAGAGCAGCGCCTCGTAGACCGTGGTCGGGATGGGCAGGCCGGAATCGGTGTAGTCGAAGGTCATCCAGACGTCTACGCTGGCGCCAGCGCTCTTCTCGAGGTACCAGTCGCGCGCCCAGCGATAGCCCAGGTCGGAGTTGACGGCGGCGCCGTGTCCCGCGAGGACCCACTCGCCGTCGCTGAGGGAGTTGTTGGCCTCCATGATCCCGAAGCCGGCGGCGCCGGCGCCCGTGACCTTGTCGGTTGCGGTCAGGCGGCCGATGCCGAAGACGTCGAGGTCGTAGTCGCGCGGCGCGTCGTCGCCCGCGTAGTGGTCGTCGGCCCCCAGGACGACGCCATACTTCGCCCCCAAGGCGTTCGAGACGATGATGCGCTCGGTGGAGTTCAGCGCGCGGTTGTAGACGACGACCTCCGCGATGTCGCCGTTGAGGTAGTTCTGCGAGTTGTTGAGGAAGTTCGCCACCCGGTAGGCGTTGCTCTGGCTGTTCAACGTGTCCACGGCCGCGCTGACGAAGGGCGTGTTGAGGCCGGGGTTGGTGCCCGGATAGGCATAGGCGGTGGCGCCGTTGAAGGTGATGCCGGTGCCGCCGGCGATGAGGTTCATGGAGAAGCCCGTGCCATCGTTGGCGGTGCCGGAGTTCTGTGTCGTGAGAATGGCATCCCAGCGGCCGCTGCCGGCGGCCTGGCTGATCGAGCCGACGACGAAGTAGGTGGCGCTGATGTTGGCGCCGAAGCCAAAGGCGCCCAGCATGTCGTCGCCGCTGTCGAAGTCCAGGGTGGGCATGCCGTTGATGGTGTGCGAGCCGGTGGTGCGGTAGTTCGCCCGCTCCCCGCCGGCGTTCTGCGTTGCGTGGTTGCTGTTGCCGGACTGGTCGCGCCAGAATTGCGCGGCCTGGCCGTCGGTGGCGGGGACGCCGGAGGCGCTCTCGACCCCGGCATCGCCCTTGAGCCAGAGGCGGAGGCTCGAGGGCACATCGGTGCGCTCGAGGCCCCCGGGGCCGGTCGAGCCGGTCGGCGCGATGAGCGTGGCCGCCACCTGGTTGGTCAGGGCGTACATGTGGAAGCTGCCGCTGACGGCCGGGGCGCCGCCGGGCACCGCCGCGTCCAGGGTCATGGTGGGGCCTAGCGCGGTGAAGCGGTAGTTGATGCGGTACGCCGAGTGCTGGCTCGGGTAGCCCTCCGTGGTAGGGCTATCTTCCCAAAACGTCCTCGTGTCTACCTCGGCCCCGTTGGTGAAGGTCAGCGCGATCTCCCGCCCTGTATAGCCGGCGTCGCCGGGCTTGGCCCACTGGCGGATGTAGAGCTGCGTCTCGTACGTCGTTCCCGTGGTCAGGCCGCTGAGGGTGAATGCCTGATGGCTTCCTGGACCAGCCCCGTTGCCGGAGTAGGTGAAGCCGCGAAGCAGCGGCAGCAGGCCCGGCCCGGTGGCCCCTCCCGTGGCAGGGACCCAGGTCCCGAGGTTGTCCGCAATCGCGTCCTTGGTGTTGCCGAACGTGTTCCAGTTGAAGTTCGCCGGCGTCGTGCCGTTGTTGAGGAGGCTGAAGCTCACGCCGTTCACGGTCTGCGCGGAGCCGCCGCTGACCGCATGGGTGTAGGTGCCCCCGATCCCGCTCATCGCGTCCGTGGTCAGGACCGGGCCGAAGGTGATCAGCCCGGCCTGGGTGACGCCGGTCACCGCAAGGAGGCCCAGAACGATCAGACACACCGTACGCACACCCTTCTCCTTAGCTCGGGTGGTGGAACGGCCTCTCCTCCCACGTCGGGTGAGAAGGCCCAGGACGCCAAGGCCCAGCAGGCTCAGGGTGCATGGCTCGGGGATGATCACCATCGCGTCCACGTTGTAGACCAGCAGGTTGTCGGCGGTGGCGGTGATCATCTGGGAGTCGGTTCCCCCGAAGAGCTCGACGCCGACGTAGTTGAAGCCGCGCGCCGTCGTGCTGTAGCTGTAGGCCAGGACATCGTCCACGTACATCCTGAGGGCGAGGGGCGTGCCGTTGATGAAGTCCACGAGGTCCAGCTCCGCCCGCACGTCGTAGAGGCCGGTGTGCCCGGTCACCGAGCCGGTGCTGATCAGGGCGGTGTTGTCGTAGAAGGCCCACGCCCCGGTGTCCTGGAGCTCGAAGCCGAAGCCGCCGCTGTTCTGCGCGAGCGACTGCATCGCGCTGCGCGAGGTGGAGGGCGCCGGCATGCCGAAGATCAGCGCCTCGTAGCTCCCGGCGTAGCTCGACGGGTCCAGGGAGACCTGGACGACCTGGCGTCCTGCAAGCGGGGCCTCGGTGAAGTTGTGGTTGGGCGAGACCCACACCGAGCGGTTCGAGCTGCTGCTCGCCGCTGCCAGGAGCACGCCGTCAATGCGGCCGTTGTCCACCTGGGTTCGCCAGTTCTCCCCCCCAGAGGTCGCGCTCAGCTCCAGATAGCCCAGCGTGCCGACCGTGCCGGTCTGCCGCGACCCCGGGGTGCTGTAATTCATGTTCCACTGCCCCTGGCCCCCGTTGCCGGAGGCATCGTAGTACTCGACGCTGAAGGTGTCCTGGAAAAGCTGGGTGATGCGGTAGCTGGAGGGGGCGATCTGCGTGAGCTTGATGTTGTCGAGGAGCAGCGTGTTGTCGACGCCGGACGCGGCGCTGAAGCGGAGCGTGGCCGACGCGCCGTCGCCCGGGGTGAAGACGCGGCTGCGGATGTCGTGGTACTGCCTTGTGTACGAGTTGCTGCCCTCAACGGAGCGAACCGTGTGGGAGGGGACGAGATTCAGGGCATCGCCGTCCATGCTCGCCCAGCTCGTGATGGCTGAGTTGGTCCAGGTCCGCGCGTCCTCGCGGTACTCCAGCACATACCAGGCGTTGGGGTCGAAGCCGGCGACGAGCTGGGACAAGGACTGAGTGCTGTTGTTGGCCTGGACGAAGGCGACCTGGCCGCCGGTCGTGGGGTTGGCGGTCTGATTCACGGCTGCGGAGTTGGGGATCGCCCCGTTGTCGGCGTAGGGGCGCTGCCCGTCGCTGATCGGGTTCAGCCCGCCGCCGCCCGTGTTCGACCAGCCCGTGATCGGGCCGTTGCCGCCGATGGTGCCTGGCCAGACGGTGAAGGTGTCGGTCTCGAAACTGGGGTTGACCACGATGGGGTCGGCGAGGCCCGCTGCCGCGCCGACCGTCATCACGAGCGCTGCCACCAGCAGCGCCACCCTCGACCGACCCCAGCGCCCGCCACGAACTCGACTCTCGACGTTCATCACCATTCTCCTGAGAAACAATCCTGGGCTGGGCCAACGCCCCGCCGTGCTTCGCCAACGCTTCCGAGCAGTCATCTCGGGTCTCCTTGACGGCAAGCCGGGTCCGTGCCGCAGTCGCTTGCGGCGGCAACGATCCTCGCGGTACATCATGCTTCTCCTGGGAACGGTGGCTTGGAGAAACCGATTCTCCATGAGGGCTGAAGTATCCCCTACAAACACATAAAAGGCTAGAGCAAGCAATTATCGTGCCGCCTCCTGCGCGCGAGGCTGATTTGAGCCGTGGCTCTATCTACAGCAGCCGCAGTGGTTTAGGGCAGTCGTGACCGTGCGTGTGCGCGCGAGGGTTGCAGGCTACGGCGCCACCATGTTGACATTCGTCAACATGGATTCCGCGGTTTCGGCGTAAACCGTGTGGTGGCAACCACTTGTGCACGTTGATTCTCGGCAACGCTCTGTGCGGGAAATCAACATCCGACGAGAGGGGGACATTCGATTCCCCCAGCGGGGCCAACAGGCCCCCAGTCTTCGGCCTGGCGCTGCCCTGAGTCCTGGCGGGTCGGGCGTGCGGGGGACTCGGCGCCCGCCGGGCGTGCTGCGGAGGGGGGGTGAGCATCTTGAAGGGGCCTGGCGGGCCGAGACCGGAGCCGAGGGCAGAGCCACAGGTCATTGCAGGAGATAGGCTTATGGCCGTGGCCCTAGCGGCAGACGCGGCCGTTCAAGATGCTCACCCCCCGTGTTGCGCGCGTGAGCATCTTGAGCAGGTTGGGAGAGGGGGACCGGGGCGCGGCTCCGACGAGCGGGGGGGAAGGGCAGAAGCGCTTCTTCCGAGATTACCCCTCGGGGCTTCGCCAGGAATCAGAGGGCGTGTCGGGCATGCGGAGCCTTGATCATGGCTCATCCACCTGAAGCGATCGCTCCGAGCGGCCCGCCCAGGCGCCCCGCACTAGGCGCTCACCCCCCCTAGCGCGCACGTGAGCGCCTAGAGCGACTAGCCGGCTGCGTGGGACTCTCCACTGGCTGTAACCTCTGCCAGCTTAGGCCCTTAGGGCTGCCATGCCGCTTGCTCGGCCGCCCCCAGCTAGGCGCTCACCCCCCGTGGTGCACAGGTGAGCGCCTGGTGGGCGAAACACGTGTCGAGAGCCGCGCGGATGACCGCTCGGGTCGGATGAGCCTTGACCATTGGCTGCCGGTCTGCTAGAATCGGCGGTGAGTGGGTTGTGGCGTGGCCTCGTGGCGGTGCGCGCCGGTCGGAGGCCGTATGCTCAAGCGACCTGTCTACTTGCTCGTTTGGCTGGCGACCGCGGTGTGCGCGGCGGCAGAGACTCCCCCCGACAGGACCCATGTCCTCGAAGTCCGCACCGGCTGGGAGTTCGGCCCGGCCGAGGCCCCGCCAGCGGTCGAGCGCCTGCCCGAGACCTGGCAGGCGGCGAGGCCCCCGCACCGGCTCGATGCCGAGCCGTGCGGCTTCTACCGCGCCACGTTCGCAGTTCCAGCGGCTTGGGCGGGCTACCGGGTGAGCCTGGCCGTGCGCCCGGTGGGGGGGACGGCGTGGGTGTGGCTCAACGGCCAGGCGCTCGGCGTTCGGTCGCCCAGCGCGCTGGACATTCGGCTCGACGCGGCCAGAGCCGTCCGGCCAGGCGCCCGGAACACGGTGCTGATCGCCGTCGCGGCCTCGGACGAGTGGGAGACTGCGGGCCTGGGCGCCTGCTGGCTCGAGGCGGCGGGTGCCGTGACGGTGGAGCGCGTCGTGGTGTCCACCTGGCGCCTGGGCCAGGGGGCGGTGGTGGACGTGGCGCTCGACGTGGCGAACCACAGCCGCGAGCGCCTCGAGGGCCGCGTGGAGCTGGCCCTCGAGCCCGACGACGCGGCGAGCAACCCGCACCCCGTCTGGCGGCGGGGGAGCGACGTGCGGCTTGATGCCGGGCAGGCGGCCACCATCGTCCAGTCGTTCGAGCCGGACCCCGCGCGCCTCTGGCGCCCCGACGACCCGTTCCTCTATCGGCTCACCGCCACGGTTCAGACGCGGGACAGGCAGATGCTGCGACAGGTGGTCCGCCGCATCGCCGTGCGCTCGGTCGAGGCAGGCGGCGGCCGCTGGCAGGCCAACGGCGAGTGGGTGCGGCTGGCGGGCATCGCGTTCGCCGCGCCGGGGGCCACGCTCGTGTGCACGCAGCCCGGGCGGGCCAGCGCTCTGGCGGCGCGGCTGGCGCCGGGCCGCCACGTGCCGCTCGGCGAGCTGCTGGAGTTTTGCGACGCGGCGGGCATCGTGGCCTTTCTCGACGCGCCCGCTTCCCCGCCCGAGACCCCTGGCTGGCGCGCGACGCTCGACGCCCTCGCCGCCGAGGGCGGCCTGCACCCTTGCGTGTGGGGCTGGGTGGTCGAGGGAGACGGCGAGGCGGCACCCGCCGCGCTCGCGCGGCTGCGGGAGCTGACGCCGCGGCTGCCCGTCGGCCGCCCGGTGCCCGACGTCGCCGCCGACGCGGCGGGCTCCGATTTCCTGGTCGCACGCTTCGCCACGCGGCCCGGCCGCGAGGACGACGACGGCTACGGCCGCCGCCTCGACGACCTGGTGCGCACCGCCGATGGCAAGGCCGTCGTTGCGATTGACCGCGTGAGCGAGACGGCCGACCGCGGGCGGGTGGACGCCTCGCTGACCCGTCGGAGCCGCGAGGCGGATCGCCGCTGGCCGATCGCGGCGCTGGCGTTCGAGCTCGACCCGGAGGAGGGGCTCTACGAGATTGCCGAGAAACGCCTGAGCCCCTTCACCCTGAAGCCGCCGCACCACGAGGCGAAGCTGGACAGGGAGGCATTCGTCGTCAAGAGCCGCTTCGAGGTGCAGGTTGCCTCGCCCGTCGCCCAGCGGCTGCCCTGCTACTCGCTGGCGGGCTGCCGCGTGGCCTGGCGGGCGAGCCGGGACGACGCCCTGATCGCCTCGGGCGTCGCCCCCCTCAGCCCGGCGCAACCGCGGGCCATCGAAGGCGGTGCACAGCCCGGCCGCGGCGAGATCGAGTGGCGCACGGACAAATCCGGGGACGTGGAGTTCGCCGTCGAGCTCCAGACGGCATCGGGCCGCGTCGTGGCCCGCCACGTGGCCAGGCTGTCGCTGAAGGCGAAGGACGGACGCGCTGAACTGACCGTCCGGTGAGTTGTGAGTCGCGATGCGTGAGGAGAGCATGAGGAAGCCCCGTCTGCCATCGCTGCGAGGGACCGCGCGTCACGCGTCACGCGTCACGCGTCCATGGTTGCTGGCGTTGGGCCTCGCTCTCGCCGTCGCCCTGTTTGCGACGCCCTCCCTCGCTGCCCAACCCCTCGAGCGCGGCAAGGCTGCCACGTGGTACTACCACTGCGACCTCGACGACACGGATCAGCCCTACTCGCTCTGGCTGCCGAAGGACTATGCGGAAGGGCGGAAGTGGCCCCTCGCCGTGCAACTCCACGGCCTGGGCGGCGGCCACCGCATCGGCGGGCCGCCGCGCGAACTGGAGGACTGGGTGGTCGCCTCGCCCGACGGGCGGGGGAACACGGACTACAAGCTCTGGGGCGAGCTGGACGTCGTGCGCGTGGTCGAGGACGTGAAGGCGCGGCTGAGCATTGACCCCGACCGCGTGGTGCTCTACGGCTTCTCGATGGGCGGGTCGGGGAGCTGGCAGGTGGGCGTGCACTTCCCCGACCTCTTCGCGGCCCTCGGCCCCGTGTGCGGCAACGCCGACCACCGCGTGTGGGAGAAGCTCTGGAGCTGGGGCGAGAAGAACCCCACCTGGATGAGCCCGAAGAAGGCCTGGGTCGAGGCGACCGAGAGCCCCGCCTTCTTCGCCGAGAACCTGCTCAACCTGCCCTCGATGCCCCTCCACGGCGACAAGGACAACGTGGTGCCCTGCGACCACAGCCGCTCGATGGCCGCCGAGCTGCTCAAGGCGGGGGCGCCCTGCCACTACGTGGAAGTGCCCGGCGCCGGCCACGGTGTGCCCGGCGACAAGGTGGCCGAGATGCTCAAGTGGCTGCGCGAGCAGAAGCGCGACCCCTGGCCGAAACGCGTCGTCTTCAAGACCGCCTGGCGCCGGCACCCGGGGGCCTACTGGGTCCGCCTCCACCGCTTCGAGCGGCCCTTCGCCTTCGCTCGAATCGAGGCCGAGGCAACCGACAAGACCTCCGTCCGCGTGAAGACGGAGAACCTCGAGGAGTTCTCGCTCCGCATCGCCGCCCCGCTCTTCGACCCCGGCCAGCCGATCCGCGCGAGCGTGGATGGCGTGGAGCAGTACCGCGGGAAGGTGCCCGACGACGGTTGGGTGCGGCTGCGCAAGCGCGACGGCAAGTGGCTGCCCTCGAAGGAGCCCGAGGGCCTGCACAAGACACCGGAGCTCGAAGGGCCGGTCGAGCACGCCTTCATGTCGAGCTTCGTCATCGTCTTCGGCGCGAGCGGCGACGACGAACGGGCGAAGCGCGTGGCCGCCGACGAGGCGAAGCTCCTCGCCGACCACTGGAACCGCTGGGCGCGCGGCAAGTGCCGCATGAAGCCCGACTCCGAGGTCACCGACGACGACATCGCGCGCTGCAACCTCATCCTCGTCGGCGACCCGGCCACGAACAGCCTCGTGCCCCGCGTCATGCCGGGCCTGCCCATCCGCGTCGAGGGCAAGAGCATCGTGTTCGGCGACAAGCGCTTCGAGGGCGACGACCTCGGCCTCAAGCTCATCTACCCCAACCCGCTGAATCCCAAGCGCTACGTCGCCCTCTTCACCGGCACCACGTGGCGGGGCGTCTTCCAGATCATCGGGCGGTTCGGCAACTGGTTCGACTGGGGGATTCTCGATGGCTTTCACTGGGCCGACTTTGAGGTCTTCGACAATCTCACCTATAGCCCCGAGACCGCCCTCGCGATCGGCTACTTCGACAACGACTGGCGCCTCAACCCCGACTGGCACGTGACTGGCGACGAGAAGCTGCGCCACGCCCGCCCCCCCCGCCGCACGCCCGAGTATCGCACGCCGCCAGACGGCGTCGGCGAGCTGTACCTGAGCGACCTGGAGCCGACCCACACCCGGCCCGAGAAGGGCTGCGTGGGGCGCGACCGCAGCTTCAACGCCTTCCCGCTCACGCTGGGCGGCCGCACGTTCCCGCGCGGCCTGGGGATCCACCCGAACTGCGAGATCGGCTTCGACCTCGGCGGCCGCTTCTCGGTCTTCGAGGCCGTCGTCGGCTCCGACCTCGAGGACGAGAAGTCCGTCTCCGAGGCCCGCGCCAGGGCGGAGTCGTTCGAGTTCCTGGTCGTCGGCGACGGCCGCACGCTCTACCAGACCGGGCGGATGCGGTGGGACAGCGAGCCACGCCGCATGTACGTCCCCATCCCCGGCGTGCGGCGCCTGGAGCTGAAGATGCAGCGGCGGAGCGGCCCGCGGTGGCTCAGCGGCCCCGCCGACTGGGCGATCGCGCGCGTGGGCGAGCCGCTCCACAACCGCATCGCCGTCCGAGCCAGGGCCGAGAGGCCCGAGCGCCTCGTCGAGACCGTGCCCCTGGACGGCCCGTGGCTGCTGGCGGGATTCCCCGTGGGCGAGGGCCTGGGCCGCGAGGCGCACCGCGCCGTCCCCGAGGCGCAGGCCGAGGCCGTGCGGGCGACCGTTCCAGGCTCTGTCTACACGGCTCTCGGCCTCTCACAGGGCGACCAAGCGCAACTGCGCGACGTGGTGGACACCGAGTGGTGGTACTGGCGGGAGCTCGACATTCCGCGCGGCTGGGAGGGGCGTTCGGTGTGGGTCGAGCTGGACGGCGCGGCCTACCAGGCCGACGCCTGGCTCAACGGCCGCTGGGTCGGCCGCAGCATGGGGCCGTTCGTGCAGGAGCGGCTCGACGCCACGCTGGCGGCGAAGCTGGGCGCGCGGAACGTGCTGGCCATTCGCCTCACGGCGTCGCCCGCCGACTTCGTGAAGGGGGGCGAGCCGTTCCGCCCGGCGCCGCCCGGCAGGCTCGTGACCGCGCAGGCGCTGGCGCGCGCCGGCTGCCCGCCGCTGGGCCTGTGGCAGCCCGTGCGCCTGAGGAGCGCCGGGCCGTGCCTCCTGCGCGACCTCGCCGTCGAGACGCTCGGGGTGACCGACGATGCGGCACGCCTGCGCGTGAGCGCCGAGATCGTGAGCGTCGTGAGCGAGAAGCTCGACGTGACGCTTGTCGGCACGGTCGGAGAGGACCGCCTGAAGGCGGAACTACAAGCGTTCGAGCAGAAGGCGACGGTGGAGGGGAACAACACGAGCCGCGTGGAGGCGGAGGTCGTCGTGCCGCGACCGAAGCTCTGGTGGCCGCGCGGCATGGGCGAGCAGCCGCTCTATCGCCTTGCGGCGAGCCCAAAGCTCGAGGGCGGCGCGGTCTCCGACGAGGCGTCGCTGACCTTCGGCATCCGCTCGATCGAGCCGGCGCCGTACGAGGGCACTGCCCGCCTGCGCGTGAACGGCCAGGGCCTCGACATCCGCGGCGTGATGTGGCTGCCCGCCGATGCGGCCCTGCGGCTCGACGCCTCGCGCTACCAGGCGCTGCTGGCTCGCGCGCGCGAGTGCGGGTTCAACACCCTGCGCGTCTGGGGCGGCGGCCTGGCCGAGACCGACCTCTTCTACGACCTGTGCGACCGCCAGGGCTTCCTGGTCCTCCAGGAGCTGCCCCTGACGGCCGACGGCGCGGGCCTGGGGGCCGAGGAGTATCTCCTCAACGCCTCGGCGGCGATCCGGCGCATCCGCTCGCACCCCTCGCTGGTCGCCTGGTGCATCGGCGGCGCGGTCGGCGGCGCGCCCGACCCGCGTCTGACCGCTGAGGCCGCGGCGCTCTGCGAGCGGCTCGACCCGCAGCGCCGCCTCCTCGGCGACAGCCCGAGGTCGGGGCCGGCCCAGCTCTGGACGACTCGCACCGACCCGGCAACCGGCCTCACCCACTGGAGCGGCGCCAGCCTGCTCCACGTGCCGGGCGTCGCCTCGCCTTCCGCCTTCACGACGCTGTTCGGTGGGGCGGAGGAGCCGGAGTGGCCGGCGTGCGACGACTGGGCAATCGGCGCCGCGCGGTCCGCCGCGCCCTACGGCCCGTCGCATTCCGCCCGCGAGCACGTCCTCAAGGCCCAGCTCGCGCAGGCCGTTGCCCTGCGGCACGCCGCGGAGAGGCGCCGTCTCGACCCATCCGCCGAGGTCTTCTGGCAGCTCAACGAGCCGGCGCCGTCGGCCTCGCCCGCGCTGGTGGACGCTGCCGGCGTGCCGAAGCCCGCCTGCTACTTCCTGCGCCGGGCCGGGAGCGACGTGAGCATCTTCGCCGACTTCGGCGGCGAGGCGCCGCCCGCCGCCGTCGCCGTCGGTGAGAGCCTGCACGTCGAGGTCTGTGTCGAGAGCCTGCCCGGCGCGCTACGCAACGCTTGGGCCGTGGCCCTGGTGCTCGATCGCTCGATGCAGCCGCTGGCCTTCTGGGAGAGCCGCTTCGACGCCGAGGCGGGCGTCGTGGCGCGCCCGCTCGCCTTCGACTGGAGCGCGGAGGCGGCGCTCGCCGGCGAGGTTTGCTTCCTGCACCTTGCCCTGGCCGACGCGGCGGGCAAGCCGCTCGCCTCGAACCTCTACTGGTTCGGCGTGACGCCGCCGCGGCGGGCCAACCCGCGTCCGCTGCGCGTCGCCTGGCTCACCGCGCGGCCCCGCGGCCCGCTGGCCGACGATGCCTTCCTGGCCGCGACGGGCATCCAGGTCACGCGGCCCGAACGCGTCGAGGCGGCCCCGCGCGACCGCCCAGAGGAGGAGGGCAACCGCACGGGGGCTCTCCTGTTGGGCGGCTTCGACGTGATCGTGGTGGACGGCGCGACCGCGCTCACCGACTTCCCCGACGACGCCCTGGACGCCGTTGCCGCCGAGGTGGCGAGGGGCTGCGGCCTGCTCGTCGAGGGCGCGGACCGGGCGCTCGCCGACTCCTGCCTCGGCCCTCTCCTGCCCTTGACCCCTCGGGCCGCGGGGCCGCCGGGCGCCGCCCGCCAGCCCGTCGCGCGCGTGCCCGACCACCCCGCGTTGGCCCGCGTGGCGTTCGGCCTCTGTCCGCCGCTGCGGCCCCGCGCGGCGCTCGAGGCCAGGGAGGCCGACACCGTGCTGATGGAACTCGACCGCGAGCACCCGCTGCTCGTCGAGGGACGCCACGGCGACGGGCGCGTTCTCCAGCTTGCGGCGGGCGGCGAGCTGGCGGCGTGGAGCGACGCTGCCCGCTTCTACGCAGGCATCCTCGGCTATCTGGGCCGTCTGCCCCACCGCGAACTGGCCGCACTGGTCGCAGCGGCGCAGCCCACCCCGCTCCAGGCCCTCGACCGCCTGGGGCCGGCCACGGTGGAGGCCCGCCTGCGGCAGGAGGGAGACGCGGCGGCCGTGGAGCTCCGCAACACGGGCGCTGTCATCGCCTTTCAGGTGCAGTTGGAGGCGTCGGACGCGGAGCGCGGCGGGCCGGTCGCCGTGGCGTGGTCGGACAACTGGTTCTGGCTTCTGCCCGGGGAGGCGCGGTCGGTTCGCATCGGCGTGCCCGGGGACGCGTCGGTCGCCCTGGAGGTGCGCGGCTGGAACGTGGCCCCGCAGCGCCTCGAGGGCACGGTCGCGGCCCGTGGGGGCCGCCTGCGGGTGCGCGCGCGGTGAAGCCGCGCGGCGCGGGGCGCCCCCGGGCAGTTCTGCACTTGCGCCCCGGCCCGCCATGCGATACAATGCCGCGCGCGGTGACAGGCATGGTGGACGGGGAGCGTTTCGCGGGTTGGGCGAAGCCGAAGGAGCAGGCACGTGGTCCGCTACCGGATAACCGTGTACTACGAGGACAAGGCCACGAACACGCGGGTCGCGCAGAACGTGGTTGCCATCGCGGCCGACGACCGCGCCGCCCTCGAGCTGGTGAAGTCGCAGATCGGCCCCGAGGCCGTGGGCGGGCGCCTCGCCGCGATCCACGTGGCAGAGAAGGCGCCCGTCGTGCCCGGCATCGTCTACCGCGGCGACCCCTACATCCCATTCCGATGGCCCTCCAGCGAAGCCCCCGGCAAGTAGCCCGCCGCGCCCCCTGGCGTCCCTCCACCAACCCGCTGAGGAGAGGTCATGTTCCCTTCCATCTTCACGGATGAGTTGGCCCTGGACTTCCCCGAGACCCTGCCCATCCTGAGGTCCTGGGGCCTCGAGCACTGCGACCTGCGCGGCCGCGTGTTCCGCAAAGCGTTCGAGGACCTGACGCCCGATGAGCTGGCAGAGGCGAAAAAGCTCCTCGACCGGCACGGGATGAAGATCGGCTGCCTTCAGTCGTCGCTGGCCAAGGTACACCTGCCCGAGGGCGAGCGCCTGAAGGCCGAGGCGGCCAAGCTCGAGGGCGTCGTCCGCGCCGCCGACGCGCTCGGCTGCCGACTCGTCCGCTCGTTCTTCTACTGGCAGCCGCCGCGCGACGCAGTCGGCCAGTTGGCCGTGCAGCCCGATCAGCTCCAGAAGGCCCTCGACCGCTTCGCGCCCCTCGCCGACCGCGCGCAGAAGGCGGGCCTCGTGCTCGGCTTCGAGAACTGCGGCACCACGCCCGACGAGTGCTTCGCCGTCCTCGACGCACTCGGCGTGCCCGCCTGGGGCTTCGCGTGGGACGTGCATTCGAGCTGGGACTGCGATGAGCGTCGCCGCGACCTCGGCGCCTTCCTCATCCGCATGGCCCAGCGCGCCCGCCTCATCCACGTCAAGGCCCACGGCGCCGTCGCAGGCATCGGCGAGGCCATCCCCTACGACGAAGTGCTCCAGACCGCCGACAACGCCGGCCTTCGCGGCCCCGTGAGCGCCGAGACCCACAACCCCGACCGCAGCGTGGACAACGCCGAGATGTCGCGCCGCGTCGTCGAGGTCATTCAGAAGGCCTGGCCCACCGCCGCACCCGGCGGACTTTTCGACACGGGGAAGAAGAAGGCGGCCGTCGTCCGCCCCTGGGCCGACGACCCCGTCCGCTTCGTCGTCGTGGGCCTCGGCATGGGCCACAGCCGCGCGAAGATGGTCCAGGACACGCCGGGCGCCAGGCTCATCGGCGTCTGCGACAAGGTCGAGGAGCGCGCGAAGCGCACCGCCGAGGTCTGCGGCGTGCCCTGCGAGACCGACGTCCGCCGCTGGCTCGACCGCAAGGACGTCGAGGCCGTCTTCGTCCTCACCGAGACCGGCAACCACGCCGCCGTCGCCCTCGCCTGCCTCGAAGCCGGCAAGCACGTGCTCGTCACCAAGCCCATGGAGGCCAGCCTCGCCGCCTGCGACCAGATGATCCGCCTCGCCGAGAAGAAGGGCCTCACGCTTGCCGTGGACTTCAGCCGGCGGGTGGAACCCGGGCCGCTCTCGCTCAAGGCCGGCGTGGACAGCGGCTGCCTCGGCCGCCTCCTCGGCGCCGATGCCTCGCTCAAGATCCTCCGCACGATGGACTACTTCCGCTCCAACGGCGGCTGGCGCGGCACCCGCCGATGGGACGGCGGCGGCGTGCTCTCCAACCAGAACATCCACCACCTCGACGAGCTGGCCTTCATCCTCGGCGTGCCCAGCCGAGTCCGCTGCAACATCTGGACGCAGGACCACGCCATCGAGGCCGAGGACCTGGGCGTCGCCACTTGGCTCTATGAGAATGGCCTCGTGCTCACCCTCTACGCCACATCGAGCTATCCGCACTCGACCTGGTACTTCCGCTTCGAGCTCCACGGCACGCAGGGCGCCGTCATCCAGGCCTCGGGCGGGCCGTTCGACAAGCCGATGGAGCGCTGGTTCCTCGACAACGCCTGGGGCAACAAGGCCCCAGCACGCACCGAAAGCGAGTGGCTGAACAACGTGGACAACTTCGCCGCCCACCTGCGTGCGGGCGCGAAGCTCACCAGCGACGGCCGCGAAGGCCGCCGCTCCCAGGCCGTCCTCGACGCCATGTACCGCTCCGCCCTCGAAGCCGACGGCGGATGGGTCGAGGTGCGGCCAGAGCTGGAGTGAACGGGTTGGATGATTGGATGCGTGGATGAATGGATGGGTGTCAGACAACCCTCCATTCATCCAGTCCTCCATCCATCCGCTCTTGATACAGCGCTTTCCGTCTGGTCGCGGTCGTGCACGGCCATAGGAGTGATCGCCCATGCAGGAGAAGGTGCAGTACGAGCGGCTGCTGCCGCACGAGTTCGAGGCGCGGATCGCCGCCTGCCCCGTGGTCTACGTGCCCGTCGGGTCGCTCGAATGGCACGGCGAGCACCTGGCCCTGGGCAACGACTCGCTGAAGATGCACGCGCTGTGCTGCGGGGCCGCGCGGCTCGGCGGCGGCATCGTCTACCCGCCCATCTACTACTGCATCCCCGGCCTGTGCAGCGCCGACCCCGCCCGCTACAAGCACGACTCGACCTTCATCGGCGAGCCCGAGGTGCAGCGCACGCTGCTCGTCGCCACGCTCCGCTCGCTCGAGCGCGTGGGCTTCAAGGTCGCCATCCTCACCACGGGCCACACGCCGCGCGAGCAAATCCAGATGATGCGCGACGTGGCCGCCGCCTACGACGGCGCGATGAAAGTCCACGGCACCTGCGACATGGACTTCGGCAACGAGATCAACTTCACCAGCGACCACGCCGCGATGTGGGAGACCTCGCTCCTGTGGCACTTCGAGCCCGGCCTCGTGGACCTCACGCAGCTCAGCCGCGACCTCGCCGTCAAGCCGTTCAACGTCTACGGCCGCGACCCGCGCGTCGAGGCATCGCCCGGCCTGGGCGCACGCGCCGCCGCCGTCATCGCCCGCGACATGGCCGCCCTCGCCGCCCGATTGCTCAAGGAAGGCCGATGAACGCCAGCACCAACCGTCGCGAGTTCCTCGGCGAATCCGCCGCGGCCGTGGCCGGGGCGGCCATCGCCCCCGCCGTCCTCGAAGCCGCCCAGGTCGAGCCCAAGAAGGCACCAAAGCAGCCAAACATCCTCCTCTTCCTCGTGGACGACATGGGCTGGCAGGACACCAGCGTGCCCTTCCACTCCGCCCGCACGCCGCTCAACGACAAGTTCCGCACGCCCAGCATGGAACGCCTCGCCGCCACGGGCGTCAAGTTCACCCAGGCATATGCCTGCTGCGTCTGCTCGCCCACCCGCGTGAGCCTGATGTGCGGCCTCAACGCCGCCCGACACCGCGTGACGAACTGGACGCTTCACCACAAGAAAGGCCCCGACGCCAAGCACCCGACCCTCGCCTTCCCCGCCTGGAACACCGGCGGCCTGTGCATGCAGCCGGGCGTCGAGCGCACCGTCCACGCCGTCACCTTCCCGTCGCTCCTCCGCGAAGCGGGCTATCGCACGATCCACGTCGGCAAGGCTCACCTCGGCGCCGTGGACACCCCCGGCGCCGACCCCCGCAACCTCGGCTTCGAGGTCAACATCGCCGGCCACGCCGCCGGCGGGCCAGGCTCCTACCTCGGCACACAGAACTTCTCCGCCGCCTGGCGCAAGGGCGACCGCGTGTGGGACGTGCCCGGCCTCGACGCCTATCACGGCAAGGACATCTTTCTCACGGAGGCCCTCACCCTCGAAGCCCTCAAGCAGCTCGACAAGGCCGCCAACGACGGCGCGCCTTTCTTCCTCTACATGTCCCACTACGCGGTGCACGTCCCCTTCGCGCCCGACAAGCGCTTTGTCCAGCGCTACCGCGACGTCGGCCTCGACGACACCGAGGCCATGTACGCCGCCATCGTCGAGGGAATGGACAAGAGCCTCGGCGACCTCCTCGCCTGGCTCGACCGCACGGGGCTGGCGTCGAACACCGCCGTGCTCTTCATGTCCGACAACGGCGGCCTCTCGGCCCACGGCCGCGGCGGCAGGCCGCACACCCACAACGCCCCGCTCTCCAGCGGCAAGGGCTCGGCCCACGAAGGCGGCATCCGCGAGCCCATGATTGTCCGATGGCCGGGCGTCACCGTCCCCGGCACCGCCTGCGACCGCCGCGTGATCATCGAGGACTTCTTCCCCACGGTCCTCGACATGGCCGGCGTCACCGGCTGGCAGGACAAGGCGAAGGTGGACGGCGTGAGCTTTGCCCCGCTGCTGCGGGAGGGCGGCACCCGCCCCGATCGCCCCTTCTTCTGGCACTACCCCAACAACTGGGGGCCGAGTGGCCCAGGCATTGGCCCCCACAGCGCCATCCGCAAGGGCGACTGGAAGCTCATCTACTACCACGCCAACCGTGGCTTCGAACTCTTCAACGTCGCCGCCGACATTGGCGAAACCACCAACCTCGCCGACGACCAGCCCGAGCGCCTCTCCTCCATGTCCGCCGAACTCACCGCCTACCTCGCCAGCGTCTCCGCCCAAATGCCCGCCGACAAGCGCACCGGCAGACCCGTGCCTCTGCCCACCCTCTGACCCCCCTCCCCGTCTCGTCGCGAAGCTCCTGCTTCGCGACGCGGACGCGGAAGCTCCTGCTTCAACGAAAGCGGGGCAGGAACCCCGCAACATGCGTTCGCAGGCGGTAGCCTGGAAACGGGAAGAACCCCACTAAGGTGATTCGCGCGCGAACGGGCCCACCGATTCCAACTGGAAGGTACGTTCAAGTTGAGAAGCAGCCTGCAGCAGAATGAAGTGCTTCTTGACCCTCTTCTCGGCTCGGTCAAACTCAGCACAGATCAGTGTGCCCCCGTAGACACGCAGAACCACGGTCTCCGGGGAGGTGTTGACAACCAGGAAGTTCTCCTGCTGCATGGCGCTGGCTTCGCCGGCCCCCCGGCAGAGGTTGAGAGTGAGAATCCCAGCCACGATTACGTTCAAGGCGGACTGCCCGATATGACGTCTGAGCCTATCGAATAGGGTCGGAGGCCCGCCAGGCGTAGCCTCCGCCTCAGCCGCTGCCTCAAGCTTCTCCGCGTATGTAGCCTTCCCTCTTTGAGTGAGGATCGGGACCGCGAACTCAACCAGCGCTATGATCGTCGCTGCCAGGAACCACGGCAACCACCCCTTCCAGTGCCCTTTGTATGTGACGAGGTAACCCACGAAGAGCGTGAAGAAGATACCTACCTTGAACATGGCGTTCCGGATCCAGAGTGATCGGCGCGCAAATGCCATGTAGAGACCATTCGCAACACCGAACAGCGCAACCAACAGGGCAACCAGCGCGCCCGCGACCATCAGCATTACGGTGAGGTCAATGGTCACGAAGGACGCCGGAATCCCATAGAAGCTGCAGTAGCCTGCTTCATAGGCGAATGCGAAGATGTACGCGAGAGCTGTACACGTCGCCAGGACCAACGCATCAGTGGCCAAGAAGTGTGGCCGAACTTTGGGAGGGGGGGCCTCCGACGATACCTCACCCGATTCAGGAAGCTTCTCAGGCTGCATGGATTCCCTCCGCGCTAGAGAGCAGACACTCGAGGAACGAGGGTCTTGGACTGTTCTGAGAGTCGGGGTGTACGCGCCGGCCCGGAAGCGCGCAATGCCTGCGGCGCACGCTACGGCGGGCCGCACACAAGCCGGCTCGGGGGCTGTCGAGTGGGGGATGGGTCATGGCGCCGCCTCCTGGATGAGGATGATGATAGGGCGGGGGAAGGGGGAAGTCAAGTCGAAGAGGGGTGTTCGGTGTTCGGTTGTCGGGTGCGGAGGTGGAAGGGAAGGCAAAATCATCAGGGGGCGAAATGATGGGAGAAGGCCGGGCAATTGGACGCGGTCGGGCAGACCTGAAGGAGGGAGGAGAGGGACGCGGTCATGCCGAGCTCGCATGGCGTCCCACGACCCAGACATCTGTCCCAAGACCTCACTTCTTGCGGGACTGCGCAAACAGCCAGTCTAGCAGTCCTTCCTGAGCCCATGCCTTCTCGGGCGTGGAGGCATGATTCGCGCCTTCGAAGATGGTTGTTCGAACCACTGTGGATCCCAATTCTTTGAGCGCTTTCTCCATCTCGGGGATTCCTTGGGCGCGCCGCCGGTCTCCTGTTCCGACCATGGCCCAGATCGGGAGATCGACCATGTCTTTGAGTTTGCTGAGATCAGCAATGAACGCTACCGGGACGATGGCGGCAAAACGCTTAGGTGACGACATTGCCCAATCCCAAGTGCCCTTGCCGCCCATGCTGTAACCGATGCAGTAAACGCGGTCTTCATCAATGTCACGATTGGTGCTCAGTATGTGGTCGAGCATCTTGTCCAGGGAGGCGGGATCCCAAAGGCTACGGCTTTGCGGGACCAGGATTTTGGCTCGGTGCTTGCTGTTGGCGGGGGGCATCACCCATTTGACGTCTCGGTTCCCTTTGAAAGAGGAAATGTCTTCCTTCTTGGTTCCTCCTGCGCCGTGAAGGAGAATAATGAGCGGGATCTTGCCTTCAAGTTTCTCGATTGGGTGATAGAGCAGCGCCTGCTTGTCCAGGTCCTTGAAGCCAGCCTGGACGTCTGGGGGAAATGTCACGACCTCCAGGCGCAGGTCTCCTTGTCTGTCAGAGCCGACCTGTCCTGCTTCAACGCGAACGGTCAGCAGAATTGCGAAGGCGGCAAGAAGCAAGGTGGGCATTCTCACGCTATTCTCCTGGAAGTGGCAGTTCGGGGGACGCCTTACTCGATTGTGGAACTCGCCCTGACGTCGCGGACGTCTTTGGTTCGGCCTTCGCGGCTGTCGGCGAGGCCATTTTCGATGACCTCGCGGCGACGAGGATGATGATAGGGCGGGGGAAGGGGGAAGTCAAGAGGGGAACGAAGAGAGGTTTCCGGTTGTCGGTGTTCGGGGTAGGAGAGGAAGGGGGGTGGCCGAGGGGAGAAGAAGGGTGTTCGGTGTTCGGTTGTCGGGTACGGAGGGGGAATGGAAGGCAAAATGATGGGGGGCAAGATGATGGGAGGGGAGCGGAGGCGCGACCACGGATCGCACGGATAGCACAGATGGGCGGAGACCGCCTGAAGGCGGGACTCCAAACGGTTGCGCTATCCGCGGCCATCCGCGTCATCCGCGGCTGAGTTCTTCTTCACCCAGAGGGTCGGAGAGGATGGTCGGGTGCTATCGGGGCGCGGGGCGCGTCGGGGCCGGCGCGGGCCCACCCGGCCCTTTGCCAGCGGGCGCTTCGGGGGGCTTTTCGGCGGTTTCGAGGAGCTTCCTGGCGCGCTCGTCGGTGGTCTTTTCGAGCTTGGTGATGGGGCGCTCGGGGCCGCTGCTGCCGTTCTTGGTGACGTAGTCGTGGCGCCAACTCAGGAGGACGTGGTCGCCGGGCTTGAGGGCCTTGACGGCGTCGCGGATCTCCGCGCTGACCTTCAGGTTCTTCATATTGTCGTCCACCTGGAAGGTGTAGCGTGCCTGCTTGGGGTCGCCGTACTTGCCGGGCTTGTTGTAGGCGAGGTAGCCGAGGATGGTGAAGGAGGCGAAGTTGCCCGAGCCGCCGCACTGGTCGGGGCATCGGGCGGTCATGCCGCGGCATTGCTGGTACTTGAGGCCGTCGTACTTGGCGACGGTGGCGTGTTCGGCGAGGAGTTCGCGCTTCTGTTCCTTCGGCTCGGCGGCGAGGGCGGCGCAGGCGGCCAAGGCCGCGGCGACGAGGGCGAGGGCGCTGGCTGCACGGGGCGTGTGGGGATGCAAGTGCTTCCTCTCCTTTGACATGCAGCATCTCCTGCTGACGTTGGGCTTCAGGGCACTCGCAGGGGCCATGGCGCCGCCTCCTGGATGGGGATGATGATAGGAGGGGGGGAAGGGGGAAGTCAAGGGGAAAAGGCGGTGTTCGGTGTCAGGTGTCCGGTTTTCGGGTGCGGAGGAAGAGGGGCAGGAGAGGAGGGTGAGGATCTTGACGGACTGGCGTACGCCGCGGCGTCGAGCTGGGGCAGGGCCGTATGTGCCCTCTATGAATAGGCTTATGGCTTTGAGTGGCTGCCGGTGGTCGGCGGCTCAAGATCCCCACCTCCCGTGTTGCGCGCGTGGGGATCTTGAGCAGGTTGGGGTGGGGGGCGAGGACGAGGACGATTGGCCCAGTGTTGGCCACCCCCCGTATTGGAGGGCGGCCTGCCTCACTTCTTGCCGAGAAGGGCTTTGAGCTTGCCGAGGAGGCCCTTGGGCTTTTCGTCGTCGGCCTGGGTCTGGGCGGCCGCCTGGGCCTCCGAGACCTCGATGTAGCCGAAGGTGAGGTCGGCGACGGCCTTGATGCCCTCGACCCGCGGGTCCTCGCAGCAGTCGTGGAGCTGCTCGGGGCTCATGCGCTCCAGCTCCTTGGGATGGACGTTGTGGAAGCGGATGACGCAGATGCGGTCGCCCTCCTTCAGGGGGTGGCGCGCCAGGATGCGGCCGAAGTTGACGTAGGTGCCGCGCGCCGAGATGTCCTCGACATAGTAGGCATTGGTGCCGCGGGTGCGCGCGATGTGGGCGTGGTGACGCGAGACGACCGGGTTGTCCACCAGGATGTTGCACTCGGGTGCGCGGCCGAGGATGTTCTCGCGGCGGAGGACGTGGTAGCGGGTCTTATCGATGTTGTCGTGGAGTTGCGCGATCTTCGCCATGGCCGGTGCCTCCTACCTGGGTTCCCACCTCTTGTGTCGCCTGCGGGCGGCGCGAGCCGTCCGCGTCACGAGCCGCGCGGGAGCAGGGTCCTGCGCGCGCCGCGCTCGACCCGGAGCAGCTCCAGGCGGTGGAGCCAGGGGGGCAACTCGGCCCGGCTCCCGCGCCCGTCGGCCAGGGTCCTGTGGAGCGTGATCTCGACGCGCTCGACGACCTGCCGCGCCAGGTCGAACACGATGGCCGCCCGGCCCGTTGCGGCCACGCGGTCGAGGTCTGTTGTCGGGTCGGCGGCCTGGCCCTCGCGGCTCACGGCCACGCTCAGAAGGGCCTTGCCGCGCCGGACCCGCTCGAACGTCACCTGCCCGGCGCAGGGCTGTCCCAGCGCCGTCCACTGCGTTGGCCGCCACCTGTGGCCTGGCCATTGCCGCGTGGGCAGGGTGGGCCCGTGGAGGAACTGCGCGAGCCACAAGAGGTCGGCGAACTCGGCCGGCATGCCGCGCGCCGACTTGTCGGCGCCGATGAGGCCGAAGAAGCTCGAGCACTTCACGTAGGGGCGCGCGCCCACGAAGTCCTTGCCGCCCTCGACGGGCCGGCCCGTGACCACTGCGATCTCGAGGGCCGCCTCGGCCAGGCCCCCGCCGGCGGCCGTCTCGACCACGTAGTCGAACTCCATGCGGGCCAGGCTGCGGCGGGGCTGCCCTCCGTCGGTGGAATAGCGATAGCGGAACACGTCGCCCGGCTCGAGGCGGGGCACGAGGAGGTGTCCCTGGCCGCGGCCCGGGGGCGCGCTGTCGGGCAGGTCGTAGCTGTGTGGGAACAGGAGCAGTTGGCGGGTGAGCGCCTCGTAGGCGGGGCCGAACTGCTCGTCGGCTGCGCAGGCCCTGGCGAGGGCGCCGTGCTGGCGCGCGGTGTCGGGGCAGAGCGTCACGGCGGCCTTGTAGCGGGCGATGGCGTCGGGGAGCCGTTTGTCGGCCAGCGCCAGGTCGCCGAGTTGCATCTGGAGATCGGCCTCGGCGAGAGGATGCCCCTTGATGCGTGCGGCCGCCTCCAGCACGGCTCGCGCCTCGGCGGCGTTGCCCGCCTCGCGCAGCGAGCGGGCCAGCTCCAGCCGCGGCGTGAGGTAGCTTGGGAACCTGGCAATGCAGTCGCGGAGGGCGCGCTGCCGCTCCTCGGGCGCGGTGGCGTCGGCATCCCGCCTGTGGCATCGCGCGGCGATGGCCTCGGCCGAGAGGCGCCCCGCCGCCAGGGCCCCGGCGTCGGCCACCAGCCAGGCCGCCTCCTGCGAGATGCGGCGGCGGTCGGGTCCCAGGGTGGCGAGCGCCGCGGCCGGGTCGCCCGCGAGCAGCTCGGCCTCCGCCTGGCGGAGGCGGGCATCCGTGTCCGCCGGCCGGCTCGCGACGACTTCCGCATACGCCGCCGCGGCCGGGCCGAAGCTCGCCGCCGCGAACAGGGCGTCGGCCAGCCGCCGCTGCACGACCACCGACCTGGGCGCCAGCCGCGCCGCCCGCGCGAGCCGATCGGCTCGCCCCGCCACGGCGGGCCGGCTCGCCTCGAACAGCGCTCGGAACGCCTCGGCCGGGAGGCGTCGGTCGGCCATCTCCTGCGCCGCGTCGGTCCAGGCGGTGGTTCCGAGGCGGCGGGCGCTCCGCTGCCAGCCGCGGCACAGGTAGTGGGCGGCCAGCCGGTCGCGCGCCTCGGGCGCCCACGATGCGTCGGCCGCCAGGGCCAGCGCGCGTTCGAGGGCAGGGGCCGCCTCGGCCCAGGCCCCGCGAGCCCACCGGAAGTCGGCCAGGTGCCACCACAGCCGCCCGCTCGTGGGGCAGCGGACGACGGCTTCGGCGAGCGACTTTTCGGTCCCCGCCGGGTCGTCGCGACTCGTCAGGCAGGCCAGCTCGAACCAGGCGGCCTCCTCGGTGGCGCGGGCATCTTGCCCGTGAGGCCACGGGCTGGGAGCCTGTGCCACCAGCTCGATGACTCGTCGGTACGCGGCGACGGCCTCGGGCATCTGCCCCTGGGCGCTCAGCGTGCGGGCCAGCTCCAGATGCGCCTGTGCCCAGTTCGGCCGGAGGGACACGGCGGCCTCGAGCGCCCGGCGCGACGCCGCCAGGTCGCTCACCGCCTTCGAGCGGCACGCCCGCCCCAGCTCCAGATGCGCCAGCGCCAGCTCGGGTTCCAGCTCCACCGCCTTTCGGTAGTGCTTCACCCGGGCGGCGGGGTCCGCCAGCGTGTGGCCCAGCAGGAAGTAGAGCAGGGCGTTCTCGGGCTCCGCCTTCAGCTTCCGCTCGTACTCCCGCTGCACGACGGCGCGCGCCGTGCGCGCCCGCAGTTCGATATACAGGAGATGAGCTTCCGCGTAGTTGGGGCTGCGCTCGGTGAGGGCGTAGAGCGCGTCGATCGCGTCGTCGGTCTTGCCCTGGCCGGCCAGGCGTTGTGCCCGGGCCAGCGCCAGCTCGGCCCCCTGCGGCGACAGGGCGGGGTTGCATCCCGCCGCGCCGATCAGCAGAGGCACGCTGACTGCGAGCCGAAGTGCGCGGCCTGACCAATGCACTGCAACGCTCCACGATCCTGCGGGGGCTTGTTGAGCCGAAGTATAGCACATCGTCATGGCGAGGGCAAGGGCGGACAGGCGACGGGGGGCTTGACTTGGACCGCCGCCTGCGGGAAAATACAGGTAGCCAGAAAGGGGACCAAGGCCATGTGGGACTATACGTCGAAAGTGATGGATCACTTCCGCAACCCGCGGAACGTGGGGGTGGTCGAGAATCCCGACGGCGTGGGCGAGGTGGGCTCGCTGGCGTGCGGCGACGCGCTGAAGCTCACCTTCAAGCTCGGCGCCGACCAGCGCATCGCCGCCGCGAAGTTCCAGACCTTCGGCTGCGCCAGCGCCATCGCCTCGTCGTCCGTCCTCACCGAGATGATCAAGGGGATGACGCTCGACGAGGCGGAGAAGGTGACGAACCAGGACATCGCGGACGTGCTCGGCGGCCTGCCGGAGCAGAAGATGCACTGCTCGGTGATGGGCCGCGAGGCCCTCGAGGCCGCCATCGAGTACTACCGCAGCGGCGGCAAGAAGACCGCGCACGTCCTCGAAGGCAAGGTCATCTGCACCTGCTTCGGCGTCACCGAGACCGAGATCGAGCGCGTCATCCGCGAGAACAACCTCCACGCCGTCGAAGAGGTCACCAACTACTGCAAGGCCGGCGGCGGCTGCGGCGGGTGCCAGGACGAGATCAAGGCAATCATCGCCCGCGTCCACGGCGAGCCGCTGAAGCCCGAGACGCCCGCCCCGCCCAAGCCGCGCCTCACCACGATCCGCAAGATCCAGCTCGTCGAGGAAATCCTCGAACGCGAGGTGCGCCCGATGCTCCAGCAGGACGGGGGCGACATCGAGCTGATTGACGTGGACGGCGACCGCGTGATCGTGGGGCTGCGGGGGCGGTGCGCGATGTGCCGCGCCGCGGGCTTCACCCTCGACGGCCTGGTGGGCGCGAAGCTCCGCGAATTCGTCTCCCCCGAGCTGGTGATCGAGGAGGAGAAGCCGTGAGCAAGGTCATCTACCTCGACAACAACGCCACGACCCGCGTCGCCCCCGAAGTGGTGGAGGCGATGCGGCCCTTCCTCGGCGAGATGTACGGCAACGCCTCCTCGATGCACAGCTTCGGTGGCCAGGTGCGCAAGCACGTCGAGCGCGCCCGCGAACAGGTCGCCGCTCTGCTCGGCGCCGAGCCGTCCGAGATCGTCTTCACGAGCTGCGGCACCGAGAGCGACAACGCGGCTCTCCGCGGCACCGTCGAGGCCCACGCCGGCCGCCGCCACCACGTCGTCACCACCCGCGTCGAGCACCCCGCCGTCCTCTCCACCTGCCGCTACCTCGGCAGCCGCGGCTGCCGCCTCTCCGAGCTGCCCGTGGACCGCGAGGGCCTCCTCGACCTCCAGATGCTCGACGACCTCGTCACCGACGACACGGCCATCGTCTCCGTCATGTGGGCGAACAACGAGACCGGCGTGATCTTCCCCGTCGAGGAGATCGCCCGCCTGTGCCAGCGCAAGGGCGTGGCCTTCCACACCGACGCCGTGCAGGCCGTGGGCAAGATTCCCGTGGACCTCCGCCGCACGCCGATTGACCTCCTCGCCCTCAGCGGCCACAAGCTCCACGCCCCCAAGGGCGTGGGCGTCCTCTACATCCGCAAGGGCACCCGCCTCGCCCCCTTCATGATCGGCGGACATCAGGAGGGCGGCAAGCGGGCCGGCACGGAGAACGTCCCCTACATTGTCGCCCTCGGCGTCGCCGCCGAGCTGGCCGCGAAGCACATGCGCGAGGAGGTCACACGCGTCCCCGCCCTCCGCGACCGCCTCGAGGCCGGCATCCTGGCCTCGTGCCCCGACGCCCACGTCAACGGCCGCCGCGACCAGCGCCTGCCCAACACCGCCGACATCGGCTTCGAATTCGTCGAAGGCGAATCCATCCTGATGGACCTCGATGTGTTGGGCATCTGCGCCTCGTCGGGCTCGGCCTGCACCTCGGGCTCGCTCGAGCCGAGCCACGTGCTCCGCGCCATGGGCATCCCCTTCACAGCGGCCCACGGCTCGATCCGCTTCAGCCTCAGCCGCTATAACACCCAGGACGAGATCGACTTCGTCGTCGCCCACATGCCCCCCATCATCCACCGCCTCCGCGAGCTGTCGCCTTTCGTGCCGAAGGGCAAGGCGTGAAGATCTGGGGAGGGACCCCTCTTGCAAGAGGGGTCCCTCCCCAGACCCCTCCTCCCGAGAACTCTCATACTGGCGTCGGCGACTTGCCCGGCCGCCGGGCGGGTCGCCGACGCAATATAGGAGTCCTTGGAGGGGGCGTGGGGGAACCTTCCTGCCAGGAAGGTTCCCCCGCATCCTCATCCGTAGTTCCTCACGGCCAGCTCTTCGATCTTCCCGCGTCCGTCGGCCTTCGAGCTGATGGCGCGGGCGGCGAGAAGTGTGTCCGGCCGGAAGCCGCGGTAGAGTCGGCGGATGAGGGGTGTGGCCGAGTTGCTCAGGAGCACCAGGCAGCCGCGGGCGTCGAGCGCCCGGAACGCCTCGGCCAGCCGCTCCTGATCGTGCTGGCGGAACTCCACGCCCGTGTAGGTCGTGAACGACGAGGTGGCGCTCAGCGGGTCGTAGGGCGGGTCGAGGTAGACGAAGTCGCCCGCCCGCGCCTGCTCAAGGCACGCCTCGAAGCCCTGGCTGCGCAGCTCGACGCCCTGGAGCGCGCGATGGCACGCCCGCAGATTCGCCTCGTCGAACAGCCTCGGCGGACGCCGCCACTTGCCGTAGGGCACGTTGAACTGCCCGCGGCTGTTCAGGCGATACAGGCCGTTGTAGCAAGCGTGGTTGAGGAAGATCGTGCGGGCCGCCCGCTCGACGGGGCTGTGACAATCCAGAAAGCCCGGCTCCCTGTCCCACGCGCGGACGCGATAGTAGTAGTCGGCATCCGACACGTGTGCGGCGTGTTTCCGGAGCCGCTCGATCAACCCAGGCAGGCACGCGGCATCCTGCACTACGCGATAGCAGTTCATCAGCTCGGCATTGGCGTCGTTGAGGAGAGCGCCGTTCGTGATGCGGCCAAGGCTGTGCAGGTGGAGGAACAGCGCCCCACCGCCGACGAAGGGCTCGACGTAGCGCTCGAACCGCTCGGGCAGCAGCGGCGTCAGTTGGCCCAGGAGTTGCCCCTTCCCGCCTGCCCATTTCAGGAAAGGCGACGCAGGCGCAATCCCCAACCCGTTCTCTCTTCCATCTGTCACTTGATGGCCGCCTCGAAGGCCGCCTCGGTGAGGCCGTCGGCGAGGAGGTAGACGGGGGTGCCGCTGGGGGTGAACTCGCGGGCCGACTGCGGGCGGCCCATGATGTCCCAGAGCACGAGCTTGTCGCCGGCGAGCTTGATGGGCCGCGGCGGGACGGCCTTGGGCGCCCAGACGACGCAGACCAGTTGCTGCCCGTCGCGGAAGAGGTAGGCCCTCACGCCCTCGCCCAGGCTCAGCTTCTTCACGAAACGGCACGTCGGCGTGAGGAGGTGGGCCATCACGGCCTGCGCGGCGTAGATCTTGCGCGGCTGGCCGCCATAGCCGAAGAAGACGCCTTGAAGGCTCCCGCTGTTGATGCCCCCGCACGTGCCGGCGTGGTAGAAAACCTTGTCCACGCCGTTGGCGAAGCAGAGGGTGGCCCAGCGGACGGCGTATTCGGCCTGGACGCGCTCGCTGGGGAGCGGCTGGTCGAAGTCGTGGTGGGGCAGGGGCACGATCCAGGGCTCGTCCTCGGCGTAGTAGCCGTACTCGGTGAGCCAGAGGGGTTTCCTCCTGCCGTGCTTGTCCATCAGGGCGTTGAGCTTCTCGAGGAGCGGCTCGATGAACTCCGGCGGGCGGATGCGGGGGTAGTGATGAATGTCCACCGCGTCGCAGACGGCGAGGCCGCCGGCGGCGAAGAACTCGCCAAAATCCTTCATGATCTGCCCCTCGCTGATGTAGCCCATGCCCGCGAGGATCTTGCAGTCGGGGTTCGCCCGCTTCGCCGCGCGGGCGAAGGCGAGGGTCCACTTCGCGTAGTCCTTCGCCGTGTAGCCGTGTTTCCGCGGCAGCGAGTAGTCGGTGAAGACCGGCTCGTTGAAGCACTGCCACCAGGTGATCCGCCCCTTGTAGCGCTCGACCGTCTTCGCCACGTAGTTCTCGAACTCCGCCACGTCGCGCGGCGCATAGGCCACCCGCGCCCGATTGCCTGGATAGCGGTCGGTCGCCTTCACGCTCTCCGGCGCGCTCGACGCCCAGTTGGCCGAGGGGAAGGGGAGCAGGCCGAGCACCTTCAGCCCATGCTTGATCGGCCGGTCAATCTGATAGCCGGTCTCAGTGAAGTTGAACTTCCCCTTCTCCGGCTCGACCTCCTGCCACTTCAGCGACCAGTCGCGGACCCATATCAGCCCCGCCTTGCGGCAATTGTCGAGGAGGTGCGGCCAGGGGTAGGCGTGGTTGACGCCGAAGCGGGAGTCGGCGCCTTTGTACAGGTGAGCGCTGGCCAATTGGAGCGTGCGCTCGCGGTCAGGAGCGCCCGGCACGGCGATGGCCTCGACGGCGTCGCGAGGGCCGAACGCGGCTGGGGCCTCGCCGCGCTCGAGCTGGACGGCATCGAGCCAGAGGGTTGCGCGGTCGGGCGGGTTGGGGTTCTCCTGGCTCTTGCGGAGGTCGGGGCCGACGGCGACGAAGCACCAGTGCTGGCGGGGCGTGAAGGTGAGCGAGTAGCGCTCCCACTTGGTGGAGACAGCGACGAGCTTGTCGAACTGGCCGCGCTCAAACTCGTGGATGGCGAGGCGAGCCGGAACACCTGCCTTGTCGGCCTTCAGGTAGGTCGAGAGCGTGTAGGGGTTGCCCGGCTCGACCTCGATCCAGCCGATGTTGGCGGCCAGCGGCGCCCACACAGGGCTGCGCGTCAGGCCATAGTAGTCGAAGTAGGCGACGGGCACGGTTTCGGGCGAGAGGTCGATCCGCAGGCTGCGCTTGCCGTGGAATGCCCCCTTCTCATCCAGGACGCCGAAGAGGGCGTTCATGGGCGTCGCCCAGGATGCGCCGCTGCCGGACCCCGCCGAGCCCCAGCCGTCGGTGCCGACCTCGAAGCTGGCGTTGGGGATGAGGTTCTTCTTGCCGGCCGAGGGGATGATGTGGCCCGGGCGGCGGGCCTGGGGGCCGGCCTCGGCGAACTCCACGTCGTCGAGCCAGAGCGTGCCGGTCGAGCCGAACCAGAGCTGAAAGCGGCTCTTCTCGGGGCAGTCGCGCTTGGCCTGGAAGAAGAACTCGAATCGCTGCCAGTCGGCGGAGGGGGCGAAGGCGCCCCCGAGGCCGCAGGGCGCCCACACGCTGGTGTCGGAGAGAGCGATGGAGACCGTGTCGGCCTCGATGTTCTCCGCGCGTGCCCAGAAGCTCACGCGGTAGTTGGTGCCGCGTTTCACGGGGATGCCGAGCTGGGCGAGCATGGCGTGGGCGGCGGGGTTGCCGGCGGCGAACTTTGTGCAGGCGAGCTTGGCGCAGCGCGTGCCGTCGCGGCCCTTGTCGAGCGCGAGCGATTGCGTCACGAGTCGCGAATCGCCTGCGGATTGCCATTCGTCGGGTGCGCCGTCGCTGTTGGCATCGGACTCGAAGCTGGGGTTGCGGGCGAGATTCGTGCCTGCGCACGCCCAGGCCGCGACGCCCAGCATCGCCAGCACCGCCGTCTTGCGCATCGCCGAGCCTCCGAACAGAGCGAGCGAGATCTCCCAGCGACATTATAGCGTCCTGCCGGGCCAGCACAAGGCGCCCCGCGGCCCTCGGCGGGGCCTTTGCCTGGGTGCTCTTGCAGCCGGGGCACTTCGGGCTATACTGGTGCGCGGAGGATGCCCCGCGGACCCGCGTGTGCGAGGAGACGAGAGGTGCGAAAGCTGCTCCTCAACTTCGCCGATCGCCATTTCTCACAGGCCCAGAGGGCCAACTCGAAGACTGGCCTCAAGGTCGCCGGGTTCGACGAAGTGGCCGCGTGCGGGCCGCGGGACATCGCGGCCGACTTCTTCGCCAGGAACGAGCGCATCCTCCGCGAGCCGCGCGGGGCGGGCTGCTGGCTCTGGAAGCCGTATCTCATGGCCCGAGCGCTGGAACGGCTGAAGGACGGGGATTACCTGTTCTACTCCGACGCGGGCGCGGAGTTCATCCGCCCCATCGAGCCGCTGATCGCGCTGTGCGAGAAGCACGGCCAGGACGTCCTGGTCTTCGAGCTGGCGGGCCTCGAGAAGCACTGGACCAAGCGCGACGCCTTCCTGGTGATGGGCTGCGACTCCCCGCCGTACACCGACACACGGCAGAGGATGGGCACCTTCATCCTGTGCAGGAGGAGCCCGTTCTCGCGCGGCTTCATCGGGGAGTTCCTGCGCTACGCGCAGGACGAGAGGCTGATCACGGACGCGCCGAACCAGTTGGGGCAGCCCGACTACGACGGGTTCATCCAGCACCGGCACGACCAGTCGCTCCTCAGCCTGCTGAGCAAGAGGCACGGGCTCCAGGCCCATCGCGACCCGAGCCAGTGGGGGAACGAGATGCGGGACCTCTACCCGGAGTCGCGCTACGAACAGTTGATCGACCACACCAGGGTGCGGAACGCCCCGCACTCGGAGGGAGGGGTGATCCGGAGGCTCAAGCGGCTGAAGAGGTCGGCGTTGAGGTGGCTCGGCGGGGTCGTGCGACGGGGCAGGGCGTAGTCGCCAGCCCGTTCCGCTGGGAGTGAAACACGTCCTCCCCCTGTTGCCGTGCTGAGCTTGTCGAAGCACCTCTTGAGGGGGCGAGCGCCGGCAACGGGGCGTCCTCCATCACCTTGGCTCTCTCCCCCGAAAGGTTCCTCGACTTCGCTTTGCTTCGCTCGGAAGGACAGGCTTTCTTGCGCGCCTCCGGGCAGAGGGGGTGAGAAATGCGGGCCAGTGTCCTGTCCGAGAAGTTCGGCGCATACGTCGGAAGGTGTTTCCTGCTGCCAGACACGCCCAAACGAGTTTGGGCGTGGCACCCAGCGCCCCTCCCCCAGGGCCTATCTCTCGATGCTCTTGTCAATCGCGGCCGCGAGGGTGCCGAGGAGCTTGTGGGCCTCGGGGCTGCTGCCGTAGATGATGAGGCGGCAGAAGTAGGGGCCGCGGTGGAAGATGGCCTCCATCTCGCGGGCCTCCCAGAGCGACGAGGCGAGGCCGACGCCGAGCTTCTTGCCCTTGCCGTCGTCGTGGTCGTCGAAGAGGGCCTTGGCGTCGGCGGGGGCCTTCACCATGAACAGCTCGACGCGCGCATCGGTCTTGCCGAGCTTCGTCTCGGCGGAGCCGAGGGTGACGAAGCGCCGGGCAAAGTAGGTCTCGGCCGCGCCGTCCATGTAGTCGAAGAGCCGCGGGCCGGGCCATTCCGCGACATTCGTGAGAGCCATGCCGGGCAGCGCCGCGTCGGCGGCCTTGAGGATGGCGACGGGATTGGCAGGCGCCGGGGCCGACCAGGGGAACTTGCAGCCGGATTCGACGACGACGACGAGGACGACGACGAGGACGAGGAGACGCCTAGTCAACTTTCACTTCCTCAATCTTGATCTTCGCCAGGTCGCCCTGGCCGGCGCCGAGCTTCTGGCATTCGGCCAGGTAGTTGCCCTTGGTGAGGTTGGCCTTGACGTACACGCTGTCGCCCTGCGTCCAGTCGGCGAGCGCCGTGGGGATGAGCTTCGGCTCCTGCTCGTGGAGCATCTGGCAGCCGTAGGCGTCCACCGCCAGGGCGTCGGTGCCGACGACGACGGCGTTGGCGGGGAAGGTGCGGATGCGTTCGGGCTTGGGGCCGCACCAGCCGTAGGTCGGCTCGGTCGCGTCGAGGATGTTCAGGTCCACGGCTTGGCGATAGACATCGTTGTAGGCGCCTGAGAGCTTGCCAGGGAAGAGCGCCCAGCCCTTGACGCGGCTGGGGTGCTGGTCGCTGGCGCCGGCCTTGGGGTTCCGGTCGTCGGCGCAGTGGTGGGCGTACATATGCCACGTGAGGCCGATGCAGTTCTTCACGCAGCCCGTGTAGATCGTGACATTGTGGGTCTTGAGGCGAGGGACGTTGATGAGCACGACGTCGGGCTCGAAAATCTCCTTGGCGACCCACAGCTCCTTCCAGCCGCCGGTCTTGGGCACCTTGTTGACGTACTGGGTGGTCTTGAGCCACCAGTGGATCAGCTCCTCGAGCTCGGCCCCCGACGCCTTGATCACCTCGCGGAGGGTCGGGCCGTCGGCGCGCTTGCAGTCATAGCCGTCCCACTCCTGGCCGATGACCTTGACCACCTTCGCTCCGTTTTCCTTGCAGGCGCGGATGACGGCGGCGGCCATCGAGCTGGAGGTATTGGCGTCCTGGAAGCTCTTGTCGGTGCCGTTGATCTTGAGGAAGGCGCGCTTGCCGTTGACGAGTTCCTTGAAGCCGCCGAGCTTGTCGAGTGCGGCCTTGAGGCGGGTGTAGGCGGCCTCGTCGGCGGGCATTTTGGCCGCGCCGCGGGCGACCGCGATGCGCGCCTCGGGCGCCGCCACGGCGTGGCGTGCGGCGAGTGCTGCGGCTGCCGCCCCTGCTCCGACCGCCAGAAACTCGCGCCGATTCAGCCCGTGGTGTTCGCCCATTGCCAATCTCCTGGCCAGAGTGCGGAACGCACGTGTCGCCGCCGTCTCCGGGCAGTCTAGCAAGAGGGCAGGGGGGGTGTCAAGCAAGGGGGGAGAAGAAAGGGACTCAAGGGACAAAAGGGACCCAAGGGACTCGAGCGACCAGCCCAGGAAGCGGGCCCTTGCCGCACTGTCCCTTTCGTCCCTTGTGTCCCTTTGGTCCCTTCTGGTGCCGCCTATCTCTTCTTGTCATGCGGCACGGCCACAGTCACTTGAGCGGTCGAGGCATTCCCGCTCGCATCGGTGGCCTGGATGGTGATCGTGTAGACGCGGCCCGAGCCTTTGCCGCCGCGCTCGGCCCGCAGCTTGAGCGCCTGGTCGCCCGTGATGAGCCAGTCGGGCGCCGTGTCGCCGTCGCCCAGGCCGTTGATTGGCTCGTTGCTCGCCACGCCCACGATCTTCCACGCGGGCGCCGCATCGCAGATGTCGGCCAGCGTCGCCGCGATGGTGATATCCACCATCTTGTGATTCGCGGGCCACAACACGTCCGGCGTCGCGTGAACGCTCAGCACCTCGGGCGGCGTCGTGTCCACGACCGTCACCTTCTGCGCCGCCGTGGCCACGTTGCCGGAGGCATCGGTCGCCGTCCACGTCACCACCGTCTCGCCGAGGGGGAACACCGCCGGCGCATCATTCGTGACCGTCGCCGCCGCATCGCAGATGTCAATGGCCACCGCCTCGCCGGTCACGATGGGCGTGCCATCGAGATTCACTTGCTCCGCGACCACATCCTCCGGCGGCACGAGCACGGGCAGCGTGGTGTCCACCACCGTGACCGTCTGCATCGCCGTGGCGACATTGCCGCTGTCGTCCGTCGCCGTCCAGGTGACGACCGTCGTGCCGAGCGGGAAGACCGTTGGCGCGTCATTGGTGATCTCCACGTCGGCGTCACAGATGTCGCTCGCCGTGGCCTCGCCGAGGTCTACCGGCGTGCCGTCGCGGCTCGTCTGCTCCGCCGTCACGTCGGGCGGCACAGGCTCGGGAACGGGAGTGACACTCACATCATCGAAGTAATAGCTGGGCCCCGAATAATGCGGTCCCTCAAGATCCAACATCACTCCGTCAAAACGGTAGTCGCCGGCGAGGCTCCCCGCTACGGCACCATCAATCTTGGTCGTGACGCCGGTGGCCGAACAGACAATTTCAAAGTGGTGCCACCCGGTGCTTCGAGGAATGGTGGTGCGCTCTTCGGGACCGTTAAGGCCGCCCGTAGCGTGATAGTAAGTACCATCCCAGTCTTGCACCCCGATAGCGGCGACACTAGCGGCGATAGCGGCGGGGTCGTTACTGGTGCCCTTGGTGGCTTGAAGGTGGACATACATCCCGTAACCCCCGTCGTAGAACCAGCATGAGAGCGTGCCTTCCTGCAGCAGCGGACCAAGGCTGTGGCCCAGGCACAGGCCCTTCTGCCCGCCATTATAGGGCGTGAACTTCGCGGACTGCTGGCCGCTGTGGCTGAAGTCGGTGGACAGGCTCATCACTCCGGTGTTCTGCTGTTGGATCGTCCATCCGCCGCTCTCGAGCGAGGGGCCTTCAAAGCCATCGCTCCAGAGGGCGCCCGGCGCCGCCCAGGCGCCTTCGATAACGGGCGGAGTGGTATCCACGACTTCGACCGTGAAGGTCTTCGTCGTCGCGTTCCCGCTATCGTCAGTGGCTGTGCAAGTCACGACCGTGGTGCCGAGGGGGAAGACGCTGCCTGACGCCGGGACGCAGGTGAGCGTCACGGGGCGGCCGCTCGGGGACCAGGCCGAGCATGTGAAGGTGACCGCCGTGCCGGCCGCGGTCGTCTGCTCCACCCCCGTAATGGGGTCGGGGACGGTGATGACCGGCGGGATAATGGGAACAGAAGGCGGGGCAAACTCCTGGATGCGGAAGTTGTTACTATCCGCGACCCACAGGTTCCCCGCCGAGTCGAAGGCCACGCCGGTGGGCAAGTTAAATTGCCCGTTGCCGCTGCCGGAACTGCCCAAGGTCTGGATCAGCGTGCCAGCGCTGTCGAACTCCTTGATGCGGTTGTTGAACAGCTCCGCGACCCAGACGTTCCCTGACGAGTCCACGGCTACGCCTTGAGGGCGGGCGATGCCCCCGACCGTCAAGAGCCACACGCCGGCGCTCGTGAACTTCTGCATGCGGTTGTTATAATCATCCGTGACCCAGATGTTCCCCGACGGGTCCACGGCTATACCCCAAGGGTCGTGAAACTGGCCGTTGCCGGAGCCGCTGCTGCCGAACTGTGTGAGGTACTACCTTGGCCACAATTCATGTAGCACTCGGGGCTAAGTGTCACACGGCGGCGTAGCGGACGGATGGCTCATGGAAGTAGCGCCTGACCAGCTCGGGGTTCCGGCGGCGGCGGTCGAGGTAGCCGCGGACCGTCCGCATCATCTGAGAGCGGCTCCGCGGCCGCCGCTTGCCCACCGCGTTGGTTTTGACGTCCTGGTTGAGCATCTCGTCCGGGTTCAGGTCCGGGCTGTAGCCCGGCAGGAAGAACATCTCCATGCGTTCCGCGTTCTTGCCCAGCCACTCGCGCACCGCGCGGCTGCGATGCACGGGATGGGCGTCCACAATCAGGAACGTCTTGCGGCGCGCCTCCTTGACCAGCCGGCGCAGAAACCCCAGGAACACGACCGTCGTGAACCGGCACTTGAACACCATGAATGCCAGGTGCCCCCGGTTCGTGAGCGCCGAGAGCACATTGGCCCCAAACCGCTGGCCCGTGCCCGGCGTCGTGGGCGTCCGACCCCGGGGCGCGTACGAACGACCCGCCTGGTGGTCGGAACGCACGCCCATCGCGTCGCCCCAGTAGATCCGGGCCCTTTCGCGTTTCGCCCGAGCCCGGATCGCGGGATACTCCTCCTCCAGCCATCGCCGCACCGCTTCGGGGTCGCGCTCGTAGGCCACGCGCTTGGGCTTCTGCGGCGTGAAGCCCCACCGCGCCAGGTACCGGCGCACCGACCGGCTCGATACCCGCACGCCGAACTGGCGGCGGATCAACTCCCGCACGGCCTGCGAGGTCCACAGGAAGAAGGGGAGCTTGAGTTGTTCGGGGTGACGGTCGCGGATGAGGTTGCACACCTTCGCGGCCTGCCAGCCCTTGAGCTTGCCACGCTCGCCTTTGGGGCCTCGCTTCTTCGCCGCCAGGGCCGCGTCCCCGCCCCGGCGATGGGCTTCCAGCCAGAGCCAGACGGTCTTCCGCGCGACGCCGAAGGCCGCGGCCGCCGCGACTTGCGTCATCTCGCGCGCCAACACCGCGGCCACGGCGCGACGCCGCAGTGCTTCCTGCGCTTTCGGGGCGAGTCGTCGGGCATCGTTTTTCATGTCCGCCATCATACACTATTCGCCCGCCTAAAGCTACATAAATGATGACCAGAGTAGTATCTCTTCGAGACGGCGCAGTTCGTCGTCGCCCCGGGCGCCGAGTATCGCTGCCGCCTGACGCCCCTGGGGCGAGGCGCCAAGCCCCCAACGGAGTTTGCTTGTCGCTTGGCCCCCGTATACCGGCGGCAGGAGGCCGTGCCCGCGACGCTCAAGGGCGCCGGCGACGGCGCCTTCTCATGCGAACTGCCGGCAGCCGTGGACACGGGGCTGTGGCAACTCGTCTATGCGGGGAAAGGCCCGCTGGAAGACACTGTGCTCGCGCTGCTCCTCGTCACCGAGCAGAAGGCCCCGGCCACGATTTCCCTCTACACGTACCGTAACCGGGCAGGCTTCGTGCGGGGCGACCCGGTGGACGTCTACTGGACGGTACGCACGCCGGGCGGGACAGAGCCCATCAGGGGCTTCGAGGTGGTACTGCGAGGGACCCGCTTTGAGAGGGTGATCGCGCGCGAGGGCGAGACGAAGGAGCCACTCCTCACTGGGCACACACGCCTCGACACGTCGGCCCTGGCGCCAGGGCTTTACCGTCTGAGCGTTCGGCCAGAGACGGCTATCAGCTATCCGGCCCACTTCTTCCTCTACCCGCGCGAGCCTGTCTCGGACTTTGGACTAAACTCCTACGCGCCGTTCGGCGAGTCGCAGATGGATGCCGGCTCGCCGGTCACCACATACTACGGCCAGGGCACTGGGGCGGGCGAGCCGGGCCTCGAGCCGGCCACCGACCACGCGCGCAGCGGCCTGGACGCTGCCCTAGCCTCCTTCTCTAGCTGCCCCGCAGGGCCTGCCTTCGAGAAGTTCATCCGACCCTCCGAGGATGAGATCGGTCTCATGACGCTGGCCCGCTGCGGCAAGCGCGCGGCCCTCCAGATGCCCGTGATGCTCCACCACGAGGAGTGGAACCCCAAGCACACCCTGCCCGAGGAACTGAGCCGACTTCGCCGACGTAACGCGCTCTTCACCCAGCGGCACGCTGACCTGGCCGCCTTCGCGGGGATATCCCTCAACTGGTATGCCACGACCAACGGCTACTGGGAGGAGTCGAAGCCCCTCGATGGCAATCAGGCTCGGCGGAACCAGGAAGCGGCCAAGTGGGTTGCACAGCGCGCCGAAGCCAAGGGCTCCGAGGCCGCCCGCAAGCAGGCGGAGTACGATGCCTGGAGTCTTGTGCTGCCCACGGCCTACGAGCAGTACCTCGCGGACGCGAACGTGATTCGGCCCGGCCTAACCGCGCACACGGGCATCCCGTCCTTCTGGCTCGGCGGCAGGGCCTCCTACCCGCCGCTGGCCTACTCGACCCTCACGCATCGCGACTGCGTGGACTACACCGACTACGGCCGCCCGCCGTGGAGCCACTTCCGCGCGCCTGCGTTCCTGAACCTCCACAACCCGCAGGGGCAGCCGGCCCAGATGGTCACGGCCACCATCGGCCGGCACGCACGGGTCCTCACGGCCTTCGGCGCCGCCGGCCGCGGCCTCGACGGCTTCGCTTTCCCTGCAGGAGGCGATGCCCTCCCGGGTGACCACGAGCAACTCCTCGGCATCTTCCAGCGGCTCGGCTCCTACTTCCGAGCGCTTGAGCCAATGCCCGACGTGGCCGTGTACTTCTCGAAGGCATCCGCCTGGCCGCAGCAGAAGAGCGTCATCCTCCACGATCTGGCGCGACTCCGCCGCCCCGGCATGCTACTGGGCGAGGAGGACGTCCTCCGCGGCGAGTTGGATAGGTACAAGGTCCTCTTCCTCGCGGGGGTGGGCGAGCAGGAGACGGCCGCGGTGCGCGAGGCGTTCGCCCGGTTCGAGAAGCGCGGAGGATATACCGTCAAGGACCGAACCGTCGCGGAGTCGTTCCCTGGCGTGGACCTCGGCTTCGCCTACGACAAGGAGCAGGTGCACAACGGCTGGGGGCTGGCCTGGCCGAATGGTGAATGGGAGTTCGCCCACCTGTGGGTCAACTTCCTCAAGCACCGCGAGCCGTATCTTCTGAAGGCATTCGAGAAGGCGCCCGCTATTCCCATCACGACCTCCGACAAGGAGGTCCTCATCTCCCCGCTCGCGGGGAAGGAGTCCATCTGCTGCTTCGTGATCAACGAAACCTACGTCCCGATGTCCGTGGAGGGCAAGTGGCGGCAGCACACGGCCCTGCCGCTGCAGGGCGACCTGATCGTGGACAAGGGCTGGCACGTTCGCGACCTGCTCAAGGGCACGCCCTGCAAGCTGGTGGAGAAGGACGGAAGGAACACCATCGAACTGGACTTCACTCGCCTGGAGGGCGGCATCTTCCTGCTCACACAGCGCGAGCCCAAGGCAATGAAGCTGAGGACGTCCCGGACCTCGACGGAGCTTCAGGTCGCCGCCTGGCTCGAGGATGCGGCCGCTGCGCCGCTGTCCGACCCCATGCCCTTCGAGGTCACGCTGAGCGGCCCGGGCCTGGGTACCGTGTTCCGCAAGTTCGCCGCACTGTCGCCGGAGCGCTCCCTCGCCGTCCCGCTGCCGCAGGTAAGCGAGGCGACGGATCTCACCCTGGCCGTTCGTGACCTCGTCCTGGGGTCCACGGCGGAGCAGGCGGTCAAGCTATCACCCGCCGACGCGGTGCCGCCACCTGGCGACGCCCCCGACATCATCGGCAGGAAGCAGATCGTGGAGTTCCTGCGCCGTCCGGGCCAGGTGATCGTTCTCCTGGACGAGGGACAGGAGCGGTATCGGCCAGCCGCCGAGGCCATGGCCGCCCTCCTGGCGAAGCACGGCCGCAAGGCCAGCGTGAAGGCCCTCGACGCAGCAGATGTCCGCGAGTTGCCGTTGCGGTGGCAGCCAACGAAGGAAGACCAGGAACTCCTGAGCAACGTGTCCGCCGGCGAAGCGATTGCCTGGCGGGTGCCGCTGACGCCCTGGAACCGCAAGTTCGACGACCCGCTGTCCGGCTACAACGAGTACGGGCCGCGGACGTGGGTCGGCGGGGACGTCGTCCTCTTCGGCGGCCCAAGCGACAACCGCGCGCTGGAAGACCTCGATGAGTTCCTGCGTCGGCGGCCATCGGAGAGCTTCCCGTCGCCGGGCCGGTTCTTCCTGAACTACGTGTGGGATGCTTTCCAGGGTGGGTGCGACGCGCTCTACGTCGGGTGCAACGACCCAGCCGGTGCGCTGGCGGCGATCCGTTGCCTGGCCGAACTCAAGGCGGAGCCTAACGAAGTGCCGAAGCCAGCCGCCGGTCCACCCGCCGTCACCCAAGGCGGGCCGACTGGCGCCCCCGAGGACATGGTGAAGGGGAGACTTGGCGCGAGCATCAAGGACGTGGCTTACTCTCCCAGCGGCAGGCGGATCTTCCTCACGCTCGATTCCTACGGCGACTCGTTCTTCGTCCTCGACGAGGAGGGGAAAGTCCTCCACGCTCGCCCCGTCGCGAACCGCCTTGGCAACAACGTCTTCTTCCAGGGAAGCGGCGCCCTGCGTCCTGTCAGCGACGAGCGGACCTATCTTCGCCTGTGGTCCGACGACTACCTCCTCTACCTCGGCAAGGGCTTCGTCGAGAGGACATAGAGTCCCCCGCACGGCCTCCCCGGCAGGGTCCGCGTGCCGCCTGGCGGGCCGGTGCTCCTCCAGGACGCCGAGCGCGGGCGCACCTATCTCGGCGGCAAGTGCACCCTCGCGGCTGTTGATGCGGGCGGGAAGCTGCTCTGGCGATACAGCGACACCAGTCATCGAACGAGCACCCAGGACATGCTGCATCGCCGTTCCATTTTCATCCGCGGCGTGTCGCCCGATGGTAAGCGGCTCCTGGCGACGGCCTTCGGTGTCGCACAGGACGTCTATGGCATCGGGAAGCCAGAGAACCCGTCCGTGTTCTGCGTCGCCACCGACTCTGGCAAGGTGTTGTGGGCCAAGGAAGGGCTGTACCTGAACCAGGGCAAGGCGATCCTGGCCGATGATCGCTTCGTCATCGTGGACGACGACGGACAGTTTCACCTGCTCAATGCGGACACAGGCGAACCGGCGGGCAGCTTCCGCGCCGTGGGCGGCACCGACGTGATCCTGCCTGTACCGAAGAGCGACCTCCTGCTCGTGGTCGAGAACAACCAGTTCGACAGGAACGGGCCGTCGAGCCGCGCCTACCTTAGGGCGCCCGGCGAGCGGCCGGATATCGTGCTTGACCTGCCGGGCCGCGTTCGCGACGCCCGCATTGCGCCTTTCTCGCGAATAGGCCACCGCATCGTGCTCTCCTCGCGGCGTGGCAAGACGGCCTGCTTCGGCCTCGACGGCGCAAAGCAGTGGGAAGCCAACGTGCCTATGGGCGGCGTCATCCGCTTCTCGCCCGACGGCAAGACCACCCTCGTCGGTTCCGATGTCGGAGAGCTATACTTCATCGAGGCCGATACGGGGAAGGTGCTCCGGACGGTTGACCTCAACCCCCACAACCTCACCACTCCCGAGCAGTTCGTCAAGCAGATGGGCAACGTGGGCGACGTGCCTGTGGCGCGCGCGGCGCGGGTGCCACCCGAGCCGCCAGAGCCTTCCTACCTGGACTCGCTCGACAAGAAGGCTGTCCGCTTCGGGCCGAACCTGCTGGGCAAGGACGTGCTCCTCGGCGAGTTGAAGGCAGCGGCTGTCCCCGAAGGAGACCCTGCCGCGCCCAAGTTCCTTGCCACGTTGGCCGGGCCAGCGGAATTCAAGCTCAAAGTCGCGCCCAGGAGCACCTACCTTGTCGAGTTCCTAAACGCCTCCGCCGACGCAGCCCAGCTCACGCCTCAGACACGCATCGAGGTCACCGTGCGCGGGGCCGGCCAGAGCAAGCACCTGCCGTTCACGGGCCGCCTGCCCATCGGCACTAGCTTGGCCCGCCGCCGCATGGCCTTCCGCACCGAGCGCGAGACGGAAGTGACGCTGTCTCTGCGGGTCGTCGTCCCAGGAGAGAAGGGAGAGGGCAACCGGCGGCAGAAGACCTATGAGCCATCCGAGCCGAGCCGGATGCCCATGCTGATTGGCGACACGGTGTGCGCCGTGCTCGGGTTTCAGAGCCGCAACCTGCTGAAGGCGAGGCCGCTCGATGCCAAGGCCCTCGACCTCCGCACGGAGCCGCCGGCGCGAGGCTGGCTCGAGTGCGAACTGCACCGCTGGGGCGGCGGCGACTCCACGTTCAAGAAGTGGACCTGGAATGCCCCGCGACGGGCGCTCGGCCTCGTGGACGGACTGATCGGCAACCAGGAAACCAAGTGGCAGGAAGCCCAGGATGCGGTCACCGGCACCTCGATCAGCCATGCCGTCGCGAAGGTCGGGTTCAAGAAACGCGAAACCATTTCTGCTGTCGCAATCTTCGAGGACAACCGCGGGCCGGTCCCCTCCCGTGACGGTGTGCAGGAGATGGCCTCGATGCACTACGGTCTCTACATCAATGGCCGACGGGTCGCCTATGTCGTGGGCAACACCAACCTGGTCAACGTCTTCACGTTCCCTCCCGTGGACACCAAGGCAATCGAGTGCTTCTGGGCCGGCCGCGAGTTCACGGAGAGGACCGATGGGATGACCCGCATGGCGGAGTTCGAGGCCTACTCGACCGAGGACGCCGAGCTGCGTCTCGACGAGCCAGCCGACATCACCGAGGATGGCCTGAGGCTCGACCGCTGACTTCAGTCATGTTGAGCAAGGGCATCAGAGAGGAGTCAGGCTATGAGCCAATCACGTGCCACATCCCCATTCACCCGCGCGTGGGTGGTCTTGCTCGCCTGCGGGCTGCGGCTATGGAACTTCCGGCTTCCGCTACGTGTGTACGGCGACGCCGGGCCGGCCCGGCGCGCCGTGACGTAGCGCTGCGATTGGCAACGGAGAACGCCCATGAAACGGTTCATTGCCTTCCCCTTCCTGGTAGCCGCGATGACAGTTCCTGCGTTGGCCGGAGCCGAACTCAAGCCGCGCGACCTGACGCCGGTGACTTGGCTGGAGGCGCCGGCGCACCCACCCGTGGAGATCGTGCGCGAGGGACGCGCGCGGGCGGTGGTCTACGTGGCCGACCCCAGAGGAAGCGAGAAGTTCGACCGGAAGAAGCATGGCTCCTATCCCCCGGCGCTGCCGCGGCTGAGCAACGAGCTGGTGGAGGTGGTGCGCCTCAGCACCGGCGCCACGCTCGAGCGGGTGGAGCAGGCGCCGGCCGCAGGCCAGCCCGCCATCGTGATCGGCGACTGCGAGGAGTCGCGCCAAGCTGGCATTGATGCCACGAAGGTTCCGCTCGAGGGGTTCGTCGTCAAGACCGGTCCCAACCGCGTGTTCCTCGTGGGCAGCACAGAGCCGGTCCCGCTGGGGAGCGACCAATGGGCGCCGTGGAACAACGAGGGCACGGCCTGGGCGGTGGCGGACTTCCTGGAGCGGTTCGTCGGCGTGCGCTGGTACTGGCCGGCCGAAGTCGGCGGGCGGACCATCACCCCCTGCAAGTCGCTTGCAATCCCCCCCACGCACTACAGCGATCAGCCTGTCTTCCGCCAGCGGGAGTACCACCCGCCCGATGGCTGGAAGCTCCCGACGAAGGCGCGCTCCTCGGACAAGGAGCCGTTCCCCTTTGCGTCGGGCGGCATCCCCGAAGGGGTCACCGTGATCAGCACGGCCAACTACCTGCCCCTGGTGCGCGGCGGGTGCAGTTGGCCCTACAAGATCAAAGTCCACCAGCCCCAGAACCTCGGGGGCCTCCCTGAGAAGTTCCGTGAAGAGAACAATGAGATGTTTGCGCTCAAGAAGGATGGCACGCGGAACTTCAACATGTTCTGTTACAGCTCGCCGAAGACCCTCGAATATCTCCTGGAGGGCTGCGAAAGGGTCTGGAGCAGGGCCGGCGGGGGCTGCCCCTGGGTCACGTCCACCTGCGTCACCGTTTCCCCTCCCGATTCGGTCGTCGAGTGTCACTGCCCCCCTTGCCGCGAGGCGTTCGCCAAGGGCGGCGGCACGTGGATTGACGGCCCTTCCATGATGATGGGGCTGTTTGTCAAGCGCATGTGCGAGGCCGTGAAGCAACGCTGGCCCGACAAGAAGGTGATCTACCTGCCCTACTGGAACTACCAGGAATGCCCCAAAGGAGTGGAGTACCCCGACAACCTCGTGGTCATGGCCGCCATGACCACCTATCCGATGGCCCTGAATGTCCAGCCCGAGAACGCCCAGGAAGCGATGGATCGCCTGCGCTCCTGGCGGGCGAAGGCGTGTCTGCCCGTCACCATGTGGGACTACTGCGTCAACTGGACCTATGGGCCACACCAGTACCCGCACGTCGTGCGCGATTTCTACAAGGTCGCCAAGGGCCTCGTTGCTGGGGCATTCATCAATGGGGAGAACCTGGGCGAGTGGACCCTTACAGCTCCGACGCTCTACATCTGGATGAAGGCCCTGTGGAACCCCGAGTTAGACGTGGACGCGGTTCTCGACGAGATGTGCCGGCGGCTCTACGGCAAGGCCGGCGCCACTGTGCGCGAACTCACTCAACTGGAATGCGACCTATGGGAGGCCGGGGACTGGAAGAGCCGCCGCGTCAAGGTGCCGGGCGGATGGTTCGTGCCCGGTTCGCTCTTCCGAAGGTTCTGGACACAGGACATTGTGCAACGGATGAAGGCACTGCGCGACAAGGCTCTGACCGAGCTGGCCGACGACCCGGTCGCCCGGCAACGGTTCCTTTACCACACCTGGACGTTCGACGCCTTCCTCAAGGAAGCCGAGGCGGTCCAGCAGAAGAAGACGCCATAGGAGGGCTACCCTGAACCGCTACCGTCGGCGCAGAAGCAGCTCGGCCCGGACCTCCAGCAGCGGGCCGATCGCTACGTGCGGCGTTGGGAGGGCGGCGCTGGGGACTCCAAACCTGGCGAACGGGACAGGGCGTTCAACGGAGGCTGGTTCGGCGCCAGGTACACGCAGGCCGAAGAGGATGCCAAGCTGCTGAACCCGGCGGGCGAAGTGGCCGAGGAGCTCCAGGAGTGAGAAAATGGTGTTTGATCCAGCCCTCTCGGTTGCGCACTTCAGAGAGGAGATGGCCATGAGTCGGTCATTCTACGGAGTCCCATCCGCCCACGCGCGAGCGACGGCGATTGCCGCGTTGTTGCTGATATGCACGCCGGCTCTTGCGGCTGACGGCGACCCGGAGGCGCGGTTCCGGGGCACCGGGAAAGCCGATCCCATCCGGGTCGCCAACGTGCGTCGGGCAGACGGCCCCGCCGCCGGACAGAGCTTAGTGCAGTTCGACCTGGCCTGGGACCACTCCTGGCGGGTGGCGTGGGAAGAGGGTCCGGAACGGCACGGCGGGCCGGGTGTGCTCAAGCTGGAGAGCTGGGACGCGGCCTGGGTGTTCCTGAAGTTTCGGAAGCCGGGCGCCGATGGCTATTCGCACGCGACGCTCTCGACAAACGCCGCCGACCACGCGGTCCCCGCCGGGGCGAAGCTGGAGGTCGGCCTGAGCGACGACGGCAAACGTGGCGTCGGGGTGTTCGTCTACCGCGCGACGGCTGGTCACGGCGCGAACGACTGGAAGGGCGTGACGCTGCGTTGGCTGCACGAGGCCGACGGTGCAGACGCCCCAGAGGCCGCCGAGACGAAGGTCTTCGCCGTCCAGATGGTCTATGTGCCGGAGTGTGCGTTCTGGGTTGGCGACGGCTCGACGAAGGACGTGGCCGGCCAGTTCTCGGCCGGCGACACCGACGAGCCGTTCCGGTTCGAAGGCGAGAACGCGATCATGTTGGGCGGGGAGAGCAAGAAGCACTTGGGCAACCGCGATGGCATTGGAATGGACAGGGCTGAAGACTTCACGAGTGGAGGCACACAAACGCTTCCAGCACGGTTCCCGAAGGGCTACGCAGGTTTCTACTGTATGAGGCACGAGATCACGGAAGGGCAATATGTCGAGTTCCTCAACACGGTCAACTCCGCGCAACAGGGTCGCCTCGCACCGATCGAGCAGAGCGACGGCAAGCCCTTGACCGGGATCAGGGTTGCGGTTCCAGGGAAGCCCGGCACGCCGGCAGTGTACGAGAGCAATGCGCCCCACGTGGCGTGCCGCTGTTTGCCATGGAGCGACTGCACGGCGTCCGCGGCCTGGGCGGGGTTGCGGCCGATGACGGAGCTGGAGTACGAGAAGGCCTGCCGCGGACCGCTCAAGCCCGTCCCAGACGAATTCGCCTGGGGGACGGTCGGGATCGCCGGCACCGAGTACAAGAAGACCAAGGAAAGCGCCGCGCACGACGGGTACGCGCTCGAGACCCCCGGCAAGCCAGACGAACGCGTCGTCTGGAAGGGGGCCAATGGGCCGGACGCCTCGCGCGGCAACGCGGTCTGGGACGGCGTGGTCAGGCGCGAGGGCCAGCACGGGCGGATACCGGCCGATGCCGTAACACGACCGCTGCGCGCCGGGGTCTTCGCAACGCCCGACAGTGGACGGGTCGCGGCGGGGGCCTCGTACTGGGGCATCCTGGACCTCAGCGGCAACCTGTGGCAACGTGTGGTGACCGTGGGCAACCCGTGGGGACGCCGTTTCACCGGCACACACGGGGATTGGCCCAAGCCGGTCGGCCCTGAGGCATGGGGCATGGGCTTCGGGACTCGCGGCGGAGCGCTGGACAACTGGCCCGGGCAGAGCAAAGGCATCAACGACAGCCGGCCGCTACGTACCTCAGACCGCAGTGCGGTGAGTTCCACGACGCCGGTCAGCTCGGAGTGGAGGATGAGTCGGTTCGGCAACAAGAACATGGGCTTCCGCTGCGTGCGCACGGCCGAGATGGGTCGGATGCCGGGCGGCCAGCCGCCCCTTGAAGCAGGGCCGGGCCCGCTGTGGAAGGCGGGAGCGGAGGCGCCGACCCTTCGTAAGCCAGGGGATGGAAGACCGTTTGGCAAGTCTTGGGACGACAAGTGGAAAGTGCAGATCGAGAACGTAACGGCGGCCCCGCGCGATGCGAAGACCGCGACGGTGACGTTCGACATCTCCTGGTACAAGTCCTGGCGCGACAAGAACAACCACGACGCGGCCTGGGTGTTCTTCAAGGTGCGGGCCGACGACAAGGCTGACTGGCAGCACGTCCGGCTGGCAGCCGACAAGGTGCTGAATCCGACGGGCTACAGCCAGGCGGAGGGCGGCACGCCGCTGGACCTCATCGTGCCGGATGGCGACGACAGGTTCACCGGCATGTTCGTTCGGCGGGCTGCGAACGGCGAGGGGCCGCTGGCGGCGCGCCGTGTCACGGCCGTCTGGGACCTTACGGCCAACAAAGGTACCCCAAAGGACGCAAAGGTGAGTATGCGGGCGTTCGGGATCCAGATGGTGTACGTGCCCGAGGGGCCGTTCTATCTTGGCTCAGGTGGACTGGAAGTGGGCGGATTCTACCAGTACACCGACGGCAGCCAGCAAATCCAGCCGTACCGGGTGACAGGCCCCGGCGCGATCCCGACCGGCCGGCAGGCCGGCAGGCTCTGGGTGAGGAAGCACGGCGGCCAGTTGGAGGAGGGCGGCAAGATTCCGGCGTCTTTCCCCAACGCCTATTCGGCCTTCTATTGCATGAAGTGCCTGATCCTTCCCGAGCAGTACGCCGACTTCATGAGCACGCTGACCCCGGCGCAGGCCGAGGCGCGCTTTGCTGAAGGGGCGGTCAAACGTGCCGGGCAGGCTCCGGACTATACCTATACGGGCGTTGACTCAGGGCAGCGGCTTGGCCCGGGGTGCCGCGGGCTGTGCTGGGCGGACGGCGCGGCGTTCGCTGCCTGGGCGGGGCTGCGCCCGATGACGGAGCTGGAGTGCGAGAAAGTCGTCCGCGGATCGCGCGAGCCGATACCGAACGAGGTCGGCCCGTCCTACTGGGGCGTCGAAGGCTATGGCACGTGGGACTGGGATGCGTTCAAGGGCCACAACCACAGTGTCGAGCGGCCGGTAACGGTCGGCAATGCCGCGGGACGCAGGTTCAAGGGCACACACGGCCCCGGCACACTCACCCTGCCCGCAGACTGGCCGCAGGACGATGCCGTCGGCGCAGGGATGCGGTGTAGTTGGTATACCCCGGACACGGACCGCCACTACGAGTTGCAGCGCACGCGCGTGTCCGATCGCCTCGCTGCGGCCCTCGTGGATCCTGAACGGCATCCCGAACACCGCTGGCGCGGCGTGCGCACGGCGCCGAAAGGGGTGGGGCCGTGATTGAGGGCCGAAAGGGCGTAGGGTCCGAATATTGGTGCGTGATTTGTAAGGTTGCGTGTCTGCTGGAGTTATGGTATCGTCCGTGCCGTTGATGGTTGAAGGGCATTCTGGGGGAGATCACATGGCACAGGACGGCTCTCGGCGGTTCAGCTGGGCAGGCCTCCCGCTGATCGCGACGGTGGCGCGGGTGTTGTGTCGGGAGCTGACGCTCCAGAACGAGTACCTGCGGCTGGAGAACCGGATTCTGAAGTCGAAGGTCACGGGTCGGCTCCGCTTCACGGATGACGAACGGCGCTCGCTGGTCGCTGCGGCGCTCGCGATGGGGCGGAAGCTGATGCGGCGCGTGGTGGGTATCGTAAAGCCGGAGACGATCCTGGTTTGGCAGCGCCGGCTGGAGCAAGAGAAGTGGGACTACTCACGCCGCAGGCAGCAAGGGCCTGGCCGTCCGCGAACGCCGGGCGAGGTGGAGGCCCTGGTGTGTCGCCTGGCGCGCGAGAACACCTGGGGCTACAAGCGCATCCACGGGGAGTTGAAGAAGCTCGGGGTCAGGCTCTCGAAGAGCGCCATCTCGGATGTCCTGCGCCGCAACAGCCTGCCACCTGCCCCTGAGCGCGGCGGCCTCACTTGGCGGCAGTTCCTCGCGCGGCAGGCAGACGTGCTGCTGTGTGCTGACCTGTTCACGAAGGAGATTTGGACGTTTTGCGGCCTTCGGCGTGCGTTCGTGCTCGGCATCATGCACCTCAAGAGTCGCACTATTCTGCTCGCGGAGGCGACTTTCTCCCCGCACGCGGGCTGGATGGCACAGCAGGTGCGGAACGTGCTGTGGGAATGCGAGGACCTGGCGATTCGGCCCCGGTTCCTTCTGCATGATCGCGACAAGTGCTTCTGCGGCGACTTCGATGCGGTGCTACGGAGTGCGGGCGTGGAGCCGCTCAAAGCCCCCTACCACGCACCCAACGCGAATCCCTTCATCGAAAGATGGGGCCGAAGCCTACGCGAGGAGTGTTTGAACCATCTGATCCTGTTCGGCCTCAAGAGCCTGCGCCGCGCTGTGGCCCTCTATCGTCGGCACCACAATGAATGCCGGCCTCACCAGGGCCTGGCGAACTGTGTACCGCAGGCGGTCCGCACGGATGCCCCCACAGCCGAGCGCGTCACGGGCCCGATTGGCACCGTGCATTGCGAGGAGAGCCTGGGCGGCCTGCTGAAGTCGTACCGCCGAGCCGCGGCCTGACGCGTCGTGGCCCACCTCTGGCACGGAGGAGAACACCGAGAGAGCAGGTCGACTCCGCCCACCGCGCCACACACATCCGGCGATAGTCCAGCAATCACGATACCAGCGCCCGCCACGGACAACCTTGCCCGATGCACGCTGCGGCCCTTGACCGCGATGGGTTTTCGCACCCTACGGCTTAGTCTCCTCCACACACAGCCCGGCCGCGCCGGGCACCAACATCCCACCGGCCGCTGCGGCCACGGCGCCCAGGAACTGGCCGCGAGTCACTCGTTCTTGTGGCGCCATCCGCTCGCTCCTTTCGCATCCGGCCGCGATTCACGGGGTCAGTACCTCCGGCCTGTCCGTCGCAGTCCGAGGGTTCTGAGACATCCTCAGAATACCAGAACCGCCCCCAAAGGCAGCCTCCGAGGCCCCGACCAGCACTCGGACACCGTGCGCTTGACGGGCGCTGGCCGTCTATGGTAGTCTCTGGGCCACGCGGGCAGTCGGCCTGCTGGCAACGGCAAGTCGCCGCTGCTGTGCGGCGTTCGCTCGTTGAGCCGCCAGTGACAAGCCTCTGTTAGGAGCCGTATACCACGATGAGCAACCCAATCACCCGTCGAGACCTTCTCCGAGCCGGAGCGGCAGCGTCGGCCTCTCTGCTGATCGTCCCCGCCGCCATGGCCCGCACGTTCTCCGCCAACGAGAAGATCCGCTTCGCCTGCATCGGGATCGGGGGCATGGGAGGCAAGGGCGTCCGCGTTGCCTCCGGCGAGCAGATCGTCGCGGCGGCCGACGTGGATGCCAACCACGCCGCGGGCTCGATCAAGAATATCAAGGGCAAGTTCCCCGATGCGAAGATCTACACCGACTACCGCAAGCTCTTCGATGAGCAGAAGCAACTCGACGCCGCTTGGGTGGCCACGCCCGATCACCACCACTTCCCCGCCGCCTTCCGCGCCCTGGACGCCGGGCTGGCCGTCTACTGCGAGAAGCCCCTGTGCCACGACCTCTACGAGGCCCGCAAGCTGCGCGAGCTGGCCAAGGCCAAGAACGTCCCCACGCAAATGGGCAACCAGGGCCACTCCGGCGAACACGTCCGCCTGCTGTGCGAGTGGATCTGGCAGGGCAGCCTCGGCGACGTGACCGAGGCCCACGTGCGCCCGCCCTACAACCGGATGGACTTCGGCTCGCGCGACCCCGGCCAGCCGGCCCCGGTGCCAGCGAGCCTGGACTGGGACCTGTGGCAAGGCCCAGTCAAGGAGCGGGAGTACCGCACCGGCATCGTTCCGGCCAAGTGGCGCGGGTGGATTGACTACGGCACGGGCCTGTTGGGCGACTGGTTCTGCCACAACGGCGACGGCGCGGTGTGGGCGCTGAAGCTCTACGAAGCCGACACCTGCGAGGTCGAATGCGAGGGCGAGGAACCGAATGCGACCAACTGGCCGCACGAGGTCCGCGTCTCCTGGAAGTTCCCCAAGCGCGGCGACATGGTCCCGTGCATCATGCGCTGGAGCTCCGGCATATACAACGACTACAACGCCAAGCCGATGCCGGCGACGGTGGACCCCGAGCGGGTGAAGGCCGCCGCCAGCCAGCCCAGCGCCTACTACGGCACCAAGGGCATGGCCGTCTCGGGCTGGTGGATGAACGGCGTGCGGCTGTTCCCGGAGAGCTTCATGAAGGAAGTCGGCAAGCCCAAGGCCGTCCTGCCACGCTCGAAGGGGCACGAAGCCGACTTCCTCCACGCCATCCGCACGGGCGGCCGCTCGTCGGCCGACTTCGACTACTCGGCGCGCCTCACCGAGATCATGCTCGTCGGCAACGTGGCCAACCTCGTCCGCGAGAAGCTCACCTACGACTTCCGCGAAGGCAAGTTCACCAACAGCGACAAGGCCAACGCCCTCGTCAAGCGCGAGCCGCGCAAGGGCTGGGAACTGGGATACACGTAGCGTCCGAGGGACCGTCCCACGAAACCGAGGCGCTGCTTGCCATGCGTGCAGGTTGCCTGCCTGTCCACGGAGAAGCTGCTGTGCTTGCCAAGAACCCCACAGGTCGCCCTCCCGTAACCCGCCGCCACTTCCTCCAACGCTCCGCCGCCACCGTCGGCGCCCTCACCCTCCCTGCGATCATCCCTTCCTCCACCCTGGCGAGGGACGGCGCCGCCGCCCCCTCCGAGCGCGTCGTGCTCGGCTGCATCGGCCTGGGCATCCAGGGCATGGGCAATATGCGCACCTTCCGCGGCAATCGGGAAGTCCAGGTCGTCGCCGTGTGCGACGTGCACGAGAACCAGCGCAGCCAGGGCAAACACTCGAACGATGAGTTCTACGGCAACAAGGACTGCGCGGCCTACAGGGACTTCAGGGAGCTCATGGCCCGCAAGGACATTGACGCCGTGCAGATCACCGCTCCCGACCACTGGCACCCCCTGATGGCCCTCGAGGCGGTCCGGCAGGGCAAGCACATGTACTGCGAGAAGCCAATCGGCTGGAGCGTGCGCGCGGCCCAGGCCCTGCGCAAGGCGGTCAAGGAGAGCAAAGTCGTCTTCCAGTTCGGCACGCAGCAGCGGTCGGGAGGCAATTTCCGCCGCGCGTGCGAGCTGGTCCGCAACGGGAAGATCGGCCAACTGAAGACCATCCTGGTCGGCGTGCCCGGAAGCTGGACGTGTCTCAAGCAGCCCACGGAGCCCGTGCCGAAGGAACTGGACTACGACCTGTGGCTCGGCCCGGCGCCAATGGCGCCCTACTGCTACCAGCGCTGCCGGCCGTATGTCGCGGGGCAAGGCTGGAGCATCTGGTACTGCATCTCCGACTACTGCATGGGCATGATCGGCAACTGGGGCGTCCACCATCTCGACATCGCCCAGTGGGGAAACGGCACCGATCTGGGCGGGCCCACCGAGGTCGAGGGCACGGGCGTGTTCCCCAAGGACATGCTCACAGACTGTGCCACGCATTGGCAGGTCGAGAACCGCTACGCCAACGGCGTGACCCTGGTCCACATGGACGACGTCACTGCCCGCAAGCATCCCTTGCAGCAGGAGGGGCACGGCCACGGCGTCATGTGGCTCGGCACCGAGGGCTGGGTGCACGTGGACCGCTCGCGCATGGACGCCAAGGACAAGTCGCTGCTGAAGGCCAAGCCCGGCCCCAACGAAATCCAGCTCTTCAAGAGCGACAACCACCACGGCAACTTCATTGACGCCGTAAGGGGCCGCACCCAGCCGGCCGCCCCGATCGACATTGCCGTCTGCTCGGACATCCTCTGCAACCTGCAGGAGATTGCGATACGGCTGAAGCGGAAACTACGCTGGGACCCAGCGGGAGAGAAGTTTGTCAACGACGAGGAGGCGAACCGGATGCTGGACCGGCCGATGCGCGGGCCGTGGAAGCTGTAGCTCTCGCCCCGATCTCGCGCGCCCTCGATGACGGACTGGCAGCCTCTGAGCGGCAGAATCTGTCTGTTCCGTAGGCCGTCGCGATCAAGGACATGGGCCGCAGCAATCTCCCGCCCGGAAAGGGGCGGTCTGCAATCGCCCCATCGGACCATGTTTGACAGGTGGAGAGAGGCAGCCGCAGTTGCTGTACGCCCGCTTCTGCCCTTCAGTGTTCTGCCGTTCTGTCTGGATACCCGCCCGAGCGTTCGAGCGTGGCTTAATCGGACCTTACGCGTTACTTCGAGAGCGGCGCGGTCAAGGCTTCGGCGCATAGAGCATCACGATCTTCATGATGCCGCCCGTGCCCAGCTCGTTCAGTTGCTTGTTGGTCGCCTTGACGACGATGGTGTTGTCCCTCCCGAACTGGATGGCCTCCGTCACCTCGACCTCCAGCGGACGCCATGAGCCGCTGAGCGTGTCGCGCGTCTCCTTGACGACCGTGCCGTCACCCTCCTTGCGCTCGGCTTCATACGTGATGAGCTTGCCATTGATCCACACCTTCACGGCCTCATCCACGGCGCCAAACCAGAGCATGATCCTCCGGCCCTTGAACCTCTCAGGAACCATCGCCGCAGTTCTGTACCAGGCAGTGCCCTTGTAGTAGTAGAGACTCTGGTCGCCCCAGGACTCCGAGCAGGTCTTGATGGTTCGCCATTGGCCGCCGGTGAGCTTCGGCGAATAGAGCTCCATCCATTCGCCCGCGTCGGAGGGGTCGAGCATGAACTGCCACTCGTCGGGGAGCCTGGCGACCAGGTCGTTGCCGCCCGTGGTCTTCTCGTGTGCCTCGACGACCGCCGGCCCCCAGAAGCGCCGCAGATAGCCCTTGGCTGCGCGCTGGCTCAGCCACCGCGGGTCCCACTCGATCAGGCCGTCCTGAATCCCGACCAGCCGGTCGTAGGCTTCCTTGGACTTGGCGAACTCGAATGTGTTCTGGTACTTCTGCATGTCCAGAAACGCCTGAAGGTAGTCGTGGGCCATCTGGAACAGTTTCACGCGTTGCTTCTCTCTCGGGCTTCCCGCGCGTCGGGCGGCGTCGCTCAGATCCGCTTGTCCCGCTTCCATGATCGCCGGCGTGTAGATGTCCGGGGAGTTCGTATCGTTGCCGGTGTGGAAATCCGCGTCGCGGATGGCATCGGCCATGCGCCAGAAGTAGCGATTCATCGCCTTGCCCGCCGGGCCAAACAGGCCATCGCAGAACTCATCGAGGACCGCGCGGGCATCCTGCTTCACCCGCCATGCCAGCTTCGCCAGCAGGTAGTATTGCGGCGCGCTGGCCGACCACGACTCGATGCTCTCGGGGAAGAACCCCAGGATGTTGCGGTCGTGCATCCAGGGCATGTCCTGGGTCCATTTGTGGAAGGGGTGGAAGGGCGTTTGGAGGCCGGCCAGGTTGAAGGTGTAGCCCCGGTAGTGCAACTCCAGACCGAACGCAGCCCAGCCTTCGTAGATCCTCCGCACGGCAAGACGGTGCGGACACCTTGGGTTGAACATGGAATGGAGCCGGCAGTAGTTGATGGGCGCGAAGACGGGGATGATGGATGAGTCGGGCTTGACGGCCACCGGCGGCAACTGGTGACAGGAGTACGCATAAAAGCCGAACTTCTTTCCCGGGCGGTCCCGCTGCACCTCCGTGGCCACCGCGTTCATGAACTTGATCAGGCGGTCGGTCATGTCCCGGTGCTGCCCGAAGGGATCCATGCGACCGCTGTCCATGGCTTGGCACTTCTCGCATTCGCACCAGCCGTGCCCGTCGTTCGGCCCCAAGGACATGCCAACGGAATCGGGGTGCTTCTCGAAGTGCGCTTTGCACTGCTCGACGAATCGCTGGACGACTTCAGGGTTGGAGAGGCAGAGCTGGCCGCGCGGCGTGCGCTGCCCACCGATGAGCGGGAACCAGTCGGGATGCTTCTCGAATTGCTTGCTGTTCACGAAACCGTGGAAGGAGTGGGCCGCAGGCACATTGGTGCCGCCGAGCTTATTGCGCCGCGACCACGTGGGGTCCACGCGGAGCCATCGCGGGTTCATGTCCGGCTTGTCCACCACCTCGCCCCCGCCGTAGACGAGGGTCTTCCGCTTGGGGTACACCTCACCCAGTTCCCCGGGAAGGTACCAGCGGCACCCCAACCGTTCGAGCAGCTCTGTGCATGCGAAGCTGGTCGCCAGGGGCGAGCTGCCCGCGAGGAACAGCGACCGTTCACGTGGAGCGATGACGAACCCGCCTTCGGAATCCGCAACCTTGGCGAGCAGGCCCTGCACGGGGCCGGCAAGAGCCTTCCCGACCACGATCACGTTCGTCTCGTCGCCCACCTTCTCCCCGGCCTTCACCACGCCCAGTCGTGCCCCACTCATCTTCTCCACGAACTCGACCAGGTCGGCGACCCCGGCCTGGGCGGCCTTGTCGAGGTCCTCCGCTGCACGGATGACGGCACGTGGCTTCCCATCGTCGACGAGGGCGAACGCTCCGAAGCAACGTGAGGCGCCGAAGGCCAGAAGGAAGCACAGCAGGAAGCTCCACGATCTCCTGTTCACAGCGAGGCCTCCTATCAATTGCCCACGAACGCTCCTCCTCGCATGGACCCATGCGGATGCTACCAAGGCCGACCTGACTTGTCAACCTCGGTGGGTGTCTCGGGCTGCTCAGCCGCCCAGGTCAGAAGGCACCCTCACCCGCTCGCCGGCCGCAAGCTAGAGCGAGCGGGGCCGTCTTCTCCCGAAGTCCGTTGTTGATCACACGATCTGCGGAGGTTATAATCGCCTGGCCCGAGCAGTCAGGGTTCCCACGACGGCTGAAAGACCTCTTGTCGGTCAGAGCCTAGGAGCAGAGCAGTGAGCAGCGATTGCTTTGCGGGCGTCAAGCGCCGGATCCAGCGCGAGATGGTGGACTCGGGCATCCCATCCGTTGCCATCGCAGTGGCTCGGCACGGTGAGGTTCTATGGGAAGAGGCGTATGGGTGGGCCGACCGCGAGAGAAGAATCCCAGCCACAGAGCATACGATGTACTCCCAGGCCTCCGTGTCGAAGCCCATAACGGCTACGGGCCTGATGGTGCTGGTCGAGCGGGGCAGGGTGAACCTGGACGCCCCGATTAACCGTTACCTCGCCCCCGACAGCCAGGTCAAGGTCTGGATCGGCAGCCCTGAGGAAGTGACGGTGCGCAGGGTGGCCAACCACACCGCCGGCTTGCCTCGGCATGAGAACTTCTACCGTTCTGAGGAAGCGTATCCGAGGCCGCCAATGGAGGAATCGATTCGGCGCTATGGCAACGTGGTGGCGCCACCCGGCGAGCGGTATCGCTACTCCAACTTCGGCTACGGCATCCTGGATCATCTGATCGAGCGCCTCTCGGGACTGACCTTCGCCGATTTCATGCGGCGTGAAGTGTTCCTGCCGCTGGGCATGACCCGCACGTCTGTGGACATCGGGCCTGGCCTCGGCGATTTCGCCGCAGCCCGCTACGCCGAGGACGGAGTGCCGATTCCGTTCTACGCCTTCGACCACCGCGGCGCTTCGGCCGTCTACAGTAGCGTGCACGACCTCGTGCGGTTCGGGATGCTCCACCTCAAACAGCGCCAGCCGGACCAGAAGGCGATCCTTTCGGACGAGGGCATCGCCGCCATGCAGGTCCCCACGGCTGACATGGGCATCGTGAGGACGGCCGACCGCAACCTGCGTCCAGGCTCGAAGTACGGCATCGGCTGGGTGATCGACGACGACGAGCTCGGCCACCGAATCAGCCACGGCGGCGGCATGGGCGGGGCCGCCACCAAGCTGCTGATGCTGCCCCGGGAAGGCATCGTGATGGCCGCCGCGGCGAATACCTTCTGCCCGCTTCCATACACGATCGAGCGAGACGTTCTGTCCGCGCTGTTGCCAGGATACGCGGACAAGCTCGCCGAACGCGACAAGGAGCCGAGTCTCCCTCAGAGCAGCGTTGGCCCCGACGTTCGACCGATTCGTGAGCTGTTTGGCGACTGGCGGGGGACGGTGCACACGTACCAGAAGGATCTTCCCCTGACGCTCTCTGTCAAGCCTTCGGGCGACGTCCATGCCCGGTTGGGCGAACAGTTGGCGACCCTAGTCAATGACGTGGAGTTCAGGGACGGGCGCCTGACGGGGAAGATGTGCGGCAGCACCGAGACCGGAGACGCCAATCGGCGGCCTCATCACCCCCTTCATCACCTGGAGGTCGATCTGAAGCTTCGCGGCGATGTGCTCACCGGAGTGGTGACCGCCATTGTCGGTAACGCGCTGGGCCATTGGGTGGAACTGAAGAAGGACGGAGGGGAGCCGTGACCTCATTCCTCTGCGGCTCAAGAAGGGAGACTGGAATGCCTTTCCGGCGATGTGTCATGAGAGCCCTGTCCGCCGCACTGCTCTTGGCCTCTTGCCGCACACAGGCATGGGCGGCAGAGCACTTCGTCAACAAGCAGGGCAAGGACACGAACAGCGGGCTGAGCCGAGAGGCGGCGTTCCTGACCATCCAGAAGGGCGTCGAGGCACTGAAGCCCGGCGACACCTTGACCATCGGGCCGGGGGAGTACCTCGAGAACGTACAGCGCGCGGACCTTGGCAGCCCGGACGCGGATACGGTTATCCGGGCGGAAGTGCCCGGCACGGCTCTGCTGCGCGGCGACGTTCCCGCGCCTGAATTCAAGAAGGTCGACGGGTATCGGTTCGTCTATGCCGCACAGTTCGATCGGAAGCCGAATGCCATCCTCGAGCACAACACAATGCACACGTTGGTGTCGAAGGCCAATGTCGCGGAACTCGAGTTCGATCCCGGATTCTTCCACTATGACACCGATTCCCAAACGCTCTACATCTCCAACCTCAATCTGAGCGCTCCGGACCAGGGTCGCTACACGCTGTCCGTGAAAGAAAAGAGCGGCCTTATACTTAACAGTCCCAAGCGGGTCGTCATCGAGGGATTGGCCGCGACCGGATTTCATCCCGGCTGGGGCATGCTGCTTGGAACTCCCCTTTCCTGCACTGTCCGCAATTGCGTCTGCTTCCTGAACGTGGGGGGCATCACACTGCAGCCTAACGAGGGCCTCGGAAAGGGAGATGGCGGGTCCAATAACGTGGTTGAGAACTGCGTGTGTTACGGAAACACCTTTGGCGGGATCGTGCGTTAGGCGGCGTCAATAAATAAACTTTACATTGCGAGGCGGACTTGATAGACTGGGGACATGGTAGCAGCCGCTGTGCTCACGCGCAAGTTGGCCCGGCTCTGGCCGCACCTGGACGAGCGTGCCCGCAGGATGGTGGCCG
>DATKZY010000050.1:0-11079 GCA_035527715.1 Planctomycetota bacterium | reverse complement strand
AGCCCCCGAAGGGGGCGGCGGAGCCTCAAGCGGCTGGAGAGCTCCGCCGCCCCCTTCGGGGGCTGGGTCTTCTTCTCGGACGCAAACCCACGGTTCCGCTTCGCTGCACCGTGGGCTGTACTCCGCCACGCCCTACGGGCGGTCACGTTGCACCCTTGACCGTAGGAGATTACACGCACCCCGCACCCCACAACAGTTGCACATCCGCGTGGGTCGGAGTATAATACGGGCGACTGGAGGTGGCCCGAGTAGCTCAATCGGCAGAGCACGGCTTTCGTAAAGCTGAGGTTGTCGGTTCAACTCCGACCTCGGGCTCCAGCAGGTTCCTGGCTTCGCTTGCGACAGGCCCGCCCCGCCACGCTGCCGGGCGGGCCGTTGCGTTGTGGGGGCTCGCGCGATGAGCTACGACACGGGCCGCTCCTGGCGCGGGGGTTGGGGGGCGGGACAGCGCCGCGTGGCGTTCCCGCGCTTCAGCCCCGCGGTCAAGTGGCTCATCGTCGGCAACGTGGCCGTGTTCCTCGTGCAGGTGTACTTCGAGTACTCGCGGGGCGTGAGCCTGGCGAGCTACCTGGGGGTCGTGCCGGGCGCCGTGGTCGAGCGGCTGCACGTGTGGCAGATCTTCACCTACATGTTCCTGCACAGCACCGCGGGCAACCACATCTTCCACATCATCCTCAACATGCTGTTCCTCTACTGGTTCGGCACGGAGCTGGACCGGTTGCTGGGCCGCTGGCGGTTCCTGATGCTGTACGTGGCCGGGGGCGTGGCGGGGGGCATCGCCTACGCGGGGACGCAGTATCTCACGAAGGCGACGAATCCGGCCATCGGCGCCTCGGCGGCCGTGATGGCCGTGCTGGTCGTCTACGCCTGCCACTTCCCCAACCGCACGGTCTACCTGTTCTACTACGTGCCGATGGCGGTCAAGTGGTTCGTCGTGGCGGCGATCGGCATGGACCTGGCCTACAGCGTGACGGCGTACGCGGACGGCGTGGCACACACGGCGCACCTGGGCGGGGCCCTGTACGGCTTCCTGCACTGGCGGCTGGGCCCGCGCCTGGCGCGCTACTTCGAGCAGGTGGGGGACCGGCACCGCGAGCGCGATGCCCGGGCACGCGCGACGGACGAGCGGCGCCTCGACGACCTGCTCGGCAAGATCACGCGGGAGGGCTTCGACAGCCTGTCGCGCCGCGAGCGCGACTTCCTCACCGAGCAGAGCCGCCGCCGGCGCGAGCGCGGCTACCGCTCCTGAGCCCTGGCGATGCAGTAGAGGTTCTCCCCCGTGCGGACCAGCAGCCGCCCGCCCGCGGCGACGATGCTCGAGCGGGTGAAGGCCCGGCCCGTGGCGCCCAGCTTGGTGGTGTGGAGAATCCTGAACTCGTCGCCGGCGGCGAGCACGGTGGCCTCGCGCAGCTCGCTGATCGTGTAGAGCTTGTCGTCGGCGCCCGTGATCGCAGCGCGGATGACGGCGCGGCCCGCCAGCTCCCCCTGCCACTTCTGCTCCCCCGTCTTCGGGTCCACACAGGTGATGACGCGGCGGTCGTCGTCGAGGAAGTACAGGCGGCCCTTGTAGAACAGCGGCGTGCTCGCGTCGGGCGTGCGCTTCTCGAACCGCCAGGCCACGATGTCGTCGCCCAGCCGGCCCTCGCCCTTGGGCCGGAGAGCGAAGAGGGTGGAGAACTTGGGGCCGACGGCGATCACGATGTCGTCGGCCACGACGGGCGAGGGCACGGTGCGCCAGTGGTTGGTCTTCTTGGGGTTGTAGCCGCCCCAGCGCCACAGCTCCTTGCCCGTCGCGGGGTCGTGGGCGGTCATGTAGTCGGCGCCGTAGACCAGGATTTCGGCGCGGCCGCCCACCTCGCGCGGGATGGCCGTGCTGTAGGACTCCTGGGCCTCGCCCACGGCATCGGTCGCCCGCACGTGCTTCCAGAGGTCCTTGCCCGTCGCGGGGTCAATGGCGAGGAGATAGGATCCCGAAACCTCCTTCGAGGGCGGGGCGGCGCGATAGGCGTCCTGCCGCTTGCTTCGGATGGCCACGATGTAGAGCCTGCCCTGGTAGAGGAGCGGGCTGGAGCTGTAGCCGAACATCAGGGCATTGTGCCCGTGGTCCTTCTCCAGGTCGCGCGTCCACAGCTCTTTCCCCTCGAAGTCGAAGGCGAACAGGCTGGCCGTGCCGTAGTAGAACCAGACGGACTTGCCGTCGGTCACAGCGGAGGGCGAGGCCATGTTGTTGCGGGGGCCGGGGCGGTCCTTGCCCGTCTTGTTCCGCCAGAGCACCTTGCCGGTCTTCGCGTCCACGCACAGGGCCAGGAGGTCGCCCGTCGAGGCATCCACGGAGGGCAGGAAGATGCGGCCGCCCCACACGATGGGCGTGGCGCCGCTGGAGCCGGGAAGCGGCGTGGTCCAGAGCACGTTCTCCGTCTCGCTGAACGTCGCGGGGAGATTCGTCTCCGTGGTCGAGCCGTTGAAGAACGGCCCCCGCCACTGCGGCCAGTTCTCGCCGCGCGCGAACGTGGAAGCGAGGAGAGCGGTGGTGGCCAGAATGCGGCAGATGCGTCGGCTCATCTCATACCTTTCCAGTGCGGTCTCGTATGCCACCTCGCAACAGTGGAGCGAGGATCGATCCCGCCCCCACCGAGACAAGCTCGGCGCGAGGCGGTGCCACCTCGGCCTGCTCCCGCCCCCACCGTGCTTGTCTCGGTGGAGCGAAGGATTGGTCACTACCCGCGGGCAGCCCCGTACCCCCTCACCCCCTCTCCCCAACGGGGAGAGGGGGAAGGGGGGTGTGGGGGCGCCCGCCCTAGTTGCCAATCCTCGGCTCCACCGACGCAAGGTCGGTGGGGGCCAGGATGACACTCAGAAGATGCCCTGCTTGCCGATGGTGCGGGCGGTCAGTGCCCGCCAGCGCAACGCCTCGTCGGCGCGCAGGAAGTCCATCGGGCAATAGTCGTCGGTCAGCACGAAGGCGTCGGGCCTCGACGGGGCGACGGCGAGGCGCTGGATGGCCTGGCTGATGAGGTCGGGGCCGCCCGCGCTGCCCAGGCTGTCGAGCCAGCCCTTGTTGAATTGAATCTCGCGGCCGGACGCGAAGACGGTGATCGTCTGCACGTCGTCGCCGTCGTCCTTGCGGAGGGCGAAGACGTGGGGGAAGACGGCTTTGAGCGTGGCCACGACGCAGGCGAATGCCTGGCCGTTCGGCGCGCCGATGTAGTTGATGGCCAGCACGCCGTCGGGCTTCAGCGCCCGCTTGGCCGCCTCGAAGCCCTGGCGGGTGGCCAGATGGAACGGGAAGGCGTCGCCCGAGTAGGTGTCGAGGATGCAGAAGTCGTAGCGGGTGGCGCACTGTTCGAGGAACAGCCGGCCATCGGCCGCCACGGCGTGGCCCGTGAATCGGAAGTGCTCGCGGGCCACCTCGATGATCTCGGGGTCTATGTCCACGCAGTCCACCTCGATGTCGTGGAGCTCGAGCATCGCGGCGGTCATGCCGCCGGCAAGGCCGACGAGGAGGGCCTTGCGGCCGCGCGGGTCGGCGACGGTGTAGGGCAGCAACTCCTGGTAGTAGCCGATTCTGAGGCACTCGCCTTTCGACAGGCGCGCCAGGTCGCGCGGGATGCCGGTCTGCACGATGCCGTTGACGACGAGGAGCCGGTAGTCGCCCTTGTCGAGGATCACGATGCGGCCGTGGGCGGAGTCGCGCACGGCCACCACCTCCACGCGCTCGCCGTCGGGCGCCGTGTAGGTGCGCCCCACGCCGCTCTCGGGACAGGGCAGGAAGGCGAGCACAACGGGCACGGCCAGCGTGACGGCGGCCCTCCAGCCCAACGTGGAGGCCAGGCCGATGGCGCCGGTGGCCGCGGTGAGGACGGCCACGAGGCGGAAGCCCGTCGAGGTGCCGAACTCGGGGATGAGCCAGAGGCCGGTGAGGAGCGTGCCCGCCACGCTGCCGAGGGTGGAGAGGGCGTAGACGCCGCCCGCGCGAATGCCCACGCCCCGCGCCTCGTGGCACAGAAGCCTGATGATGAACGGGCTGGCCATCCCCAGGAGCGCCAGCGGCAGCGAGAAGACGATGGCCGAGCTGGCCAGCGCGCCGCCGCGCATCCCCAGCGCGCCGGCGCAGGCCTTCAGAATGGGCCGGGTGTACGGGCACAGCACCACCAACACCCCTGCCACGATCAGGACGCCGTAGAGCAGCGCGGGACGTGGCCGGCGGTCGGAGAGCCAGCCGCCGACGAAGTAGCCGATGGCGAGCGAGAGGAGCGTGACGGCGATCACGGCGGCCCACACGTCCAGGCTCCCGCCGTAGGCCACGCTGAGGAGCCGCGCACCCAGCAGCTCGAGCGCCATCACCACGGCGCCGCACGACGCCGCCGTCACCAGGAGCCAGGGGGTTGCGAGCCGTCTCATCCGTCCCTCACTTTGCATCGAGGTCCAGCCGCACGATGCCGGTGTAGGTCGAGAGCCACATCCGGCGGCCATCGGCGCTCGCGCACAGGAATTGCGGGAAGAAGACCTCTTTCACATAGTAGCGCGGCTGGCCGTTGGGCGGGCCGCACAGATAGTTGCCCTGCGACTTGTCGAGGTGGTCCTTACGCTCGAACTGCTTGAGCGACCACGGCGGGGCCGAGCCCGCGGGGGGCAGGTCTTCGGGCTTCGCCGCCGTCCAGGCCTTGCCGTCGAAGCGGGCCGCATCGCTGTCCAGGGGCTTCAGTGTGTCGGCCAACTGCACGGGCAGCCTGCCCAGCGGGGCCTGCGAGCCGGCGGCCATGAGCGCCCCGTTCTTGTCCTTCGCAAGGCGCGAGATTGTGCGGTCCTTGAGGGCGCCGAGGAACTCGAAGCGGCCGGAGGCGAGGTCGAGGCGGCAGACCAGCCCCCGGTCGGAACCGACGGTGAGCGAGCGGCCGTCGTCGAGCGCGGCCGTGGCCCGCCAGTACCAGCGGAAGTCGGGCTCGACCAGCCTCCGCCACTGCCCCACGGCCTCATCGTGGACGGCGATGCAGCCCTCGGTCACCGCCCAGTGCCGGCGGCCCAGGGCGAAGAGGCCCAGCACCAGGTCGTGCCCCACGGCCTCCCAGCGCTGCTCCTTGAGGCTGGAACCGATGCGGGTGAGCTCGCCACTGGAGATGTTGAGGACAAGCGGCTGCTCGCCCTCCAGACAGGTCTGCTCGGGATGGTGGCCGAACGCGGCTGCCCAGGCGTCGCCGGGGCCGGGCCGCGAGGCCACCTGCTCGATGCAGGGCCAGTAGCCGCCGAAGAACTGCTTGGGCATCAGCCGCGCCAGCGCGAAGATGCGCGTCCCGCCCACGCTCAGTTCCTCGATGGATTGCGGCGTGACGACGTCCATGCTCCGCTTGCCGTCCTGGCCGCAGATGAGGCGCTTCTCCAGCTCGGGCATCGCGAGGGGATAGGAATCCCATTTGCCCGCCTTCTCATCGCGGCGATGGAGGGCGAAGCCCGTGGCGTCGAAGTCGAGGCGCGAGGTGGTGGTCATCCCCGGATGGGCCGAGCGGCTGCGGTAGCGGCCCTCCATCGTCGCCGCCCATACCGCGCCGTCCTGGGCGGCGATGCACGCCACGGCGTTGGCCGACAAGTCGTTGATCTTGGGCCAGGCCTGCCAGTTCCGCTTGGCGAGGTCGAAGCGGGCGAGCCCCCCGCCCGCGGGCGGCCCTTCCTTGCCCGTGCCCTCGGGCTCGGCGACGAGCCAGGCGGCTGTGTCGGTGACCAGGAGCCGGGTGTACCGGCCCCGCACGCTCTCGGGCGGCGCCGCGACGGAGGTCTTCCCTGTCTGCGGGTCATACTCGGCCAGCCCCTGGGCGTTGAGGAACCAGAGCTTGCCGTCGTGGACGGCTTGCTGCCAGCCACCCTCGGCGATCCGCTGCCACTTGCCGTCCGCCAGCTCGTAGAGGTCGCCGTACGAGCCGGCGTAGAGCCGCTCGCCGATGCTGGCGGGGGCCGTGATCAGGTGACCGGTGCGGCGGCGCCAGTGGGCGGTCCAGATGCCCGTCTCGACGACCCTCCGAATCTGTTCCGCCGTGGGCAGGGCGGGGAACACGGCCGGCTCGCCGCCGGGGGCCTTCAGCCGAAACGTCCCGGTGTCCGCGACGACCCACACGCCGCCGGCGTCGGCGAACACCTGGGCGAACGCCGCCTTGAGACGCGGCAGGTCCACGATGCGGCCCTTGCCGATGTCGAGGGCGGCAACGCCGCCGCGATGGACGATCCACAGGGTCTTCCCATCGCTGAGCAGTTGGTAGACGAGCCTGTCGGGCAGGCCCTCCTCGCGGCCGAAGGAGCGCAAGACCTTGCAGGCGGCCAGGTCCACCTGGAGGAGTTCGGTGTCCCCTGCGACCCACAGGCACGTGGCATCGCGCGTCCAGGCCGTGAACTGGCGTTTCAGCGGGAAGAAGCGCCCCGCGACGGGCGTCGCCCCGCGCAGGTTCGCGGGCACGGCGGCGTTGCGGGTGGCCGGCAGCACCACGCAGGCCAGGCAGCGCATCCGCCGCCAGTACTCGTGGCCGGCCGCCAACCGGTCGTCGGCGTAGGCGAGCACCTGGAGCCACTTCGCGCCGTCCTTGTCGGAGGGGATGGCGAAGACTTCGGCGCTCTCGCCGTGCATGACGCCGCCCAGGCTGCGGCCGCGCTCGTCCATCACCAGGCGGTACACCTCGCCCTTCGGCGTGGTGAGCGTGGCGCCCCTGACGCCCCGGGCCTGGTCCCGCGAGACGGCGACCCGGCCCGAAACCTTGACCGTGCCCTGGCCGGGTTCCGCGCCGATGGCGGCCCAACAGGGCAACAGAAGAGAAGCCAGGCAAGCCACGCGACCGGCCCGATGTGACTTGCTCATCCCGATGCCGTCCTTTCCTGGGTATCAGGGCGCAGGCATTCTAGCCGGACGCCGTGCCGCGCGCAACCCGGCGTGGTTCGGCGGTTGACTCCCCTCCGCCCGAGGGGTACCATTGGGCGAGCCGTGAGAAACACACGGGCCGAGGTCCGCCTCGGCACGGGAAGCGGGGCCCCGAGCCCCGCAAAGGAGGCTGGCCATGCTTCGAACCGCGCGCGGACCGTTGGGGATCTGTCTGCTCCTCGCCACTGCCCTGGCCGGGCAAGTGCGCGATCCGAACGGGGCCTACTTGCTGGAGGCCCCCGCCGGCTGGACGGCCAGCGCGGGGGAAGGAACGGCGATGGTGAAGCACCCCACCAACGGCGCGGGCCTCATGCTCGTCGTCGGCCAGAAGGCCCAGGACACCCTGGACGAGTTGGCGGCGATGATCCTCAGCACCCTCCAGGCCCAGGCCCCCGACCGCAAGGAGACCGGCCGCCAGCGCACCCGCGTCTGCGGCTTCGACGCACTCCTCGTCCGCTCCCAACGCACGGCGAACGGGCACCCGATGCGCGACGACATGTACGTGCTCTTCACGGCCACGCGCCAGTTCTGCATCATCACGCAGTGCCCTGCGGCCCTCGACGCCCGCCAGGGCGAGGCGCCCCTGAAGGCGGCGCTGGCCAGCCTCCGCATCGAGGGCCAGCCCAACCAGGCCGCCCCCGCGCCCCTCCTCCACCCCCTCTGGGGCACCCCCTTCGGCCCTGGCACCCCCGGCGCCACGCCCTCGACCGATCCCACCCCGCAGCCGAAAGCGCCCCCCTTCAAGATGAGGGCACTCCGCGACGCCAAGGGCGTGTGGGCAGTGAACGTGCCGGCCGACTGGACGGCGGTGGACAACCAGACGTATGTCATGGCCTCGTCGCCCGACAAGCGGGTGAACGTCACCCTCTACGCTGGCCCTGCCGAGCAGCGCTCGCTCCAGGAGTTCTTTCAGAGCATGATCCCGGAGCTGAAGAAGCAGTGCACCCGCTGGACCCTCATCGGCCAGCGACCGCTCCCCGTCGCGGGACGCCAGGGCCTCAACGCGCGGGTGGAGAGCGTCATCCAGGGCGTCGAGATACACACCGACTACGCTCTCGTGCAGAACGAGCGGAATCTGCTCGTGGTGACCTGCAACTGCCCGAAGGCCGAGTTCGCCGCGAACCAGCTCAAGTTCGGCCACATCCTCGACAGCCTGCGCTTCTGCGCCGGCGCGGCCGAGCCCGACGAGCGCAACCTCCTCAACCCCCCGCTCCGCTGAGCCCTGTCGCGGCATCCGACTCGCCGTTTGGCGATTCTCGGCCTTCCGCCTCAGAGTCGTACGGGGTTCTCCGTTTCCGGCGCCCCCATTTGCCCATTCTCGCCCTTCCGCTCCAGAGTCGTACGGGTTTCTCGGTTTCCCGACTCGAGAATCGGCGATTCTCCCCATTCCGGCTCAGACTCATACAGTGTTTGCAGAGTCGGACACTTTTTCGCGCGGGGGCTCGATTCGTGACCACTACAGGTTGTGGCCATCTCCGGGGCGGCCCACAACCCGCTGAGTCGCCTGACTCGCCTGAGTCGCCCACTTCTGCGCCCCCTGGGGTCAGGCCACAACTTACAACTTAACTCCCAAAAGCCCAACATATTGTGGCCGTCTACGGCAAACCGCAACATATCGGAAGTCGCCCAACTCGTCCAAGTCGGCAGCTTCTTGGGCGGGGTCTCGTCAGCCCCCGTGGCCCTCGCGCGGCCATCTCCCCGTTCGTAGTCCCGCCTTTAGGCGGTCTTCGGAACGCAAGTCGCCAGACGCGAGGTACAAGTCCACCTGGAGGAGACGCTCTGAACTCGCTCCCCGAAATGTCGTCGCCGATTGTAACCGCCTGATTCCCAGCAACTCACATCCCCGTGGTGTGCCTGGCACCGCATTCACTGCGGTGGCATGTTCAGGCGGCGCTACGCGGCGGCCAACGAGGATTCCACAGTTGTACAACTGTGGAATTCTGCTGTCCGCCCACGTTCTGGGCCGCAACTCGGCCTTTCTTCTGCGCGCTCCGTCTCGTGAGGCCCGGCCTTCTCCACCTACACGAGCCGCCCGTGTCTCGCTGGCGGCAGCGACGTGACCTCAGTCACCACAACCCCTGGGGGCTACCCACAAAGAACCCTGAAGCGGCATATTTGAAGACGCGACACTCTCTCCTCTTCCACTCTCTCCTCTTCCACCCTGTCCCACTGTCCATTTGAAGATGCGACACCCTGTCCACCCTGTCCGAACATCTCCGTGATGTGGTTGGCACCGCATGCCCTGGAAGCCGCAGCCGTGCAGAAACGCTGCGCCCCTATAGGGGCCTGTCAGTACTCGAACATCCGAGAAGCCCTTCCTGCGGTCTGCTGGATATGGTCAAGCGAAAGCGCCTTCCCCGACCAGATGAGCTTCCGGCTGAACAGCGGCGTGAGCGCCTGAATCACACCAACGGCCCTGATCCCCGCTGCAACCGCCGCCTTTGCGTCTTCGAAGCCGATGTCGCGCACGCCAGAATGCACGACTTTGTGGCGAAGGTTGTAGAGCTTTCTGCGCCAGTCCTTCTCCTCAGGGCTTCCATCGAAGGCGCGAATCTGCCTGCCCGCTGCTGTCTCAAGCGATGCCGCGATCTTGTCCAGTTCCTTCAGTCTCGGAGTCAAGAAGTGGAGGTCGCCGCCGAGTGATAGCTGGGCGTCGGCTTCTGCGTCCGTCTTCCCCTGGTCGCTCAGCGCCTTCCTCAAGATCGATGCCACAGCCGCCTCAAAGCCTGATTGAGCATCCACCACTGCTAGAGCAGGTTCCCATCGATTGAGCCTCCGGAACGCGGAGAGGAACAGCACGTGGAACAAGTCAAGCTCGTGTTCCTGCGTAACCATCTGCTCAAATCCCGAGAGCTGGTCCCGTGGAAGACAGCCCCCCGCTAACTGCAGATCGTCAGGCGATCCCACTCTCAACTGGTGGCTGCGATCACGACCGATAGTGCACCCAAAGGAGAGTTCCCCCCTTCTCAGCAGGACATCCCTGGCCGCGAGTTCGCGCCAGGTTGAGGGAACGTCCGCCACAGAGACCACAGTGCAATAGCTGTCCTCAGCCCATGCAAGTCTCCGCGATAGGGGGTCCATTGACAGGAAGCGGTAAACGTCAATCGCGTTGTTCCGGGCCGCTTCTGCTCTCGCGCCCACTTCGGCGCTTGGGTACTCCTCCCGATGGCGGAGGCACAGGAACACGACAGCGACGGAGTACGACCGGGCCTCGCTGAAGCCTCCGCGGGGTCCCCCAGTCACCTGCGCGAAGGGGACTTCACGCCCGGATGTGTCAACGCCAGTGATCATGTAGTCACACTGCGGGAAGGCCCTCGCATGTTCACCTTGACCCACATCGCTGTGCACTTCCTTGGCACTCAGAAAGCCGCACCGCCTCTTCCATTCAAGAGCGCCAACGCTCGGCTTAAGCTCGATGGCGCAAGTCCCCTCCGCGGGCTCCCAACACAGAAATGGTCTCGGCGGCAATCCCAGTGCGAAGGGGAGTTCCCAGCGCACACTTGCTATCCCTGCGTATGCACACATGGCATCTTTTCGAAGTAGTTGCCGCCGCCGGCGCGCTTGAGGCGTTCGTCGTCGAGGGCGAAGCCCTTGATGATATATTCGCGGAGTCGCTGGGTGGCCCAGAGGCGGAATTGGGTGCCCCGATGAGAGTGGACGCGGTAGCCGACGGAGATGACGACGTCGAGGTTGAAGTGCTCGACCTGGTAGGTCTTGCCATCGGCGGCAGTTGTTGCAAAATTTGCAGCAACTGACTCGCGCCGAAGTTCTCCCTCGCCGAAGATGTTGCGTATGTGCCTGGAGATGACGGACTTGTCGCGTTGGAACAGGTCGGCCATGTGGTTGAGGGAGAGCCAGACGGTCTCGCCGGCTACCCGCACCTCGAGGCGGGTGCGGCCGTCCTCGGTCTGGTAGAGAAGGAGTTCGGATGGGCCGCTGGGCCGTGTAGGGAGATTCGGCTTGTCGCTGCCCGGCGTGGCCATTCCCCGTGTGCCCATGTGATGATACGCTTGGGGGGCAGTTTGTCAAGTTGCCGCAATGCTGACGCGACCCCAGTTTGGCCACTCGGCGGTTGGAAGCCCTGCAAGGGCGTCATGTGACAGCCCAGTCTGAGCAGGCGCGCTCCCAGCCCCGTCAGGGGCGTCAGATGGTAGCCCACGGCGTAAGCCGTGGGATCGCCA
>DATKZY010000049.1:0-8724 GCA_035527715.1 Planctomycetota bacterium | reverse complement strand
TGGCGATCCCACGGCTTACGCCGTGGGCTACCATCTGACGCCCCTGACGGGGCTGGGAGCGCGCCTGCTCAGACTGGGCTGTCACATGACGCCCTTGCAGGGCTTCCAACCGCCGAGTGGCCAAACTGGGGTCGCGTCAGCCGCGCGAGTGGTTGACACTCCGCCGCGCGGACGCTATACTCGCCGGCGGAAGGAGTCGAGAGGTGTCGAGCGAGGGCGATCCACGGCACGAGTATGCGGCGCTGCTGCGCGCGGCCGCGGCACGGGTGGAGCTGGAGCTGGGGTTCGGGATCGAGGACGGGCGGCTGCCCCTGCCGCCGCTGGCGCCCCCTGAGGCGGCGCCCCCTCAGGCCGCCCGGTCGGCCTCCCCTCCGACGCCGCCAAGGCAGAAGCGACCCGCCCGCCCGACGCCTGCCGCCGCGACGCCGCCGCCCGTGCACCGGGCCGAGGTGCCTCCGCCGCTCGTCACGGCAGTGGCCACGGAGAGCAGGGTGGATATTTTCGACGCGAAGAACTACGACATTCAGTTCCCCGAGGGCCTCTCGAAGCAGGGGCAGCTCGACTTCTTCGCGAAGGCCATCGCCAACTGCACGCTGTGCCCCCTGTCGCAGGGCCGCACGCAGGTGGTGTTCGGGGTGGGCAATCCCGACGCCGATCTGATGTTCGTGGGCGAGGCGCCGGGGCGCGACGAGGACGCGCAGGGCGAGCCGTTCGTGGGCAAGGCCGGCCAGCTCCTCACCAAGATTATCGAGGCGATGGGCTTCCAGCGGAGCGACGTGTACATCGCCAACGTGAACAAGTGCCGTCCGCCGAACAACCGGGCGCCGCTGCCCGACGAGATGGATGCGTGCCGCCCGTTCCTCCTGCGGCAGATTGACATCATTCAGCCGAAGGTGGTCTGCCTGCTGGGGGCGACGGCGGTGCGGGGGCTGCTCCAGTCGAAGGACAGCATCACGAGGATTCGGGGGCAGTTCCTCCGCTGGCGCGGCATCCTGGTGATGCCGACGTTCCACCCCGCCTACCTGCTGCGCAACCCCGCCGAGAAGCGCACCGTGTGGGGGGACGTGCAGAAAGTGCGCGACGTCGTCCTCGGCAAGCTCGTCGTCTGACGCGGGGGCGAGGGGCGAGGCCGGTCGCCGGGGTATGACACGGGCGCCGCGCCCTGCCGGGCGTGTTGATCCACATGGTCTGGCGGCGGAGCGACCAGCGACTGAGGGAGGTCGGGGCACACTTCGGCGTCGGCTCCGCCGGCGTCTCTGTTGCCTCGCCTAACGCGTAAGGCGAATAATTCGACAATAAGGCTTGACACCCACACAGAAACCCGATAAACACCCTATGGGCGATACCCAAGGCTTGGCTAGGAGCTGCATCGTGGAAAGGTGTCTCAGCATTTGTGCTCTCGTCGTCACCGCCAGTTTCTTCGGAGCTTGCAGCAGTGATGACCCGTCGCCGGTGTCGGAAAGTGAACCCAGCCTCACGCAACGACCGGAGCAACCCCTCGAAGAGAAAGAGCCAATCTCCGCATCATTCCAGGAGTTTGCGGTGGACCGGGGATACAATCCGCGTGCTCACCATCAAGTGTTGCGCTACTTTCGGAAGCTCTGGGCTGGCGAGTCACGGGATCCTGCTTTTGAGGCCAAGAGTCTGCGCCGGCATCTTGACTTCAGGCTGCTGAACCTCGCGGAGCTAATCGTCGCGATGTGTTCAGAGATTGACCTCTCGGTCGGCGACGCCATCGAGTTCCTCAGCATCTCCACAAGCTCCGAGCCGTTGCCTGAGGCAATCCTTACCCAAAGAGTTGCGACGATGGCAGCCAGCTCTGAAGAAGAACGTGCCAGGCGACTCCTGACCGAAGCCGATACGAAGAGTCTCGCGGTATCGCCAATTCACGACCAATTTGACCGCGTTGAGTTTCTCGTGAAGTTCTGTGCGGCTATCGAGGGATGGTGTCGCAAGGACAAGCCGTCCCGGTTCCCTTCGTTGGCAGTCGAGGACCCCACGGCACCACCACATATGCGCAAGAGTCATCCTGACGACATTCGCGTCTATCGGGCGCGCCGCAAGGCCCTGGGGAAACCGTGGGAGGAAAACACTGCAACTGCAGTGTCAAGGTACATCGCTTACGAACTCAAGAGGGAATTCAATCGCGACCTGGCGATCGACAAGATTGTCCCAACGGCAAAGTTCAGCGCCGACCTAGGACTTGATGAAGTTGATATCATAGGACTGTTCATGGGACTGGAAGACCACTATGACGGCAGATTCGCCCTTGATGCTATTGAAGAGGACGATCTCAACAATGCAACAACAGTTGGCGATCTGATTCGTGCGATCGACCGCCAGTTGAGGTCGGGGAATTCGCATCAGGAGCAGTAGACGAGATATCGAAGAAATGTCGGCCTAACCAACGGATGCACAGGAGCGGGAAAACGCGGGTGAGTAGTTCGGGTTGGTTCGGGGGACATCCATGAGCAAGCCTGTCAAGCCGGAAGCAGGGCCGAGAGCGGGACTTCCCAAACATCTATTCGGCATCGTCGGGTCCCGACGCGCCAGGGGATGAAATGCGAGGCCGGCCCCAGTCACCATAGCGGCGTGCAGTTCGCCATGTCCCCAACGGGGTCCGGCCACTTGGTTCCGCTTCGCAAGGTCTTGGTCGGCTCGACTCCTCGGAGAGCGCCAGTCAACTGGCATGGAGTAGCGGATGAGAGAGCCGTACGGTGAAGGCGTGGCGAGCCAGGCCGGCCCCAGCCCCAAGTGCTTCGTTTCGCAAGAGCCGTGACGCGCGTTTGCCCCCGAACAGATGGGGCAGATGGGCGGGAATGGGCGGTTCTCGCGGCTCCAGCCGTCTGGTTCAGTCCGGGCAGGTGAACCAGTTGGGCGCGGCGATTGGCGGCCAGAGGGCGTAACATCCAGTGGAATATACGGTTATGGCGATGTTGGCGGAGGTGTGAAGGACGAGGTGTGCCCCGGCCGGCCGTCAAGAATGCCAACTCCTGAGGGGGGGAGTTGGCACCCTTGGTTGGCACCCTTGGGCGCTCACCCCCCGCCCCCCAGGCGCTCGGGCGCGTTGCGCGTGGGTGAGCGCCGTGGAGCATGGGGCATCGAGAGGCTGGGAGGGAGGGCAAAGACTGCCTAAAGGCAGGACTCCCAGCATGCGAAGACTGCCTAAAGGCATGAATCCTAACAGGTTATGGGCGCGTTCGGAGTCCTGCCTTCAGGCAGAAGGCCCTTGTCACTCCGCCTGCGGCGCCTTCCAGTTGGCGAGGACGACGATCCTGCGGTGGCCGACTCGCTCCTGGGCGACGACGCGTGCGCCGGACGCCTTCTCGAGGTCGCGCGCGGACACCTCCCTGCCTTCCTTGGCGATCACGGCGACGCGGCGCGGGGACCGGAGCGCGTGGCGCAGCTCCTCCTCCTTATAGAGCACGGGCATGCGGGTCCGCCGGGCGAAGAGGTTGTAGACGCCCGAGTAGTCGGACTGGTAGAGGATCACCTCGTCGGCGTCGCTCAGATACGGCCCGGCCGCCTCGACGAGGTCGCGGCCTGTCTTGAAGCGGTTGATGATCGGCGTGGCCAGGAGGTCCACGGCGAGGCCGAGGACCAGCGTCGCGCCGGCGAGGGTGAGGACCCGCCGCATCTCGCCCGCCCCGCCGCGCGGCAGGCGGATGCCCCAGAAGCAGAGGCCCAGCATCACGAGGCCCGACACGCCGGCGCCGACGAGGACGCCTGGGGTCAGGGCGGCCCTCACCTCGGCCATCACCTCGGGGTCCTTGGCGAAGCGGCGGGCGACGGCCCCCGGCTCCAGCGCCACGGCGCCCAGCGCGATGGCGATGAGGCCGAGGAGGACGAAGCTGGCCTTCCACAGCCCCTGATGGCCACGAAGGGGCGAACGCTCCCCCTTGATCACGGCGACGATGTAGCGACCGCACAGCAGGCCCACGGCCGGCACGAGGGGCAACAGGTAGCGCTCGCGCTTGCCCGAGAAGAGCGAGAAGAAGACCAGGACGGCGATGAACCACGCGGCGCCCAGGATGGCCGCCCGGTCGCCCTCGCCCCGTCGGGTGCGGAACACCCACACGAGGGCGAGCACCAGCAGAGGCGTCCACGGCAGAAGGTATCCTGGCGAGAAGGCAACGTAGTGGTACCACGGCTGGCGGTGGCTGGCCTCCTCGCCCATGCGCTGAGCCGTCTGCTGGAAGAGAATGTCGTTCGTGTACTCCTTCCCTCCGTGGATGCAGGCGGGCGCGAGCCAGGCGGCGACCATGCCGACGAGGAGCGCCGCACCCGCCAGGTGCCACCAGCCGCCCTTGCGCACCGCGCCCCGACGCAACACGCCATAGGCCGCGGCCACCAGGAGCGGCACCGCGATGCCGACCGGGCCTTTCGTGAGGAACGCGAGGGCCGCCAGTGCATAGGCCGCAAGCCACCAGCGTCCCCGCCGTTCGCCCCCCTCGAAGGCCGCGACGGCGCAATAGATGCTCGCCGTCGTGAAACACGCCAGGAGCGGGTCGAGCACCCCCTGCTTGCCGATGAACGGGAAGAGCTGGACGGTGAGGGTCACGAGGGCGGCGACCAGCCCCGTCTCGGGCGAGTGCGTCCGCCGCCCGAGGGCGTAGACGAGGACGGCCGTGCCCAGGGAGGCGAGCAGCGACACCATGCGGCCGGAGTTCAGGCCGAAGCCCAGGTGCCAGAAGCCCGAGGCGAGCCAGTAGAAGACCGGCGGCTTGTCCGAGTAGGGCGCGCCGTTCAGGTGCGGCACCAGGTAGTTGCCCGAGGCGGCCATTTCGCGGGCAACCTCGGTCGCCCGCGGCTCGTCGGGGTTCCACGGGTCGCGCGTGACCAGCGAGGGGACGAAGATGAGCAGCCCCGCGCCGAGAATGAGCGCGAGGGCGCCACGGGTCGAAGCGTTCGCCGGAGCCATTGCCACTCCTGTGCCTCAATGGGGACAGACAGCCATTGTACCAGGGTCGCAGCGCTTTTCAACGCCTACTTGCCGCCCATTATCCACACCAGCGGTTGCTGCGGGATGACTACAGCCTGACGAGAGCGTAATCCGCGCGCCGGAACAAGCTGGCTTGACTCGTGAATGTCCCTGGCATATAATGAACATAGATTCACAGACTGAGCCCGCGCTCTCGGCGTGAGCGATGGCTCATTCGCAGGAGGAGAGCTTCAAGATGGGCGGAGAAGAGCCAACGCAGGGGCTGCCGCGGAAGGAGCGGGAGCGGCTGGCCCACCGCCGCGAGATTGCCGAGGCCGCCGAGCGGGTGTTCGCACGCAACGGCTACCGCGGCTCGACCGTGGAGCAGATCGCCCAGGAGGCCGAGTTCGCCGTCGGCACCCTCTACAACTTCTTCCAGAGCAAGGAGGAGCTGTACGAGGAGGTGCTGGCGAGCCTGATCGAGCAGGCGCTGGCGCTCTTCGGGGAGCGGGTGCTGGGCGAGGAGGACCCCGTGAAGGCCGTCGAGGCGGTCATCGAGCTTCGCGTCGCCCTGCTCGACGAGCACAAGGGCTTCGCACGCGTCGTGTTCCAGACCCCGCTGGCGGAGCACGGCGACGCGTCGCTCGCCCTGCCCCCTCGCGCCCTGGCACTCATCGGGGAGGCCCAGACGGCGTTCACCCAGGTGCTCGAGCGCGGGATCGCGGCGGGGGTGTTCGTGGACATCGGTGCGGCGGACCTCGCGGCGTGCTTGCAGGGCATCCTGAACGCCTTTGTCGCGCAGTGGCTGATCCACGAGCCCCAGGAGCCCCTGGCCGAGCGCGTGGCGCGGCTGCGGAAGACGATTCTGAGCCTGATCCTGCGGAAGAAGAGCTGACGGAGACTGACTGTGGCCATGCGAGGAACTCGACGTGACATCGGGTCGGCAGCGCTTGCGGCAGCGCTCGTGACGTGCGGGTGCATGAGCCTGGGTCGGCTCAAGGCCGACCTGGCGGCGAGCCGCGAGGCGGCGCTCAAGTCCTGGCAGCGCGAGCGGGCGGGCGACGACACGGTGCGCCCGAGGATCGCGGGCGAGCTGTCGCTCGAGGCGGCCCAGGTGCTGGCCGTGGGCAACAACAAGCAGCTCCTGGCCACCATCGAGGAGAGGGAGGTGGCCGCCGGCCGCCTCACCGAGGCCTGGTCGGCCATCTACCCCATCGCCGCGCTCACCGGCTCGTATCGCCGCGTGGACGAGGTGTCGAGCTTCTCCGCCGGGCCGGAGACGATCACCATCGGCAGCCTGAACAACTACTCGGTTGACCTGGCGCTCCGCCAGCCTGTCTTTCGCGGCGGGGCGATCCAGGCGGGCATCCGCGCCGCCAGGGTCTACGCCCTCCTCGCCGACGAACAAATCCGCGGCGCCGTCCAAGGCGTCCTCTTCCTCACCCGCAAGGCATATTACGACGTGCTCCTGGCCGCCGAGCTGGTGAAGGTGAGCGAGGGCGACCTGGAGCTGGCGCGCCGCTACCTCGAGGAGGTGGAGAAGAAACTCAAGGCCGGCGCGGCCAAGGAGTTCGACGTGCTGCGCGCCCGGGTGGAGATCAGCAACATCGAGGCCGAGCTGATCGAGCGGCAGAACGCCCTGCGCCTGGCCAAGGCCGTGCTGCTGCGGATCCTGGGCGTGTCGCAAGGCAGCCAGGTGGCCCTCACGGGCAAGCTCGCGCACGAGCGGGTCAGCCCCGAGCTGGCCGATGCGGTGGGCCGGGCCTACCGCCAGCGGCCCGAGCTGCTCCTGGCCGAGCTCGCCATCCGCCTCCAGCACGAGGCCGTCAAGGCCACCAGCGCCGGCTGGTTCCCCATGCTCGACCTGTTCTGGACAGGGACGTATGCGAAGCCCGACCCGCACTCGATGACCAACATCAAGTGGAACGACGCGTGGTCGGCCGGGGCCAACGCCGCGTGGACGCTGTTCGACGGCTTCAGGACCAAGGGCCGGGTGCGGCAGGAGCGGGCGAAGCTGAAGATGCAGGAGATCGGCCTGCTCGACGCCGAGGACCAGGTGCTGCTCGAGGTGCAGCAGGCCCTGCTGAGCATCGAGGACGCCGAGAAGCTGGTGGCCTCGCAGTCGGCCAACACCGGGCGGGCGCAGGAGGGCCTGCGCCTGGCCCAGGTGGGCTACAAGGGCGGCGTGACCACCGAGATCGAGGTCCTCGACGCTCGCCAGGCGCTCTCACGCACCCAGGCGATCTACTACCGTGCGCTGCACGCGCACATGATGGCCCGGCTCGCCCTCGAGCGGGCCACCGGCGCCCTCGAGCCGCCGGCAGAAGGAGCCCAGAAATGAAGACGATCCTCAAGACCCTTGCCTGGCTGATCGTGCTGGGGACAGCGGGCTACTTCGCCTTCTCCGCCGGCTACAAGCGCTACCTGGACAAGCAGGCCGCCGCGAAGCAGGCGCCCAAGGCGACCGAGGCCACGCGGGTCGTCGCCATCCGCGTGACGACGCGGGACCTCCGCCGCCTCGCCTCGCTCACGGGCACCGTGAGGCCCATGGCCGAGGTGCGACTGATGTCCAAGGTCAGCGGCCGGCTCGACGCCTTGCGCCTGGAGGACGGCACGCCGATCGAGCAGGGCACCGTCATCGCAAGGAAGGGGACGCAGGTCGCCGTGGTGGACCACGAGGCATTCGCAGCCCAGGTGAAGCAGGCGGAGGCGACCGTGAAGGCCCTCGAGGCCGAGCTGGTGCGGGTCAACGCCAAGGCCCGGCCCGAGGAGCTGGCCATCGCCGAGGCCAACATCAAGGCCGCCCAGGCCGCCATCGAGGGCGCCCAGGCCGCCGTCGAGGGCGCCAAGTCCGCCGTCGCTCAGGCCCAGGCCTCGCTCAAGAACGCGGCGGCCGACGTCGAGCGGGCGAGGAACCTCTTCAGGGACAAAGTGGCGACGCAGCAGCAGCTCGACGCGGCGGAGGCCCAGTTCACGATCGCGCGCGAGCGGCATCAGGGGGCGCAGCAGCAGGTCCGGACCGCGGAGCAGCAGGTCCGGAGCGCGGAGCAGCAGCTCAGGGCCGCGCAGGAGCAGTTCGCACTCACCGAGAAGGGCGCACGCCAGGAGGACCGCGACGCCGTCGCCGCCAAGATCCTGCCCGCCAAGGCCGCGCTCGAACTGGCCAACATCAACCTCGAGGAATCCACCCTCGAGGCCCCCATCGCCGGCGTCGTCGCCTACAAGCACCTCGACGAGGGGAACATGGTCTCCCCTGGCGTCGCCATCGTGACGCTGATGGACGTCAGGACGGTGAAGGTGGTCGTGGGCGTGGCCGAGCGCGACCTGGCCCTCCTGAAGGCCGGGACCACGCAGGCCACGGTGAGCGCGGACGCCTATCCGGCCGAGACCTTCCGCGGCACGGTGCAGAAGATCAGCCCCGTGGTGGACGAGCGGACGCGCACGATCGAGGTCGAGATCCACGTGCCCAATGCCGACCGCCGCCTGAAGCCGGGCATGTTCGCCCGCGTCGTGCTGGTGCTGGTCGAGAAGAAGGGCGTGCCGGTCATCCCCGAGCACGCAGTGACCTGGGTGGACGACCAGCCGTGGGTCACCCTCGTGAACAACGGCAAGGCCCATCGCCGCGCGGTGAAGCTCGGCCTGTCGGAAGGCCCGATTGTCGAGGCCGCCGAGGGCGTCGAGCCCGGCGCCCTGATCATCGTCCGCGGCCAGCAGGGCCTCAAGGACGCCGACCCCGTGATCGTCGAGGACGACAAGGCGAAGTGAAGCCCGGGGAACCGGGACCGTCGCCCGTTAGCGCGCAA
>DATKZY010000048.1:0-25259 GCA_035527715.1 Planctomycetota bacterium | reverse complement strand
GTGCTCGTCGAGCGGTGCCGGGCCAAGGGCATGGAGCCCTTCGTGAGCCTGCGGCTCAACGACACACACCACCAGGAGAACTACGGCGAGAAGAACGCCAACTCGATCTGGGTCTCGCGCTTCTACGAGGAGCACCCCGAGTACATGCTGGACCCCGGGCACAAGAAGGTCCAGGGCTACTCGGGCTCCCGCGGGCAGAACTGGATGATCCCCGAGGTGCGAGCCTACAAGCTCGCGCTCCTCGAGGAACTCGCCGCCAACTACGACCTGGCCGGGATCGAGCTGGACTTCCTGCGCGACCACCATCTCTTCCGCCAGAACGAGACGACGGCGAAGCAGCGCCAGGAGGCCGTCACCGGCTTCGTGCGAGCGGTCCGCGCGGCCCTCGACCGCAAGGGGGGACGGCGCTACCTGGGCGTCCGCATCCCGCTCCAGGCCTCGACCCACGGCGCCATCGGCCTCCACGTGCCCGACCTCGTGGCCGCCGGAGTGGACATGTTCAACCTGTCGGGCTGGTATCAGACGACGCAGCGCAACGACATCGCACAGGTGCGCCGCATGGCGCCGGGTGCGGCCATCTATCTCGAGATGACGCACGTGTGCGGGTCGCTGCGCCTGTTCGTGCGCGAGCAGGGCTACTCGACGGCGGGGTTCCCGCTGACTTCTGACCCGCAGTTCTACACCACGGCCCATCTCGCCCATGAGCGCGGGGCGGATGGCCTGAGCCTCTTCAACTTCGTCTACTTCCGCGAGCACGGTGCGGTGCGGGCGCCGGTCGTGTGCGAGCCGCCCTTCCACGTCCTCGCGCGTCTGGCCGACCGGGCCTGGCTGGCGCGACAGCCGCAATACTACTGGCTCGCGCCGAGCGTCTTCTACTCTCAGCTTCCGAAGCGGCTTCAGCAGGGCAAGCCCGAGCGGGTGCAGCTCGACCTCGCCCCGCCGAAGGCGCCGGAGCAGCCCGATGCCCGCCTGCGCATCCACGCCCAGACGCCGCTCGGCGAGGCCGAGGTCTCGGTGAAAGTGAACGGCACGCTCCTCAAGCGCACCGACGACGCCAGTGCCTTCTACGGCAATCCCTTCGATGGCATGATGAGCGACCCGCCGCGACGCCGGGCGTGGAGCTGTCCCGTGAGCCTGCTGCGCGACGGGCTCAACGACGTGGAGGTCGCGCTCGCCTCGAAGGGGCCGCTTCAGCTCAACATCCTCGACCTGGCCGTCAGATAGAGCGGCAGGACGAAGCCCATGAGCAGATGCTGCATCGCCCTCTCAGCCATCCTGGCGGTGTGCACGGGGCGGCCCGAAGCGGCAGAGGAGCCGGGCCAGGACGCCGGCGCCGCGGACGCCCTGCGCCTCGCGGGCGTCGAGGCGGGGCTGTGCGTGCACCTGGGCTGCGGCGACGGGCGGCTCACCGCGGCCCTCGCGCGCGGCAGCCGCCTGCTCGTCCACGGCCTCAACCACTCGCGCGACGCCGTCGCCGCGGCGCGGCGCTACATCGAGTCCCAGGGCCTCTACGGCCAGGCAGCCGTGGACTGTGCGGGCCTGGCTCGCCTCCCCTATGCGGACGACCTGGCGACCCTCGTCGTCGTGGACGACGTGCCAGGGGCGATGGCGGCGGGGCTTTCCCTCGAGGAGGTGGTTCGCATCCTGCGCCCTGGGGGCGTAGCGTGCCTGCGCGGCGACGCACCGGAGATGGCGAAGCTCGGACGCGTCGAGCAACGCGGCGAGTGGCGCCTGTTCCGCAAGCCCAGGCCCGCGGCGATGGGCGAATGGACCCATCGGGCCTACGACGCCAGCGGCAACTGCGTGTCGCGCGACGCGGCCCTCCGCCCGCTCGGCGGGCTGCGCTGGATCGCGGGACCCGCCTGGCCGATGGGCACGGGCTACCAGGTGAGCAATGGTGGCCTCCTGGCGGCCGGCGGCCGGGTCTTCAATGTCACGCTCAACGAGCTGTCCAACTCGAGCCGCGTGCCCCAGACGCGCAACAACACGTGGTTCCTCACCGCGCGCGACGCCTTCAGCGGCCTGCTGCTTTGGAGCCGGCCCATCGAGCGCCCGATGCGCCACGACGGGCAGGAGCTCGGCAATGCCATCGTGGCCACGGCCGGCCGTCTCTACGCCGTCCTCGGCTCCGGCCTCGTCGCGCTCGACCCCGCGACGGGCAAGACCCTGGCAACGCATCTCCAGGACGTCGGCCCCAATGCGCGGCTGGCGCTCTGCGATGGCCTCCTCGTGCTCGCCGAGCCCAGCGGGGTCCGCGCCCTCGCCGCCGCCTCGGGCGAGCTTCGCTGGAAGCAGCCGGTGAGCGCCGGCGAACTCGTCGCCGACGACGGCCGGGCCTTCGTCACCACCGCCCGCCAGGCCGAGCTGGTCTGCCTGGACCTCGCGAGCGGCGCCGAGCGGTGGCGAGTCGGCCTGGACGCCATCCAGGGCAAGAAGAAGGAGCTTCTCTTCGCGAAGGGCGGCATCGTGGCCTTCGTGTGGGAGCGCAACTGGCAGGTGGGCGAGAACGGCATCGCGGCCTTCGCCGCCGACGACGGCCGCCGGCTGTGGAGCCTCGACTACGCTTCGTCGCGGGCGACGTGGCCCGATGCCGTCTGGTTCGCCCAGGGGCTCGTGTGGCATCGGACGGGTGCGGCCGGCCTCGCCGGGCTGGACCCGTTGACGGGCCAGGAGAAGCGGCGGATCACGCTGAAGGGCGGCTACTGCGGCGGATGCGTGCGCAACATCGCCACCGAAACGTACCTCGTGGGCACGAGGCCGCTGAACTTCTTCGACTGGGACGACGGCGAGGCCCACGGCTTCCGCGGCGGGCGTCATCCCTGTCGGGCAGGCGTCGTCGTGGCCAACGGCCTCCTCTACACCCAGCCGCACGGCTGCAAATGCGTGCGAGAGTCGCTCCGCGGCTTCATCGCCTTCGCCCCCGCGAGCGCGCCGGCGCCGCCGCCGACCGAACGCCTCCAGCGCGGGCCTGCCTTCTCCACGCTCCGCACTCCGCACTCCGCACTCCGCAATTCCGAGGACTGGCCGACCTTCCGCCACGACCCACGCCGTTCAGGGAGCACCGTCGCCACGGTTCCCGCTGAATTGGGCAAGCTGTGGGAAGTACGGGTGGACGACCAGCACATGCCTCCCTCCCCGCTCGCCGACGACTGGCTCGCCAATCCCCTCGGCGGCGACCGCGCGACCGCGCCCGTCGTGGCCGGCGGCATGGCCTTCGTCGGGCTGACCGACTCCCACCGCGTCGTGGCCCTCGACGCGGCGAGCGGGCAGCCGCGCTGGAGCTACACGGCAGGCGGCCGCGTGGACGTGCCGCCGACGCTTCACGAGGGCCTCTGCCTGCTCGGGTGCACCGACGGCTGGGTCTACTGCCTCCGAGCGATGGATGGGCAGTTGGCCTGGCGTTTCCGCGCCGCGCCCCACGAGCGGCGGATCGTGGCCTTCGGCCAGCTCGAGTCGCTCTGGCCGGTCGTCGGCGGCGTGCTCGTCGAGAACGACGCGGCCTGCTTCGTGGCGGGGCGCTCGTCGGCCACCGATGGTGGCCTCACGGGCTATGCCCTCCGCCCGCAGACGGGTGAGGTCGTCTGGGCCAAGCCGCTCCCCGGCGCCGTGAGCGACCTGCTGGTGAGCGACGGCGACGCCCTCCGCATGGCCGGCGGCGCCTCGGCCGGGCTGCGAATCAACGCCCAGACCGGCCAGCCCCTCAAGGACGGCCTCTCCTCGGGCTTCAACTGGGACTACGCGGGGAAGCTCAAGACCCTGTGGGGCGGGCCGAACCGCGTGCTCGACCGCACGTGGCACGTGCTGTCGGTGAACGACACGGCCTCGCACTGGATGCGCATCAAGCAGGGCTACGGCCCGCACCAGGGGCATCTGCTCGTCGCCGCGCCCGACGGCAAGCGCATCTTCGGCTTCCGCTTCCGATACGTCCACTGGTCCAAAGTCAACGACCCGGCCACCGAGTTCGGCGGCGAGCTCGTCGCCTGGGAGGGCGGCAAGGAGGCCTGGAAGGTCGATGTGCCCGGGCCATCCCAGGTCGAGGCCCTCGCGTTGGCGGGCGACGTGCTCTTCGCCGCGGGGCCGACCGACCGGCTTCGCCGCCAGCCCGGCGGCAAGCTCTGGGCGCTGTCGGCAAAGGATGGCAAGCTGCTTCGAGAGCACGCCCTCGACGCCCGGCCGGCCGCCGACGGCCTCGCCGCCGCCGAGGGCAGGCTCTACCTCACGACCCACGACGGCCGGCTGCTCTGCTTCGGCCGAAAGGAGTGACGCGAATGGCGGACGACACTGTGAAGGGCCTTGCCGAGGGCCTGCGCGCGGTCAAGGCGGATGTCCTCACCCCCGAGGAGCGCGCGGGCTCGGCGAGCATGCTCGCCGACGATTGCCGCGCCCGCCTCCGCGCCGCCAATCGCCGCGATGCCGCGGAATGGGCGAAGGTGCAGTCACGAGCCGACTGGGAGCGCTTCCGCGACGCCCGCCTCAAAGCCCTCCGCGACTCGCTCGGCACGTTCCCGCCCGTGCCGACGTCGCTCGACGCCGAGGCGACGAAGACGCTCGACGGCGACGGCTATCGCATCGAGTGCCTCGTCTTCGAGACCCGCCCCGGCCTCATCGCCACGGCCAACCTCTACGTGCCGCAGCCGCTGCGCCCGAAGATGCCCGGCTTCCTCCTCGTCCACAGCCACCACAACCCCAAGGAGCAGAGCGAGCTTCAGGACATGGGCGTCCTCTGGTCGCGCCTGGGCTGCCTGGTGCTCGTGCCCGACCAGATCAGCCACGGCGAGCGCCGCCAGCAGCCCTTCGCGGGCCGCGAGGACTACCGCCACCGCATGGCCCTCGGCATGCAGCTCCACCTCGTCGGCGAAAGCCTCATGGGCTGGATGGCCTGGGACCTGATGCGGGGGCTGGACCTGCTCCTGGGCCGCCCGGGCATTGACCGCGAGAGGATCATCGTCATCGGCGCCGTCGCCGGCGGCGGCGACCCGGCCGCGGTCGTCGCCGCGCTCGACCCGCGCGTCACCTGCTCCATCCCCTTCAACTTCGGCGGGCCGCAGCCCGAGACCCGCTACCCCCTGCCCGAGAACGCCGAGGAAGCTTTCAACTTCGCAGGCAGCGGCAGCTTCGAGTCCACCCGCAACCTGCGCCTGAGCGCCCGCGACGGGTTCTTCCCCTACGTCACCGTCGGCTCCGCCGCCCCGAGGCCGCTCATCTACGCCCACGAGTTTGCCTGGGACGCCGATCGCGACCCCGTGTGGAAGCGCTTCGAGCGCATCTGGGGCTTCTGCGGCGCGGCGGACAAGCTTGCCGCCAGCCACGGCTGGGGCCGCGTGACCATTCGCCCGCCCGACGCCAGCCACTGCAACAACGTCGGCGCGCCCCACCGCAAGGGCATCTACCCGCACCTCGAGCGCTGGTTCGGCATCCCCGCGCCGAAGGAGGAGCCGCAGGAACGACGGCCCGCCGACGAGCTCCGGTGCATGACCGACGCCGTGGCCGCGAAGCGCCAGCCGAAACTCGTCCACTATCTCGCCAAAGCCCTGAGCCTCGAGCGGGCGGGCAAGGCCCGCGCCGCCCTGGCCCAACTCGCGGCCGCCGAGAGGCGCAAGAAGCTGCGCAGCGATTGGGCACGCCTCCTCGGCGACGTCGAGCCGAAAGGCGCCCCAAAGGCCGAGGCCCGCGGGAACGACAACCTCGCCGAGCGCCTCCTGCTCACCGTTGAGGAGGGCATCGTCGTCCCTGCGCTGCTCCTCCTTCCGCCCGGGAAGCGCGAGCGGCTCCCCATCGTCGTCGCCGTCGCCAAGCACGGCAAGCAGGGCTTCCTCCAGCACCGCGCCGACGAGTTGGCCGCGCTGCTCGGCCGCGGCGTCGCCGTGTGCCTGCCCGACGTGCGCTCGACGGGCGAGACGGACCTCAACGGCGAGCCGGGCCGCCACCGCAAGACCGTTGACCCCTCGTCCACGTACATGATGCTCGGGGAGACGCTCACGGGCCTGCGCCTGCGCGATCTGCGAGCCGTCCTCCGCTACCTGGGCACCCGCCCCGAGCTCGACGCCACGCGTCTCGCCCTCTGGGGCGATTCGTTCGCGCCGGTCAACGTCCCGCCCTTCCGCGATATGCCGCTGGAGAGCAACGACTGCCCCCGCGAGTCCGAGCCTCTCGGCGGGCTGCTCGCCCTTCTCGCCGCGTTGTTCGAGGAGGATGTCAAGGCCGTGCTCGTGCGCCGGGGGCTGGCGAGCGTCGAGGCCATGCTCTGCTCGCCCTTCGTCTACGTGCCACACGACATCATTGTCCCTGGCGCGCTCACCGCGGGCGACCTGAGCGACGTGGCGGCATCCCTCGCGCCCATCCCCTTGCGGTTCGAGGGCCTGGTGGATGGCCGGAACTGCGAGGTATCCGAGCCCGAGCTGCGCCGCTGGCACGAGCCCACCCGCCAAGCCTATGCGAAGTGCGAGGACAGGCTCGTCCTGGCTCCCGAGATCACCCCCGACGGCAGCGCCTGGCTGGCCGCGGCGCTCGCGCGTTGAGCTGTTCGGCGTTCCCGAGCTTGATTCCCGCTTCCTCCTTCTGCATGATGGTGGCTCGTGCGTTGCCACGAACCGCCGGCACCTTTCAGGAGATCGGCCATGGGACGTCGCTGGGTGATGGCAGCGGCTTTGGCGTTCGGCGCGAGCGTTCTCGCGGCGGAAGACCCCTATCTCGCCTACGTCAAGTCGGCGCCCGAGTTCAAGCCGGTCCGCCACGACCCGAAGATGCTCATCGGCCGGTGGGACACGTGGATCTACATGCCCTGGCGCTATCAGTGGCACATCGGCACGGGCGACGAGGGCGGCCAGTTCTCCAAGGACTACGGCTTCAACGGCGGCTTCGCCGACCACGGCGACACGAGCGTGCTGCCCTGGCTCGAGAAGTGGCACCTGCTCTTCTACAACGACCACACGGCCGCCAAGGGCTACCTCTACCTGAACCGGGCGAACTGGAAGCCGATCCAGATGGACGGCAAGGCGATTCGCTTCGGCGCCAACGGCCCGCGGCCCCTCGACGACGCGATGCTCGAGAAGCTCAAGGGCATCGTCACCGAGCGCGTCAACGGCCTGAAGAAGAGCCCGATGCGCGCGGCCTACGCGCTCGACGACGAAATCTCCTGGTGCTCGTTCGTGAAGCCCATTCCCTGGCGCATCCACGACAACGACGCCGATTACGAGAAGTGGCTGGTCAACTACACGGGCGACCCGACGGTGAAGGCCCAGTTCGTCACGCCCGAGTTCACCCGCGCCCAGCTTGGCAGGCCGCTGGGCAAGCTCGACTTCTCGCCCTTCCTCGACCGCATGACCTACAACGACAGCTACTGGGCCGTGTTCCTGGGCAAGCTGGTCGAGGCGGCCAACGCGGCCGACCCCGACACCCCGTGCGGCTTCGTCGGCGGCCAGAGCCCCAACCTCTTCGGCGGCTACGACTACGCCAAGCTGATGAAGAAGCTCCAGTTCCTCGAATCCTACAACATCGGCTCCTCGACCGCCATCATCCGCTCGTTCAACCCCCAGAACGCCATGCCCATCGTCACCACCCACTTCCACAACGACCAGCGCGGCACGGCCAACGACATCTGGCAGACCTGGTACTACCTCGCCCACGGCAACCGCGGCATGATCGGCTGGGTCGAGGGCTGGTTCGACAAGGACAAGAAGCCCCGCCCCTGGCTCGAAGAGTACAAGGCCACGAACAAAGAGGTCGGCGGCATCCAGGGCAAGAAAATGGTCGGCGCCCGCTGGATCCACGACGGCGTGGCCCTGTACTACTCGCACCCCAGCATCCAGGTCTCGTGGTGCCTCGATAGCGAGCCGCACGGCAAGACGTGGGTGAACCGCAACGGCGACAACCGCCTCGGCACGTCCCACCTCGTCCGCAAGGCCTGGGAATTCCTGCTCACCGACAGCGGCATCCAATACAACTTCATCCCCTACGACGAAGTCATCGTCAACGGCGTGCCGAAGGAATACAAGGTCGTCGTCCTGCCCGCCTGCTACGCGTTGAGCGACATCGAGGCGGTGCGGTTCCGCGAGTTCGTCGAGGCGGGCGGCACGCTGATCGCCGACTTCGCCTGCGGCCTCTTCGACCAGCGCGGCAAGGGCCGCACCAAGGGCGCATTGGACGATCTCCTCGGCGTCAAGCACGACGGCACCGAGACCAAGGCCGACTTCTTCGGCGGCAAGCTCTGGGTCGAGACCGACCAGGACGCCGCCTTCTCCTACAAGAAATACCGCGAACTCTTCGCCACCGTCGCGTGCCAGCTCGAGAGCGGCTACGCCCTGGCCGAGAAGAAGCTCGACCTCCAGATGTCGCGCAAGCGAGGCAACGGCAGGGTCGTTTACCTCAATCTCTCGCCCCAGCGCTACCTCCAGTACCGCGAGGAGGGCACGGCGACGGACGAGCAGCGACAGGTCTTCATCAAGCACGTCCTCCGTGCCGGCGTCAAGCCCTGGGTCGCGGTAGCCGGCCCCGACGGCAAGCGCCCCCGCAACTGCGAGGCCACCTACTGGAGCAAGGGGGGCCGCACCTACGTCCTCGTCCTCCAGAACGCCGCGGTCACCAGCAGCGACGTCGGGGGCGGCGGCGTCGAGGGCCTCACCGCCAGGAAGCACCCCATCACCGTCACCCTCCCCGCCCCCGTCAAGGACGCGATTGACGAGCGCACGGGCAAGAAACTGGGCGAGGGCGCCACCTTCACCCTCGACTTCAACCCCGTCGAGGCCGCGTTCTTTAGCTTTGCGGGTGGACCACCCCAGTAGGCAACTCCTATTCCGCCCTTACAGGGCTTGGTTTGGGGTGTTGCCATCATTTCCCAGGGCGTTGCCCTGGGCTTTACCATTTCGCTCCTTCGGAGCTTCAGAAGGGCAGAAGCCCCGGAGAGGATCGGCTTCACAGGTACTCCGCGCTCTACCGTGACGCTCCTTCGGAGCTCCAGAAAGGCGGAAGCCCCGCAGAGGATCGGCTTCAAAGTACTCTGCGCTCTACCGTAACGCTCCTTCGGAGCTGAAGAACCGTGTGCAGAGAGGCGACGTCCCATGGTTACCGCGAACCCGCTCGTGGCCGGGGTTTCCGAAGCCCCGCAGGGGCGGAATGGGATAGCCCAGGGCAACGCCCTGGGAAGGCGACGGCCCCAAACCCATGAAGCCCTGTAAGGGCGAAGTAGGCGGAGGAGGGAAATGGCGCAATCCCTGGCAAACGTGCTCATCCACCTCATCTTCAGCACGAAGAATCGGTGTCCGCTCATCCGCCCCGAGGTCGAGCACGAGCTCCACGCCTATCTGGCCGCCGTGTGCCGCGAGATGGGTTGCCCGGCCCTCGACGTGGGCGGCACGGAGGACCACGTGCACATGCTCTTCTCGCTCTCGCGCACGGTGACGCTGAGCAAGCTCGACGAGGAGGTGAAGAAGCGCTCGTCGAAGTGGATCAAGACGAAGGGCGAGGCGTTCGCCGACTTCGCGTGGCAGGCGGGGTATGGGGCATTCTCGATCGGCCAATCGGGCGTGGCGGGCGTCAAGCAGTACATCGCGGGCCAGAAGGACCACCACCGCAAGGTGTCGTTCCAGGAAGAGCTACGCGCGTTCCTGCGGAGGTACCAGGTGGGATTCGACGAACGGCATCTATGGGATTGATGGTCTATTTCGCCCTTACAGGGCTTGGGTGTGCTCGTGCCCCGGTTCCCAGGGCGTTGCCCTGGGCTTTACCATGACGCTCCTTCGGAGCTTCAGAAAGGCGGAATGGGAGAGCCCAGGGCAGGCTCTGGGCTAGGGCTCAACCGCCCCTTCGGGGGCTAGGGGTGTGAGCCTCTTGCGTTCTCGGCCCAATTGACGCAACGCGCAGGCAGGTATACAGTTATGGCAAGACGGGGCTTTGGGAGGCCGCCCGGGGGCCTCGATGTCCCTCAGAATGCCAAGGGCGCCGCGCGGGCGGCGTTGGCATTGTGAGAGAATCGGCGATCCGGCGGCGTCCGGCGGGGAGTTCTCAGAGTGCCAACCCCCGAGAGAGGGAGTTGGCACTCTGTGATTCTGAGCGGGCCGGCTGGCCACGCAGAGGAGGGGCTTTGCCAGGACGGGGGCCAGGCCCGGGCGGGTTCCGGGCTTGCAGAAGTCGGCCAGGCCGGGTTCAATGGGGGCGGCTTTGGGGCAGACTTCGAGTGCGTTTCGGACAGGAGAGAGCGCGTGAGAGCATTGCACTGGCTCGCGGGCGCCGTGGCCTTGGCGGCCACGGTGGCCGCCGCGGGGGGCGTGGACGACCTGAAGACGGCCTTCGAGGCGCGGGAGTTCGCGGGCTCGGACGGCGGGAAGCTGCTCTACCGCCTGCTGCGGCCGAAGGGCTACGACCCGAACAAGACGTATCCCCTCGTTCTCGTGCTCCACGGGGCGGGCGGACGCGGCGGCGACAACTGGGGGCAGATCAAGGACCAGCCCGCGCCCTTCCTCGCGCTGGCCGGCGACGCGGTGCAGGACAAGCATCCGTGCATTGTGGTGGCGCCGCAGTGCCCCGGGGGCAAGCAGTGGGTGAACTGGCCCTGGGGCAAGGGCTCCTACTCGCAGGACAAGGTGCCGATCTCGGCCGAGCTGAAGCGGGTGCTGGAGGCGTTGGCGCAGCTTCGCACGGAGTTCCAGGTGGACGCCCGCCGCGTGTATGTGACGGGCATGTCGATGGGCGGCTACGGGACGTGGGACATCATTGCGCGGGAGCCGAAGCTGTTCGCGGCGGCGATGCCCGTGTGCGGGGCGGGCGACCCGTCGCGCGCGCCCAGCATCGCAAAGATGGCGGTCTGGGCGTTCCACGGCGACAAGGACGGGGTGGTGCCCGTGAGCGGCTCGCGCGAGATGGTCGAGGCGCTGAAGAAGGCAGGCGGCAAGCCCAGGTATAACGAGTTCCCCGGCGTGGGCCACGCCTCGTGGGGTCCGGCCTACGCGACCGAGCGGCTGTGGGAGTGGCTGTTCGCGCAGAAGCGCGCGGAGTGAGCGCTAGGCTGTTGCGTCAGCTCTGCGGCGCCGCCGCCTCCGCCGCGGGCTCGGGCGCGCCGTGCGGCTGGGTGCCGTAGCGGTCGGCGATCTTGCGGAACATCTCGCGGCGGTTCATGCACCACATGCAGAACGGCGTGAAGGCGACCTGGTCGGTCGCAGGGTCAATGTAGACGAAGGCGGCGGAGCAGCGCTTCATGCGGCCGGCCTCGAGCGAGTGCCATTCCTCGAAGGGGAGGATGACGATGGGCACGCCGTCGTTGACGTGGGTGTGCTTGCGGAGCTGGGCGGAGAGCCTCTTGCCGAACATCACGCCGCCGAGGATGCGGACGAGGCCGAGGAAGCGGCTGCCCTTGATGATCCGCTTGAAGTTCGCCGCGCCGATCATCAGGCCGGCATAGGTGCGCAGGACCATGAGCCGCCCGCGCCAGCGCGGGAACCAGCGCTGCGGCGAGAGCTGCTGGAGCTTGGGGTTCACCCGCTTCGCGCGGGTGACGATCTCAGGCAGCAGCTCCGAAAGCGGCCGCTTGAGGAAGTGGGTGAGCGGCAGGTACTTCTCGCCGTCGGACACGACGAAGGCGGCCGACTCGCAATTGGGGTGGACGCCTGCGAAGCGGATGCGCTCGGTGCCGAAGAAGCGCAGGGCGGGCAGGAGGTAGCCGAGCATGCCGGCGGGGAAGAACTCGAGCTTCTCGCCCGGGAAGGCGTCCTCGAGGATGTGCTCGGCGTCCTCGGGCGTCGTCATGCGGCCGGAGTGGTATTCCCCTGCATCCCAGGTTTCGCACAGGGGGATGAAGAACAGGCGGCGGAAGAGCGCGCGGTTCTCGTGGGCGAAGGCGAAGTGTGCCGGCATATCCTTGTCGTTGAGGTCGCGGGCGAGGGTGCACACGAGGGTGTGCTTGCGCTTGCTGTACTTCCTGATGTTCTCGATGGCCTGGAGCTTCTTCTCGAGGACGACCGAAGTGCCGCGCATGCGGCGATAGGTCTCGGGGTCCGGGCCGTCGAACGCCACCAGGAAGTCCACCCCCGTCTCGCACAGCTTCTTGGCAAACGCCTCGTCGGCCAGCTTCACGCCGTTGGTGACGATGGAGACGGGCACCTTGTTCCGCTTGGCGATTTCGAGGATTTCGAAGAGGTCCTCACGGACGGTCGGCTCGCCGCCGAACAGCTCGACGCGGGGGGGCGGGGTCTGCTTGCCCAGTTCGGTGAAGATGCGCTCGAAGTAGCTGGTGGGCGGGCTGAACTCGAAGCCCATGCCGGGGATGTTGGCGAGGCAGATGGGGCAGTTGAGGTTGCAGCGATTCGTGAGGTCCATGAAGATCAGGCGCGGCTTGTGGTCGTGGCCGCACTCGTCGCAGCGGAGCGAGCAGCCCTGGCCCATGCTCGCCTCGTACTGGTAGACCTCGCGCTTCCACAGCCAGCGCACGGGGTCGGAGCTGATGAGGCGTTCGCTCTCGCCGCACTTCGGGCAGTGCTTCTTCAGGAACACCCCGTCGTCCCGCACGTCGTGCTCGGCTGGGACGGGTTGGCGGCACTTGTCGCAGATACTCGACGTGGCATGCAGTGTAGCGTGTTTCTCTGGCACGGCTCTTAGCATCCTTGGGAGTGGGTATCGGCCCCGAACGAGCCCTATTGTAGCGCCTTGCCCGTTCCGAGGCAACGCCGAACGATGCTCTCGTGTGCGGGCGGGCTACTGGCCTGGCTTCTGGAGGGCGAAGAGGCGGTTCATGGTGGCCACGTAGAGGGCGCCGTTGGCGGCGACGGCGCTGCCGGGGATGCCGCCGGCGCCCAGTTCGACGGAGGCGAGCACCTGCTTGTCCTTGCTGGCGGCGAGGACCCAGAAGTCGCCACGGCGGGTGCCGAGGTAGACCTTGCCGTCGGCCACGAGGGGCGAGGCCCAGATTTCGCCCTTCGTCTCGTGGGTCCAGTGGGGCTTGCCCGTCGCGGCTTCGAGGCAGTGGAGCGTGCGGCCGCAGTCGGCGATGAACAGCAGCCCGTTCCAGAGGGCGGGCGTGGAGCAGGAGTGGCGCTTCAGGGGGTAGGACCAGAGCTCGCCCGTCTGCGTGATGTCGCCCGTCTTCGCGGCGTCAATGCACTTGAGCCAGGCCTCCTCCTTGCCCCACCAGATGTCGCCGCCGGCGGCGACGTAGACGCGGCCTTCGTGGAACACGGGCATGCCCTTGATGTTGCTGGCACTCACCTTGCGGTTGCCCATGTAGCGGTGGATGTCCTCCTTCGGCCCGGCGGGGTCGCAGTCGAACTGCCACACCTTCTTCAGCTCGGCGACCTGGCCCTGGGGCGGGGCGGCGGCGAGGGGCTCGAAGGCGTAGCACACGCCGTTGCCGCCGCCGAAGAAGACCAGGGGCCGCCCGCCCACCTCGCCCAGGGACGGCGCCGACCAGGTGGAATGGACGATTCGGTGGCCGATCCGCTCGGCGTCCCCGGCCACGAGGCGGCCCGTGGCCTTCTCGATCACCACCAGGCTGGGGGCGTCGGGGCAGCGGATCTTGTGGTGCGTGCGGTCCAAGCCGTTCGACGAGTTCAGGTACAGGAAGTCGCCGTGGATGAGGATCGAGGCGTGTGCCCCATCGTGCGGGTAGATGCCCGCGCCCGCGATGAGGTCGAAGAGCCACAGGATGTCGGCATCGGTCTTGCCGAGCGACAGCGGCGGGGCGCCCTGGGGCACCATGTGCTTCGCCTCGTCCTGGAACGGCCCGTCGTTGCCGTTGGCCAGCCCGTGGAGGTCGAGGCAGACGACCTCGTAGCGGTTGGTCATCACGTACACGCGGCCGCCGTCGACCGTGGGCGGCGAGCACAGGCCGGTGCGGGGCCAGTCGAGATACGGGTCGGGCGGGTCGGCCGTGAGCTTCGGCACGACGAGCTGCCAAACGAGCGAGCCGTCCTTCTCATCGAGGCACAGGAGCACGCCCCGGTCGCCCTTGTGGCGCGGGTCGCGGGGCCTGTCGTTGTTCGTTCCGATGAAGACCCTTCCGCCGGCGACGATGGGGGTGGACCAGGTCTGCGTGCCGAGGGCGACGGACCACTTGACGTTCTCGCCCGTCTTCGGGTCGAAGCGGTCGGGCAGGCCCTTCTCGTCCGAGACCATGTTGCGCGAGTGCTTCTGGCCCCACTGCGGCTGATCGCCGGCGAAGGCGGAGGCCAGGGAGAGGATGAAGATGGGGACGCCGAGGGCCTTGCCCACGAACGGACTCCTTCCCCTGCGCCCGTCGCAGGGGCCACTGACCCTAGTCGAAGTGCCTGCGTCTGTCAAGTTCGGCGGCCCGCTGTTGACCCGTGCGGCGAAAACGGCATGATGGGGGGCATGAGAGCGTACCGCGACCTCCACGTCTACTTCGGCGACCTGCACAACCACTGCGGCATCTCCTACGGCCACGGCTCGCTCGACGAGGCCCTGGCCAACGCCCGCGAGCAGCTCGACTTCTGCTCGGTGACCGGCCACGCCCACTGGCCCGACATGCCGCCGCCCGACCCCCGCATCCAGTACATCCTCGACTTCCACCACGAGGGCTTCGCCAAGCTGAAGGCCGGCTGGCCCGCCGTGCTGGACACGCTGCGCGGGGCCAACGAGGAGGGCCGCTTCGTCGTCTTCCCCAGCTTCGAGATCCACTTCTGCGCGACCGGCGACCGCACGGTGCTCTACCGCGACCTGGGGGGCGAGATCCTCTACGCCGACGACCTCGATGACCTGCACCGCCGGCTCCGCGCCCTCGCCACCCAGGGGTCACATCTTCATTTGGCACTTGGCGGCGAAGTGCGAAATGAAGATGTGACCCCAGCCATCGCCTTCCCCCACCACCTCGGCTACCGCCGCGGCGCGCGGGGCGTGAACTGGGACGCCTTCGACCCCGCGTTCGCCCCCGTCGTCGAGATCGTCTCCATGCACGGCTGCTCGGAGGGGAGCGAGAACCCGCGGCCCTTCCTCCACTCGATGGGGCCGTCGGACTGGGAGAGCACGATGCAGTGCGGGCTCGGGCAGGGCCACGTGTTCGGCGTCGTCGGCGGCACGGACCACCACAGCGCCCACCCCGGCAGCTACGGCCACGGCCGGGCCGCCCTGTGGGCCGCGGGCCTCACCCGCGAGGCCCTCTGGGACGCCTTGATGGCCCGCCGCACCTGCGCCCTCACGGGCGACCGCATCGCCCTCCAGCTTGCCCTCAACGACGCGCCGATGGGGGCCGTCGTGCCGCTGACGCGGCAGCGGCACATCGAGATTCGGCTCGAAGCCGGCGGGGCAATTGACTGCCTCGACCTCGTGAAGAACAACCGCCTGCTCCGCCGCTGGTCCGAGTGCGATGTGCCGCAGGCCGCGCCGTCGGACCCGTTGCACACCAAGCTCTTCCTCGAGGTCGGCTGGGGCGAGAAGCGGAAGGAGACGGCGTGGGATATCCGCCTCGGCATCTCCGAGGGGCGCATCCTGGCCGTCGAGCCGCGGTTCCGGGGGCAGGAGATCGTCTCCCCCGTCGAGAAGCAGGCCGGCTCATCCTCCCACTACCACACCTCGCACTGGGAGCGCGACGGCGAGCGGGCCGTGCACTTCGCCACGCGAAGCATCGGCCACCCGAACAACGTGACGAACACGGCCCAGGGAATGTGCCTGGAGGTCGAGATGCCGCTCGGCGGCGCGGTCGAGGCGATCCTCAACGGCCAGCGGGTCAGCATTCCGCTGCGGCGGCTCGTCGCGGGAGCGAAGAGCGGCAACCTGGGCGGCATAGATTCGCCCGCCTGGCGCCTCCATCGCGCGCCGCTCCCCTGGGAGTTCCGCTGGGAGGTGTCGCTCGACGATGCGGACGATGCTCCCGCCTTCTACTACGCCCGCGTCCGCCAGAAGAACGATCAGTGGGCCTGGGCCTCCCCCATCTTCGTGCGCTGAGCCCTACCCGCTCAATGCTGGTGTTCTCTGGCCGCCTGCGGGCCGGCGATGAGGAGGGGGAACACGATGTCGCCGAAGCAGCACGGCAGCCACACCGCCACGAAGAGGAGCGCGAAGATGAGGGGAAGCAGGGGAAGCCAGTCCGCCGTGCCGTAGGACGTCAGGTAGAACAGCGACGCCCAGGTGCTGAGGAACACGTGCCCCGAGTGCGGGAGACGTGTCTTCTTCCGCCACAAGCCGATGGTCATGCCGATCGCTGCGGCCGGCCACACCAGCCACCACTCCTCGATGAACGCCAGGTGCATGTGGCCCATGTGGGCGCCGACGAGCGTGCCGCCCAGGTAGGGCAGCACGATGTCGCTCAGCGTGCCAATCGCGATCGAGCTTGCCACGCCGACCGCGATGGCCGCCACCAGGCTGCGGCGGTAGCGGCGGAACATGGCCGTTGACACGATGGCGCTCATCAGCACGTGGAGCGGGTGCAGGGTCTCGAAGATCAGCTCCGACGGCCCTTGGGGGACCTTGGCGAGGACGAACGCCGCCATGATCGCGATGCCGCTGAGCGCCCCGAGCGCGGTGAACGGCACGTGATGCCGCAGCTCGGTGGTGATGATGCCTGGCGCGCTGCCCGACGCCATGTCGCACTTGTGTTCTTCGCTCATCGCGGCCCCTCGTTCCTCTCTGGGTTCAGGGATGCCGCCGTGCGGCGGCCCGCGGCGCGGAGCGACGTGCGCAGACGACGTGGAGCGCGTGGCACTCATCGCACTCCTTCACCGCGTGGTCGGCGGCGAAGGCCTGCCAGTGGCGGCGTTGCTCGGGCGTGAGAATGCCGGTGCCCTTGCACAGCGGGCACGCCCCGTCGAGTGCGGCCAGGATGGCCGCGCGGATGAACTCCGAGCGGTTGCGGATTCCCCGCATCGCCTCGACGAGCGAGGCATCGCCCTTGAACGTGATGATCTCCTGCTTGCCGCGCTTCGCCGACACGTGGGCTCCCTGCAACCGACTTGTCCGCCCATCCCCCATATTCTATTATTACAAAGTATTACCGCCTTGTCAAGGCCATGCGCTCAATCGTCGCCCCGGTTCTCCAGCCTTGCGAAGGGTTGCTGGAGCCTCTTCTCGACATAGGCGGCGACCGAGCCGATGCGGAGGCCGTACTGGTCGAATGACCATGCGCCCTGCCCGGCCGTCGCTGCCCGCCTGTAACATTGGACCGCCTCCTCTCTGCGATTGAGGAGGTCCAGGACGTGCCCCTGCCAGATCATGGCTACTGCCTGAGACGGCTTGTCCTCGTCGGCCTTCTCCAGCATCTTCCGGAACACGGCCAACGCGTCCTCGTACCTCTTGACATCATAGAGGGCAAACCCCGTCTTCAGGAGCAGTCCAGGGTCCAACTGGTTGAGCCACGTCGCGGCATACCGCGCCGCGAGTCTCTCGCTCGACTTGCGTCCCCAGCCACAGGTCCGCACGATGCGGTCGGGCGAGTTCTCCCGCGAAGCCTTCCACGCAGCAAGGTGCGCCTTCCAGCGGGCGAGATCGAGCTTCGGCGGGTGGGCCATGAACTCCTCAACGGCACGGAAGAAGCGCTCCGGCTCGTCTCCGAAGGGGCTATGGCCCGACCGCTCGAACATCACCAGACGAGAGCCAGGGAAGCATGCCTGGAGCTTTCTCGGCTTGTCCGTGTTCCACGTGAGGTCCCATTGCCCCTCCAGGAGGAGCACGGGGATCGGGCAGTTCTCGAACGCTCCCCGAAGGTCAATCTCGCCCGACAACTGTCGGCAGATGCTCCGGCGGAACGCCTCGTCGTGCTTCCACTCGTAGAGGGCGCCTCGGGCGAGTTCCTCGTTCGTCGGCCTGTAGAAGCTCTGCCGCTTCCAGTCGCCATTGAGGTGCGCATTGTAGACCCGCTGGGCCAGCGTGAGCCCTTGGGCCCTGTGTATGTCAGAGATTCTCTTCCTCTCGGCGTCGGAGAGGCAGTCGTACTGCCTCGTCGGCTGGAGGCTGAGATGCAGGGCATCGGTGGCTGCCCCCACCAGGAGCAGGCCCGCCACGCGCTCGGGGTGTTCCACCACGTAGCACTGTGCGACGATGCCGCCATAGGAATGGCCGAGCACCACCCACTTGTCGAACCCCAGGGCGGCGCGGAGCTTGTCCAGGTCCTCGACAGCCTGCTCAACCGTGTAGCCCTGGCCCTTCACATAGCCTGATGCCCCGCACCCTCTCTGGTCGTAGTAGACCACTTTGGCGAAGCGGGCGGCCTGGGAGAAGTGCGGGTGGAAACAGTGATGGGTGGCCCCCGGCCCGCCGTGGATGACCACCAGGGCCGGCCCTTGCCCCTCGAGTTCGCAGTACAGCTCGCAGTCGCCGACGTTCACGCGGCGCTTCTCCAGCTTCAGCGTGTCGCACAGGGGCGGCGCGTAGGGGATCTCCAGCACCTTGTTCTCAGTGTGTACCCTCCTGTCGAGGACCGTTTCGCGCGGGCCATCGGGCACCTGAGCCTTCGTCGCGGCTGCGAACGCCGCCTCCCTCCAGCCCAGGGATACCGCCACGAACGCTGTGACGAGTGTGATCAGGACATGCCGCCTGGTCATGTCGGTGTCCTTCCCACCCCGCGGCTGCGCCGCGGGGTGATGTCGGCGAGCTACTTCGGTTCCGCTCTCACCACCCTCGCCCCGGCCCAGTTGGCCATGTCGGCGACGATGCCGTCGCCGGCGTCGGTGACGACGAGGCGAAGGGTGCGCATGCCGGCGACCGGGAGGTCCACAGCCTTGACCTCGCGCATGCCGTGGAGGACGCCGCTGTCGACGAGCAGCTTCTCGTCGCCGTAGACCTGGAAGACGACGGTGCCGCGCTCCTCGGCGCCGCCCACGTCGGCCACGAAGCGGGCGTACTTGCCGTCGAGGCGGTAGACGATTTCCGACGGGGCGTGGGTGCCGATGCCCTTGCGGTAGCGGCGGCCGCCGCCGAGGCGGAGAGGGTGGTCCTCCACGTCCTTGTCGCGACGCGGCACGCCGTCCTTGTTGGCCGTCCAGCCGGCCGACGCCTTCTCCCACGGCAGGTCGCTGACCCACTCGCCGCCCTCGGGCAGTTCGGCGACGGGGCGCGGCTTCGCGGCCGGGGGAGGGGGGACTTCGACCTTCTGGGCTTCGGCGGATGTGCCTTGGGTGGAGAGCAGGTCTTCGCGCGGCCGCGCCTTCAGCGCGTCGGCCAGCGAGGTCAGCGCGGCGAGCATGGCCTTGTAGTGGGCGTCGGCGGCGGAGGCGAAGACGGTGCCCTCGCAACGGCCCCAGCCGCCCGCGGCGCGGGAGAGGGGCGCCATGAGCATGCGGCTGAGCCGGGGGTCGCGACGGTTGAGGCTCAGCCACCAGGTGTCGCCGCGGCCATCGGTCCTGCCGTGGCAGCGGGCGCAGCGGCGGCCATAGGCTTCGTCGAGGGCCTTCCGCTCGGCCCCCGCGAAGATGCGGCGATTCGGCCAGTGCGGCGTCTCGTAGCGGTCGTAGTAGACGGCGTTCGCGTCAATCCACACCAGGAGCCGCTGCCAGTCGTCGTCGCTGAGCTTCACATCGTGGTGGCCTTTCTCGAGAATCTGCGTGAGCCGCGAGACCTTGGAGCCGTAGGTGTAGGGCAGGCGGGGATAGACGTCGTCGGGGCTGTCCCAGCGCATCGCGTTGGCCACGCTGAGGCAGGGGAGCAGCTCCTGGTAGCCGACGGTGAACTGGTCGGTCAGGTCGTCGGTGAGGATGACGGCGTTCGTCGCCCGGTCGTGGGTGTGGCAGCGGATGCACTTGGCGTTCAGCAGCGGCTGCACGTCGCGGAGGAAGGAGAAGATGCGGTCGCCCCACGGCGGGGGCGCAGGTCGGCTCGGCTCGCGGGATGCCGCGAGGGCGAGGCGGTTGGGCGGGGCCATGGTGCGCGGCTCGTGGCAGCCGATGCAGGTGCGCGTCTCGCCCGGCTTCATGCACACGACGCTCCGCATCCGCTGAATCTCGCGGTGCCTTGCGTCGAGGATCTCGAAGTAGACGTTGCGGTCGGCGGGCACGACGAAGTGGGCCGAGCCGTCGGCCTCGATGGGCACGGTGCCGAGGATGCGCTTGACGGTGTAGATGGGCGTGCCCGAGGTGCAGATGACGCCGCCCTCGTGGACGCCGACGCGGGGCACGTCCTCGATGATGCGCAGGGCTCGCGCCTCGCCGCGGCGCACGCCGGGCAGGCCCTCGTAGACATTCATCAGCACGAGCGTCGCCTCGGCGCCCTCGGCTTCCACGGGCGGCAGCAGGTGGGGCCTTGGGCGGGGCACGAGCGGGAGCGGCTCGGCGCACGAGATGGCCGGGTCGCGGTACACGAGGGCCAGGTTGCCGTGGCGGTCGCCGACGTAGAGCGCCCAGCTCCGCTCCAGCCACGGCTGCACGGTGGGCGTGTAGGAGCACAGGTAGGTCGTTTCGGAGAGCGGCACGGGGTCGCTGAACCAGCCGCGGCGGCTGTCCTGAATCTTCTCGCCGATGACCGGCACGCCGGGCGTGAGGACGGTGACAGGCGCGTCGCCGTCGGCGCCCTTCCGCACGTCAATGAGGCCGATGGGGCCATGCGTCTGGCCGTGGTGGCCGGTGAAGAGGGCTGTCACCTTCGTGCTGCCCGGCACGGCTCGCGGGAACATGATGACGTTGGGGCGAATCGTGGCGTTGCCGTAGAAGGGCGCCACCATCGAGCCGTCGGGCCGCATCGTGAAGAGGTCGTGGAGGCTCGTGACCGAGCGCTCGTTGTACTCCCAGCGGTCGTAGATGATCCGCCCGTCGGGCAGGATCGAGGGATTGAAGTCGTTGAAGACATTATGGCTCAGGCGCCGCAGCCCCGAGCCGTCGGCGTTCACCCTGAACAGATTGGGCGCGTGGATGTTGCTGCCGCACATCACGTAGTGCTCGGAGCGGTCGGACGTGAAGGCGATGCGGCCATCGGGCAGATAGAACGGCTCGCAGTCGTTCTTCGGCCCGGCCGTGACCTGGCGGAGGCCGGTGCCATCCACGTTGACCTCGTAGATGTGATAGCTCTGGCCGGGCACGACGGGTGCGTGGGCGCGCTCGACGCCGTTGCCGAAGGCGAAGAGCAGCTTCTTCGCATCCCAGTGCAGGCACAGGTCGCGGTAGATCCCCTCGCCCAGCGAATCCACGACAGGCGTCACCTTCCCGTCGGGCCGCACGGGCGAGAGGCGATGGATGCCGCCGCCGGGCGGGTTGTGGCAGTGGTGGGCGTCCATGTATGGCTGCTCGGACGTGTAGGGCTTGCGCTTCACGAAGAGGAGCGTGTCGAACGCGATCTCAGCGAGAAGCCTCTGGTCTCGCAACTCGCTGGCCCGCTCGAAGGCGGCGCGCCACTCCGCGCCGGCGAGCCGGGTGGCATCGTCGCCGAGCTTCTCGACGTGGGTGAAGAGCGGCAGCCAGTAGGATTCCGTGCCTGCGGCGACCGTGAGGAGCACGAGGCCGCCACCCTCGGCGGGAAGCTCCACGGGGCATCGCACTTCCCTCTTCTCTGTAGGCGGGATGTCCACATCCCGCGACCCAATCGCCTTCGGCTCGCTCCCCGGGCGGAGCAGGCGCAGCGAGAGCTTGAGCGCGAGCGGCTTGTCGCTCACGTTGTGGAGCACAACCGTCGCGTCGTTCGCCCCCCGCTTCAGGTCGAGCGGGGCATTCACGCAGAGGGCGAAGGGCGCGGGCCTTGGGCGGAAGGAGAGGAGACGGTCGAACTTGCGGACGTAGCTGTGGTACCAGTAGCTCTTGCCCCCGCCGCCGGGGTGCTTGTAGCCGACCACGGGCTCGCCCGGTGCAACGGCCGTGCGCTCCACCTTGCCATCGGGCGCGACGTGCTCGACGTGCATCTTGCCGTCGGTGAGACGCACGCGGACCCGTGCCTTCGCATCCTCGTCGGGCAGGAGCATGAGGGGGATGGGATTGGGCCACTCGACGGCCTCGCCGTTGGTCGGCACGGGCAGGACGGGGACACCGTCCTCGGAGTGGCCGGCGAGGATTTCCTCCCAATCCGCGATGGCGGCGAGCGATTCGCGGAAATACCAGTCGCGACGGACGACGTCGGGCGGCGAGGCCGCCCATGCGGCTGTTGCTCCTGTGAGAATGGTGACGAGGCAGGCGATGAGCTGGGCGGGTCGGCGCATGGCCGAGCCCTCTCGGGGGGAACGCCTCAGGTCGGCTGCTCGGCGACCGCGGGATCGGCGACGCGGCCCTCGATGAACTGGCGGACGATGGGGTTCTGGGAGTTGCGAATCTGGTCGGGGGTGCCGATTTCGATGATCTGGCCGCCGGAGAGCATGCCGATGCGGTCGGCCACGCGGTAGGCGCTGAGCATGTCGTGGGTGACGACCATCGCGGTGATCTGGAGCTTCTGCCGCAGCTCGATGATCAGGTCGTTGACGACGCTGGCCATGATGGGGTCGAGGCCGGCCGTCGGCTCGTCGTAGAGGATGATCTCGGGGTCGCGGACGATCGCTCGTGCGACGGCGGCCCGCTTCTTCATCCCGCCGCTGCACTCGGCGGGGTACAGGTGGCCGGCGCTCTGGAGGCCCATGAGCGTGAGCTTCTCGCGCACGCGGTCGTCAATCTCGCGCTTCGAGAGGCGGGTGCGCTCGCGGAGGGGGAGGGCGACGTTTTCGGTCACGGTGAGCCAGTTCAGCAGCGCGCAGCCCTGGAAGACCATGCCGAACTTGTCCCGCTCCGCGATCAGCTCGCGGCCCCTGAGCTTCGTGATGTCCTGCCCCTCGACGAGCACCTGGCCGCGCTCGGGCTTCATCAAGCCCATGATGTGCTTGAACGTCACGGTCTTGCCGATGCCGTTGCGGCCGATGATCACAAAGGTCTCGCCCCGCTCCACGTGCAGCGTGAAGCCGTTGAGCACCTGCTTGGGGCCGAATGCCTTGTAGACGTCTATGAGGTCAATCATCGCTCACCCGCGGCCTAGTAGAGGTGTTGCACGATGCTGGTGATCAGGTAGTTGAAGATGATGATGAGGATGAAGGAGGCCACGACGGAGTCCTTGGTGGCCTTGCCGACGCCCTCGGCGCTGGAGGCGGCCCGCAGGCCGCGCCCGCAGCCGACGACGGCGATGAGGGTGCCGAAGACCATCGCCTTGATGACGCTGCTGTTGAGGTCCACGAGCACGAGGACGTTCTCGGCCTCGTTGAAGTAGGCGGTGTAGCTCACGCCCACCTGGTGGTAGGCCACGACGGCGCCGCCCAGCACCCCGATGAGGTCGGCGAACACGGTCAGCACGGGCGCCATGACGAACATCGTCACCAGCCGCGGCATGACGAGGAAGCGGACGGGGTCTATGGACATCGCGTGGAGGGCGTCAATCTCCTCCGAGACTCGCATGGTGCCGAGCTCGGCGGCCATGGCGGAGCCGACGCGGCCTGCGAGGATGAGCGCGCACATGATCGGCCCCATCTCGCGGGTCATGGAGGCGGCGACGATGGCGCCGATCTTCTCGGCGATGCCGTAGGGGCGAAGCGTGAGGCCCGCCTGGAGGGCCAGCACCGCGCCTGCGAAGATGGCGACCAGCACGACCACGGGGAAGCTCATGACCCCGCAGATGAACATCTGCCGCGCGATCTCGCGGCGCTTGCGGAACGCGCCGCCGCAGGCGACGACGCTGCGAGCGAACAGGAGCGCGTCGTGGCCGATGGCCTCGGTGAGCCGCAGCGCGCCCGCGCCCACCTGCTCGAGGACGTTGCGGTGCCCGGTCACCCCCGCCGACCAGAGGGTGGAGAACGCCGCCCCCGTCCGCTCGAGGATGCCTCGGCGGGGCCGCTGGGCGCCGGGTGGCGGTGCGTGGTTGTCAACTCCCATCCGGTGTTCCCTCGGGGCAGGGCTTCGGGGGCGCCGGGCTCTCCTCGTCGGCGATCTTGAAGACGCAGAACTGGCCGCACATGGAACAGGTCTCGTCGTCGGAGGGACGGGCCTCGTCGCGCAGGCCGCGGGCGAGGCGGGGGTCGAGGCACAGCTCGAGCTGGCCCGCCCAGTCGCGCCGGCGGCGGCGGGCCGACAGCTCGCGGTCGCGCTCGGCCGCGCCGGGGATGCCCTTGGCGATGTCGGCCGCGTGGGCCGCGATGCGTGCCGCGACCACGCCCTGGCGCACCTGCTCGGCGCTCGGCAGGCCCAGGTGCTCGGCCGGCGTCACGTAGCACAGGAAGTCCGCCCCCGCCGCGGCGGCGATGGCGCCGCCGATGGCCGACGTGATGTGGTCGTAGCCGGGCGCGATGTCGGTCACGAGCGGGCCGAGCACGTAGAAGGGGGCGCCCTTGCACAACTCCTTCTCGAGGCGCACCTGGGCCTCGACCTGGTGCAGGGGCACGTGGCCCGGCCCCTCGATCATCACCTGCACGCCGGCGGCCAGGGCGCGCGCGGCCAGCTCGGCCAGCACCATCAGCTCGTGCACCTGCGGCGCGTCGAAGGCGTCGGCGATGGCCCCAGGGCGCATGCCGTCGCCCAGGCTCAGCGTCACGTCGTGCTCGCGGGCGATCGCCAGCACCTCGTCGAACCGCTCGTAGAGCGGGTTCTCCTGGCCGTGCGAGCGGATCCAGTGGGCCAGGAACGTGCCGCCGCGCGACACCATGCCGCACAGGCGCCGGTGCTGCACGAGCGTCTCGACCACCCGCCGCGTCACCCCGCAGTGCACCGTCACGAAGTCCACCCCCTGCTCGGCGTGGGCGCGCACGGTGCCCAGAATCCCGTCGGCCGTCATCGCGCGGATCGACCCCTGCTCGCGGAGGGCGCGGACCCCGACGTCGTAGATGGGCACGGTGCCGACGGGCACGGCCGCGCGGTCGAGCACGGCCTGGCGGATGGCCACGAGGTCGCCGCCGGTGCTGAGGTCCATCACGGTGTCGGCGCCGGCCTCTTCGGCGGCGGCGAGCTTCTCCAGCTCCGCCTCGAGGTCCACGTAGTCGCCCGAGGTGCCGATGTTGGCGTTGACCTTCGTGCGGAGTCTCTCGCCAATGGCCGCGGGGCGGCTCCGCTGCCGATGAAGGTTGGCCGGCAGCACCGCCCTGCCTGCGGCAATGGACTGGCGGAGTTGCTCGGCCTCGATCCCTTCGGCCTCGGCGGCCCGCCTCATTTCATCCGTAATCGCGCCCTTGCGGGCCAGCTCAAGCTGAGTCATTCAGCGTATGCTCCGACCGGGCTCCCTGGCGAGCCATTGTATCACAAACCTGGGTTCTGGGGGAAATCACGAGATGAGGGCCGATGAATGGATGAATGGATGGGCGGATGGGTGTCGGGCAATCATCCATCCATCCATTCATCCAACCATCCACTTCGGTTGCGTCCAGAGCCTGTTCGCCTATTGCTCGCCGTGCGCCGCCTTGAGGGCCTCGC
>DATKZY010000047.1:0-53127 GCA_035527715.1 Planctomycetota bacterium | reverse complement strand
AAGCTGGGCGCGGCCAACGTGGCCGAGCCGCTCGGCATCGTTGCCACCCCCGACCGCGGCCCTGCCCCGCTGGATGTTCTCCTGGAGGCCACGGGCGTGGCGCCCGGCACGGCGTGTGCCTGGGACTTCGGCGACGGCACGTCGGGCACGGGTGGCACGGCCATGCACACCTACTATTCACCGGGGACCTATACGATCACCCTCACCGCTGGCGGAAGGACGGCCAGCACGACCGTTGCGGTGAGCGAGTAGCGCGCGGACCTCCGTTCGCAGCCTCGCAGGGGAACCCAGTGAGACCAGCCAGAAACCGGACCGCCCCAGTGGCGGCCACCGAAGGGGGACGGGCCCAATTCCCTCAAGGAGGAGCATCGTGAAGGCGAGGAGTCCCTTTGCCCGGTCGCGTTGGGTCGCGCTCGTGGGCCTCTGCGTGGCGGCGGGCGCGTGCGGGGCCAGGGCGTCGGCCGGCGCCAGCGGCGACGCGGCCGCGGCGGCGGAGGCCCGGAAGATCCTGGAGGCAACGGGGGTCAGGGGCGGCTTCGTCGTCCACATCGGCTGTGGCGACGGGACGCTGACGGCTGCGCTGCGCGCCAACGAGAGCTACCTGGTCCACGGGCTCGATGCCGATACGGCCAACGTGCAGAAGGCACGCGGCCACATCGCCACGCTCGGGCTGTACGGCCCCGTGTCCGTCGAGCAGTGGGCGGGCGGACGCCTCCCGTACGCCGACGACCTCGCCAATCTCGTCGTGTCGGAGGACCCCAACGCGACGCCCATGGCCGAGGTCATGCGGGTGCTCTGCCCGAACGGCGTGGCCTGCGTGAAGCGGGATGGCCAGTGGACGAAGACGGTGAAGCCGCGGCCGAAGGAGATCGACGACTGGACGCATTTCCTGCACGACGCGGGCAACAACGCGGTGGCCCACGACACAGTCGTCGGCCCGCCGCGGTCGCTGCACTGGATGGCCCCGCCGCTGTGGCTGCGGAGCCACGAGACGCCTTCGGGCTTCCAGGCGATGGTCTGCGGCGGCGGCCGCGTGTTCTACCTGCTGGATGAGGGGCTGATCGGAATCACCGACCAGCGGCTCCCCGAGCGCTGGGCGCTCCTGTGCCGCGACGCCTTCAACGGCAAGCTACTGTGGAGGCGTCCGATCGGACCCTGGGGGTGGCCCCAATGGGCGGCAGCGAGGTTCCAGGACAAGGACTGGACGACGATCACCGGCGGCCGAGCCGCCCTGCCCGACGAGAACCAGCGCCGGCTCGTGGCGGACGGGGACCGGCTCTACGCAACGCTCGAGTACCACGCGCCACTGAGCATCCTCGACGCGGCGACGGGCACGACGCTCGTCACCGTGGCCGACACGGCGCTCGCCCGACAGATCGTGGCCGCCGACGGTGTCGCAGTCGTGTACTCGCAGGCGCCGGGCTCGGACCAGCCCAAACGAAAGGGCAAGGCCGCCGACGAGCCGGCCGGCGCCTTGACCGCCGTCCACGGCGCCACGGGCAAGACCCTTTGGCGCAAGAGCATCCCGCCGCTGCGGGGCCTGTCTCTGGCCATTGACCAGGGCCGCGTGGTGTTCCAGGCGGCCAGTACGCTCGACTGCCTCGACCTGCAAACCGGAAAGGCACTCTGGCAGGTCGAGCCGAAGGAGAGGGCCGCCAGAACCCTGGTCGCCACCGGGGGCGTCGTGTTGCTCCTCGGCCGCGGGACCCTGGAGGCGCACGACGGGGCCACGGGCAAGCCGATGTGGCAGAAGAAAGTCGTGCTCGGGAACAGCCTGGGTGGCGAGGACCTGTTCGTCATCAACGGGGTGATCTGGCCGGGCATGACGTGCGCCGACGACAACCGCAATCCGTCGCGAAGGGGCCCGAACGCCCTGGCCATCGGCTACGACCTGCGCACCGGGCAGGAGCGGAAACAGGTCTTCGTCCCGAACCTCATCAGCCCCGAGCACCATCACCGCTGCTACCGGAACAAGGCGACCGACCGCTACGTGATCAGCTCGATGGAGGGCGCGGAGTTCCTCGACCTGGAGGGGACGAACCACGCGCAGAACAACTTCGCGCGCGGGGCGTGCAAGCTGGGCATGATGCCGGCCAACGGAATGCTCTACGTGCCGTCCGACCAGTGCTTCTGCGAGCCCGGCGCCAAGCTGCTCGGCTTCACCGCGCTCACGTCCACCCGCGCGGAGCGCGTGCACGAGGGCAGCCGCCTGGAGAAAGGCCCCGCCCACGAAGCAGTCGGCAGTCGCCAGTCGGCAGTCGGCAGTGAAGAGGATTGGCCGACGTATCGGCACGACCCGGCCCGCCACGGCTCCACGCCCAGCGCCGTTGCGCCCGCGGTGAAGGACTCCTGGCGCGTGAAGCTGGGCGCCGGCCTTACGGCCCCTGTTGCGGCGGGAGACCGGGTGTATGTGGCATCGAGGGAGACGCATACGCTCCACGCTCTGGAACTACGCACGGGCCGGCCGGTCTGGACCTTTGTGGCCGGGGGACGCATTGACTCGCCGCCGACCGTGCACGGGGGCCTGGTGCTGTTCGGGAGCGCCGATGGATGGGTCTACTGCCTGCGAGCGACGGACGGGGCGCTGGCCTGGCGGTTCCTGGCCGCGCCGACGGACCGGCGGATCGCCTGTTTCGACCAGATCGAGTCGGTCTGGCCCGTCCACGGCAGCGTGCTGGTGCGCGAGGGAGTCGCCTACGTCGCCGCCGGCCGCTCGACGTATCTCGACGGCGGCATCCACCTCTACGGGCTGGACCCCGCGACAGGCAAGGTGCTTCACCAGGGCACCCTCTCGGGGCCGTTGCCCGACGGAGGCAAGACGGTTCCGCGCGACGTGTCGTTCTACATCCGGGGCGCCAACTCCGACGTGCTGGTGAGCGAGGGCGACGCGATCTACCTGCGCCAGAAGCGGCTCACGCCGTCGCTCCAGGAGCAGGAGCCCAAGATCCTGTCGAGCAAGGGCGAGGCCGACGCCGGCCTCCACGTGTTCTCCACGGCCGGACTGCTCGACGGGTCCTGGTACAACCGCACCTTCTGGATGTACTCGAGGCGCTGGCCGGGCTTCCAACTCGCCAACCAGGCCCCCAAGAGCGGGCAACTACTCGTCGTGGACGAGCAAAACACCTACGGCGTGAAAGTGTTCTACCGCCGCAACGTCCACACCACGATGTTCTTCCCCGGCAAGGAGGGCTACCTGCTGTTCGCTGACAAGAACGCGACGGAGCCGCAGATCGTGGGCGAGGAGGGTGCCCGAAAGCCCATCGCGTGGCTGCCGCAGTCGGACTATGGCCGGAGGGAAGGCCCGCGGCGCCTGGACAGCCCGGCCTTCGGGCTCGACAAGATGATCGGCTACACGCGCGCCGAGCCGCCGCTGTGGACCCTGTGGCTCCCCGTGCGGATTCGCGCGATGGTCAAGGCCGGCGATGCGCTCTTCGTGGCCGGCCCGCCCGACGAGTACGACGCAAAGGACCCCTATGCCGCGTTCGAGGGCCGCAGAGGCGCCCGCCTCATCGCCGTGTCGGCGCGGGACGGCAAGAAGCTCACGGAGCGTGCGCTGGACGTCTCGCCCGTGTTCGACGGCATGATCGCCGCCGCGGGCCGGCTCTTCGTCGCGCTGGAGGACGGCAGCCTGGCCTGCCTGGCCGGAGAGAGTCAGTAGGCAGGCGATGGTCCTCATCATGGAAGCCTCAAGAGGAAAGAGAATGGCCACGCACAAGTTCCTGGGCATGATCCTCAGCGCGATGGCAGCCACAGCAATCGCTGGCTCGGCCCTGCCGCCTGAAGCGCAACGGGCGAAGCAGATCCTCGACGCGACGGGCGTCAGAGGCGGTCTCCTCGTCCACGTCGGCTGCGGCGATGGCAGGCTCACAGCCGCGCTGCACGCGGGCCCGAGCTACCTGGTGCAGGGCCTCGACACCGATGCGAGGGCGGTCCGCCAAGCGCGGGAGCATGTCCAGAAGCTGGGGGTCTATGGCCCGGTCTCGGTCGAGCTCTTCGACGGGAAGCGGCTGCCATACGCGGAGAACCTGGTGAACCTGGTGGTGGCGGAGGACCTCGGCGGCGTCGCGACCGAGGAGGCGATGCGCGTGCTGGCGCCCGGCGGCACGCTCTACGCCAGACAGGGCGGCCGCTGGACGAAGTCCGTGAAGCCGCATCCCCAGAACACCGACGAGTGGACCCACTACCTCCACGACGCGAGCGGGAACGCCGTGGCTCACGATGACGTGGTCGGGCCGCCCGGCCGGGTGCAGTGGATTGCGGAGCCGCGGCACATGCGGAGCCACGAGCACATCCCTGGCATCTACGCCCTGGTTTCGACCGGCGGGCGGATCTTCTACATCCTGGACGAGGCGCCCACGCAGTCGCTCCGCCGGCTTCCCCAGTGGCACGTCGTCGCGCGCGACGCCTACAACGGCGTGCTCCTCTGGAAGCGGCCCTTCAGCCCGTGGTTCCCGCACATCGTCAACTGGGGCGCCACGCCACCCCAGCTCGAGCGCAGGCTGGTCGCCGTCGGGGGCCGCGTGTATGTGACCCTCGGCCTCCACGCGCCCTTGAGCGCCCTCGACGCCGCGACGGGCGAGCTCCTCAAGACCTACGACGAGACCCAGGGCACAGAGGAGATCCTATGCCACAAGGGGACCCTCCTCCTCGCGGTCCGAAGCGTCACGAAGGAACGGGTCGCCCAGCTCGAGAAGTGGAGGCGGCTCGTCGTGCAGGACAAGTCGCCCGTCTACGTGCGAGAGTCGGCGGAGCCGCTCGTCAAGGAGCTCCGCTCGACCGAGGCCAAGGCCGAAGTGGCCGTCGTCGCGCTCGACGTTGCGTCCGGGCGGCTGCTCTGGAAGAAGCCCGTGTCGGACGGCTGGTTCCGGCCCAACACCCTGTCAGCCGTAGGCGACAGAGCGTTCTACCAGAGGGGCGGGGAGGTCTGCTGCCTGGACCTGAAGACGGGCGGCGAGCTCTGGTCGGCCTCGTCGCCCCCGATGCGCGTGGCCAGCGACCGCGCCGTCGTCTGCGCGAATGATGAGACGGTGACCGCGCTGTCCGTGGAGACCGGCAAGCCCCTGTGGACGCAACCCGCCACGCTCTGCCAGTTGCGCGACGCGTTTGTGATCAACGGGAGTCTCTGGCTGGGCGGCTTCAAGCCCCTTGAGGAGAAGCCGAAGGCGAAGGCGGCGAAGAACCGAGGGCCGGTATGGGGACCGTACTTCGTCACGCAGCAGGACCTGGCCACCGGCAAGGTACTGAAGCACATTGACCCGGAGAACCCGGGGCACCACCACCGCTGCTGGAGCAACAAGGCCACCGACCGCTATATCCTCGGCGGCAGGCGAGGCGTCGAGTTCATCAATCTCCAGACGGGCGACGTGCTGTGGAACAGTTGGGTGCGCGGCGTGTGCCGCTATGGGGTGATGCCGTGCAACGGCCTCCTCTACGCGCCACCGCACGCGTGCGGCTGCTACATCGCCGCCAAGTTGAGCGGCTTCCATGCCCTCGCGCCCGCCTCCGCCGAGTCCTCGACGGGAGAGGCGGCTGGCCCGCCGCTCGAGCAAGGCCCCGCCTACGAGGCGGTCGGCAGAGGGCAGTCGGCAGTCGGCAGTGAAGAGGAATGGCCCACGTACCGCCACGACGCCCAGCGGAGCGGCTCCACGCGGGCCGCGGTGCCTGCCGCCCTGCACTGCACGTGGCAGGCGGACCTTGGCGGCAGGCTCAGCAGCCCCACGGTCGCCGAGGGCAAGGTGTTCGTGGCCGCCGTGGACGAGCACCGCGTGTGCGCGCTGAACGCCGGTTCCGGCCAGCCGGCATGGCAGTTCACGGCGGGCGCTCGCGTGGACTCCCCGCCCACCATCCATGGGGGCAGCGCGATCTTCGGCTGCCGCGACGGCCACGCGTACAGCGTGCGCGCGTCGGACGGCGCGCTGGCCTGGCGCCTGCGCGCCGCGCGCGACAGCCGGCGGGTCGTCGTCTGCGGCCAGCTCGAGTCCCCATCCCCCCTCTTCGGAAGCATTCTCGTCCAGGACGGCGCCGCCTATCTCACGGCGGGCAGATCCTCCTATCTGGACGGCGGGATTGACCTCTGCCGGGTGCAGCCCGAAACCGGCAGGATTCTCTCCACAACGCCGATCTACAGTCCTGACCCCAAGACGGGCAGGCAGCCCAAGCACTACGGGCCCTGCAATATGCCGGGCACGCTCGCCGACATCCTGACGAGCGACGACCGGCACGTGTACCTGCGGGACATGGTCTTCGATCCGCGCGGCGCCGTGCAGCCGAAGGGGAACCCCCACCTGCTCACGCTCACAGGCTTCCTCGACGACACGTGGCCCCACCGCTCCTACTGGATCTTCGGCACGCAGTGCTCGCTGGCCACCGGGTGCAGCGGGCGCGACAGGAGCCTCGTCTATGGCAGGCTCCTGGTCTTCGACGGGCCGATGGTCTATGGGTACGGGCGGAGGGGCATCCATTGGTCGAACCAGTTGGAGGACGGGCCGTACCGGCTCTTCGCCCTGAAGCAGGGCGAGGCCAAAGAGCAGTGGGCGAAGCCCCTGGCGATCCAGGTTCGGGCGATGGTCCTGGCCGGCAAAGTGCTCTTCATCGCCGGCCCTGCCGCCGACGCGGCCGGGGGCCCGTCGGCACGTGGCGAGGGCCGGGGAGCGCTGCTCCTGTCCGTCGCCGCCTCGGACGGCGCCGAACTGGCGCGGTGCCCGCTCGATTCGCCGCCCGTCCTCGACGGCATGGCCGCCGCCGGCGGCCGGCTGTTCCTCTCCCTCGAGAACGGTCGCGTCGTCTGCATGGCGGGCGAGGGCACGCGTTGAGGGTGCCGAGCGCCCCCGGAGCATGGCCAGCAACCGAGGCAGGCACGATGGACAGCGCGCGTGGCGCGTGGGCGAGGTGCGGCACCAGGGTTGCCTGCATGGCGCTGTGCCTGGGCCTCGGCTGCTCGGAGGTCCCCAGACCCAGCTCGAAAGGGAGTTCTTCCGCATCCGGTGATTCGACGCTTGCGCGCAAGGAGGAACCCATGGGGAAGGTCCGTCGCGACGGCAGCAAGGCGTGGATCGAGGGCATCGAGCCCTATCGCGTGATCGACCCCATGTTCGAGGGCGTGCGCCTCATCCTGGCCTCCCGCGGTGAGCGCTACTCGCCCGACTACATTCAGGGCATCTCCGGCTCGGCCTTCCGCATCGGCGGCATCTGCCCGTGCGCGCCGACGTGCGAGAACGCCATGTGGCCGCAAGACCTGCTGCGCCTGCTCGGCTACGAACTCGAGCACGTCAAGATCGAGGGCGAGGGCGAGGCCCTGAAGGAAGCGACGCGCAAGGCCGTCGCCCGCGTGAAGCAGGAGATTGACGCCGGCCGCGCCGCCCTCGTGTGGCACGCTTTCACGAACGCCGAGTGGGACGTCGTTTACGGCTACGATGCCGAGAAGAAGCAGTTCCTCGGCCGCGGCTCCTACGCCGGCAACGACAAGCCGTTCGCCGCCGAGGACGAGATGCGCACCGGCCAGTGCGGCGACATCTGCTGCCCGGCGGGCGTGCTCCTCATCAGCCGCAAGACGGGCGAGTTCGACGCCCCCAAGGCCGAGGTTGCTGCGCTCCGGGAAGCCGTCCGCCACGCGCGCGACCAGAAAAACGTGGACAAGCTGGGCGGCGAGAAGTGGGTGATGCTCGCCGGCCTCGCCTGCTACGACCGCTGGATCCGCGACTTCGGCAAGCCCGACAAGAAGCGCGAGGTGGGCGACGCCTACTGCTACGGCGTCTACCGCAGCACCCACGCCGCCGCGGCCGGCTTCCTCCGCGAGACCGCGCCGAAGCACCCGGCGATGGCCGACCACCTGAGGCGTGCCGCCGACCACTTCCAGGCCGAGGCCGAGGCGCTGGCGAAGGGTGAGAAGCTGCTCTGGTGGAACTCGCCCGAAGGCCCCGACCCGAAGCGCAACACCGCGGCCGCCGCCCTCCTGACGCAGGCTCGCGACGCCTACGCCGCCGGCATCGCCGAGGTCGAGAAGGCTCTGGCCGCGGAGGGCGCGAAGGGCGGAACGGGAACCCCCGGCCCCGCCGCGGAGAAGCGCCTCGACGGCCTGAAGCAGAAGCCAATGTGGATCACCCACATGGGCAGCCTGATCGGCTGCGCCGAGTTCCTGAAGAGCGAGGCCCCGCCCGCCTGGATCTACGGCGGCTGTGGCCACGCCTTCGCGCTCAACGTCCACGAGGTCATCTGCCCCAGCGGCCCCACGGCTTGGCCGTCCGAGAGGTGCGACGCCTTCGCAGCCAATGTCGGCCTCGTGGTCGAACGCCACCACGGAGGCAAGTCGGAGAAGGGAATCGCGGAGAAGCGCGAGGCGATCTGGCGCAAGACCTGCGAGGCCATTGACGCAGGAACGCCCTGCTACGGCTGGGAGCTCGATGTGCCCGAATGGTACGTGATCCAGGGCTACGACGCGGAGGGCAACTACCTGTTCGACAAGTTCGGCCAGCCGGGCAAGACGCACCACGCGAAGCTCGGCGACACGGGGATTGGCTGGGCCGTCGTCGCCGTCGTCAGAACGGGCAAGGCGTCCGACGACCGCACGGTCGTCCGCGAGGCGCTACGCTTCGCGCTCGAACACGGCGCCGGCAAACACTCGAACGAGAAATGGCACACGGGCCTCTCCGGCTACGACACGTGGATCAAGGCGCTCGCCGACGATAGGCTCGTTGCGGAAGACAAGGTGATCGGCTTCGGCAATGCCTACAACGCCCAGTGCTGGGCCGAGTGCCGCCGCTACGCCGTCGCCTTCCTCGAGGAGGCCAGGAAGCGCCTCGCCGACCCCAAGCTCGCGCTGCTCCTCGACGAGGCGATCGCACGCTACAAGGTCGTCTCCGAGCAGCTTGGGGCTGTCGCCAAGACCTTCCCGTTCAAGGTTGACGACACGAGGGGCATGGACGAGCGCCTCCGCGACGCCGCGCGGCGCGCGAAGGCCATCGAGGCGCTCAAGGCGGCGCGCGCGGCCGAGGAATCCGGGCTGAAGGCGCTTGCGGAACTGGCCGCTGCTCTCGATGCCTCGCGGAAGTAGGCAGGCCAGCCAACTCGGCCGGCGCCAAACGCGAGAACCCAGGAGAGACCGCAGATGCGAAGAACGCGACTGCTCGTGACCGTGGCGCTGCTATGCCTGGTCAGCCGGGTGGGGGCCGCAGAGGCCAGCGCGCCCACGAGCCGGCCAGCGAGGGACGTGACCTTCCTCGCCACTTCGGACGTACATTACGACGCCTTCGAGAACGAGGACCGCAACGAGCGCGTCCGCGACACGCTGCGGCACATGAACGAGGTCGCTAACGTCCCGTGGCCGGAGCGCCTCGGCGGCGGCGCGATCCGCGCGCCGCGCGGGGTCGTCGTGCTCGGCGACGTGCTCGACGACGGCGACCGCCTTCTCGAGGGCAAGAGCCAGGGGCCGGAGCAGTTCAAGCACTTCGTCGCCGACTTCGGCCTCGACGGCACCGACGGGCTGCTGAAGTTCCGCGTCTTCGAGGGCTGGGGCAACCACGACGGCCCGCCTGCCGGCCGCGAGCGCCACGGCTTCAGCTTCCAGGCCGAGCTGAGGAAACGCAACGCCCAGCGCAAGGCCAAGGGCTGGCTGGCCAATCTCTCCGACAACGGCCTCCACTACTCATGGGACTGGGACGACGTGCACCTCGTGCAACTGAACATCTACCCCGCAGACCGCCAGCACGCGGGCATCAAGTATTCCCCCGACTACCATGACCCGCAAGGGGCGCTGGCGTTCCTCAAGGCGGATCTCGCCGCCCACGTCGGCACGAGCGGCCGGCCCGTGGTGCTCGTGAGCCACTGCGGCTTCGACACCAACTGGTGGCACCCGGAGGACTGGCAGGCCGTCTACGACGTCGCCCGGCCCTACACCGTCGTCCTCTACCTCTACGGGCACACCGGCACCGGCCTGCGCGACTGGAAGCCGGAGGGCCAAACCAAGCCCCTCACCTGCATCAACACCGGGCAGACGGAGAACGGCTTCTTCGTCGTCCACCTCGCCCGGGACCGCCTCCGCGCCGCGTACCACACCAAGCTGTGGCAGACCGAGAAGCGGCCCAGCGGCCCGCCCAAGCGCACCTGGACCGGCACGTGGGAATGGAAGCATCTGCTGGACCGGAGACTCGATGCCCCCGTCGCCGGTCGGAGCGGCGTCGGGCAATCGGGGTCGTAGGGGCTCGCCCCAACCCCACCACCTGCCGCGCCCCCCCCCGACGTCGGCCGGGTGGACTTGAAATCCGGGGAGCAACCCCCTACTATGGGCTGTCGGAGGGACAGGCGCAGGGTGGGGCCACAATCGGAGGGCGCGAATGGCCGGTCCAGAAGTCGGTGCCGAGCGACTGCGGGAGCAGGCGAGCCACATCGTCTCCCAGCTCAAGCGGGTGATCGTGGGCCAGGACGAGGCGATGCACCAGGTGCTCACGGCGTTCTTCGCCGGCGGCCACTGCATGCTCACCGGCGTGCCGGGCGTGGCCAAGACGCTCCTGGTCTCCTCGCTGGCGCGGCTGATGCGCCTGTCGTTCAAGCGCATCCAGTTCACCCCCGACCTGATGCCGTCGGACATCACGGGCACGGAGATCCTCGAGGAGGACATGGCGACGGGACGGCGCGAGCTGAAGTTCGTCCGCGGCCCGGTCTTCGCCAACATCGTGATGGCCGACGAGATCAACCGCACCCCGCCGAAGACCCAGGCCGCGCTGCTCGAGACCATGCAGGAGCGGCAGGTGACCATCGGCGGCAAGACGTATCCCCTCGAGCAGCCCACCTTCGTCCTCGCCACCCAGATCCCCTTCGAGGAGGAGGGCACCTATCCTCTCCCTGAGGCTCAGCAGGACCGCTTCATGTTCAGCGTCCTGATGGACTACCTGGGCGAGGACGACGAGGTGACGGCCATCAAGGTCTCCACCGGCACGGGCGAGGTCGAGCTGGGTCCGATCATGGAGAAGGAGGACCTGTTGGCCTATCAGGACCTGATTCTGAAGGTCGAGGTGCCGCAGGAGGTGATCGAGGGGATCGTGGACCTGGTGTCGGCCTCGCGGCCCGAGAACCAGAGCGCCCCCGACTTCGTCAAGGAATACGTCGAGTGGGGCGCGGGCGTGCGGGCCAGCCAGTTCATCGTCCTGGGCGCCAAGGCGGGCGCGGCGATGGCGGGCCGGATGACCGTCGAGCCCGACGACATTCGCGGCGTCGTCGCCCCCGTGATGAGGCACCGCATCGGCCTCAACTTCCGAGCCGACGTGGATAAGGTGACGGTGGAGGATGTGATCGGGCGCTTGACGAAGGCCATGCGTGACGCGTGACCCGTGACGCGTGACAAGACCAATGAGGGGGTTCCGGTGAGCGAAGCAGCGCAGGTGGCAGCGGAGCTGAATGAGGCGCGGGCGGCCGAGATGCTCGAGAAGCTCAAGGAGGGGCGCGAGCGGGTCCTCCAGCAGATCCGCCGCGTCATCGTCGGCCAGGACGAGGTGGTGGACCAGGTGCTCCTGTCGTTCTTCGCCGGCGGCCACTGCCTGATCACGGGCGTGCCCGGCCTCGCCAAGACGCTGCTCATCATGAGCCTGGGCGAGGCCCTCGACCTGAGCTTCCGCCGCATCCAGTTCACCCCCGACCTCATGCCCTCCGACATCACGGGCACGGAAATCCTCGAGGAGGACCGTGCGACGCACAAGCGCACGATGAAGTTCCTCCGCGGCCCGATCTTCGCCAATATCATCCTGGCCGACGAGATCAACCGCACGCCGCCGAAGACGCAGGCCGCGCTCCTCGAGGCCATGCAGGAGCGGCAGGTGAGCGTGGGCGGCGTCACCTACCCCCTCCAGCGGCCCTTCTTCGTGCTGGCCACGCAGAACCCCATCGAGCAGGAGGGCACCTACCCGCTGCCCGCCATCCAGCAGGACCGCTTCATGTTCAGCATCATCATCGGCTACCCGAAGCGGGCGGAGGAGATTGAAATCGTCGGGCAGACGACGAGCCGGCGGCGGGAGAAGCTCGACTGCGTGATGCACCGCGAGGAGTTGCTGGGCTACCAGCACGTGGTGCGGGAGATCCCCGTGGCCGACCCCGTGGCGCGCTACGCCGTACGGCTCGTGGCGATGAGCCGGCCTCGGAGCGGGGGCGCGCCTGACTTCGTGCGGGACTACGTGACCTGGGGCGCGAGCCTGCGGGCCAGCCACTACCTGGTGCTCGCGGGCAAGGCCCGAGCCGTCCTCAGCGGCCGCTTCGGCGTGTCGGTCGGCGACGTCGAGGCCGTGGCCCTGCCCGTGCTCCGCCATCGCATCATCACCAACTTCAAGGCCGAGGCCGCACGAATCAAGTCCGAGCAGATCATCCAGCGCCTCTTGGAGACCGTGCCCAAGCCGGCCTCCGGGCTGTAATCCATGCCAGAACAGCAGGAAACAACCTTCCGCTATCTCGACTTCGACACGCTGTCCCGCATCAGCGACATGCAGTTGCTGGCGAAGACAGTGGTCGAGGGCTTCGTGCTGGGCCTGCACCGCAGCCCGTACCGCGGCTTTTCCGTCGAGTTCGCCGAGTACCGCCAATACGTGCCCGGCGACGAGATCCGCCACCTCGACTGGAAGGTCTACGGGAAGACCGACCGCTTCTACATCAAGCAGTTCGAGGAGGAGACGAATCTCGCCTGCACCGTGGTGCTCGACAAGAGCGCCTCGATGGGCTACGGCTCGGGCCGGCTCACCAAGCTCGAATACGGCTCCTACCTCGCCGCCTCGCTCGCCTACTTCATGATGATGCAACGCGATGCCACGGGCCTGGTGCTCTTCGACACGGAGATTCGCACGCTGCTGCCGCCGCGGAGCCGCATGCCCCATCTCCACCTGATGCTGGCCGAGCTGGAGGGCCTGAAGCCCGGCGGCGCCACGGAGACGGGCAAGCCCCTCCACGACCTCGCCGAGGGCATCAAGAAGCGCGGACTCATCATCCTCATCTCCGACCTCTACGACGAGCCCGACGCCGTCCTCAGCGGACTCCAGCACTTCAAGTTCCTCGGCAACGACGTCATCGTCTTCCACGTGATGGACAAGGCGGAGCTGGAGTTCCCCTTCGACCGCATGACGGAGTTCGTGGACCCCGAGACCAACGAGCGGCTGCTGACCGCGCCCGACGCCGTGCGGAAGCAGTACCTCGCCGAGCTGAACCGCTTTCTGGACGCCTATCGGGAGGGCTGTGCCGAGCTGAAGGTGGACTATCGGCTCTTCGACACGTCCACCCCGCTGGAGCTGGCGCTCTCGGAATACCTGTTCCAACGGAGTCGACGGTTCTGAGGCGTGTGTGATGAGGTCCGTAATCCGTAATTCGTAATCCGTAACCAGAGAAGGACAAACTGGTCGGCGCTCTGCTCCTCTCTTGTTACGGATTACGGATTACGCATTACGGATTGCGAGACCGAGAGGCCCGATGGGTTTCCTCAACGTCCTGTTCCTGGCAGCCACCGCCACGGCGCTGATCCCCGTCATCATCCACCTCGTCCAGCGTCGGCGGGTGCAGCAGGTGGTCTTCGGCTCCCTGCGGTTCCTGAAGAAGACCTCGCACCGCGTCGTGCACCGGCGGCGGTTCGAGGAGTTTCTCCTCGTGCTCCTGCGGGCGCTGGCGCTCGCCATCCTGGCCTTCGCGTTTGCCAGGCCGTTCTTCGAGCGGCCGGTGGAGGGGCAGGTGGGCGGGAGGACGGCCCTCGGTGAGGAGGCCGTCCTGGTGCTCGTTGACAACTCGTACTCGATGCAGGCCGAGGGCCGCCTGGAGCGCGCGAAGCAGGAGGGCCTGAAGCTCCTCCACGAGGCCGACCCCGCCGCCAAGGTGGGCGTGGCCGCCTACTCGTCGCAATACGATGAACTGTGCCCCATCGGCTCCACCCTCCCGCAGGCCGAGGAGACGATTCGGGCCATTCAGCCGACTTGGCGCGGCACGAACCTCGCCCTCGCCTTGCGGCAAGCCAACCAGACGCTCACGCGGGCCGACCGCAACGAGGCGGCGCGGCGCATCGTCCTCATCGGCGACTTCCAGGAGAGTGCATGGAAGAGCCCCGGCGACTGGACGCTTGCCCCTGGCATCGGGCTGAGCCTGCGGAACGTGGCGCAGAAGCCGGTGCAGAACGTCTTCGTCGGGCGGGTCGCCGTGCCCCGGCTCGTGGTCGCCGGCGGGTTCGTCGAGGTCATCTCCGCCACGGTGCATAACCTCACGGACAAGCCGCTGAGCGATGCCCTCGTGACCTTTCGGGTCAACGGCGAGGAGAAGGGGAGCCTCACCGTCAACCTCCGCCCCGGCGAGGAGGCCCCCGTCCGCTTCCGCCACAAGTTCACCGAGCCAGGCGACGTGGTGGGCAGCATCGCCGTGAGGGCCGAGGACGACCTGCCGCAGGACAACGTGGCGTACTTCTGCATCCACGTGACGCCGCGTGTGCACGTGCTGCTGGTCAATGCCGACCGGGCGGAGCGTGCGGTGCTGAACGACGGGTTGTTCGTGAAGGCGGCGCTCGTGCCCGAGGTGGAGGGCGTTGTCAGCCCCTTCGAGGTCCGTGAGGTGGCGCCCGGCGAGATGAGGGCTTCGGACCTCGAAGGCGTGGATGTCGCTCTGTTCCTGAACGTGTCGAACCTGCCGGCCGAGGTCACGGCGGGCGCGGGGCTCGAGTCGCCGCTGGGGCGCTTTGTCGCGGCAGGCGGCGGCATCGGCCTCATCTGCGGTTCCAAGGTCGTGCCCGAGGAGTTCAACAAGACGTTTGGCGACCTGGCCCCCTGCACCCTCGTGCGGCGGGCGATGGCCGAAGGCGAACCGCCGGTGGTCATCAACCAGGTGGACCTGCGGCACGAGATCTTCGCCGAGTTCGCCCAGCCCCACACCGGCGACTTCTCGCTCGCCGAGTTCACGCAGTACTTCCTCGTCAGCCACTCGTTGCGGGCCGAGGTGCCTGCGCGGTTCAGCAACAAGGACGCCCATCCCGTGCTCCTCGAGCGGGTCTTCGAGCAAGGGGCGAAGGGCAAGTCGCTCCTCCTGGTGACGTCGCTGGACATGGAGTGGAACACGCTGTGCCTGAAGAGCGTGTTCGTGCCGTTCGTGCATCAGGTGACAAAGCGGCTGTGCGCGCGGCGGACGGGCAGCGTGCGGAACTTCGCGGTGGGCGAGGAGATCGCCCACGCACTGGGGTCACCTCTTCATTTCGCACTTGGCGGCAAAGCGCTAAATGAAGATGTGACCCCGAAGGGAGGGGCAGCGACACTTCGCCGCCTCGCGGACCAGGCCGGTGTGGTAGAATGGGAGAAGCCAGCCGACGTGAGGAAGTCGCCTTCCGGCGCCGCCGTGAGCTTCGCACCGGAGAAGCCGGGCATCTACGAGCTGGCCTATGAGGGCGGGAGCGCCCGCTTCGCTGCGAACCTCGATCCAAGGGAGCCGGACCTCCGGCCCCTGGACATGAAGCTGTTGCTCAGCACGGTGCAGAAGGGGCCCGCGCTGGAGGGCGAGAGCGCGCCCGGAGCCGTGTCGGTCGTGGCCAAGGCCACGGCTCGCGAGCGGCTGGAGAACCGCCAGAAGCTCTGGCGCTACCTCCTGCTCGCGGTGCTCGTGGCCCTGACGGGGGAGATGTTCCTGGCCACGCGAATCGGCAGGGCCTGACCCTGTGTCGAATAGGTCCTATGCGTCCTATAGGTCCTATCCATTGGAGGCACAGCCATGCAGAACGATCCCCAAGCCTTCAGGCGGCGTCTGGCCAGAGTGCGCCGGCGGTGGAAGGCGGCGGCGGCTCTCGACGGGGCGCTCGTGGTCGCCACCGAGGCCCTCGGGCTGTTCCTCGTGTTCATGCTGGCGGATGCGATCTACGGCTTCAGCGGCATAATCCGCCTCGGCATGCTGAGTGTGGCGCTGGCCTTGCTCGTGGCGGTCTTCGTGCGGCGGGTCGTGGCCCCGCTCCTCCGGCGGATCCCGGACGAGCAGATCGCCCTCTACATCGAGGAGCGCTCACGCCAGGCCGAAGGCTCGGTCATCTCCGCCCTCGAATGCCAGCGGAAGCCCAAGGCCGGCCTCTCCGGCTTCATCGCCACGCTCCTCGTGGGCGACGCTGTTCGCCGCATAGACAAGACGAATTCCCGTGCGTTCGCCAACCTGGGCCGGCTGCGCAAGCACCTGGCGGCCGCGGCCGCGCTCCTGGCCGTCTTCGCCCTCACCAGCATCACCTTCCCGCAGTACACGCGGGCGAAGGGCGAGCGCATCCTCGTCCCGTGGGAGTCCCTCCGCCGCGAGCGCGAGGAGGCCCGCCTGGAGCAGGAGGCCCGCATCGCCCACGAGCGCTTCGTCAACCGCCCCATCGAGATCAACGTCCTGCCCAGGGGCATGACCCTCCTGCGCGGCAAGGGCATCGAGTTCACGGCTACGCTCTCGCGCGACCCGCTCATCCCGCCCGTCTTCCACTACCAGTTCGCTGGGGCAGAGGGCAGGGAGCACGCGGTCGAGATGGAGAAGGACCAGGCCCGCTTCGGCTTCCGCCTGCCCTTCCGCGACATCAATGAGTCCTTCACCTACCACGTCGCCGCCTGCGGCCAGGCCTCCGAGAAGTACGAGATCAAGGTCTACGACCCCCTCGCCGTGCGCGGCATCGAGCTGACCTATCACTACCCAAGCTATCTCGGACGCGACCCGCAGAGCAGCTTCGGCCCCAGCGGCGACGTGACGGCTCTCGCGGGCACGCGCGTGGACGTGCGGGTCGTCGCCAACAACCCGCTCAAGGCCGGCACGCTCAAGCTCGACGGCGCCACCGCCGTGCCCATGAAGCCTGGGGCCAAGCCCGAGGAGGGTGTCACCGCGTCGTTCACCGTGAGCAAGGACGGCTCCTACACCTACGAGATCGCCGACATCTATGGTGAGACCTACAAGTTCCCCGACTTCTTCTTCGTCAAGGCCGTGCCCGACAAGCCGCCAGCCATCGCCATGGTCGCGCCAAAGGTGGACATGAGCGTTCACCCCCTCTGCGAGATCACGTTCGCCGCGAAGGTCACCGACGACTTCGCGATCAAGGACGCGGTCGCCCACCTCAGTTACTACCGCGACGGGAAGGCCGAGCCGATGCCCCTCGCCATGGCGCCCACGGCCCAGAAGGACTTCCGGAACTTCCTCGACGGCCGCGTGGAACACGTCTTCGAGCTGGAGAAGGTCAGCCCCGCCCCCAAGATCGGCGACATGGTCTTTTACTACATGGAGATCACCGACCAGAAGGGGCAGGCCGCGAAGACCGACCTCTTTTTCATCAAGCTGATGCCCCTGGAAGTGGCGGCGTCGTGGCCCGCTGCCCCCACGGCCCCCGACCTGCCGCACTGGGACTACCTGTGGACGCCCGACATCATCCTGCTGGCCGCCGCCGCCTGGCACATCGAGCAGCAGCGCGGCAAGATCCCTACCGGCGAGTTCCAGAGCCAGTGCACCGAGCTGGCTGGACGCATGGAGCCGGCTCTGAACTCGCAGAAGGGCCTCAACCTCCTCGGCGGGAAGGGGGAATTGTCCAAGGAGGTCCGCGAGGCCGCTGCGGCCGTCCTCGCCGCCGCCACGGAGAAACTCCACAAAGCCCTCGACCTCGTGAGGGAGTACGAGCCGGGCAAGGCCGCCCTCGAGATGCAGCAGGCAATGGCCATGGCTGAAAGCATCAACACGGCCAAGGCCATCCAGGAACTCCAGCTCGCCACCGCCCCAATCCACACCGGCCAGCCTTCGGGCGGCTACAACCAGGACGCCGTGATGGAGCAGGCGGAGTTCCGCCTGCCCGAGGTGATGAGCGACTCGCTCACCGCGTTCCAGCAGGAGGACAATCCGCGGCACTTCAAGCCGCCCGACTACCGCCGCGCTCTGCACCTCAAGGAGCGCACCGCCCCCCTCACCAAAGAGCTGGCCCTCGCGGGCGAAATCTACGCCTCGCAGGAGCAGCTCATCGAGATGGCCCGTGAGGCGTTCGGCCACCGCAAGCTCCGCGAGGCCGCTGAAATGTCCTGCACCACCGACCCCTCGGCCGGCGGCGGCACCAAGGGCGACATGATCCGCATAGACAAGCGGGCCATCCCCTACGCCAGCATGGACCCGCGGGCCGACCTGCCCGACATCGGCCACGGCGGCGAGATGAAGAAGGCCGAGCCTGAGAAGCTCAAGGGCCTCCGCTATGCCAGGCTCCGCGATAACGAGCGCGCCGGCCCCAGCAACCCCCACCGCAGCCAGACCCCAGGCGGCGGCTCCAGCGAACCCGACGACGAGCCGCAGGAGAAGAGCAAGAAGAAGCTCGGCTACACCGACGAACAGTGGAAGGTCGAGGCCAACGACCGCCGTCCGCCTCCCAGCCAGGCCGGCGGCGGAGGCGGCGAGAGCCAGCAACAGCAGCCGCCCCAGCCCGGGATGGAGCAGCAGAATCAGCCTGGCGGCGGCTCATCGAGCCCGTCGCAGCAAGGGACGGCTCAGCAACTTGCCCAACGCCAGACCGCCCTCGCCGACCGCGCGGCCCAACTCGCCCGCGACGTGGCCCGCGGCGCCGACCCCGCGAGCCCGATGGGCGAGCGCGCCGCCGCCGGCCTCCGCGACGCCTCGCGCGAGATGCGCCAGGCCGCCGACAGCTTCCAGCGGGGCGACCTCCAGGCCGCCATGGCCCAGGCACGCCGCGCCCAGCAGGCCATGCGCTCCGCCATGCACGGTCTCAAGGCCGCACAATTCGAGTCCCTCGGCGAGGCCCTCGCCGCCGCGCAGCAAGGCGCTTCTGCGCTGAGCCAGAACCAGTCCCGTGTCTCTCAGGGCACCCGCCAGCTCGAGGACCGCATCCGCGAACTCAGCGGCGAAGCCGGCGAAGGCCAGCCCGGCACCGGCCAGCCCAGCGAAGGCACCCCAGGCAAAGGCCGGCCCGGAAAGGGCGAGCCGGGCAAGGGCGTGCCCAGCGAAGGCCAGCCCAGTGAAGGGCAGGCCAGCGAAGGCGTCCCCGGCAAAGGCCAGCCTGGAAAGGGACAGCCCGGAAAAGGCGCTCTCGCCAAGGGCGCGCCCGGCAAAGGCACCCCAGGGAAAGGCATCCCAGGCAAGGGCGAGCCAGGCATGGGGGAACCCGGCGAGGGAGAACCCGGCGCCGGCGACGAGTCGTCTCCTGGCACGCGGCACGCGGCACGCGGCGCGCGGCCCGGCCCCTCCCGCGGCGCGGTGGACAAGGCCAAGGCCCAGGATCCCCGCATCGCCGGCCGCATGCAGGGCCTCGCCGGCGAGCAACTCAAGCTCAGCGAAGCCGTGAAGGAGTTCGACGCCTACGTCGGCGACCTCGCCAAGTGGGCCAAGGAGACGCAGGAGGAGCGCCTGACCTCGTCGCTCCGAGACGTCAGCGACGGCCTGAAGCGGGACGCCGTGGCCCAGAAGATGGTGGACGCCGGTGTGGACCTGTCGCAGGACAACATCGGCTCGGCGCGGGCGACGCAGGAGGAAATCGAGGGTGCCCTGGACGGCGTTACGGGCCGCCTCCGCGACGCGGGCGACATGCTCGCCGGCTCGAAGACCGGCATCATCGGCCGCGCGGCGCGCCAGGCCAGTGAGATTGGCGCGCGAGTGCGCCAGATCGCAGGGCTGCCCAGCGGCCAGGCGAGCCAGGGGCAGCCGGGAGGCGGCGAGGCCACCGCGGGCCAGCCCTCCCAGGGCCAGTCCGGCGGCGGCGAGCCGGGCCAGGGCCAGCCCAGCCAAGGCGTCCCCGGCAAGGGCGAGTCAGGCAAAGGGGAGCCGGGAAAGGGCACGCCCGGGAAGGGCGAGCCGGGAAAGGGCGAACCAGGGAAAGGCGAGCCAGGAAAGGGCGCGCCGAGCGAAGGGCCGGCAGGGAAAGGCGAACCGGGGAAGGGCGAGCCCGGCAAAGCCGAGCCGGGCAAGGGCGAGCCAGGGAAGGGGGAGCCGGGGAAAGGCACCCCGGGAAAGGGCACGCCGGGACAGCGCGAGGATTCGCTGGCCCAACGCCTCGCCGACACCGAGAAGGGGGAGATGCGCGGGGCATCCACCCCCGGCACCGCCGGCCTGGGCAGCAACGTGGGCGGCGGGGCGGGGCCGGCCCGCGACGACGTGGACCAGCTCTGGCTCAAGGCACGCGACCTCGCCGACACGCTCCGCGACGAGGAGTTGGCCGACACGACGACCCTGAACTACCTTGACCGCCGCGTGCAGGACCCCGAGAGCTTCCGGCGGATGTTCGACAAGGTGAGAAAGGCCGAGGCCGGCAAGTTCGCCAGCGTCGTCACCGGCATCGGCAGGAGCCTCGACGAGGTGCTCAAGGAGACCCTGTCGGCCAAGCGCCTCCACTCCGAGCGCCGCGAGGAGTGTCCGCCCCAGTACCGCTCCTTCGTGGATGCCTACTTCGAGTCGCTGAGCAAGGCGGCGACGAAAAAACCGTAGGGGATGAATGGATGGCTGGATGAATGGATGAATGGCAGAGGAGGCTCGGGCTCTTTCATTCATCCACCCATCCAATCATCCATTCATCCTCGCACAGGTTGGCCATAGCGCAGCATGTTTGAGACGCTTTTCAAGTACCCGCTCGACAAGTTCCTCGACGGCCGGCTGCGGCTCGGCTCCGGCTTGCGCCCTGAGCTGGCGTTGCTGGCCCTCGCCGCCGCGGTCGGCGGGGCCGTCTACTTCTACCGTCGGGCGCCCGTAGAACTGAGGAGAGGGACTCGGCGGACGCTTTCTGCCCTCCGCGGCGCGGCTCTTGGACTGCTCGTGCTCATCCTGTTCCATCCCGTGCTGCGGACGCCACGGCAGGAGAAGCGGGAGTCGTTCCTCGCCCTGCTGGTGGACGACTCGCGGAGCATGCGGATCGAGGACATCGAGCCGGCGAGGAAGGAGGACAAGCGCCTCTCGCGTCTCGCCTTGGCCAGGCAATTGCTCGGCACGCCTGAGGAGGACAAGGTCTGGCGCCAGCTCGCCGCCATTTGCCCCGTGCAGACCTTCGCCTTCAGCTCCAGCGTCAAGCCGGTCGGCAGCGTGGCGAAGCTTCGGGGCACCGGGGAGCGCACCGACCTCTACTCGGCGCTGAACCACGTGGACTCCGAGCTTCGCGGCGTGCCGGTCGTCGGCATCGTGCTGGTGACCGATGGTGCGGTGAACGCCGGCGGCGCCCCACGCGACATGGCCCTGGAGCTTCAGGCCAAGCGCCGCCCGGTCTACTGCATCGGCCTCGGCAACCCGAACCCCCCGAGGGACTACGAGGTCCTGGCCATCCGCGCCCCGCGTCAGGTGCGCAACAACAGTTCCGTGGACATCTTCGCCAACATCCGCACCCACGGCTTCGACGAGCCGTTCAACATCATCCTCCGCCAGGACAAGGAGGTGCTCCAGACCCTCGAGGGCGTGGTCCCCGAGCCCGGCCAGCGCATCCATCGGGTCCGCCTCGCCTTCCGCCCCGAGAAGAAGGGCACCTTCACCTACACCGTCGAGGTGCCGCCCCACGAGCAGGAGATCATCCGGGACAACAATCGGTTCGACTTCATCGTGCGGGTGGTCGAGGATCGGCTTCCCGTGCTCTATCTCGAGGGCAGCCCGCGCGAGGAATACCGCTTCCTGCGGCGGGCCTTCCTCCGCGACAAGGACTTCCGCATCGCCAGCATCCTGCGGCTCGAAGGCCCCAAGAAGTTCGTCCTCCAGGGAGCCGAGGAGGAGGACGGCTTGGCCGACGGATACCCCAAGTCGCTCGAGCACCTCGGCCGGTTCCAGGCGGTGATCTTCGGCGACGTGGCGGCCGACGCCCTGAGCGCCGACCAGCTTCGCATCACCGAGGAGTTCGTGCGGCGGCGCGGCGGCGGCTTCCTGATGCTCGGCGGCGTCAACTCCTTCAACCTCGGCAACTACCAGAGCACGCCCATCGCCGCCCTGCTCCCCGTCCTCCTGCCCCCACCGTCCGTCGGATACCGCCAGGTGGAGTTCAGCGTCCGCCTCACCAAGTCGGGCGAGGAACACCCCGTCATGCTCCAGAGCCCCAACGTGGTGCTGAACCGCGAGATCTGGCAGAAAGCACCGACCCTCATCGGTTACAACCCCATCGCGGAGACGAAGCCGCTTGCCCAGGTGCTCGCCGTCGAGCCGAAGAGCGGCGCCCCGATCCTGGCCGTCCAGGACTACGGGGCGGGCAAGGCCGCCGCCTTCGCCACAGGCGGGTCCTGGCACTGGCGCATGGCCGTCCCTATCGAGAACGAACTGCACGAGAAGTTCTGGAAGCAGCTCGTCCGCTGGCTCGCCGTCGGCTCCAAGCCCACCCTCAAGATCGAGGCGGACAAGGATCTCTATTCGCTGGAGGAGCCGGTAACCCTGCGTGCCACCGTGCTCGACCGCAAGTTCGAGCCGGTGAACGACGCGGAGGTCGCGGTCCAGATCGCCGACCCGTTCGGGGCGAAGCTCAAGGACGCGGCCGGCCAGGAGAGGCCGATGAAGCTGAGCTGGACCCTCAGCGAGCCCGGCGTCTACGAAGCCCAGTTCGAGCCGCCCGACGCCGGGGACTACACGGTCACAGCTACGGCGACGGTGAAAGGCGACCCGCCGCTCGGCGCCGGCACCACCTTCACCGTCGGCGAGACCCTCGACGAGTACACCGACGCAGGGCAGAAGGTGGCCCTGCTGAAGGAGATCGCCTCGGTGTCCGGCGGCCGCTACTTCGAGCCGGGCGAGGCCGAGGAGATGCTCAAGGCCATCGAGGCCTCGGCAGGCGAGCGGAAGCAGAAGGAAACCCTCCACGACGAGCACGACATCTGGGATACGCCGCTGTGGCTTGCCCTGGTGGTCGCCGCGCTCTCCGTGGAATGGGTCATTCGCAGGCGTGTGTCCCTCGTTTGAGGATTCCCGATTCCAGGCCAGCAACCTGGACGGGCGATGAGGTGCGAGCCATGCAAAACCTGCTCGAGAACAAGAGCGTCCTGAGAGACTGGAAGCAAGAGGTGTTCGGGGACTTCGGATTTCAGTCCGCGATCCCCAATCCGCGATCCGCAATGGGCCGCCGCGAGTTCCTCCGAGCGGCGGCCCTGGGCGCCGCGGCGCTGGGCGGTCTGTCGGGCCTCGCCTCCGGCGCGCCGACGCAGGGCGCCGACGGCCCGAAGGCCGTCAAGACCGGCACCTTCTACTTCCCTCGCGTCATGTTCCACGTCAAGGACGAGACGGGCGACCAGTGGAACATCTATCCCGTGGGCGACGTGATCCTGCGCAAGCGCCTCCGCCAGCTCACCAACGTCAACGCGAGCGAGGACCCCATCGTCGTCCGCCTCGCCGACCTCGATAGCACGTGCCGCTATCCCTTCCTCTTCGCTACCTCCGAGGGCTGGTTCGACCTGCCCGACAATGAGGCCGGGAACCTGAAGGAGTTCCTCCTGCGCGGCGGCTTCGTCTACGCCGACGACTGCGTGCTCGGGAAGACGGGCGACCGCTTCTTCAAGGACTACGTCCGCATCGTCAACCGCCTCTTCGAGAAGGAAGGCATGACGATGCAGCGCGTGCCCAACGACCACGAGATCAACCGCTGCTACTTCGAGTTCCCCAACGGCGCCCCCTTCATCCAGGGCGTCAACCACGGCGCCTACGCCCTCTTCGAGAAGGGCACGGGCCGCATCATGACCTACCTCACCCCCGGCGACCTCCATTGCGGCTGGACCTGTATGTGGAACACCGCCGAGCAGAACGAGGCCGCCCTCCGCATGGGCATCAACATCATCATCTACTACCTGACCCATTAGCGTTTCGCGTGCAGGTATGCACGCCATCGTTCTTCCAGGAGAAACGAATGGCCGTCTTGCGAGTGGCGATGTTGAGCGGCTGGCACGTGCATGCGAAGGGGTATGCGAACACGGTGAACTCATTCCCCGACGCGAAGGTGACGGTGGTGTGGGACGAGGAGCCGGCCCGCGGAAAGGCCTGGGCCGAGGAGCTGAAGGTCCCCTTCGAGGCCGACCTGCGGAAGTGCTGCGAACGCGATGATGTGGATGGCGTGGTGGTGGATGCGCCGACCTCGATGCACCCCGGCGTGATGATCGCCGCGGCCAAGGCAGGCAAGCACATCTTCACTGAGAAGGTGATGGCCCTCACGGTGAAGGACTGCGACCGGATCTCCGCAGCGGTCCGCAAGGCGGGCGTGAGATTCTGCATCTCGATGCCGCAGCGCACGTCGGCCACGAGCCTGTTCGCGAAGTCGGTGCTGGACGAGGGTCTGCTGGGCGACGTGACAGTGCTGCGGGTCCGCGTGGCGCACAACGGGGCGTCGGCCGGCTGGCTCCCGCCGCACTTCTACGTGCCGGAGACCTGCGGCGGCGGGGCGATGATGGACCTGGGGGCGCACCCCATGTACCTCGCCCGCTGGATCCTCGGCAAGCCCAGCCGAATCGTCTCCACCTTCAACGACCGCACGGGCCACGTGGTCGAGGACAACTCGGTGTGCCTCATCGAGTTCGAGAGCAAGGCCATCGCGGTGGTGGAGACGAGTTTCGTCTCGTCCCACAGCCCCGGCATGCTCGAGCTCTACGGCACCGAAGGCTCCCTCCTCATCGGGGGGCCGGAGGGCAGGGTCCAGCTCCGCTCGAACAAGGTGGCCTCGTCCGTGCCTGGCTGGGTGGCGCCCGCCGAGCTGCCGAAGCCACTGCCGGCGCCGCTCCGCCAGTGGGTCAGCGGCATCCTCGAGGGCGCGCCGATCCACTTCGGGCTCGAGGATGGCACGCAACTCACCGAGCTGATGGAGGCCGCCTATCGCTCGCACAGGACGGGGCGGCAGGTGACGCTCGCGTAGGGGGAAGCTCAGGCGCGGGCCTCGGCGGCCGCTGGGGACGGGCAGGAGCCGAGCGGCTTCGTCAGCACGCAACGGACCGTGTCTTTCAGTTCCTGCAGATTGCCGCGCTTCACAACGTAGGCGTCGGCCGCCCAGGACATGAAGTTGTCCTTGTAGCTCCCGTAGGCCGTGTGAATGATGACGGGCAAGCGGTGGTTGACGGCGAGGAGCCTGCCGAGCAGCTCCAGGCCGTCCATCTCCGGCATAGCAATGTCCACGATCACCAGGTCGGGCATGGTCTTGGCAACAGTGGCGAGAGCGTCCTGCCCGCTGCCCGCGGTGAGGACCGCGTGGCCCTCGCCTGCGAGCTCCTCGGCGAGAAGCAGGCGCTGATTCTTGTCATCCTCGACGACGAGTATGGCCGCCATCGGTACGCCTCCTGCCGGGTTCCCCTGGACGGTCGCGCACACCTGGGATAGCGCGTCGCATCCGCCCTCTTATTGCCGCGGCACTTGGCCTCGGGAGGTCACCCTTCCGTGTAATTCAGTATACCTCATGTCTGCGCTTCGTCAAGGAGCCAGGGGGCAGAAATCCGGGTGCGTTCGACACCCCAGCGTGCAGAATCGTCGGCGGACGGACCGGTTTGTGGGGCTACGGTCCCTCCCCTCACCACAGGTTGGGTACCTGCGCCACCGGACACCCTACGAATGGTGTACAAGCATCGCGCTCGATTGGCGGCTCTCACGGCTTGGCGTCAGCGCGCACCAGCTTGTGCTCTCCGTGGCACTCGGTGCAGGCGCGCGGTTTGCCGCCGGTCTTCCGCTTGGCCTCCTCCGCCCTGTGGCTGTTCACCGCACCATAGTCGGCCACGTGGCACGTGAGGCAGAAGACCTTCATCGTCGGGTCGCGGAAGATGGCGTCGGGCGGGGTCTTCCGCACCTCGTCGTTCATGTGCGGCTGGCTGGCGCCGTGGCAGCGGATGCAGGTGACGCCGGCCCTCTCGTGAGCGGTGGTCAACTCCTCCCCCTTGAAGTCGATGTGGCATTCGTAGCACACGACTTCCTTCTTTGCGGAGGAGCCGGTGGCGGACCCGGCGGGTCCACGGCACGACGCCAGAAGGGCGGCGACCGCAAGGCCGCCGCCCAGGGCGAGCAGCGCGGCGGGATGCTTCACTTCGCCGGCTCCGCTGCTTTGGGGGCGGCGGGGGGCGTGGGCTTGTCGCCTTCCTTCAGGGGTCGCAGCTCGAGCCTCTTGATGATGATCTGCATCCCCTTGAAGCCGCCGCCGTGGACCTGGATGCCGACGCGGCCCTTGGCGGACCGAGTGTCGTGCACCTCGCCCATCTGGTGGCCGTTGAGCCAGAAGATGATGTGGTCGCCGTTCGCGTAGATCTGGCCCTCGTTCCAGCCGTCGCGGTTCTCGATCGACTCGTCGAGGTTCACGAAGGCGAAGGTGCTCTTGGTGCCGGGGTAGAAGGCCCCGCTGAAGGTCTTGGGATTGGTGTACTTGAGAATGTCGAACTGGTAGCGGTCGCGGAACCAGATGCCGCTGTTGGCCGGCCATTTGACCTTGTAGGTGAAGCGCAACTCGAAGTTGTCGAACGCCTCGGTGGTGAAGAGGTCGGCGCCCTTGCCATCCTCCTGGGTGCCCACCAGGCAGCCGTCCTCGACCTTGAACTTCGTCGGGTCGGCCTTGCCCCAGCCCTCGAGGTCCTTGCCGTTGAACAGCGGCTTCCACTCCTCGCCCGCCAGGGCGACGCCGACGCCCAGCAGCACGCCGCACACCAGCGCCAGTCTCTTCATCCCGTCCGCTCCTTTCTTGCCTCAGTGTCTCACACGTACATCTGCTCGCGGATGAACGCGTAGTCGGGCGGCAGGTGAGCCAGCGAGTCGGCCCCAATCTGCGCGAGATACTGCCGCTCGGCCTGGGTGAGCTTCTTCTGCCGCTCGTAGGACGCCTTGACGTTGTTCTCCACCTCGTCCACGGTCGTCATGCCGGGGATGGTGCAGGTCATCTCGGGCACTTCGAGGATCTTCTTCAGGCCGGTGATGGCAGCGGTGTTGAGGTCGGGCTCCTTGCCGGCCTTGCGCGCGTCGCGGATGACCGAGCTGAAGAAGCTGTTGCCGTGGAAAGGCTTGAGGCCGATGGCCCCGCAGTCCTTCTTCTTGAGGGTCTCGAACATGCTGGCCGAGGCCTTCGGCTCGTTGGTGACGGTGTACATGAAGACGAAGCCGCCGTAGTGCTCGCCGTATTGCTCGATGACCTGTTGGACGAATGCGTGGTTGTGCGTGGACATGCCGAGGTGCTCGACCTTGCCCTGCTCCTTGGCCTTGCGGAAGCATTCGAGCACGTTGTCGAGCTCCTGCTTCGTGTGGCCGCCGCCCATGTTGGCCTGGGGCCGCCAGAGGAACATGCGGTCCACCATCAGGCGCTTGAGGCCTGCGTCAATCTCGACCATGAGCTTCTCGACCGTGCGGTTGGCGGGGTTGCGCATGCACAGCACGTGGTCGGAGTAGCCGATGTGGAGCTTGACGCCGGTCTGCTTGGCGCAGCGGCCGTAGATGGCGGCTTCGCCGGCCGTGGTGATGTCGTAGTAGTTGATGCCCATCTCGGCGGCCTTCACCCACACCTCGTTGCGGTTCATCTGCACGTCGGGCGGGGGGTTGTCGCCTGCGAAGCTGGCCCAGTAGCGGCCGCCGTCGCGGTTCTTCCAGTGGCCGCCGAGGCCGACCTCGGAGATCATCACGCCGCTCTTCCCGAAGCGTCGGTAGCCCATCTTCGGGTTGTAGTTGAGGATTTTCTTCGTGTCCACCTCGGGCTCGGCCCGCGCCGCGACGGCTACGCCCGCCGCGAGTCCCGCTGTGGCCCGCACAAACCCGCGCCGCGTCATGTCTCGCTCGGCCATCGCCTTGCTCCTAAGAAGTCCCCCGACGCGGCCATTGTAGGCGGGGCCGCACGGCGAGTCAAGCCGCGGCGCGAGAGGATGGGACCCATGGGACATATGCGACCCATCGGACCAGCACCACTTCTCCGTCCCATTGGTCCCGTGGGTCCCGTCCGTCCCGTCCTCCGCTTGACCAGAGCAGCCACAATGCGGATAATTGGGCGCGTCCTTACTCCGTTTCTTGGGGGACGCTGAGATGCTACGTGTGATGGCAGCATTGGCTCTGGCGGCGGGCCTGCTCTGTGCAGCGACACGGGCCGGCGAAGATGAGTTGGCGACCGGCTTCCGCAATCCGCCCGCGGCCTGCCGCCCCGCCGAAGGCTGGTTCCTGAGCAAGGCATTCGCCGAGACCGTGGCGAAGTGCCCCGATGAGTTCCGCGGCGCCTTCCAGGTCGCGCTCGCCGACGGCGGCCTCTCGACCACGCCCGAGGAGGTCAAGCGCGTCACCACCTGGCAGGCGCTCGCCGACCCCGCGCTCATCACGTCGGCCAAGCCCGACGCGAAGCCGCCTACCCAGCCCTATGCTGCCGTGGCCAAGGGCCTCGGCGACTTCGCCGCGCGCATCGTGTTCCTCTGCTCGAAGACGACGGGGGAGGGGGGAGTTTTCACACAGGCCAAGGCCGCCCACGGCATCACCATCTACCCGCCGCCCGCGGAGCCGGTGCTCTTCCTCGTGCGCAGGAAGCTGGGCGAAGCCGACTTCTACCTCGTCACGAGCCAGGCGCACATTGACCTCGTCTTCACGATCACGTTCCCCCGCGTGGCCGAGCCGGAGATCTGGGATCCCGAGGACGGCTCGATCGCCCCCGCGCTGACCTACGACGTGACCGAGAAGACGACGATGCTGAACCTGCGGCTGCCGCCCTACGGCGCGGTCTTCGTCGTGCTGCGGAAGCCGCCGACGAAGCAGCACGTTGTCTTCGCCCCGGCGCTCCAGGCCACGGCGGTCGAGCCTGATGGCTCGGCCGTCACAGGCCTGGCCCGCACGAACGGCCTCTGCTCCGTGATGTTCACGGGGCAGCGAATGAAGTCCACCATGGTCCGGGATCTGCCTCCACCGCTTCCCATCGCGACGGGTTGGACGATGAAGACGCAGCAGCCGGCGAAGCGCCTCGGCGTGGGCATCGTCGCCCTGAAGATCAAGCGGCCCTCGGTCGAGGAGGAGAAGGCGGGCAAGCTGGCGGCACCCGACCTCGACGACTCCGACTGGCAGGCCATTGAAATCGGCAAGCCCCAACCCGTCGCCGCCGTCGGCGGCGCCGAGTGGCAGGCGAACTGGCTGGGCATGCACGGCAACAACGAGGAGCGACTCTTCCGCAAGACCTTCGACCTGCCCGAGGAGCCCGACCTCGCGACCGCCACGATCACGGGCGACAACGGCTACGAGCTGTTCGTGAACGGCGAGAAGGCCGGAGCCGACGGCAACTGGAATGAGGCAGAGACCTACAACATCAAGAAGCTCCTCCACAAGGGCAGCAACGCCTTCGCCGTCCACCTCACCAACCAGGGCGACGTGGGCGCGCTCCTGCTCGAATCGCGCATCCGCCTCGCCTCGGGGCGACTCATCCGCGTCGTGACCGATGCCACGTGGAAGATGGCCGAGAAGGCGCCCGACGGCTGGCAGAAGCCTGATTTCGACGACAAGGCCTGGGGCAAGGTGGATGTCATCGGCAAGCCGCCCATCCGCCCGTGGGGCGAAGTGCCCGGCCTCCCGCCCGACCCCGAGGCCGCCGAGAGCATCTGGTGCCGCTTCACCCTCCCCGCCGGCGCGAAGAGCGTGACCGTTCCCGCTGGCGCGAAGGAGCCGAAGCTCTTCGTGGATGGCCAGGAGGCGCCGCTGAAGGACGGCGTGGCCGACCTCTCCGCGAGCGTGCAGAACAAGCCGCGCGTCGCGGCGCTTCGCACGCTGGGCGTCGGGACCCTCGACAAGCCGATCCTCTGCGAGTGCTCGGAGAGCGCCGTTGGAGTCGGCTCGTGGCTCTTCGTGGGCTATCCGACCTATTCTGGCCTCGCCGACTACATGGTGAGCCTGGACCTTCCAGATGCCTATCGCAAGGAGCGCCTGTTCCTCGACCTTGGCGAGGTGGGCTGCGTCGCGCAAGTCTCTGTCAACGGCAAGGACCTCGGCGCGCGTCTTTGGCCGCCCCATCTCTTCGACATCACCGATGCCCTGAAGCCGGGCGCGAACGCCGTGAAGATCGCCGTGGCCAACACGGCGGCCAATTCGCTGGGCAGGGACCTGCCCGCCGACCGCCTTGCCGCCGGCCTCATCGGCCCGGTCCGCATCGTGTGCAAGCGCCTCGTATCCATCAAGGCCGATTAGAGGTTCTGCTCCTCTCTGCTACCTCTGCTTCCTCTGCGTGAGATCCTCTTTCCTTCTTGGAGGCCGGAAAATGCGTCGGAGCGTGATTCGTGGCGTGTGGCTGGCGTTGGCGGTGGCCGTGGCGTGCTTCGCGGGGGAGGCGAAGCTCCAGGACGGCGATTTCGTGGCGGTCATCGGCGACTCGATCACGGAGCAGAAGCAGTACTCGGTCTTCATCGAGGACTACCTGCTGATGTGCCAGCCGGCGGCGAAGCTGCGGGTGATGCAGTTCGGCTGGGGCGGCGAGACGGCTGGCGGCTACAAGGGCCGAATGGCCAACGACACGCTGCCGTTCAAGCCGACGGTCGCGACGACCTGCTACGGGATGAACGACGGCGGCTACCGGCCCTTCGACGAGAACAGCCAGGGCAAGAGCTACCGCGACAACCAGCGCCTCATCGTCCAGGAGTTCAAGAAGGCCACGGCCAACCTCATCGTCGTCGGCTCGCCGGGCTGTGTGGACGCGGATACGTTCCGCCGCGATCCCGCGGCCGCCAAGATGTACAATGAAACCCTCTCGAAGCTCCGCGACATCGCCAGAGAGGTCGCCGACGAACGGGCCGTCGTCTTCGCCAACGTGTTCGACCCGATGATGGACGCGATGACCAAGGCCAAGGCGAAGTACGGCAAGGACTACCACGTGGCCGGCGGCGACGGCGTGCACCCCGGCGCCAACGGCCAGTTGGTCATGGCCTACGCCTTCTTGAAGGCCCTCGGCTGCGATGGCAACATCGGCACGATCACCGTGGACCTCGCCGCCGGGAAGGCCGACGTCACCGACGGCCACAAAGTGCTCGCGTGCAAGGACGGCGCGGTCGAGATCGAGAGCTCCCGTTACCCCTTCTGCTTCTTCGGCGACCCGAAGTCGCCCAATGCCACCAGCGGCATCATCGAGTTCGTGCCGTTCAACCAGGACCTCAATCGCCTCACGCTCGTCGTCAAGGGTGCGAAGGGCGACAAGGTGAAGGTCACGTGGGGCAAGTCGTCGAGGGAGTTCGCCGCCGCCGATCTCGCCAAGGGCATCAACCTCGCCGCCGAGCTCCTCGACAACCCCTTCTGCGAGCCGTTCCAGAAGGTCGAGCAGGCCGTCCGCGCCCAGCAGAACTTCGAGACCCCGATGATCAAGGACCTCATCAACAAGCTGCCCCACATGGAGCGGATGGTGCCCGAGGAGAAAGAGGCGTTCGAGCGCATCCGCGCCGCACTCGCCAAGAAGGACCGGGCGCTCTTCGACGCCGCGGCTGCCGCGGTCGTGCCCGTGAAGCACACGATCAAGATCGAGTAGCTGCGAGCGGCGAGGGGCAAGCGTCCCCGAAGCCTGCCCGCCCGTTGAGAACTCGCCGCCGAAGCGTACAATGGAATAGGCCCCAACTGCACAGGAGACAGGCTTGATTCGGCGCGGCGCATCCAAGAGGCGACGCGACCCCGTCCTGCGGGAGCTCACGGAGAGACTCCGCGCTCGCTACGGCACGCATATCCAGCGCATCGTCCTCTTCGGCTCCAGGGCACGAGGCGACCACGAGGAGGGCTCGGACTACGATGTCATGGTCCTCGTGGACGAGAAGACTCCCGAGATGGAATCGGCGATCTTCCACCTGAGTTGCGAGATCGATTTTCATCACGACACCTGCCTCTCGGTGTTCGTCGAAGAACAGTCCACCTTCGATGACCGCGAGTACGAGCCGATGTTCATCAATGTCCGTCGCGAGGGGGTGCCGCTGTGACCGCGAACCCGAAGCTCGCCGAGCAGCTCGCGCTGATGACGAGGAAGGCGACGCACACGCTGACGGTCGCGCGAGAACTACACTCGCACGGTCATTTCAGCGACGCGGCATCGAGGGCCTACTACGCCGTGTTCCACGCGCTCCAGGCCGCCCTGCTGACCAAGGGTGTCACCGTCTCGAAGCACACGGGCCTCATGGCTGAGTTCAACCGGCATTTCATCCACACCGGGTTGTTTCCTGAGGTCGCTCACGAGACGATTCGGCGCCTGTTCAACGACAGGCAGACCGGCGACTACCGGTATGGCGTGTCCATTCGCGAGGAGCAATCCGCGCTGGACATTCAGGAGGCCGAACAGATCATTGTTCGGATCTCCCAGTACCTGAGTGCGCAGAACCTTCTCCCAGAGACAGAGTGAAGGAGAATTGGGCGTGCCCCCTTTGAGATTCGAAAAGGTCTTCATCTCCGACGAGCGGTATGAAGCCGCCGGGGTGTGCGACGTGAACAACGACGGCCACCTCGACATCGTGAGCGGCGCCTACTGGTACCCAGGCCCCAGGTTCGACCGCAAGTGCAAGATCGGCCCCGTCGCCGCCGCAGGCGAGTACTTCGACGACTTCTCGACGCTCCCGCTGGATGTCAACGGCGACGGCTGGACCGACTTCGTGACCGGCGGCTGGTTCGGCAAGGCCGTCTTCTGGAAGGAGAACCCCAAGGGCGACCCGACGAAGGAGTGGCCTGTCCACAAGATCGCCGACACTGGCAACGTCGAGACGACCCGCGCCTGGGACATTGACGGCTGTGGCGTGCCCGAGATCGTGCCCAACACGCCCGGCGCCCCGCAGAGAGTCTTCAAGCTCATCACCGATGCCGCCGGCAAGGGCACGGGCGCCTTCCGCGAGCACGTCATCTGGACACCCGAGAAGGGGGGTTCGGGCCACGGCTTCGGCTGCGGCGACATCAACGGCGACGGCCGGCCCGACATCGTGCTCACCAACGGCTGGCTCGAGCAGCCCCCGAAGCCCTACGAGCAGCCCTGGACCTTCCACCCCGAGTTCAGCCTCGGCGGCGCGAGCTGCCCCGTGCTCGTCGTGGACGTGAACGGCGACGGCCTCGCCGACCTCATCGTCGGCCAGGCACACGGCTACGGCCTCGACTGGTTCGAGCAGCGTCTCGACGGCGGCAGGCGCTCCTGGATCAAGCACCCCATTGACCCCTTCAACAGCCAGTACCACGACCTGATCTGGGCCGACATTGACGGCGACGGGAAGCCCGAGCTGATCACGGGCAAACGCTACCGCGCCCACTGCGGCCACGACCCGGGCGAGTACGACCCCTACGGTATCTACTACTTCAAGTGGACGGGGGAGGGCTTCGTCAAGCAGGTCGTGGACTACGGCCCCGTCCGCCAGGCCAAGGGCTGCGGAATCGGCTTCGAGGTCGTGGACATTGACAAGAGCGGCGACGGGTTGCTCGACATCGTCGCCCCCGGCAAGGACGGCCTCTTCCTCTTCCGCAACCTCGGCTTCGCCCAGAACATGGGCGATTGAGGCGCGGCGGCACGCGGGACCTGACACGAAGATGCCCAAGGAGCACGCGCATCTCGTCGGCGTGGCGGGCGTGGGGATGAATCCCCTCGCCCAGGCGCTGCTCGCGTGCGGCTGGCAGGTGAGCGGCTCCGACCGCTACCTGGACGCCGGGCAGGACGTGGAGGTGATCCCGAAGCTGCGCAGGGCGGGCGTGCGGCTCGTGCCGCAGGACGGCTCGGGGATCACCCGCGAGACGCAGGCCGTCGTCGTGAGCACGGCGATCGAGCCCGGCAACCCCGACCTCGACGCCGCGGCACGCTGCGGCGTGCCCGTCGTCCATCGCGCCGAGATGCTCGCGCGGCTGATGGCGGGCCGTGAGTGCATCGCCGTCACGGGCACCAGCGGCAAGACGACAGTGACCGGGATGGTCGGCTTCGTCCTCGAGCAGCTTGGCGACGACCCGACCGTGGTCAACGGCGGCATCGTCGTCAACTGGGAGGACGACGAGCGCGTGGGCAACGTCCGCGTCGGCCGCTCGGGCCGATGGGTGATCGAGGCGGACGAGAGTGACCGCTCGCTCCTCCGCTTCGCGCCCGAGTGGGCGATCATCACGAACATCTCGGCAGACCACTTTCCCCTCGACGAGACGCGCAAGCTGTTCGCCGACTTCGCCGCGAACGTAGGGAAGGCGCTCGTGGTGCCGAAGAAGGAAGTGGATGAATGGATGGGTGGATGGCTGGATGAACGCAAGATTGCTCTGCCACTCATCCAATCATCCACCCATCCACTCATCCAGTCCCTCAAGCTCTCGGCCTCCGGCTCCCGCTTCGACCACAAGGGGCAGGAGTTCCGGCTCCCGCTGCTCGGCCGCCACAACGCGCAGAACGCGTTGCAGGCGGTGATGCTGTGCGAGCGGCTCGGGCATCGGCTCGATCGCATCGCCGGCGCGCTCGCGGAATTCCGCGGAATACGCCGCCGGCTCGACGTGGCGGGCACGGCCGGCGGCGTGACGGTGATTGACGACTACGCGCACAACCCCGCGAAGATTCGCGCGGCCTGGGAGGCCGTGGCTCCCTACTACCAGCGGGTACTCGCCGTGTGGCGCCCGCACGGCTTCGGGCCGCTGGCGAAGATGCTCGACGACCTGAAGGCCCTCTTCGCCGACCTGGGCCGCCGCTGCGAGCGCCTCTACATCCTGCCCGTCTACTACGTCGGCGGCACGGCGACTGCCTCGGTGACTTCGGACGTGCTGGTCTCCGACCTGGCGGCGGCCGGAGTGCCTGCCGAGCTGGTCCCTGACTACGACGAGTTGATCCGCCGCGTGGTCGCCCGCGCGCGGCCCGGCGACGTGGTGCTGAGCATGGGCGCGCGGGACCCCGACCTTCCGGGCCTCGCCCGACGCCTCGTGGCTGCCCTGGCTTCCACGCGGAGACTCCCGTGACCTTTCTGGAGCTGCGCGGGCCCCTGATTCGGGAGGATTGCCGTTGAGAACCGCCGCGACACTCGCCTGCTCCGCCCTCGTGGCGGCGGCCGTGCTGGCGCAGGAGGGCGGAGACCGGCCGCTGGCCGAACAGGCCTATGCCGGGCTGTTCTGCCGCGACCATGCCGCGACGGGCGGGATGCTCGTCGGATGGGTGATGCCCGGGCCGCTGAAGGGCAAGACTTTCACGTCGCCGTTCCTCAATCGCGGGGACATCATTCTCGCGGTCAATGGCAAGCCGATGGGCAAGAAGGCCTTCGAGGAACTCCTCGGCCGCTCGAAGCCGGGCGACACGCTGGAGCTGCGCGTGCGCCTGACCAAAGGGCGCGAGGACACCGCGATCCCCGCTCCCGGCAAGGGCGGCGAGGAGAAGACGCTGAGAATCGCCCTCGCCTCGAAGGCCGAGTGGTCTGGCCCGATTTCGTTCCGCCGCCGGCCGCCCGATCCCGACAAGGTGCTCGGCCTGCCGCCCGGCCCGACGCCACTCGAGAAGTTCCTCGACCCGATCATCGAGCAGCACAAGCTCCGCGAGCCGCTCGGCAAGCTGAAGAAGTATCTCGCCGACACGCAGACGGAGGACTTCGGGGCGAACAGCCTCTCGCGCGTCGCTGCCGGCTTCTACCGCCCCACGCGCCTCCCCGAGCTCCAGAAGCTCGTCACCGACCCGCTCGCCAAGCTCCCCGGTCACCCGCGCGAGGTCTTCCTCCGCGCCGCGGAGAATCTCGACCTGGCACCGCCTCCGCTTGGCCCTGACGCCGATCTCTCCGATCCCGCGAAGGCCGTCGCCTGGATGAAGTCCCGACTCGCCGAGGCCGTCAGGCTCCGCGAGCAGGCATTCGCCAGGGTTCCACCCAAACGCCGAGCGACGCTGGCGAGGGACCTCCACGAGGTCCTCGACTACGCGGCAGCCGAGCACTACCTGATGTCGCACCCCGACCCCGCCCGCATCCTTGCCGCGCTCCGCGAGAGCATGAGCGTGGACCGCCAGGCCCTCCTCGACGCCGCGGCGACGCTCGCGGGTGTCTTCCGCCCGGGGAAACCGCCGGCGAAGGACACACCCACCGTCCGCCGCCCCTGGTCGCTACGCCGAGCCGTCGAGGGCGATATCCTGGCTGCCGAGAAGGCCGACGGACGCTGGATCGTCGTCGGCGGCTTTGGCCCGAATCGCTACGATCTGTCGAAGATTGACGTGGTTATTGATGCCGGCGGCGACGACACGTATCACTACTCGACCGACGAGCGCCCGCCCATCCAGGTCGTGGTGGACTTCGCGGGCAACGACAAGTACGAGGGCGGCCCGGCGAGCGCGACGATGGGCATCAGCCTGCTCGTGGACGTGGCGGGCAACGACCACTATGAGGGGAAGGCGCGCTCCTGCGGCGTGGGCGTGATGGGCGTGGGCATCCTGGCCGACCTCGCCGGCAACGATACCTACGCGGGCAGCACGTGGTCGCTGGGGGCGGGCGTCTACGGCGTCGGGGCGATCCTCGACCTCGGCGGCTCCGATACGTATCTCGCCGAATACCTCAGCGAGGGGGTCGGCGGGCCGCGCGGCTTCGGCCTCATCCTCGATGCCGGCGGCCGCGACCTCTACCGCGCCAACGGCCCGAAGGGCTCGGTCTACGACACACCCGCCGTCTATGCGTCCTTCAGCCAAGGGATGGGCTTCGGCTTCCGCATGTATGAATCGGGCGGCATCGGGGTGCTGGCCGACCTCGGGGGCGACGACCGCTACGAGGCGGGCGAATTCGCCCAGGGCGGCGCTTACTACTGGGCGCTCGGCATCCTCTACGACCGCAGCGGCAACGACCTCTACTATGGCAACCGCTACGGCCAGGGCTTCGGCTGCCACCAGGCCATCGGCATTCTGGCCGACGACGCGGGCGACGACACCTACTGGGCGATGTGCGCCGCCTGCCAGGGCGCCGCGTGGGACATCGCGGCCGGGCTCCTCATTGACCGAGGCGGCAACGACTCTTACCAAGCGGAGGGTCTCGCCCAAGGCTCCGCGGCGATGCAGGCCATCGGCTGGCTCATTGACCTCGACGGCACCGACCGCTACGTGGCGCGGGGCGGCGCCGTCCACGGCTGCTCCTCGGGCAACAGCTACCACCACGCCGAGACGGGCTGCTTCAGTTGGTCGCTCCTCCTCGACGCGGGCGGCGCGTTGGACTTCTACTCCTCGGGCCGCCCGAACAGCCAGGCCCTGGCCCCCGGCGCGCTCAACGACAAGAAGCCCGAGGACAGCTCGCTCCACGGGCTGTTCATTGACACGACGGAGAAGGTGAAGCCGTGACCAAGCGATTGCTCCTCGGCATCGAGGGTGGGGCGACGAAGACGACGGGCGTGGTGACTGACGCGGGGCTGCGCGTCGTCGCCCGCTTCGTGGGCGGGCCGACGAATCTCCACGCCGTGGGGAAGAAGGAAGCACAGGGCGCCCTGACGGAGATTCTCGCCGAGCTGCTCTCGGCGGCAGGCATCCGCCAGGAATCGCTGGCGGCGTCGGCGCTCTGCATCGCGGGCGTCCGCACCGGGATGGACGTGTTCCGCTGGCGCCAGATCGTCGAGGAGTTGGGGATTCCCGAGCCTGTGGCCATTACCCACGACGCGGCGGCGGGGCTGGCGGCGGGCAGCCCGGACCAGCCGGGCATCCTGGTCGTCTGCGGCACGGGGTCCCTCGTCTACGCTCGGGGGGCGGACGGCGCGGAGAAGTTCGTCGGGGGCCGCGGCCCCATTCTCGGCGACGAGGGGAGCGGGTTCGACATCGGCCACCGCGCCCTGCGGGCCGCGGCACGCTCGGCCGACGGACGCGGGCCGAAATCCCTCCTCGAACGCCTCATCCCCGAGCGGCTCAAGCTGGCCGGCCTCGACGACCTGGTGCCCTGGGCGAGCCCCTTCGCCAAGGAGCGCGTGGCGGGCGTGGCCCCCATCGTCTTCGAGGCGGCGGAGGCCGGCGATGCGGTCGCCCGCCGCATCGTGCAGGGCGCCGTGGAGGAGCTTGCCCGCGGCGTCGAGGCCGCGGCCCGCGGCCTCTGGTCGCCGCCCGCGCAGCCGGCGCGGGTGGTACTCTATGGCGGCGTGCTCAGGAATCAGCCCGTCATGCGCGATGCCCTCGCCGCCGCCGTGAAAGGGTTCGCTCCCGATGCCGCCTGCGCCCTGCCCGAGGTCGAGGGCGCCGTCGGCGCCGCACGCCTTGCCAAGCGTGCGCGCCCCGGTCAGCGCAGCAGCCAGACGAGGAAGACGATGAGGTAGCCGATAGTGAAGAGGTAGCCGAGGCCGCGCCCCCACTCGGCCAGGGCCTCGCCGCGGTAGAGGAGGGGCGACCGGCGGATCCTCCGCAATGCCACGTAGCCCAGGATAATGGCCAGGATGCACAGGACGGGAAGGATGGCGAACAGAAGCGAGGTCAGCGCCATCCCGCTCACGCGCGAGCCGCGCCGGCGCACCTGCCAGTCCGTGCGGGGCAGCTTGACGTCGAGCCGTTGCCCGCAGCTGGTGCACTGCTTCGCTCGCGGGCTGACGTACTTCATGCAGTGGGGGCACGGCTTGAAAGGCAAGCCATCGGGCGTCTTCGGCGGGCTGGCGGCCTCCTCGGGCGTACGGTAGGCCGATGCGGTCAGGGGCGCCGCCACGCTCTTGAGGCAGGCGGGACAGGCCACGCTCAGCCCCAGGTACCGACGATCCACGATCACCGACTTGCCGCATTCCGGGCAGGCGAACTGAATGCGCTCCATCCGAGGCTCCTGAGGCTCCTGTGCCTGGCCCACCCAACAGTATACCTGAGGCGGGCATCGCTGCAAGTCGCATCGGCTCGTCCACGTGCCTGCGGCTTGACTGCGGCCAGGAAACACGCATAGTATACGCCGTGGCGCTTCTTCGCCCGAGGGAACTGGGTTTCTCCTCGGCGCTGTGTGTCCCCACCGGAGCCCCGCGTCAGGAGTCGTCCGCCGTGAGCCGCCCGAACATCGTCTACATTCACTCGCACGACACCGGCCGCACCATCCAGCCCTACGGCTATCCCGTGCCGACGCCGAGCCTTCAGCAGCTCGCCGAGCAGGGCGTGCTGTTCCGCAACAACTTCTGCTCCACGCCCACCTGCTCGGCCAGCCGCTCGGCCCTGGTCACCGGCATGTGCCCGCACTCGAACGGCATGAACGGCCTCGCCCACCGCGGCTGGTCGCTCGCGGACTACAAGACGCATCTTGTCCACACCCTCCGCGCGGCCGGCTACCGCTCGACCCTGTGCGGCGTGCAGCACGTGGCCCAGGACGCCAGGGTGATCGGCTACGACGAGATCCTCGACCTGCGAAGCCCGAGCCGCCGCCGGCCCGAGGCGGGCGCCGTCGAGTTCCTCCGCGGCAGGCCCGAGCAGCCGTTCTTCCTCACCGTCGGCTTCTCCGAGACTCACCGCGAGTACCCCGAGCCCGGCCCGGCCGAGGACCCGCGCTGGAGCCGCCCGCCGGCCCCCATCCCCGACACGCCGGCGACGCGGCGCGACATGGCGGCCTTCAAGGCCAGCGCCCGCGTGCTCGATGCCTCGATGGGCGCCGTGTTCGATGCCCTCGACGAGACAGGCCTCGCGGCGAACACCCTCGTCGTGTGCACCACCGACCACGGGCTCGCCTTCCCCTACATGAAGTGCAACCTCACCGACCACGGGCTGGGCACGATGCTCGTCCTGCGCGGGCCAGGGGGCTTCACGGGCGGCAGGGTCGTCGAGGGAATGGTTCAGCACATGGACATCTTCCCCACCCTGTGCGAGCTTCTGGAGATCGAGCCGCCGGCGTGGCTCCAGGGCAAGTCGCTCCTGCCCCTCGTGCGCGGCGAGGCGGAGGAGATTCACGACGAGTTGTTCTTCGAGGTCACCTACCACGCGGCCTACGAGCCGATGCGAGCGGTGCGCACGAAGCGCTGGAAGCTCATCCGCCGGTTCGGGGGCCGCACCCGCCCCGTCCTGCCCAACTGCGACGACAGTGCGTCGAAGGACGCCTGGCTCGCCGCCGGCTGGCGCGACCGGCCCGTGGCCGAGGAGGAGTTGTTCGACCTCGCTTTCGACCCCAACGAGGCGTGCAACCTGGCGGGCGTCCCCGCCCATGCCGAGGTGCTGGCCGACCTGCGCTCCCGTCTCGAGCGCTGGATGCGTGCCACCGACGACCCGTTGCTCAAGGGACCCGTCCTCGCCCCGCCGGGCGCCCGGGTGAACCCCGCCGACGGCCTCTCCCCGCGCGAGCCGGTCGTGCCGGCCTGAGGCCGCCTAGTCCTTCACGAATCCCCAACGGATGTCGGCGGAGAGGTGGGGCGCCCAAGTGGGGCGAAGGGTGAGGGCATTGGCGCGCGGGCGGCTGCGGCCCGTGCCGAGCTCCAGGCCCAGGCCGGGGAGGGCGAGGGCGACGTGGAGCACCTTCCCCGGTGCAGGCGCCAGGCCCTCCAACTCGCCGAGCGGGATGGCTGCCTCGTAGATCGTGTCGTCGCCGAGGTGCTTCACGGCGACCTTGGCCTCCTTGGGCACGCCGTCGTAGCCCTCGGGCATGCAGCGCGGGAAGAAGTTGAAGAAGCCGAGGCTGGGGGCGCCGCTGCGCCAGATCTCGGCCCCGCCGTCCGGCGTGCCCCAGAGGGCGTACTCGTAGTCCGTGTCGTCCTCGGCGATCATCCGGGGCGGCACGACGCCCGCGGCGGCCAGGCGCGTGCGGAACGGGAGGAATCGAAGGCCGATCTGCACGCAATCGCCGGTGAACGGCAAGGCGTCCGAGGGGTCCTTCACATAGGTGTGAGCCAGGTCCCCGGCGCCGAAGTACTCGTCGTCCTTGCGGGTGGAGAGGCGCGGCTTGGGGCGCCAGCCACGGTTCCGCTCGCGGACGGCGAGGTAGAGGTGCCGTTCGTCCCACATCAGGCGGAGCTCGGCCATGCCGCGGGCGACGTCCTTGCGGGTCTCCCAGGGGCGCCAGGCGGCCTCGGCAAGGATGAACTCGACGTCGGGAGAGCGCAGGATGACGGGGGGCGTATCCCCCCAGTCCGTGATGCTCCCGTCCACGGCTGGGGAGCCGTGGGGAATGATGCAGACGTGCAGCTCCTCGGTCCACTCGACCTTGCCCGCGGCGGTCTCGAAACGGAAGGTGAAGGGATAGGCGTTGGCGGGGTGCGCCTTGGTCCAGTTGACGGGCAGGCCGATGGTCTTGGTGGCGCCCGCGCCGAGGCTTACGGACACGACGGTTTCCTGCAAGCCGATCGAGCTGGGCGGCAGAACGGTCACCGTGCCGTGAACCTGTTGGGGGAGGACGTTGTGGACCTCGAACTCGAAGGACTTGAGCTTCTCGATAGGCACGATGAAGTCGTCGGCGAAGAACTCGACGGGGGTAACGCCCTCGACGTGGCCTGCGGCGAGGGCCTGGGCGGCCATTTCGGCGCGCAGGCCGGGGGCCTCCGCATAGGCGGAGGCGAACGAGCAGGGGAGGCGATACTCGCCGTCCTTGGCGACGCAGGGATTGCCGTAGAGGTCGTAGGCGTTGAGCCGGCCGCCCATGGCATCCACGGTGATCGAGCCGTTGGCGCGAATCTGGTCGAACGGTGTGACGGCGCCCGGGGTGAGGCGCGACCGATCGCCGGCGAGGACGAATGCGACCCGCTGCGCGCTGCCCCACTGGTAGAGCCAGGGGAGCCGGTCGTGGGCAGCGATCCGCTCGAAGTCCAGCCCCGCCGTGAACCAGAGGAAGAAGCTGGCGGCCGCGGCGGCCGGGGTGCACAGGGGGCCGGCCGGGCCGTTCTCCCAGAACAGCGGAGCGGCCTCGGCAAGGCCCACCTTCCGCTGGCCCGTCGCGGCAAAGTGGGTGGCCGCGGCCACCAGGGTCTCGGCGCTGGCGCCGAGGGGGGCCGCGACCTCGATGGACGACACGATGAGCTTCTGGCCCACCCGCGGCCCGAAGCAGGCGTAGGGCGCCACGTTGTGGTCGGTGAGCACGTCGAGCTGCTTCCCCCACTCCTGGAAGCCGCCCTTGGCCGAGAAGAGCTTGTCGAAGGTGTTCGTGAGGCGGGAGGTGCCGCCGACGGTGATGCGGGGGCTGGCCTTCTTGGCTCGCCCGTAGACGATGCGGTAGAGCTGGCGGTAGCGCACGGCGTCGCTCTTCCAGCCCAGGGCGCCGCCGCCCTCCCAGGGCTCCTTCCAGAAGTCGATGATCTGGAGGGGGCCGTCGCCCTCGGGGCCGCAGTAGCGGGCCGCGGCCTCCGCCACGAAGTCGCCGAAGCGCTCGTCGTACTTCGGGTCGTGCACGCGGTTGCCGGCCTGCCAGTTGGCGTCGGTGATGGTCTGGCGGGGCGAGCCGCACAAGTGGGTGAGAACGTGGAGGCCCCGCTTGCGGGCCGCGTCCATCCAGGCATCGGCCTTCGACCAGTCGAAGGGGGCGGCGGGGTCGGCCTGGCTCGCGCCCGCCCAACTGGGCACGTCGTCGGTGCGCACCCACCGGAAGCCCAGGCGGACCGCCATGTCGAGCTGACGCTCCAGGCCGATGCCCGGGTGGAGCGGGAGCAGGAGAGGCGAGTCCTTGCCGTTGCCCGCGGCCGGGTTGGGGGGCCGCACGCGGGCGAAGGTGGCCGCCGCCTGGCGTCCCTTGCCGGGAAGCTCCAGGACGACGGCATAGAGGCCGAACTCGGCGAAGGCGTCGGCATTGTCCTGCTTCCACGCCAGAGCGGCCTCCGCCTTCCCCGCGACCTGCACCGGCGGCAGCTCGACGCGGACCGGCTCGGCGAGGGGCACCAGAGAGTTGACCTCCCGGGCCGGGCCTCGCGCCTCGGGGTCGCGCTCGAAACGCTCGAAGCGGGTGCCGATGCGCACGATCTCCAGCACCGGCGCGCTCGCGAGGGGCGCGTCCCCCTCGTTCCGCAGCACAAGACTGAGGCTCACGACCTCACCCGGATGCGCCACGCCGCCCACGGGGCTCACCGCCGCGGCCAGCACGCGCCAGCCCTTGGCCCCGGCCTGCTCGAGCCGAAGCGGCCCCCGCTGCGCGGGGCCGTCGAACATCCCCGCCTCGCCTCCCCAGCACGCGCAGGCGGCGACAGCCACGCTCAATGCCACGAGCGAAAGGCCCCTCGAACCCGACGCTTCGGCCATGCCGTCCTCCTGCCCTCCTCCGCCAAGGCTTCGGAGGGCAGCCCGCCATAGCCTCGGCGACGGCGGGCGCTCCTCCCGCCCACGCGGCAACACACCCATTGTAGGAAAGAGGCGACCCGGTGTCGAGGGTGTCACGCGGAGGCCCCTCACGCAACTCTTGCGCCCGCGCGCGGCGTACGGTAGAATTGCGGCCATGCCGCGACTCGTCGGTCGCGCGACCAAGACACCGAAGGAGACAGGCACGTGAGCGAGGGAGCCACAACCGCACAGTCGGGGCACCATGTCTGGCAGTTCTTTCGCGCGGGCGGATTCGACCAGGTGAAGCTGGAATCGGGCGCCGACATCGCGGCACTGGACCAGCTCGACCAGAAGCTCTGGGTCGCCCTGAGCTGTCCCACCCGCGGCCTGGAGTTCGACGCCAAGACGCTCGAGCTGATTGACACGGACAAGGATGGCCGCATCCGCGTGCCCGAAATCATCGCCGCTGCGAAGTGGGCCTGCGCCAACCTGAAGAACCCCGACGACCTGGTGAAGGGCGGCGACGCGCTGCCGCTGGGCGCGATCAACGATGCGACGCCTGAAGGCAAACAGCTCCTCGCGTCGGCGAGGCAGATTCTCACCAACCTGGGCAAGGCGAGTGCCGCTGCGATCACCATTGAGGACGCGGCCGACACCGCCCGCATCTTCGCGCAGACACGGTTCAACGGCGACGGCATCGTGCCGGCCGACTCGGCCGACGACGACGCGACGAGGGCCGCCATCGCCGACATCATCGCCTGCGTGGGCTCCGATACCGATCGCAGCACCAAGCCCGGCGTGAACCAGGCCAGGGTGGACCAGTTCTTCGCTGAACTCCAGGCCTACTCGGACTGGCAGAAGAAGGCCGAGGATGCGCCGGCGGCCATTCTGCCCCTCGGCGATGCCACCGCCGCGGCCTTCGATGCCCTGAAGGCCGTGCGGGCCAAGGTGGACGACTACTTCACCCGCTGCCGCCTCGCGGCGTTCGACCCCCGCGCCGCGGCTGCCCTCAACCGTTCCGAAGCCGACTTCCTTGCTCTCGCGACAAAGGACCTCTCGGCGTCGGGCGCCGAGGTTGGCGGCTTCCCGCTCGCGCGCGTCGAGGCAGGCAAGCCGCTGCCGCTCGCGGAAGGCGTGAACCCCGCCTGGGCTGGCGCCATGTCCACGCTCCAGAGCGCCGTGGTCGTGCCCATCCTTGGGGCGGGCAAGACGGCCATCACCGCGGAAGAGTGGGCCGCGCTCACGGCCAGGCTCGCGCCCTGCGAGGCCTGGGTCGCCGGCAAGGCCGGCGCCTCGGTCGAGAAGCTCGGGCTGAAGCGCGTCCGTGACCTGCTGGCGAGCACCACCAAAGATGCGATCGCCTCCCTGATTGCGCAGGACAAGGCCCTCGAACCTGAAATGAATGCCATCGTGGCCGTCGAACGGCTGGTGCGCTACTACCGCGACCTCTGCCGCCTGCTCAACAACTTCGTCGCCTTCGCCGACTTCTACGCCCGCGACACCAAGGCCGTGTTCCAGGTCGGCACGCTCTACCTTGATGGCCGCGCCTGCGAGCTCGTCGTGCGGGTGGACGACCAGGGCAAGCACGCGGCACTGGCCGTCCTGAGCAAGACCTATCTGGCCTACTGCGACTGCACGCGCAAGGGCTCGACCGAGAAGATGACCATCGCCGCCGCCTTCACCGGCGGCGACTCCGACAACCTGATGGTCGGCCGCAACGGCGTGTTCTACGACCGCCAGGGGCGGGACTGGGATGCCACGATCACCAAGATCACCGAGCAGCCCATCAGCATCCGCCAGGCCATCCTGGCCCCCTACAAGCGCATCGGCCGGATGATCGGCGAGCAGATCGAGAAGATCGCCTCCGCTCGCGACAAGGCGATCACCGACAAGGCGGGCTCGAGCATCGAAGACGCGGGGAAGAAAGTGGAGGCCCCCAAGCCGCCCGCCCCGCACCCACCCTTCGACATCGCGAAGTTCGCAGGCATCTTCGCCGCCATCGGCCTGGCCATCGGCGCCATCGGCGCCGTGCTCGCCGCGATCGTCGGCGGCTTCCTGGGCCTCACCTGGTGGCAGATGCCGCTCGTCATCCTGGGCGTCTTTATCCTCATCTCCGGGCCGTCGGTCATCATCGCCTGCCTCAAGCTGCACAAGCGCAACCTCGGCCCCATCCTCGACGCCAACGGCTGGGCCATCAACGCGCGCGTCAAGATCAGCATCCCCTTCGGCGGCGCACTCACCAGCGTGGCCAAGCTGCCCCCCGGCTCCAAGCGCAGGCTGGTGGACCCCTACGCTCGCAAGAGCGCGGCCCGCTGGCTCGTGCCCCTGCTCATCGTCCTCGCCCTCGCCGCCGGCATCGCCTACTGGTACTTCTACCATCACCGGCCGTCGCGGCAGCCCCAGGAGGCCCCGAAAGCCGAGGCGCCCAAGGAGGTCGCGAAGGACGCCCCGCAGGCCAAGGAGACGCCGCCGGCCAAGTGACCACATTGAGGGGAACGCTGTGAAACGACGCGACTTCCTGAAGACCGCGGCCCTCGGCGCCGCCGCTGCCGGCCTGTCGTGCCAGCGCCTCCCCACGGGGCGGCGGGCCACGCGGCCCAACGTCGTCTTCATCCTCACAGACGACCAGCGGTGGGACGCGTTGGGCTGCGCGGGGCATCCGTTCCTCAAGACGCCCAATCTCGACCGCATCGCCGCCGAGGGGGCGCACTTCGCCAACTGCTTCTGCACCACGTCGCTCTGTTCGCCGAGCCGCGCCTCGATGCTCTCGGGCCTCTACGCCCACGCGCACGGCATCACCAACAACTTCACCGACTACCCGAACGACCTGCCGAGCTTCCCCCGCCAGCTCCAGGCCGCCGGCTATGCCACCGCCTACATCGGCAAGTGGCACATGAACGAGAAGAGCGACGAACGCCGCCCCGGCTTCGACTTCTGGGCCTCCCACAAAGGCCAGGCGAAATACTACGACACCGAGTTCAACATCAACGGCACCCGCGACGTGCTCAAGGGCTACTACACCACCCGCGTCACCGACCTCGCCATTGACTGGGTGGCCCAGCAGCGGCCCCACGACAAGCCGTTCCTGCTCATGCTCGGCCACAAGGCCCCCCACTCGCCCAACACGCCCGAACCGCGGTACGAGCACCTGTTCGACAACGCGAAGATCGAGTATCCCGCCACGGCCTTCGCCCTCGACGGCAAGCCCGACTGGATTCGCCAGCGGCTCGACACCTGGCACGGCATCTACGGCCCGCTCTGGGGCTTCAGGAAGGAGTTCCCCGACCGCCGCCCCGAGGCCGTCGCCGCCTTCGCCGCCTTCTGCCGTGCCTACTACGCCACCATCAAGAGCCTCGACGACTCGGTCGGCCGCCTCTACGACGCCCTCAAGCGGTCGGGCCAGCTCGACAACACGCTCATCGTCTTCGTCGGCGACAACGGCTTCTTCCTCGGCGAGCACGGGATGATGGACAAGCGGACGATGCATGAGGCCAGCATCCGCATCCCCCTCCTCGCCCGCTACCCCGCGCTCATTCGGCCACACACTGTAGTGTCCGACATGGTGCTCAATGTGGACCTGGCCCCGACCATCCTCGACGTCTGCGGCGCTCCACCGCTGCCCAAGGTCCACGGCCAGTCGTGGCGGCGCCTCGCCGGCGGCGACCCCGCGGGCTGGCGCTCCTCGTGGTACTACACCTACGACTACGAGAAGCAGTTCCCCTACACGCCCAACGTCCGCGGCGTGCGCACCGACGACTGGAAGTACATCCACTACCCCCACGGCGACGGGAAGCCCGACCGCCACAAGGCCGAGCTTTACCACCTCAAGGCCGACCCGCTGGAGACGAAGAACCTCATTGACGACCCCGCCCAGGCCCCGCGGGTGGCCCAGTTGAGGGCCGAGCTTCAGCGCCTCATGGCCACCGCCGGCGCCCTCCCCGATCGCATGCCCCTCGACGAAGGCGTCAAGTCCGTGCTCCCCGAGAAGTCCATCCGCTGAACGCAGAAAGAACTCGGCGATGGCGGAGGAGAAGCTGCAACGCGAGAAGGCGTTCCACGACCATCGCTGGGAGGACGACTCGTCGCGGCAGCCCACCGACAAGTTCTACTCGGTCATGGAGCCCGCCCGCGCCTTCTACCGCCGCCGCGTCCTCGCCCTGTGCAGGGGCAAGCGTGTCCTCGAATACGGCTGCGGAACCGGAGGGTGCAAGACGGGGAGCAACTCGTTGCTGTTCGCCCAGGCGGCGGCGAGCGTGACGGGGATTGACCTCTCCGAGGAGGCGATCCACACCGCTCGGGGGAATGCCGCGAGGAACGGGATCGCCGCCGACTACCGCGTGATGAACGCCGAGGCCCTGCAACTCCCCGCCGCAGCCTTCGACGTGGCCATCGGCACCGGCATCCTCCACCACCTCGACCTGCCCAGGGCCTACGCCGAGCTGGCGAGAGCCCTGTCGGACGACGGGCACGCCGTGTTCATCGAGCCCCTGGGGCACAACCCCCTCATCAACCTCTACCGGAAACGCACGCCGACGATGAGGACTGCCGACGAGCATCCGCTTCTGATGAGAGACCTCCGGCTGGCGCGGCGGCACTTCCGCCGCGTCGAGGCCAGGTTCTTCAACCTGCTCACGCCCGCCGCGGTCCCTCTCAGGAACACCAGGCTCTTCGGCATCGCCGACCGCCTCCTGAGCGCGATGGACCGCGCTCTGTTCTTCGCGCTCCCGTTCCTGAGGAGGTACGCGTGGGCCGTGGTTCTCGACCTCAGCGAGCCCCGCCGGGCCTCCGCACCGCACGGAAAGGAGACAAGATGCCCCCTGTGACCCTCGTCATCGTCGGGGCCGGCTCGAGAGGAACCGGCTATGCGTCGTATGCGGCGAAGTATCCAGGGGAAGCCAAGGTCGTCGGCGTCGCCGAGCCGCGCGACTACTACCGGGACAATCTCGCCCGCGTCCACGCCATCCCCGAGAAGAGCGTGTTCACCGACTGGCGGCCCCTCGCCCGCCGCAAGCGCTTCGCCGACGCAGCCGTCGTCGCGACGCAGGACGACATGCACGCCGGCCCCGCCATCGCGCTGGCCCGCAAGGGCTACCACATCCTGCTCGAGAAGCCGATGGCGCCGACCGCGCGCGACTGCCGCCGCATCGTCGCGGCCGTGACCCGCGCGGGCGTGGTCTTCGCCGTCGGCCACGTGATGCGCTACACGAGCTACACCCAGAAGCTCAAGGCCCTCCTCGACGCGGGCGCCGTGGGCGACATCGTGAGCGTACAACACCTCGAGCCCGTCGGCTACTGGCACCAGGCCCACTCGTTCGTCCGCGGCAACTGGCGGAACTCCGTCCTCTCCTCGCCCATGCTCCTCGCCAAGTCGTGCCACGACCTCGACTGGATTCGCTACGTGATGGGCGTCCCCTGCCTCCGCGTCGCCTCCTTCGGCACGCTCAAGCACTTCCGCAAGGAGGAGGCGCCACAGGGCGCGGCAGACCGGTGTCTCGATTGCGCCGTCGAGGCCGCCTGCCCCTACTCGGCCCTGAAGATCTACCTCCGCGACCGGCTCGACAAGGGGCGCACGGGCTGGCCGCTGGACGTGTTGACGCCTCAGCCCACCCGCGAGAGCGTGCTCGAGGCCCTCCGCACCGGGCCGTATGGCCGCTGCGTCTACGCCTGCGACAACGACGTGGTGGACCACCAGGTGGTGTCAATGGAGTTCGCCGGCGGCCGCACGGCCACCTTCACGATGACCGCCTTCAACCGCGGCGGACACCGCAAGACCCGCATCTTCGGCACCCGCGGCGAAGTCCACGGCGACGGAGCGAAGATCGAGCGCTACGACTTCCTGACCGACGCGACCGAGGTGATTGACACCACGGCGCCCGACCCCACGGTGCTGGGCGGCCACGGCGGCGGCGACTTCGGGCTGATGCACAACTTCCTCGCCGCCATCGCCCAGGGCGACCCCGGCCTCGTCCTCTCCGGCCCCCAGGAGACCCTCGAAAGCCACCTCATCGTCTTCGCCGCCGAGCAGGCGCGGAACACGGGGCGGGTGGTGGCCATTCGCTGAGCCCATCGCGGCCTTCGGTCGCAACCAGACAGGAGAGTGGACAGTAGACAGTGGACAGTGGACGGTCTGGAATCGTCCTCGTCCTCGTCCTCGACTCGCCGTTTGGCGATTCTCGCCCTTCCGGCTCAGTCTCGCCCAGACTCGCCGGTGTCCCGACTCGCGGATCGGCGATTCTCGGCCTTCCGGCTCAGAGTCGACCAGACTCGCCAGACTCTCCTACTTTTGGGTGCCTGGGGTCAGGTCTTAACTTTCTACTTTCCACCAAAGCACCAAACAGGTTGTGGCTGCTCTCGGGGCAAACCACAACCCCCTGAGTTTTCCCAGTCCTCCCAGTTTTCCCGGTTCCTGGTGTACCCCACGGAGCGCAGCGCCGGACCAGTAACGTCACCTGAACGCCAGTGGCCTCGGGGCGCATGGCGGCGAGTTCGACCGACAGGGTGCTATTGGTCGGGCTGAACCCGAACACGAGCAGCCTGGATGCGAACGCGGACCTCATCGTATATGGGTATCGCTATCTCCTCGCCTACTTCGAGGGACACGGCGAGGGCGTATGGCACGGACTGCTCCAATGTGCCTGCACCTGCCTTGCAGTTCACCTGGATACCGATCGACTCGCCGTCTGTGAAAGCTGATGCTCGGACACCTTTGAAGACCTCGTGCTGCACCGTCCCTCTCTGCACAGCCTGCCAATCTGCCTGTTGGCGGTCGACGCGAAGGGGGTGGTCCAAGGGGTTGAACCAGAGATCCGCCCTCCGCCAAGCTTGATGCAGGGGGTTGATCGGGGTGAGCCACGCCAGGGTGACCGTCAAGCGCCTCCAGCCACGCACACCGCTCAGAGATGGCGGGAGCGGGAATTGGTGCACGTGGGCCTTGTCCGCAGCCAACGAGCCCCCACCCAGGGCTGTGACGCGATACTCCGTGCACTCCGAACTCCTGGCAGGGTTTGTTCCGCCATATCCCAGGAGTCTTGTGATGTACTCCTTGAACTGCTTGCTGTTGTCTTGCGTCCTCAGAATCCCCTCAAGCACGGGGCCTGCATCCCCCCATTCTGCAGAATGCACTAGGAGCGCCTTCAGCCAGATCGCCGCTGGCACGGCATCTATCACCTCGCCACCTGGTTGCAGACGGAGATCCTGGAGAACATCGTACAGAAGCGTGGCGGCGCGGGTCACCATGGCTGCTGCGCCGCTTGTTCCCCGCGTATACCAGGTAGCGGACAGGTCGCCGGGTGAAGTCCCAGGACACGCCACCAGTTGGCCAGGAGCGCGGGTCCCGCAATATGGCTCGAAAGCGGCGTTTGGTCCCGACAGTAGCCTCTCCTGCAGGACTACCCTGCCACCAGGGGCGAGGACCTCCGGCTTGATGCCTCTGCGGAATCCCATCCCCAAAGCGTTGTTGGGGCTTGGCAGTTTCGGAGAGCAGAAAGGATCGATCGCTCTCGGGACGGGCGGTCCGGGAGCCTGATCCTCGTGTAGGGCTCCGACCGTGAGCACATTGACGGCTTCAGCGGGGGAGAGTAGGCGCCGGTTCCGCATGTCAGCCGCAATGACCTTGATCACCTCCTCTTCCACTTGCTCAGGCCGCAGCCCAGCGAAATCAGCAAGCCTCACGCGGGTCTCGATTAGGCGATGGTGATTCCCGGCACTTACGACGAAGAGAAGTTTGTGCTCCCAGGCAAGCCAGTCCAACAACCGCGCCAACGGGGTCAGCGCACCGTCAAAAAGCCTATCCCGGATCCCGATGGAGAGATTCACCACGCGAACCGAAGGCGCCGCCGGGGGTTGGTCACCCTCTCCCACGTGAAGGCGCCTGACGGCGCGATGCAGTAGGTCCACGAACAGCACGTTCTCCGGTGCAGACTCCTCGTGTCTGCGCCAGTCCCGAACGTTGGGCCGAAGGATCGGGCGGACGTAAAGAGAACGGGCTGGTGCCGCAGCCATTGCGTTGAGGTCACCGTGTAGGATGAGCGAGGCCATCGCAGTCCCGTGGCGCCGCTCTTCCGCTTGGTACAGCCTCCCGAGGTCGTCTGGATCATCTACCCTTAGCCACCCAACCAGGCGCCGGTGATTCTCAAGCGGCAGACCATCGAGGAGAGCCGCCACAGGGGTTCCCACTGGCTGACTCGGGGGTAGGGAGGCAGTGTCGTGGCCGACTTCGCCGTCCGGCATGCTCGTTGCCATCTGGCCCGTCGCGCGGAAGAACTGAACCTGCTCACATAGGACCAGGGCGACATCGGTTCCCGCTGATTCTTGCACACGCTGGACCGCGGCTTTGGGAAGTTCGGCGAGCATGGCGTGATAGGCAATCTCAGGGATCACCGACTGGCCCAGAACGCGTCCTCCCTCTGCTGCGACGAGCTTCGAGACCCGTTTACGCGCCGCCTCGCGCGACGTCGACTCTTGCCGGAACCACAACTCTATCTCGCATCGTATGCTCTCGGCGCCATTTTCGATGCTGTCCTCCCAATCCTCAAGGGCATGGGTCTCGATCAGCCGATCGCGAACGTCCCATGGCCTGATGTCCCTCAGTTGCGCAAATACGTCGCTCCATTTCGTCTTGCCTCGTGCGAATGGTTGGCCGTGACACCACCGCTCCCAGAGCGATAGAAGCTCGTGCAGCGCCCGCTGGTTCGTGAAGACAAGGAACACCCTGCCGCGTAGGGTCTTCCCAGGCAGGGCCTCCCCCTTCTTGTTGAGACTGAAGAAGTCATCGTCGGGGGGAATACAATCGTCCTCTATCTCCGCGAGCCATTCCATGCCCTTCGTGTGGCGTACTGCGACAATGAAATCCTCGACAGGGCCAGCCGTCTCCAGTACCAGCACTTCCTCCGGTGCGAGGCCGCTGGCCTCCACCTTCAATCTCATGCTCTGGGCTTCGAAGGCTTGCCCAAGCGCTGCAAATCGAGGCCCGAGTCGTTGCTCCTGCCGCTCGACACTGGGACGGTGCAGATGCACTCCACCACCGCCTCCAAGCCGCCTGGGGACGGGGTGTCCAGGTGTGGGGAGAATGAGCAAAGGCCGTTCAGGCATGGTCTAGCTCCCCCTCTCAGTCTGCCTTAGGGCAAACCGCTGCTTCCACTGGGCGAGGCGTTCCGCGACAATGGACCGGAGCTCTCCATTGGGTACCGAAAGCACGTAACGGCGCTGAACGTCTAGGGTGAACTGCTCAAGCTCCGAGAAGCTCAACCCCTTCAGGTGTTTGGAGAGAGCCTGGCTAGTATGCCCCAAGGAGCAACCAAGGCGCTTCTCGAACTTACGGAACCACTCCGCAATCGCGGCCCCCGTGGGCGCCGGCAGACGAAGCCGCAACTGGAACCGACGCCACACGGCGCGGTCAAGAAGTTCGGGGTGGTTCGTTGCGGTAACCACGATAACATAGGTGGGAAGAGCATCCACCTGCAGCAAGAGGGAGCTTACGACACGCTTGATCTCCCCAGTCTCGTGGACATCCCCGCGCTCCTTTCCCACGACATCGAACTCATCGAAGAACAGGACGCACTGTCGAGGTCGCACCTGCTCGAAAAGCCGAGCAAGGCGGACGGCTGTCTCGCCCAGGTAACTCCCAATGACAGATTCGTAGCGTACAACAAGGAGTGGCAGCGCCAGTTCGGCAGCGAGTGCTTCGGCAAGCGACGTCTTCCCATTCCCCGGGGGTCCCGCGAGCAAGATGCGGTGCCGGGGTTCCATGTTGTGGGACCGGAGAAGGTCAGCCCTGCAGTGCTCCTCGATGAGTTCACGACACGCTGACGTCACCGGCTCAGGGAGGACTAGGTCGTCCAGGCGGCGTTGTGGCACGATCTCGTAGAAGAGGTCCACGAGGGCACCGTTCCGTTGCGCGGGAACGGGCGGAGAGGCAGCGCCACCGTTGATCCGAAGGTGGGCTGCCAAGCGATCGGCGAGGATATGGTGCTGGTTCCCACGTTCCTCGGCAACGAGGGCCTCCAACGCCTTCTGAAACAAGGCATGATCGCCACGCGCGCCTGCGCGCACGAGGTCAAGGAGCAAATCAGATCGCGCCATAATACGCTGCTCCGTTCCATGCCTCAGAGGGCTCTGTCGCGTAACCAGTATAACCAGCTCGCCAGGATAGTCAAGGTGCGCAATCCCTCGCTCGATTCCTGGCAGGTGGGGCGGCGCGCAAGCCGACGTAGGTTGGGGGGGGGGGG
>DATKZY010000046.1:0-6711 GCA_035527715.1 Planctomycetota bacterium | reverse complement strand
CCCCCCCCCCCCCCCCCCCCCCCCCCCCCCCCCCCCCCCCCCCCCCCCCCCCCCCCCCCCCCCCCCCCCCCCCCCCCGCTACTATTTGGCGGGCGCGTCCACGATCTTGGCCTTGAGGCGGCCGAAGATGGCCATGATGCGGTAGATGCTTTCGGCGCCGCCCTGGGCGAATTTGATGTGGGTGGCGTCGGCGAGTTCCTCGTTGAGCGTGGGGTCCATCGCAATCCAGTCGCCGATCCAGACCTCGGGCCAGGCGTGGTAGTAGAGGCCGTCGCCCCGCTCGATGGCGGTGACGCCCGCGGCCTCGCGGGCCGGGATGCCCGCCGCGCGGGCCAGGGCGACGAAGAGGACGGTGTGCTCGGTGCAGTCGCCCTCGCGGGTCTTGAGGACCTCAGAGGCGTTGGAGAGCGCTGCGGTGCCCACCTTGCGAACGTTTGCGAAGACCCACGCATTGATCTTCTTCGCCGCGGCGTAGGCGTCCGTCTCCGTGCCCACGATCTGCGCGGCTTGGGCCTTGATGGCGGGGTCGTCGGACTGGACGAAGACGGTCGCGGCCAGGTCGTCGGCGAACTTCGCCTTGTCCACGGGCAGCTTCGCCAGCTTGTCGGGCGGCACGGCCGCGACGGCCACGTCCACCACCTGCGAGCCGTCGGCCTGCTTGGTCCAGCGCTGGCGGCCGTCGCTGAGCAGAAGGGCGGGGTCTTGGATGCCGGTGATCTGGAGCCGCAGGGTGCGGAGCGTGGCGACATTCCTCGGCGGCGGGTCGAGCTTCACGCAGCCCACGCGCACGAGGTCGGCGGAGTACTGCACGTCCTTCGCCTGCTTCTCGGTCTCGAGGCGCAGGACAAAGGTTTCCCCCACATTCTGCTCGAGCACGACGCCGCGTTCGTCCACCACCACGTCGCCGTCCATGCCCAGCTCGGGCACGCGGTTGTCCAGCACGGCGACCTTGGTGGGCACGCCGTTGAAGACGATTTCCTTGCGTTCCTTGAGGGTGATGGTGCCCTGGAACTCCTTGAGCATGAGGGGCTCGAGCATCGAGAAGGTGGCCGTGTCGCCGACCTTGGCGTCGGAGGCGGCGAGACGCTCGGCCGCGATCCAGTCGCGCAGGCTCTCCTTGGGCTTGGGCAGCTCTTTGGGCGGTGCGGGGAGGCCGGCCATCTGCATGGTCAGGAGCGCCTTGTCGCCCTGGATGGTGGCCGTGGCGGCGGCCTCGGTGGTGTCCGTTTTCATGCGGCACGAGACTTCGTGCAGCTCGCCGGTGCGGAGGTAGGTGCGCTTCTGGAAGACCCGCACGTCCTGCTTCTGGCCGAGGGCGACCAGTTTGAGGCGCATTTTGAGGTCCACGATGATCGCGTCCTTGTCGCCGACCTTGCCTGCCTGGCATTCGATCAGGGCGTAGCCCGACTTCGTGCCGCCCACGTAGACGCCGTACCAGTGGCGTTCGCCGAGGTGCTTCTGCACGACGGCGTCCAGCACAGGATCGGCGGCGCCGCCCAGGGCGCAGGTGGCCGTGGCGAGCAGAAGCAACGCAAGGCGTCTGAGCGAGAGCATCTTCGGGTGTCTCCAAGTAATGGCCTGTCTTCGTTTTCGCCCCCACCGAGCTTGCCTCGGTGGAGCGGTGATTCGCTACTAGCGCGGCCGACCTCACCCCCTCGCCCCCTCTCCACAAGTGGAGAGGGGATGGGGGGAGAGGCGTCACCCGCGTAGTGGTCAATCCTCGGCCCCACCGACGCGAGGTCGGTGGGGGCCTGGCACTACTGCTTCGAGGGCATCCAGGCGTTCCCGCACGGCGCGGAGCAGGTCGGGCGCGGGGGCGAGGAAGCGCTCGGCGATGCGGCGCGGGGCCCCCTCGAATGCCTCGAAGCGAAAGGTCAGCAACGGCTCGGTCACCGAGCAGCGGGCCAGGCCCCAGCCGTCGGGGTAGGCGATGCGGACGCCGTCGAGGCGCGCGACCTCGCCCGTAGCAGCGGCGGCGATTTCGTCGAGACGCCGCGGCCCGTCGCCCGCGGCGTAGGGGACGCGGACGTCAGGCGTCGTGGCATAGCGGGGCATGGCGTCCACGAGGGCAGAGAGGGGCCGGTCGCTTCGCCGGGCCAGCTCGGCGGCGCGGAGGATGGAGTAGAGGCCGTCGTCGCCGCCCTCGAGCTCGCGGTAGAAGAAGTGGCCGCTCAGCTCGCCGCCGAAGCGCGCCCCGTCGGTGATCATCCGCGTCTTGATGAACGTGTGGCCCGAGCGCTCGAGCAAGGGCGTGGCGCCACAGGCGGCCACGGCGTCCACCACGGCCTTGGAGCACTTCAGGTCGAGGACGACTTTGTCATCGCGCCCGACGACGTGGCGGGCGAGGAGGATGATGGCCTGGTCGCCGGTGAGGGAGCGGCCTCGGTCGTCCACGATGGCCAGGCGGTCGCCGTCGCCGTCGAGTGCGACGCCGAGGGCGGCGCGGGTGCGGAGGACGGTGTCGCGCAACGCCCCGAGGTTCTCGGGCATCGAGGGGTTCGGCGGCCGGTGCGGGAACGTGCCGTCGGGGGTGCAGAAGAGCTCGACGACGTCGTAGCCCAGGCGGCGGAGCACGCGGGGCGCCAGGTCGGAGGAGGTGCCGTTGCCGCAGTCGAGGACGAGTCGCAGCCCGTGCCCGGGCCGGGCGTCGGCGAGGAGCCAGGCGACGTACTCGTCGTCCATCGCGAGGCGTCGAAGGCTCCCTGTGCCCGTGGCGAAGCGGCGCGAGGCCAGGGTTCGCTCGACGCGGGCCATCTGCTCCTCGGTGATGGGCAGGGGGCCGAGCACGAGCTTCAGGCCGTTGTCGCCAGCGGGATTGTGGGAGGCGGTGACGATGGCCAGGCCGTCGGGGCGGAGGCGTCGGGCCGCGAAGTAGGCGAGGGGGGTGGGGGCGAGGCCGAGGTCGGTCACGCGCCCGCCCGTGGCGACCAGGCCCTCGATGAGGGCGGCTTGCAGGCCGGGCGTGCTCGCGCGCACGTCGCCGGCCACGACGACGCTCGGGCTGTCGGCCCCCTCGCGCAGGACCGAGCCGATGGCGCGCCCCAGGTCGGCGTAGAGGGCCTCATCCAGCTCGTCGGGATAGGCCCCTCGGATGTCGCACGCTTTGAAGATGCTCATGCGCGGCGGGGCCACGGGGTCTCGTGGGCGGATGCCGGTGCTACGCGTCGCCGTTCGCAGACGTGTCCGTCGCCTGCGGTTCGGCCGCTTGAATGGCGCCGTTGTTCTCCTCGCGGTGCAGTTCGCCACCGGCGAGGAGTGTGTCCACCTCGCTGCCGTCGATGGATTCATACTTGAGGAGCGCGGCGACGACGCGCTCGACTCCCTCGCGGCGCGCGCTCAGGAGCTCCTTGGCGTGAGCGTAGCACTGGTCAATGATTTGCCGGATTTCGCCGTCAATGGCCACGGCGGTGGCGTCGCTGATCGACTTGACTCGGGTGATCTCGCGCCCCAGGAAAATGTGTTCCTCGTTCTCGGTGTAGGAGATCGGGCCGAGGTTCTGGCTCATGCCCCATCGGCAGACCATCATGCGGGCGAGCTCGGTGGCCCGCTCGAAGTCGTTCTGGGCGCCGGAGGTGATGTCGTCGCAGAACAGCTCCTCGGAGGCGCGGCCGCCCAGCAGCGAGGTGATCTCGGCGAGGATGCGCTTGCGCGGGACGATGTAGCGGTCTCTCGTGGGCAGGTACATGGTGGCGCCGAGCGCCATGCCGCGGGCGACGATGGCGACCTTGTGAATGGGCTCGACCTCGGGGAGGGCCTTCGAGACGACGGCGTGGCCGGTCTCGTGGTAGGCGGTGAGGCGCTTCTCCTCCTCGGCGATGACGCGGCTCTTCTTGGCGGGCCCCCAGAGCACCTTGTCGCGCGCCTCCTCGAGCTCGGACATGCCGACGGCATCGAGGTTCCTGCGGACCGCCAGGAGCGCGGCCTCGTTGAGCAGGTTCTCCAGGTCGGCGCCGCTGAAGTAGGGCGTGCCGCGGGCGATGAGCTTGAGGTCCACCTCGGCGGCGAGCGTGACCTTGCGGGCGTGGACCCGCAGGATGGCCTCGCGGCCCTTCACGTCGGGCAGGTCCACCACGATGCGGCGGTCGAAGCGGCCGGGCCGCAGCAGGGCGGGGTCGAGGACGTCGGGGCGATTCGTCGCGGCCACCAGGATCACGCCCAGGTTGGAGTCGAAGCCGTCCATCTCGACCAGGATGGCGTTGAGGGTCTGCTCGCGCTCGTCGTGTCCGCCGCCGAGGCCGGTGCCGCGGCGCCGCCCGACGGCGTCGATCTCGTCGAGGAAGATGATGCAGGGGGCGTGCTCCTTGGCCTGCTTGAAGAGGTCGCGGACTCGCGAGGCTCCGACGCCGACGAACATTTCGACGAAGTCGGAGCCGCTGATCGAGAAGAAGGGCCGGCCGGCCTCGCCGGCGATGGCCTTGGCCAGCAGCGTCTTGCCCGAGCCGGGCGGCCCAACGAGCAGCACCCCGCGCGGCACCCGCCCGCCCAGGCGGCGGAACTTCTCGGGGCTGCGCAGGAAGTCGATGATCTCGACCACCTCCTCCTTCGCCTCGTCCACGCCGGCCACGTCGTCGAAGGTGATCTTGGTCTGCTCGGGGTTGGCCGTGCGGGCGCGGGCGCGGCCGAAGCTGAGCACGCCCGAGCCGGCCGAGCGGAGCTGGCGGATGAACATGTAGTAGAGGAGGCCGAGGATGAGGATCCAGGGCAGCATGCCCAGGAGATTCGTCAGCAGCAGGCTCGGCTCGCCGTAGGAGAGGGTGACTCGTTTGTCCTTGTTCTCCGGCTTCGCGTTGTGTTCCTCCACGGCCTTCGTGAGGTACTCGACGACGTGGGGGCTGATCGTGATGTCGAACTTCTCGCCGGGGAAGCCGGCCTGCGGGCCGCCCTCGCGCGGGGTCACGTAGAGCGTGGTGCCGTGGACGAGGAGGCTGGCGACGTTGCCGGCGCGCACCGTCTCGAGCACCTCGTCGAACGACGGCTCGTGGCGGGTGCCGCGCCCCATGCGGCTGGGGGCCAGGCTGACGGCGAGGACGACGCCACCGATGAGGAGCAGCCAGACCATCAGCCCCCGGGGCCGACGCGGCGGGGAGGCCCCCTCGTCCTCGACGGGGCGGCGTGGCGGCCGTTTGCGGGGATCATCCGCCACTGGCTTTGGCCTCCGTGCTTGGGTGGGGCCACAGCTCGAAGGCGAGGGCGACGACGTGGCGCGCCAGCTCGCGCACCAGCTCGTCGCGGCCATCGCGCGGGGTTTCGCCCAGGTTCAGGCTGAACTCGGCCCGCTCCACGATGCGGTGGCCCTGGAAGAAGATCGCGTTTTTCCGGGTGTCGCGCATCTCGACGTTGACGTAGAGGAGGTTGCGCATCTCCATCTTCTCGCCGTAGCGCTTGCGGCGCAGCACGTGGCGCTCGAAGCCCTCGATCTCGCCCTCGATCTCCAGGTCCGCCTCGCCCGGCCGCGCCACGCGCAGCCCCGTGCGGGCGCAGATCTCGTGGATCAGCGCCTCGGTGAACTCGAAGTCCAGGTTCCGCTCCAGCGTCTTGTTGCGGAACGTGCTCACGGCGAAGGTCTGGAGGTGGGGCGGGAGCTCGAACCGGGCGCGGTAGCCGCAGCCGGCGAGCAGGAGGGGGAGCAGGAGGCAGGCGCGGCATGCTCTCATCGGGGCGCCCCCTCGCTCGCGTCCTCGCTCGCCAGGCGCTTCACGAGGGCCAGGATGCGCTCGGCGCGCTCGGCGTACTCCGAGCCGGGGTAGCGGGCCAGGATGGCCCTCATGTAGCGCACGCCGCCGTCAATGCTGTAGCGGCCGAAGTAGAACAGGCCGGCATCGTAGTCGCCGCGGGCCGTGATGTCGCGCAACTCCCGGGCGTATCCTGCCACGCGCTCGTTGCCGGACATGCGGGCCAGGTCCTCCATGTCGCGGCGGGCGGCCTGTGCCGGCCCGTGGTCGTAGGCCGGCCCCTCCGCCAGCCGCTGGTTGGCCGTGGCGCGCCGCACGCGCGCGCGGATGGACAGCTCGCTGTTCGGGTACTGCTTGAGCAGGCGGTCGTAGGCGTCGCGGGCCAGCGCGTAGTCGCCGTCGCGGAAGTGTGCCTCGCCGATGGCATAGAGCGCGCGGTCGGCCAGCGGGCCGAAGGGCGCGTGCGCGATCACCTGCTCGAGCACCTTGACCCCTTCGCCGGTGCGCCGGAGGCGGAAGAACAGCAGCCACACGTGGCTGGCGGCCAGGGCCTCGCCGATCTGGAACTCGCGCCGCAGGACCGCCGAGCGGTGCTTGGTCTGGGGGTGGGCGGCCAACACCTTCTCGCACTCCTCGAAGGCCCGCGGCCAGTTCCGCTGCTCGATGTAGCAATCCACGACGACCAGCCACGCATCCACGACCACCGGCGAGGTGGGGTGCCACCTCAGCACGCGGTTGGCCTGGCTGCGCGCGCGGCGGTAGTGCTTGCGGTCGTAGGCCTGCTTGGCCGCGGCAAGGCTCCGCTCGGGCGGCACCCGCGGCACGCCGCCGCACCCCGCAAACAGCACGACCGCTGCACCGATGGCCGCCAGGGGCCCGCAGGCCCCCCTGCGCCGACTGGTGTGAAGCCGTCCGTGCAAGTGCCCTTCTCCTTGCCGACGGGGCCACTTCGGGGAAACGCCGCTCAACAGCCTCGGAGGGGACGGGGCGGCGGAAGGCTCGGCCCTGCCGCCATGCCCCGCGGGAGCGATGACAAGCG
>DATKZY010000045.1:0-5962 GCA_035527715.1 Planctomycetota bacterium | reverse complement strand
TTTCTTGCAAGAAAGGTCTCCCCCCGACCCCCTCCCAAAGAACTCTCACACTATGACTACCGCGAGCAGCCACAGTCAGTGTCCGCCGACGAGGGGCTTTTCGCGGGCGCCTTCGGCCTCGACGATGGGCCAGGAGGCACGGAGGGGGCTCTTGTAGGGGCCGATCTTGTCGAAGGGGATGGGCTGAAAGCCGAGCTGGAAGGCGGGCGATTCGGGGCGAAGGCGATAGTCGTCCCTCGCGGCATCCACGAAGAGCGGGTCGGCGACGAGGGAGTGCTTGTCGAAGCCGAGCCCCTGCCACGCGGCCCACTCCTCCGCCGGCTCGACCTTTTTCCCCCCAGGCAACTGGCCGACGCGGATGGGCTGGCCGAAGTGCCAGACGAGGTTGTAGTCCGACTGGTGTTTCTCATACGGCACGGTGCGGAGGGCGAAGAGCTTGGCGTTCGGGTCGCGGTAGCAGAGGATGTTTCGGCGGAACACGTTGTTCGCCATGATCATCCCGTTGGGGAGCACGGCGTCCTTGGGATGAATGTCCATGTGCCGCATCGCCTTCCAGGCGGGCTGGGTGGCGACGGATTCGTAGCCCTTGATCATCGTGGGCAGGTGACTTGTCCAGTAGCGGTGCTTGTCGGTCCAGCCGTTGCACTCGAACTGCTGGAGCCTGCCGTCAATGAGGACGTTGTTCTCGATCAGGTTGTCGCGGCCGTTGTGGAGGTGGACGAGGCCGCGAACGCATCGGGCGACGACGTTGCCCACGACGTCCACGCCGCCCGTATTGTCGTCGAGATAGACGCCCCAGCAGTAGTGGGGCGAAATCCACTTGCCCCGCTCCTGGCCGTAGCCGAGGATGTCGTGGAAGAAGTTGTAGCGGATGACGGTGCCGCGGGAGGAAATCCAGTCGCGTCCGCCGGTGTAGACGGCCCCGGTGTCGGCGGTTTCGAGGTCCACGTGTCGGATGTGGTTGTACTCGATGACCAGGTTGTTTCCGCTGAAGAGGATGCCGAAGCGTGGGCCGTCGTGCATGAGGTTGTGCGAGGCGCGGTTGCCGCAGCCGGTGAGGGCGACGCCGACGCCCTGCTTGTAGTAGACGCCGAAGTGGTGAAGGTAGTTGTTGTCGGCGTAGTTCTCGGCGGGGGCGAGGGTGATGCGGTCGCCGCCGGAGAGGGAGACGGCGCTGCGGCCGACCTCGTAGATGTCGTTGCCCACGACGCCGTTGCGGCCGCCGCCGTCCACGACGACGCCGGAGCCGTTGTAGTCGCCGACGTTGCGGATGGTGTTGGCCGCGACGAGGCAACCCGAGCAGTCCTTGAGCACGACGGCGTTGCCCTCGCAGCACTCGATGGTGAAGCCCTGGAGCGTGACGTGCTCGACGCCGCTCATCTCGACGATCGTGCGCATCGTGGGGGCGTAGACGGCCTTGCCCTCGAGCGGCGCGGGGGGCCAGAAGTAGAGCGTGCCCGCCTGGCTGTCGAGATACCATTCGCCTGGGGCGTCCAGCTCCTCGAACAGGCCGCGGACGTAGTAGCGGTCGGTGGGGCGGATGGGATAGGAGCAGTCGCCCGCGAGTGTGATGAGGCGCTTCTCGGGGTCAACCGAGGCGATGCGGACAATGTTGTTCCACCAGTTGTAGCGCGGGAAGACGAAGACCTCGCCCTCCTCGGGGCGGGACCAGGTGCGGGCGTCGGCGGCCTTGTAGAGGAGGGTGCGGCGGTCTTCGCCGGGCACCTCGGCGTACATGGGCACGGGCTTGCCGTCGGCGTAGGCCCAGCCGCCGCCGTAGGGGTTCTGGGGGTCGAAGTTGGGGTAGCGGGCGAGGTGCTGGCGCTGGCCGTCGAAGATGAGCTGGCGGAAGGTGATGCCCTTGAACCCCTGGGCCGCGGCGTCGGCCTTGAGAACCTCCCCCTTGTGGGGCACGAAGCCCTTGATCTCCTTGCCGCCGGCGAGGATGGGCCGCTCGCCCCCGCAGGCGCGATACACGATGGGCGCCTCAGAGGTGCCCGAGTCGTCCTTCCCCAGCTTCAGCGTCTGGGGCAGGCAGTGCAGGCCGCCGCGCACGAGCACCGTGGCGCCGCCCTGAAGCTGTCCGACGGCCTTCCGCTTCCGAATCTCATCGCGTGCCCGCTCCAGCGTGGCGAATGGCCCATCGGCCTTCGCCCGGTTCGGCGTGCCGAGGGTGCCCGACCAGCCGTCGTTGCCGTCGGTCGCCACGTAGAGCACGGTTCCCTTCGTGGGCATCGCTGCCTCCTTGAGGGTGGGGGCGCAGGCGCCGAGGCCGACTGCCAGCGCAAGCGCGGCCACACGCGTGCAGGAGCTCATGGGCTTGCCTTCCTCGGGGTGGGTGGACAGGGAAAGGGCGCCTCCCGGGAATCGGCCTGGCTGGATAGCTCAGCACGATCTCCGGTCAGTTCGAGCAGGGCCTCCGTGCCGCCATTCGCGGGGCAGAGACGCCCCGCCCACATCGCCCGAGAACCGTGGTGAGCGATTCTGTCTCGGCGGTCGTGCTGGGGTCAGAACTCGACGAATTCCTTGGGGTAGTGGGTGAGGTCGAGGCGCTCTTCGTCGGGGATGGGGCGGATGCCCCACTGCTGCATGGCAAGGGCGCCGAAGAGGATCTCGATGGGCTTCCCCGCCTCGTCCTCGCCGATCTCGTCCACCACCAGGGCGTGTGTGGAGATCGCCCGGCCCTCGATATCGGCGTTGAGGACCGCCGTCGTACTCGTCTCTTTGACTCCGCCGCCGATCGCCGTTCGGAAGGGGCGCAGCGTCTTGGAGGTGACGAGGAGCTTGGCGACCTCGGGCACAACGTAGGTGTTGCGGGCGCCCGTGTCGAAGAGAGTCCAGCACTCCCGCCCATCCACTTTGATCGCTTCGCGGACTCTGCCCATCGCTTGCCCCTTTGGCTCGGCGTCGGGGCTACTTCGCCTCGACGTCGCAGGCGATGCGGAAGCCGATGAAGCCCATCTTGGGGAGCCACCACTTGCTCTTGGGCTCCTGGGGATCCTCGTAGCGCCAGAAGGGCTCCTCGAACACACGTGCGGCGCAGCGCAGGCCGGCCGGAGCGCTGTTGTAGGCGCCGCCGCGGGCCACGTGCGCGAAGCCCGCAGACGTCTTGGCCGTGCCCTCCTTCGGCCCCGTGGGACAGGTCACGGGGTTGTTCTTCGCCGCTTCCTCGTATGCCTTCGGCGAGTAGAAGTCCGACACCCATTCCATGACATTGCCGTGCATGTCGTAGAGGCCGAAGGCGTTGGGCTTCCTCTGGGCGACCTCCTGGGTCTTCTCGTCCGAGTTGTCCTCGAACCAGGCGTTGTCCTCGAGCGCGTCTTCGGCGCACGAGTAAGCACCTGTGGAACCGGCTCGGCAGGCGTACTCCCACTCGGCTTCGGTGGGCAGGCGGTACTTCTTGCCGGTCTTCTTCGACAGCCAGGTGCAGAAGACCTCGGCGTTGAGGTGGCTGGCGCCGATGGCGGGCCGCTTGTCGGCGCCCCAGCCGAGCGTGGGGTCGCCGTAGAGCGGGGTGGGGCCGCTGATGGCATCCACACCCTTCTTCTGGGCCTCTTCGGCCTTCTTCTTGGCGGCCTCGGTGGCGGCCTCGCCGCGCTTCTCCTGCACCGTCTCGTCGTAGTAGGCCATGAACATCAGCCACGTGGTCTCGGTGGCGCACAGGTAGAAGGGCTTGATCTCGGCCTCGAATTGCGGGCCTTCGTGGGGCTTGCGGCCCTTCTCGCTCTCGGGGCTGCCCACCTTGAGCTTGCCCCCCGGGACGAGCACCATATCGAAGGCGATCTCCTTGCCTTCCTTGTTCTTGATCTTCTCGGTGAACTTCTTGGCAGGCTCACCGGCACCGCACCAGGAGGCCGCCAGCCCGACGGCGAGAAGACCAACCGACCACGCGACGCCCCGACCTCCGTTTCCGCGCACGACCTGTCCTTCCTTTCGACTCCGAAGGTACGCTACGACGCCGACAGGCCGCCGACCGCTCGGCAACGCCGCCTGTCGCCCCTACGATCTTCGCAGGTTTCGGCGGCGAAGTCAAGCCGAAACGAGGCGCCGGGCACGCCGGCCCGCACCCGCGCCACGCGCGGTTGACACGAGCGGCCCCGCGAGTACACTCCGTGAAGGTCTGACCACTCCCCTCCCCCCACGCGAGAGGACCGGACGCCATGGCAGCCGAACTCGCAATCAAGGGCGGACCCCGAACCGTGCCCGACGGCATGGTGAAGTCCTGGCCCGTCATCACGCAGGAGGACAAGGACGCGGTGCTGGCCGTGTTCGACAGTGGCCACCTGCACGGCACCTCCGCGCCCCAGGCCCTTGCCCTCCAGAAGGAATGGGCGGACTACTGTGGCGTCAAGCACGCCTTGGTGACCAACAGCGGCACCTCCGCCATTCACATGGCCCTCGCCGCCGCAGGCATCGAGCCAGGCGACGAGGTGATCGTCCCAGCCTTCACCTACTGGTCCACCGCCGCCGCCGTCCTCCACCAGAACGCGATTCCCATCTTCGTGGACATCGCCCCGCGCGACTTCACGATTGACCCCGCCCTCATCGAGGCCGCGATCACGCCGCACACGAAGGCCATCCTCCCCGTGGACATTCACGGGATGCCGTGCGACTACGAGGCGATCCTGGCCATCGCCCGCCGCCACAGCCTCATCGTCCTCGCCGACTCCTGCCAGGCCCACGGCGCGACCCATAGGGGCAAGAAGACGGGCGCCATCGCCCACGCCACAGCGTTCTCCACCAACCGCTCGAAAAACCTCTCAAGCGGCGAGGGCGGACTCTACACCACCGACAACGACGACTGGTTCGCCGTCGCCTCGCGCATGCGCGAGTTCGGCGAGGTCGTCCTGCCCAACCAGACCCGCGAATACAACGCCTTCTCACTCGGCTGGATGTATCGCTCGCTCGAGTGGACCAATGCCTTCTGCCGCACGCAGCTCAGGCACCTCGACGAGCGGAACGCCCTCCGCCGCGAGCTCGCCGCCTGCCTCAACGAGCAGCTTGCACAGGTCCCCGGCATCAAGCCCCCCTGGTGCCCGCCCGACCGCGAGCCGGTCTACTTCAGCTACGTCGTCGAGTTCTGCCCCGACCAGCTCGGCCTCGACGTGCCCGTCGAGACCTTCAAGACCGCCATCCTCAAGGCCCTGCGCGCCGAGGGAATTGGCCTCGGCCAGTGGCAGACGCGCCCCGTGCCCGGCCAGGACGTCTTCACGAAGCGGGTCGGCTACGGCAAGGGTTGCCCCTGGACCTGTCGCTGGGGGCGCGAGGTCACCTATCGCGGCGAGGACTACCCCCGCACCCTCGACTTCATCGCCCGCCACTCCTATCTCGGCGGCGTCCATCCGCCGAACACGATGGAGCTGATGAAGCTCTACGTCGAGGGCTTCAGGAAAGTCCTGGGCCGCGCGAAGGAGATCGTGGAGGCGGCGGCGCCGCGGTAGAAGGTCTGGGCTATGGCCAAGATCATCCACGCCCGCTCGAGGGCCCGGATCGAGCAGTTCCGGGCGCTGCTGACCGAGTACCACGCGTCGCCCCGCTGCGCCGTCTGCTTCCACGACTTCGAGGCCGAGGCGGCCTCGCTCCCGGGGGAGTACTCCCCGCCTGAAGGCCGGCTGCTCCTGGCCACCTGGCGGCGACGGGTCGCCGGCTGCGTCGGCGTGAGCAAGCTCGAGGTCGGCGCGTGCAAGATGAAGCGCCTCTACGTCCGCCCCGCGTTTCGCGGCAAGGGCCTCGGCCGCGCCCTGGCCGTCGCGGCCGTCGCCGCGGGCCGGCGCCTGGGCTACGCGCGCATGTGCCTCTGGACATTCCCCTTCATGAAAGAGGCCATCGCCCTCTACAAGACTCTCGGCTTCCGCGTCGTCGCCACCCACAAGAGCCACAGTGGCCGCAAAGTCCTGCGCATGGAACTCGCCTTGAAGAAGTGAGCGGGGGGGGGGGGGGGGGGGGGGGGGGGGGGGGGGGG
>DATKZY010000044.1:0-62646 GCA_035527715.1 Planctomycetota bacterium | reverse complement strand
CCCCCCCCCCCCCCCCCCCCCCCCCCCCGCATCCACAATTCCATTGCCATCGGGGGGCACCCAATGCCCGATTCGCGTCACGTGGCCCTGGCCCTCGATATGGATAAACAGGATCTGCGCTGGCACGGGATCGCGCTGGGGGTGGCACGGTTCGCGCAGCGGACGCCACATTGGCGTGTGACGCTCGACCCGTTTCCTCTGGAGGCGGCCGCAGGGACGTACCAGGGGGTGATCACGGACAGGGCGGGTGTGGCGCGGGCCTGCGTCGCCGCGGGGATACAGGTGGTGTGCGCGAGTTGGGATGCGTGGACGGCACCCATTCCGCGGGTGGTGGCGGATCACCGTCGGGCGGGGCATCTGGCAGCGGAGCACTTGCTCGGACGCGGCTATCGGCATCTGGCGTTCGTGGGCTACGCGCGCGATTCGCACTCGCGGATTCAGGAGGGGGGCTTCCGGGCTGCGGCGCACAAGAAGGGGGTCGGGGTGCACATCGCGGTGCTGCCCGAGGCGTATTTCCGCAAGCACGACCGCTGGGCGTATCCGAGGGCGAGTCTGCGGAAATGGTTCGAGGATGTGCCGAAGCCTGTGGGGGTGTTCGCGGTCCGCGATCTGTTCGCGCTGCACGTGGCGGAGCTGTGCCGGGAGAAGGGGCTGCGAGTGCCCGACGACGTGGGGCTGCTCGGGACGGGAAACGAGTCGGCGCTGTGCGCGCTGGCCGACCCGCCGCTGTCGAGCGTGGACTTGAATTATCAGCAGGTGGGAGAGCGTGCGGGGGCGTATCTGGAGCGTCTGATGGGGGGCGGGGCACGGTTCGCGCGCAACCCGCGGGTGACGCCGAGCGTGGTGGTGCGGGCGTCGAGCGACCGGTGGGCGGAGGCCGACGCGGTGGTGACGCGGGCGCTGCGGCACATCGCGGAGCACAGCCACGAGGCGGCGCTGCGGGTGGGCGACGTGGCGGCCGCGGCGGGGGTGAGCCAGGTGGCGCTCGGGCGGCGGTTCCGCGCGGTGCGGGAGGCGACGGTGGTGCAGGAGGTGGCGCGGGTGCGGGCGATGCGGGCGCGGGACTTGCTGGCGACGACGGGGCTGAGCGTGGCCGACGTGGCGCGGCGGTGCGGGTTCCGCACGGCGCATCGCCTCGCACTGGTGTTCCGGAAGCAGGAGGGGCTGAGTCCGCGGGAATGGCGGCGGCGGGCCGAGGCCTCGCCCGAGGAGCGGCGGGCGGCGTTCCGCGACGTGAAGTGGATGCTGGTGCACACGACGCGTTCGATGGCGGAGATCGCGCGGCGGTGCGGCTACGGGAGCGCGGTGCACCTGGCGGGGGTGTTCCGCGAGCGGGAGTATCTGACGCCCGAAATGTATCGGCGCATCTACCGCCCGCGGGAGCCGCTGCCGCCGCCGCAGGGACCGCGGGCGGTGGAGACGTGGTTCATCGGCCCGGACGGGGCGACGGAGGAGGTGCGGCGGACGGAGATCGCGCCGGCGGCGGCTCCTGCGGGGCCGCGGAGGACCGAGGACGAGGCGGAACTGCCGCCCGTGGGACGGGTCGAGGTCGTGTTTCGGGGGCCGGCGGCCGGCGCGGCGCCGGGGACCACGGCGTAGGGGCGCCCCTGCGTGGGCGCCCTCCGCCGCCGCCGCCGCTGCCGGCGCGGGCGCGGGCCATGTGCACCGGGGCGTCTGCGCCCACCCCGGCGCCGGAAGAGGGCGGCCACATAGGGCCGCCCCTACGCCCCCTCGGCCGGCGCCCGGGCCGGCACGCGCTTGACAAGGGGGCGGGCGGCGCAGTAGGATTCGCACGTGGGGAGGGGTGGCTCACGATGGCGCGGCCCCGGCGCGCGAACGAAGACGAAAAGGAGGCTGCCATGACGGTGACGTGTCCGCATTGCCAGGCACACTTGTCGGTGGAGATGACGCCGGAGAAGGCGGGGAAGAAGGCACGGTGCCCGAAGTGCCAGCAGAAGTTCCCGCTGCCGGCGATGCCCGGGGCGGCGCCGGCGGGTCCGCCGCCGATGGCTGGTGCGGGGACGTCGGCCCCTCCGCCGCCTCCGCCGCGGCCGGCCGCTCCGCCGCCGCCTCCGCAGGGCAGCGCCGTTCCGCCGCCTCCGCCGCGCCCGGCGGGGCCTCCGCCGGCGCCGGGGCAGGGGCCGGCGATGCCGCCGGCGGCGCCGGGCCTGTGGCCGGCGCCGGGGTCGCGCAGCGCGCAGCGTCAGGCGCGCGCGGGCGGAGGGGGCGGGGTGATGAGCAAGCTGGCGGCCGGCGGGTTCGCGGCGGCGCTGCTCTGCTTCCTGCTGCCGTTCTTCCACATCTCGTGCATGGGGCAGAACGTGATGACGGTGTCGGGGCTGGCGCTCATCACCGGCGGCAAGGCGCAGATGTCGAAGGAGATGGACGGGATGATGGGGGGGATGACGAAGGGGTTGGGGGGCATGATGGGCGAGGACGCGCCGCCGATGAAGGGCGGGCCGGCCGAGATGGACACGAAGGTGGAGGTGGAGCCGCTGGCGATCGCGGCGGCGGCGGCCGTGGTGCTGGGGCTGGCATTGAGCTTCCTGCCCCGCAAGGCGGGGGCCGTGGCGGGCATGGCCGCCAGCGTGGCCGCCATCGTGCTCCTCGTCGTGCTGATGTACAAGCTCGACGGCGACCTCAAGCGCGACATGGCGAAGGAGAAAGGCGGCGCGGCGGCGACGCAACCGTCGCCCACCCCGGGGATGCCGGCGGAGATGAAGGGGATGGAGGAGATGATGGCGGGCGGGCTCGAGAAGTCCATGGGCGGGATGGTCGAGCTGAAGGCGGCGTTCGGCTTCATGCTGGCCGTGGGGCTGCTGGCCGTGGCCGCCGCGCTGCACCTGTTCGCGCTGATCCAGATGGGCAAGGCACGCGGCGCCGCGTAGGCGCCGTCGGCTCGCTCACTGCCCGAGGCGCAGGAGGCGGCCCCCCCCAGGCGGCAGGGAGAATTCGGCAGTGGTCCGAAAGCGGTCGGCCGTCGCGGCAAGGGCAACCCACTGGCCCGATGACGCGTCGAGCCGGCTCAGGCCGCGGCAGGGGCGGTTGAGAGTGAGCTTCGCCGTCACCGCGCGGGCGTAGTCCTTGTTGACGACGAGGACGTGTCTCTCCCCCTTCTCGCCCTCGAACTCCCCGACGACGAAGGCCCCGCCCTCGACCGACGCGACGAGGCCGTGCACGGGCAGCCGCGTGGCCCCCACGGGCACGGTGCCCGTGTGGCAGACGGCCAGCGAGCGGAGGCGCATCAGCGTGGGGCCCAGGGCGCGCAGCTCGGCGTTCAGGGCCGCCACGGCGCGGTAGCGCTCGGTGGCCAGGCCGTCGGGCTCGACGATCCCCAGGCGGCTGCCGGCCGGCGCGCCCCAGTAGCGGAACCACACGACCCCCTTCGCCCCGTAGGCGAGGGCGGTGTAGGCGAGCCATCGCAGCTCGCCCTCCCCCGGCGGCCGCATGCCCGCCCAACTCGCCGCTTGGAGCGTGGGGTAGAAGGGCAGGCCGTGGGCGAGGGCGGCGCGGCGGATGATCTCGAGGTTCTCGAAGTAGAACTCGCCATCGCCCTTCTCGCGGAAGGGGAAGTAGCCGAAGTTCAGGAGGGCCGGCCGCACGGCGGCCACGAAGCGCTCGACGTAGCCCGCGTAGTCGCCCGTGGCCAGGGCCGGGCCCACCCAGGCGTCGCTCGGCAGCAGGCTCACGAGCAGCGGGTGGGCCGGGTCGTGCTGCCGGGCGAAGGCGGCGAGCGACACGATGTCGGGGAGCTGCGCCTCGAGCATCTCGTCGCCCACGAAGTAGCCCCAGAGCGCCGGGTGCGTGCGGAAGCGGCGGATGGCCTCGGCCACGCCGCGTTCGTTGCCCCGGTCGTGCAGCGTCCTGGGGTCGAGGCCGATCTGGCCCAGCGCCACGCGCAGGCCGTGGCGGCGCGCCAGGTCGAGCGCGTCGGAGCCCACGCCCTCGCCAATCACGGTGAACCCGGCCTGGGCCACCAGCGCGTAGTGCTGGGGCTTCGGCGGCGGCGCCCCGCGAAGGGCGATCAGGAACTCCCGCGGCTGCCACGCCTGCGGCGCACGCGGGCGCGAGCACGCGGGCAAGCCGCAAGCGGCGAGCCAGGCGCCGCACGCCAGGAGATTGCGGATTGTCGGGCAGGCAACGGGCACGGGCACGCTCCGCTTAGAAACTATCTCAGTCGTCCACGCGCACAAGCTCGCCGCCGGCGGGGCCGAGCGGAACGGTCGCCGCCGAGTTGGCGACCGCGAGGGGCTTCCAGCGCCCTTCCGCGCGGTTGAAGAGGCTGAGCCGGGCCGCCTTGGCGAGCCGAAGCGTCACGCTCTGCTCGGCATAGGCATTGTGGTTGGCGAGGAAAAAGGCGTCGCCGCCGCCTGGCGCCTTGAAGACGCCCATCACAAACTCGCCGCCGGCCGGCTGGACCCAGAACTCCTTCGGGAACGCGTTCTGCTCGAGGCCGGGCGGCATCATGCTGGCCTTGCCGTCGGGCAGGGCCTCGTTGTTCGCTGTCTTGGTGATCGGGGTGGAGTAGATGGCGACGGGGTTGCCGAGCTTCCCGATCTTCTCGCTCAGCGGCATGATCTCCCTGTTCACCTTGGCGATGTCGCCGCCGGCCGCGGTCCACTCCAGCGACTCGGGACTCATCAGCCTCGTGCCGAGGAACCAGAGGATGCCCTTGAGGCCGCAGGCGATCGAGGTGTTGGCCGTGTAGAGGCTGCGATTGTAGTTGCCCTTGCCAGGGATGCCGGAGTCGGTGGCCACCCAGCGGTAGAAGCAGGCGTTGCGCTCCGTCGCCCACCTCGCGTAGGCGAGCAGGTGGGGGAAGTGCTGCTCACGCCCCCGCTTCCAGTGGTAGTCGTAGTAGCCCATCACGTCGGCATTGGTCAGGTGGCTCATCCCGTAGGTGCGGTAGGTGCCGCAGAAGGCGGGATGGGTGGGGTCCCAGGCGCGCACGTTGGCGATGTCGCGCTTGCGGCCGTCGTAGGTCTTGCCGATGTTGTCGTGCCAGATGGCGTAGCCCCAGACCCCGGCCTTGCCGCGCAGCTTCTCGCACAGCGCCTTCGTCGCCTCGACGGTCTTGTAGACGTGATGCTCGGGCGCCAGAAGGTCCACCATCATCCGGAGACCGTGCTTCCCGCACAGAGCGAGCCGCCGGTCGGTGTGGACGCAGTGGATGGTGTTGAACCCGGCCTCCTTGAGCTTCGCGAGAAGGGCCTCGAAGCGCGCGTCGTCCTTCGGCATGCTGTCGCCCGCGTAGCCGAACGAGAAGACGCTTGCGAACTCGGCGGGCCTGGGACACCGCTGCGTCTCGAGGGCGTCGCCTTTCTCCTGCGCGGCGGCTTGAGCGAGGCCCAGCGCCGAGACCACCACCCACAGTCCCGCTCCCGCCAGCGCGCTCTGCGTCCTGAGCCGCCTTTGCCCGTTCATCACCGGATTCCTTTCGTCACTTGCTCTCCGGCAGGCCGAGCACCAGGGGCTCGCCCGCCGGGGCGCCGAGCGGCTTGTAGCGGAGCCGCAGCTCGTTGGCGCGGACCTCGACCAGCACGTAGCCCTTGCGGTGCTCCCTGATCGTGAAGCCGGGCGCCGCCTCCAGCTTGCGGTCGCCGTTCCACGCGAGGGCGGGGAACACGATCTCGTGCACGCCGCCGCGGTCGCTCCAGCCGCGCAGGCCGCAGTGGAAGTGGCCCGTGAGGAAGGCGACGAGGGGGTCGCCCCCCTTCGCCAGGAGCAGCGCCGCCAGCTCCTTCTCGCCCTTGCGCACCCACCAGCCGACGTCGGGGTGCTTGTTCGGGTGCGCCGCGATGTGCGCGCACAGGACGACGCGGAGCTTCTTCGCCGCCGCGTCGTCCACCTGCGCCGCCAGCCACTTGAGCTGCTCGGGCGTCACCACCCCGTCGTGCGTCGTTGGTTCCGAATCGTTGAACAGCACGAAGCGGAAGCCCTTGTGGTCGAAGGCGTAGTCGGTCTCGGCGCGCACATATTTCCTGAAGAACTCGGCCGGGTCGTGGTTGCCGGGGATGGCGTAGAAGGGCTTCTTGAGGCCCTTCGCGACCTCGAGCCACTTGGGGTATTGCGCCTCGTTCTTCGCCCCGCTGTCCACCAGATCGCCGAGGAAGAGCGTGAACTCGGCGGGCGAGGCGTTGATCTCCTCGACCGCCTGGGCGAGCACCTTGGCGGGCGTCTCGCTCCCCCCCTTGCCCAGATGCGTGTCGGACACGACGGCGAACTCAAACAGCGGCTTCGCCGCATCCTCCGCCGCCTGAGCGGCAGCGCGAATCGCCAGCGGCAAAGCCCCAAGGCACGACAGGAATGTTCTTCGCTCCATCCCGACTCTCCTTCCTTCTGCTCTTTTTGGCGTCCTTGGCGTCTTGGCGGTTGTTCACTTCTGGGCTTTAGCGAGTCTTTCCACCATCTCCGCCACTTTGCGGCGGTGGGTGAGGAGGGGCTGGGGGTCTTTGGAGTAGGTCTTGTCGTCCTTGATCACCTCGTCGGGCACCTGGGCGAGTTTCTCGGCTTCGGGGAGGAGGTCGGCGGCCCTGCCCGACTTCCTGGCGGCGGCGATGAGGCCGTCGAGAAGGCCGAACAGCTCGTAGTCCTCGATGCCCTCGCGGAGCATTTCCCAGCGGATCGAGTTGACGGGTCCGCCGAGGTGCTTGGCCTTGTCGGCTTTGGGATCGCGGTTGGGCGGGTAGAGGAAGCGGCCGTCGCCGTTGCCCCAGTAGCCGATCCTGCCCGGCGTGAAGTCGTAGCCGGAGCAGTAGCTCATCGGGTCCTGCCACGGGTTCTGCATCTCGGGCGGCGGGAAGGCGGCGGAGCTTGTCCAGTAGTTGCTCGTCCACACAAGCTGCCCCTCGACGCCCCACTTGCGGCTGAGCCATGCCCACACGCGGAGGTCCACCGCCGGATGGTCAATGAAGAGCCCGATGTAGGGCGCGCGCGGGCCGCAGCAGAGGTACCACCAGAAGCGCTCGCCCGCCTTGCGCCGCTCGGCGATGGCCTCGGGCTTGATGTGGCTCACGACGGGGCACCAGAGGTCCACGTGGCCGAAGAGGGCGGGTTCCGGCTGCTCGGTGAGCATGCGGGTGAGGCCGGGGGCGACCCGCTTGATGAGCTGCATGCCCTCGGCCACGAACGCGTAGTCCTTCGGGTCGGGCTCGTCGAACCAGTACATGTAGGCTTTCTCGAGCCAGCCCTTGGCCTTGAGGTGCTCGACGAGCTGGCGGCCCTGGCTGGCCATGAGCTTCTCGTACTCTGGCGTGCCCTGGACGAAGCCGCCGATGCGCCCCGGGTGGCGGGCGTGGAAGGTGCCGCCGCCCATGCCCTGGAGTCTGACCAGGATGGCGTTGAAGCCGCCCTCGCCGAGCCACTTCCCGGCCTCGCGATCGAAGGCGGCGAAGTCAATGGTCGCCTTCAGCTCGCCCGCGCCCTGCTCGAAGCCGCCGTCGGCGACGAGGTTCTGGCCCTCCGCGGTCTCGAAGCGGACGTCGTCGAACCAGGCGGTGCCTGTGGCCTCGCCCTCGTCGGTCCAGGGCGCGGGGCGCAGGGCGATGCGGACGCTCTTCGTCTGGGGATTGAACGCCTTGCCGCCCTCGCCGATGGTGCCCGGCCGCTCCTGCTGCCACTGGCCGTTGCCCTCGCGAAGGAAGTCCATGTTGTTGCCCGAAATCCAGCGGTCTGCGGCGTCGCGTTGCTCGAGGGTGACGAGGTACTTCTGGCCGGGCTTGGCGGTCTTTGCCCACCAGGAGAACTGGTAGCCCTTCTTCACATCCACGGGGATGGCGTTGGCGTTGTGGGCGGCGACGCAGCTTCGGGCGTCCGTGTCGTCCACGCGGAGGCAGAGCTTGCCCTCCTTGGGGTCCTTGTCGTCGAGCGAGCCGCCGTCCCAGGGGCCGGTCGAGAACTCGACCTTGAAGGGGTCGAGGGGCGCGGGGTGGTAGGGCGCGATGCGGTGGGCGGCGAAGTTGGCGAGATAGAGGTCGAGCACCTTGCGCAGCTCGTCCGCCGTCTCGAGGTTGTGGTAGCGGCGGATGAGGGCGTGGTTGAGGCCGAAGCCGGTCTGGAGGCGGGTGGACTTGGGCAGGGCGAAGTCGTAGACGCGGAGCTTGAGAGGGACCGATGCGTTCCAGCCGTCGGCGGAAAGCTCGATGGCGCCCGCGTAGTCGCCGGCCGGCTGCTCGGGCGGCACGTAAACGGTGAACCAGAGCGGGCAGTTCTGTTCGGCAGCGAGGGTGGCGCCCTGCTCGAAGGGCGGCAAGGGGTCGGGCCACAGGCCCCGGACGCCTGCGGCATCGGTCGGCCGCGTGACGCGCAGGTATTCGACCCGCTCGATGCGCACGTGCTCGGGGGCCAGGGTCGCCGCGCCGCTCGTGAGGGGCGCGACCTGGACACGGAGGTTCTTCAGCTCGGCCTTGGGGCGCAGAACGAGCTGGAACGGCTCGTGGTCGTGGCGGGCCGCGGCGACCTCGATGGCCGCCTTCTTCGCGGTCGGCACGGGGCGGCTGCGCGAGACCTTGTAGGGGCCTTCGCACCACCAGAGCGGGCAATTCGGGTCCGACGGAAGGGCGTAGCCGTACGAGGCGTCGTCGAGGACGGGCAGCTTGCGCAGGGCGCTGGCCTTGTAGACCACTCGCCCGTCGGCCGTGACCGTGATGCCCACGGTGTTCGTGCCCGCGTGGCGGAGGGGCTCGCCGACCTTGAACTGCATCGTGGCGTCCACCACGGGCGGCGGCACGGCCGGCCCAATGCCGCCGATGGCGATGGAGATGGAGGCGGAGGCCGAGGTGCGGCCCTTGCTCACGCGCTCGCGGCCCGTCTCGTCGGTGACGCTGGTCTGGATGCCGAACCTGGCGGGGGCGCCGGCCAGGTTCCTGATGGAGACGGTCCACCCGCTGTCGGGCGCGGCGCCGGGCAGGGAGAGAACGGTGACGGGGAAGGCGGGGTCGGCGGCCTGGATGTCGAGGTAGGCGGTGTCGCCGCGCAACTCGCCGAGGTCGGCGTCGAGGGTGGCCGAATACACGTATTCATTGACCTGGAAGCCGGCCCCCGGCTCGCCGCGGAGGCGCACGCAGAGCATCGGGGCGGGGAGAAGCCCCTTGGGCACGTGGGCCCTGACGCGGCCGACCTTGTCGAAGCGCGCGACGGGCGTCCAGGCCCGCGCGTCGGGGCCGACCTCGACGACGCCGGCCCCGCCCGTGTGGTAATTGCAGTTCACCTCGATGGTCGCGGCGGTCTGCTGGTGCGGGGGCAGCTCGTGGCGGTAGATGACCTCGGAGCCGCCGCTGAAGGTCCAGCGGTTCGAGTTGAAGCCGCACTGGAAGGTGAACAGCGGCCGCGAGTGGTTGGCCCCCTCGCCGCCCAGGGGCGCGGTGAAGGTGTAGCGGTTCCCCAGGATTTCCTCGCCCTCGCCGAGCGCGAGGTCGCCGAGCTTCTCGTGAACGGCCTGGGTCGTCTTCAGCTCGACGTCGTCGAAGGCGACCGTGGTGTTCAGGTGCCACTGGCCGAAGCGGAGAAAGGCGTCCTCGACCTCGCCCGGGGAGAGGAAGCAGAAGGCGTGGCGCTGCCAGCCGGGCTGGGCGGAGAAGTCGCGGTTGCAGAAGCTTGGCCCCGAGACGACGCAGCCGCCCGCGGCCCGCTCGGCCTTCGCCCAGAAGGCCAGGCGGTACAGCATGTTCGGCTCGAACGCGAAGTCGGTCGTCCGCCAGGAGCCGTCGTCGGTGCCCGTGCCGGTCACGCTTACCGAGCGCTGGCCGGTGTGGCCGGCCTTGTCCCAGGCGCCGTGGCCTTCGAGACGCCAGCCGAGCGGCTGGTCGTCGCCCAGCTCGAAGGAGGGATTGGGCGCCGGGGCCGCGCCGAACAGGCTGCCGCCGAGCAGCACGAGGCCGATCAGTGCAGCGGCATGAGGGCACATGGCGGATCCTCCGGGCAGGTCAGGGTGGCCATTCCGACTCACCGTGAGTGTATGTCGCGCGGCGGCGCGGGTCAAGGCGGGGAAGCGGGCCGCGGGGCATCCACGACGCGGACCTCCCAGGAGCGCGTCACCTTGGCCCCGCAGGAGTCGCTGACGGTGAGGGAGAGGGGGACCGTCTTCTCGCTGTCGGTGAAGCCGTGCGGGAACGAGAGGGTGCAGGAGGGCTGCTGCGAGACGACCGCGCCGTCGAGCTCCCAGGTGCACGACAGGGTCTCGGCCTCATCGGGGTCGTAGGGCTTGACGGTGACCGTGCGGGTTTCGCCTTCCTTGATGCGCACGAGGTCGCTCAGCTCGGGCTCGAAGGCAATGATCTGCGGCGGCGCGTTCGAGCGCACGAGGCGGAGCTGCCATTGGGCGGTCACGGGCATCGGCTCGCCGTGGGCGTTGCTCACGCGGCAGGCGAGGAGGAGAGGCGGGTCGTAGGAGACCTCGCGCCCGGTCCTGCCGGCCGGCAAGGCGTCGGCGGGGGGCCGATAGGTCCAGGCCGGCTCGCCGCCCCTGTGGGCCGGCTTCTGGCCGACGGACCACTCGTAGACGAGAGCGGCCCCGCCGTCGCCGTCGGCGGCCTCGACCCGGAAGGTGCGCTCGCCCTGCCCCACGACGATGGAGAGCCGTTCCTCGGTGCGCGGCTGGACGGCGAGGACCCGTGGGCGGATGGCCACGTTGCTGACCTCGACCACCCATTCGGCGTGGGCCACCTCGCTGCCCGAGGCACTGTGGCAGGAGGCGACGATCTTGCGGACGACCGGCCGGCCGCCGGCGCCGCTTCGCACCAGGCTGTACGGCGGCGTGTAGGCGCACTCCCAGGGCGACGTGTCGTGCTGCACCCGCGTGCCTTCTTCCGTGAGCGGCACGGGATGGCCGTCGGCATCGAGCAGCCGCCACGTGTACTCCAGCGAGCGATGGTACCCCAGCGGGGACTGGAACACGAAGCTCTGGGTCTCGCGCTCGCGCAGGCGCAGGACACCCGGCTCGGGCGAGATGCGGAGAAGCCGGAGTCGGCTGTAGACCAGGAAGACCGCAACGATGACCACGACGAGGGCGGCGAGGACGGCGATGAGGACGGTCTTGCGCGTGCGCAGCTCGCGGCGGCAGCCCTCGATCATCTGCTCGGGCATGGCGTTGGAGGGGTCGAGCCGGGCCAGTTGCTGGCACAGGGCCATGGCGCGGCGATAGCGCCCCAGCTTGTACAAGTGGTCGGCCTCGGCCATCATCGCGTAGATGGCCGCGGTCCGCGAGTCCGCCGGGGGGGCGGCCGGGCCCGCCCTGGGCGCCCGCGTGCGAGGCTTGACCTTCTTCTTGGGAGGCATGCGCTGCCGCGCCCCTACTGCGTCCCCGGATGAGCCGCATCCGGCGGCCCCTGTACTCATACCACACCTTGCGGCGCGCGTCAAATCCCGCCAGGTTCCGCGGCGCGGGCAGGGATTGCAGGGCGGGCCGAGGAATCGGGGCCAGACCCCTCGCGGAGGGGGCGGGTTCTTGATCCGGGGGGTGGGGCTTGCTAGAATGGGGGGGAGGGGAGCACTTGCCCCTCAGGAAGGGCGCCGTGGATTCCGAGCTGGCGATCCTGGTCGAACACCCATCCTTCCGCTCTCTCATGGACAACTTGCCCTGCGTGGCGTACATCGCGAGGCCGTCGTGGCCGCCGATCATCGAGTACATCAGTGGGAATGTCGAGCGGCTGATCGGCTACACCCCGGCCGACTTCTACGCCGACCCGAACGTGGCGTTCGACCTCATCCACCCCGAGGACCGCGAGCGGTTCCTCGAGACCGTGCGGGACGCGATGAACCGCGCGGAGCCGTACCACGTGGAGTACAGGGCCGTGCACCGGAACGGCAGAGACGTCTACCACGCGGCGGCGCTGTCGCTGCCGGTGCTGGACGCGGCGGGGCAGGTCGTCCGCCGCCACGGGATCATCGTGGACATCACGGACCAGAAGCGCCTGGAGCAGGAGCTGCTCCAGTCGCAGCGGCTGGCGGCCATCGGCGAGATGGCGGCGATGATGGCCCACGAAATCCGCAACCCGCTGGCCGGCATCTCGCTGGCGCTCCGCGCCCTGCGCGACATGGTGCCCAGCGACCCCGAGGCGGCGGAGTGCCTGGAGGACATGGAGAGCTGCCTGGTGCGGATCAACGACACGGTATCGCGGGCGCTGGACTTCGCGAAGGTGCGCCCGCTGGACGTGCGGCCCTGCCAGCTCGCCGAGGTCGTGGCCGGGGCCGCGCGCCTCACGGCCGCCTACGTCGCCAGGCACGGCGTGCGGCTGAAGGTCCGCGTGCCGGCCGACCTGCCGCCGCTCGCGGCCGACCCCGCCCAGCTCGAACAGGTGTTCGTCAACCTGATCCTCAACGCCTGCAAGGCCATGCCCGAGGGCGGGCGGCTGACGGTGCGCGCGTGGGCCGAGCCGCCCCGGATGCTCGCCGAGGTGAGCGACACCGGCGTCGGAATCCCCCCCGAGCAGCTCAGCCGCGTCTTCGAGCCGTTCTACTCGGGGTTCCGGGACGGCTCGGGGCTGGGCCTCCCGCTGTGCCACCGCATCCTCGCCGCCCACAACGGCGCCATCCAGGCCGAGAGCACGCCAGGAAAGGGCACGACCTTCCACATCGAGCTTCCCCTGGAGCCCGGCCATGCCGCGCGTGCTGCTCGTTGACGACGACCCGACGGTCCCCAAGTACCTCGGCCGCTTCCTCGAGCGGCACGGCTACACCCTGCGCACGGTGCGCGACCCCCTGCGGGCCACCCGCGTGGCACGCCGCTTCGAGCCCGACGCCGCGATCCTCGACCTGGCGATGCCCGGCAGAACCGGCCTGGAGCTCCTGCCCGAACTCAAGGCCGCCTGCCCGCGGTGCCAGGTGATCATCTACACGGGCGCCGGCGACATCGAGAAGGCCGTCCTCGCCATGAAGCGGGGCGCGACCGACTTCATTCAGAAGCCGGCCAACAACGAGGCCATCCTGCTGAGCCTCCGGCGCGCCCTCGAGGTCCGCCACCTGCGCGACGAGAACGTCTTCCTCCGCCAGGCCTACAAGAGCCAGCTCGGCCCCGCCTCGTTCCTCGCCCTCTCCGAGACGACCCGCGCCCTCCTCGCCCTGGCCGACCGCTATCGCGCCCTGCCCGATGTCCCCGTCCTCATCGAAGGGGAGAGCGGGACGGGGAAGGACCTCCTCGCCCGCTACCTGCACCACGACGAAGCCGACTACAGCCGCCCCTTCGTGGCCATCAACTGCGGCGCCATCCCGGCCACCCTGGTGGAGAGCGAGCTGTTCGGCTACGCCCCCGGCGCCTTCACGGGCGCCAGGACCGCGGGCGCGCCGGGCAAGATCCAGGCGGCCGACGGCGGCACGCTGTTCCTCGACGAGGTGGGCGAGCTGCACGCGGCCGCCCAGGCCAAGCTCCTGCGGTTCCTCGAGGACGGCACCTTCTACCCCGTCGGCTCCACCCGCGAGACCACGGTCCGCTGCCGCATCGTGTGCGCGACGAACCGCGACCTGGCGGGCGAGGTCGCCCGCGGCGCGTTCCGCCGCGACCTCTACTACCGCATCCACGTGGGCCACCTGCGCATCCCGCCGCTGCGCGAGCGCCCCGAGGAGATCGTGCCCTTCGCCCGCCGCTTCCTGGCCCAGTTCGGCGAGCGCTTCGGCAATCCGTTCCGCGAGATCTCGCCTGCCGCGCAACGGATCCTCGCCCGGGCGCGGTGGGAGGGCAACGTGCGCGAGCTGCGCAACGTCGTCGAACGCGTCGTGCTGATGGACAAGGGCCCCATCCTCCTGCCCGAGCACCTGGTGTTTCTGGCGGGCAGCGCGCCCGCGGAGCCGGGGGCTGGCCCCGGCGGCGGCCCCGGCGAAGCGCCCCTGCCCGAGGGGGGCTTCGACCTCGACCGCGCGATGCTCCGCCTCCTCGATCGCACCCTCGAAAAGCACGGCGGCAACCAGAGCCGCGCCGCCCGCTACCTCCGCATCACCCGCGAAGCCCTGCGCTACCGCATGCAGAAGCTCTCGACCCCCGACGATCGCTCACGGACGCCGTAGGCCGCCTGCTTCCCCGCGGCAGCAGTTTGCGTCGGCCCACATCGTCGGGTAGAATACCGGTGTTCAGGCGAAGGAGACATGCGATGGGACTGCCTGGGACAGCTATCGCGCTCGCCGTGTCGGCCCTCCTGTGCGCCGGGTGCGGGAGCGACAGGGGGAACGCCGTCCACGTCGTCGGCTCGACCTCGATCCTGCCCTTCGCCGAGATGCTGGCGGAGGAGTTTAACCGGAACAACGCCGACGTGCGGGTGGAGGTGCAGGGCGGCGGCTCCACGGCCGGCATCCAGGCCGTGACCAACGGCACCGCCCAGATCGGCACCTGCTCGCGCTCGCCGAAGCCTGAAGAGAGCGGCTTCACCACCATCACCATCGCGCGCGACGGCATCGCCATCGTCGTCCACCCATCCAACAAGGTGAACGGCCTGACCCGCGAGCAGATCCGGGACATTTTCACGGGCAAGATCGCCAACTGGAAGGAGATGGGAGGGGAGGACAAGGCCATCACCCTGGTCACCCGCGAGCAGGGCTCGGGCACGCATGAAGCCTTCACCCACCTGGTCATGGGCGACGCCCGCTTCGCCGCGTCGGCCCTCACCAGGAAATCTAGTGGGGCAGTGAACAAACTGGTGGAGAGCGACCCCGGGGCCATCGGCTACATGTCGCTCGCCCTGGTGCACGGGGAGCTGAAGGCCCTGACGGTGGACGGCGTGAAGGCGAACGCCGAAGACGTGCTCAACGGCACGTATCCCCTCGTACGGCCCTTCCTGTTCGTCGTGAAGGGCACGCCGAGCGAAGCGGCGCAGAAGTTCATCGACTTCGTCCTCTCGCCGCCTGCTCAGCAAATCCTCGAAAAAGAAGGGCTGGTCCGAGCCAAGTGAGGACCGAGAAGCTCATCTGCTTCATCCAGGGCCGCGACGTGCGCCACCCCAAGACCCCCCGCGACAAGCCGCCCGACCAGCCGTGACCCGCCGCCCGTCTCCCCGCCGCCCCTACAGGTTGTGGCCGCCGCCGGGCCACACCCCAACATAGCCTAAGTCGTCCAGACTCGTCCAGAGTCGCCGGTTCATGGGGGGCCTGGGGTCAGGTCTTAACTATCAACTAACACTAACCCCAACTCGGCTTCGCAACGGCCAATCCGCTCCGCCAGCCCCCTGTCGTCGTCCAGTTGCCGGGCCACCTGGGTGGCCATCTTGCTGACCGCCTGCGCGCTCACCCCACCGAACCGCTCCCCAAGCTCCCTGACCGTCATCCCCGTCCACTTCCGGCACAGGTAGAGCGCCACGGCCCGCGCGTCATTCCCCCATCGCCGCCTCTCGCGGAGCTGCCCCTCAGCAACCCCAAAACACGCGCACACCGCCCGCTCAATCGCCTCGACCCCAACCACCCGCCGCAACGCCCGCGCGGCCGGCACCTCTCGCGCCGGCAGCTTACCCTCCAGCCGCTCCATCATCCGCGCCACGAACTGCCCTGAGCCGAGCAGCACCGAGCCCACCACCCCCCACCACGGCGACACGGGCGGCTTCTCGACGCCTGCGGCGAGAAACCGCTCGTATGCCTCCCGCGCCTCCTCCAGCGTCCGCCCGTGCTCCCGCAGCACATCCTCCCACGCCACCCACGCGGGCGCGCGAACCGTGCCGAGATAGTCTCGACAGCTCCCCCACGGATAGTCCTGGGGACGCGCCACCATGCCCGCCCGCACCGGGTTCAGATGAATGTAGCGGCTCAGCTCCCAGTAGTGGTAGTCGCGCTCGACCAGGATGGCCTTGAACCGCCCCTGAAGCAGCGGCCCGCACCGTCCGTGCCGGCGGTTGAACGCGGTCGCGTAGCCCGAGTTCAGATCGTGCATCCCCGCCGACAGGTCGGCGTCGGGCGTCTCGAGAAACAGGTGGTAGTGGTTCCCCATCAGCACCCACGCGAACACCCGCCAGCGTCGTCGCGTGGCCACGGTATCCAGCAGGTCCAGCCATTTGCGGCCGTCTCGTTCGTCGAGGGCGATCGCGCGCCCCTCCAGCGCTCGGCTGGTCACGTGATAGACGCCGTTGGGCACCTCGATCCGCAGCGGTCTTGCCATGCCGCCAAGATACCAGCCTCGCCTTCGACCATCAAGTTGAGAAGTAGCAAGCCAAGACCCGACCCCTTCCTCCGACAACGGATAACCCAAGATCGATCACCCTACCCCCAACCCCCAACACCCCACACCCAACACCCTTCTCCGCGCCGCCTCTTGACTCCCCGTCCTTCCGCGAGTAGCATTGTCTTACGGGGCGACCGCCGGGGCCAGCCGCCGCCCCTTGAGGAGACCAAGCAATGAACACCGCCACACTCATCACCGCCGAGCAGTTGCTCGAAATGCCCGAGAACCGCTGGAGCGAACTCGTCGCAGGAGAACTCAGGGAGATGACACCCCCCAGTTGCCTACATGCGTCTGTCATATCGAGGCTGGACCGACTGCTTGGCAACCACGTCGAGAAGCACAAGCTGGGTGCCGTGCTGGCCGGCGACCCCGGCTTCGTCGTGGCGCGCGACCCCGACACCGTCCTCGGCCCCGACATCGCCTTCATCCGAGCCGAGCGACTCGCCGCCGAGCCGCTCGGAGAGGGCTTCCGCGAAGGCGCGCCCGACCTCGCCGTCGAGATCCTCTCCCCGGGCCAGGCCCCCCGCGAGGGGCATGAGAAGGCCCTCGCCTGGCTCGACGCCGGCGCCGCACTCGTCTGGGTCGTCAACCCCGCCCGGCGCACCGTCACCGTCTACCGTTCGGCCACCGACATCGAGACCCTCCCCCCCACCGCCGAACTCGACGGCGCCCCCCTCCTCCCCGGCTTCCGCTGCCCCATTGCCGACCTCTTCGTCAACCCATGAGCCCCCCCGAGCAAGGGATAACTGCTATTTGAAGACTTGACACCCGAACCGCCGCTACACTGACCAATATCAAGCAGTTGCTCGAAATGCCCGTCGCCGCCTGGCCCGTCGCCAAGTTGGGCGCCGGGATGAGCGATGCCCCCTTTTCCCGTTCAACGACGGTGACCCGTCGGCCTAGTCGGGTTTCACGCTAAGGGCGTCATGTACATCTTCGATACCAACATCGTCTACTACCTGGGAACGGGAACGGTGTCGCGTCTTCAAATATCAATTATCCACTCGCTGTGGGGCGGGGGGCGCCGGGGCAATCCAGAGCGGCCCTTCGACTTCGCTCAGGGCAGGCTAAGCCGCCGCACTCCGGCAGGCTGACGCATGTTCCGCGGCACCTTGCCCTGTCGCCTTCTCATCCGTGCCATCAGTGCAATCCGTGGTTGCCCCCATGTCGGTGCCCTCTCCGTGCTCTCCGTGTCTCCGTGGTGGGACTCTTCGGTCTGGTTCGGTGTCGGGTTCGGTGTCGCGTCTTCAAATATCAGTTATCCACTCGCTGTGGGGCGGGGGGCTCTGGGGCAATCCAAAGCGGCGTCGAGCCGCCGCACCCCGGCAGGCTGACGCATTTGCTGAGAGCTACAAGCCGCAAGCGACAAGCCGCAAGCTTCCTGGCCCGAACCCCGAACCCCGAACACCTAACACCTAACACCCAACACCCGTCCCCCTTCTGCCTATCCGTCTCACCTGTGCAATCCGTGGTTGCCCTCATGTCGGCGCCTTCTCCGTGCTCTCCGTGTCTCCGTGGTGGGACTCTCCGGTGGTTGACGCCGGGCCGCCGGCGGCCTATGATGACCACCGAGAGGAGTGCGACGATGACTGCAGCAGGAACCCCCGGCGCCCGGTTGCCCCGAAGGCCCTACGGCAAGAGCGGCGAGCAGCTCTCGATCATCGGCTTCGGCGGCCTCGTGGTGAGCAAGGCCGAGCCCGCCCACGCCGCCCGCGTGGTCGCCGAGGCCGTCGAGCGCGGCATCAACTACTTCGACGTCGCGCCCACCTATGGCGACGCCGAGGTCCAGCTCGGCCCGGCACTCGAACCCTACCGCAAGCACTGCTTCCTCGCCTGCAAGACGACCCAGCGCGAGCGCGGCCCCGCGGCCGAAGAGTTCAACCGTTCCCTCGAACGCCTCCGCACCGACCACTTCGACCTCTACCAGCTCCACGGCCTGATGGACGTGGCGAAGGACGTTGACGTCGCCTTCGGCAAGGGCGGCGTGATGGAGCTCGTCATCGAGGAGCAGAAGGCGGGGAGAATCCGCCACATCGGCTTCTCCGCCCACACCGAGGCCGCCGCCCTCGCCGCGATGGACCGCCACGATTTCGACTCCGTGCTCTTCCCCATCAACTTCTGCACCTTCCTCACCCACGGCCTCGGCGCCCGCGTGATCGCCGAGGCTCAGAAGCGCGGCATGGCCATCCTCGCCCTCAAAGCCCTCGCCCGCCAGAAGTGGCCGAAGGACGACCCGCAGCGGAAGAGTTTTACAAAGTGCTGGTATCAGCCGCTCACCGACCGCGCCGAGGCCGGCCTCGCCCTCCGCTTCACGCTCGGCCAGCCCATCACCGCCGCCGTGACGCCGGGCGAGGAGGTCATGCTCCGCCTCGCCCTCGATGTGGGCGGGGCCTCCGCGCCCCGCGACGTCACGCCCCTCTCCGACGCCGAGCTTCAGCGCCTTCGAGCCCTGGCCGCGACCCTCGACCCCATCTTCCCCACCTGACGCGCGGCGAGGGATGTCATGCCGACCCTTGCCGAACCCAATCTCACCACGGAGACACGGAGAGCACGGAGAGGGCTGTGGTGGACACTCCTGTTCCTGTTTGCCGTCGCGCCGAATCTCCTTGCAGCAGACTGGCCCCATCTCCGCGGCCCGACGTTCAATGCGGTCTCCAGCGAGACAGGCCTCATCGGGAGCTGGCCCGAGGCGGGGCCGCCGGTCCTCTGGCGCATTCGGCTCGGCCAGGGCTACTCGGCCCTCATCGCCGTCGGCGACCGCCTCTACACCCAGGCCCAGGAGCCGGCCGGCGAGTTCGTTGCCTGCCTCGACGCCGCGACGGGCCGCACCCTGTGGAAGAAGACCTACGACTGGCCCTGGGAGCCTGAGGGCGACTGGCCCGGGCCGCGGGCCACGCCCACGTGGCGCGACGGGCGGCTCTACTTCGCGGGCGCTCACGGCCTCGTCGGGTGCCTCGACGCCGCGTCGGGCCGCACGCTCTGGACGATGAACGTCACGGAGAAGTTCGAGGGCAAGGGCACCGAGTACGGCTACGCCTGCTCGCCGCTGGTCGAGGGCGGCAAGGTGTTTCTCCCCGTCGGCGGCGAGGGCGCGTCGGTCGTCGCGCTCGACGCCCGCGACGGCTCGGTCGCCTGGCGCTCGGGCAGCGAGGAGGCGAGCTACTCGCCCTGCTACCCCATCAGCGTCGGCGGAAAGCGGCAGATCGTGTCGTTCCTCCGAAACGTCGTCGTCGCCCACGAGCCCGAGACGGGGCGCGAGCTGTGGGTCCACCGCTGGTCCGAGAGCTACGACGAGCACGCCTCGTGGCCCGTCTACGAGGAGCCGTTTCTCCTCACTTGTGCCGCGTTCCGCGGCGGGGCGCGCGTCCTGCGCCTGCGGCCCGACGCCTCGCCCGAGTTGGCCTGGGAGAGCCGGGAGCTTTCCCACGACATCTTCTCCAGCCTCATCCTCGGCGGGCACATCTACGGCTTCGACCTGCACGACCTCCAGCCGCGCGAGACGCGGCCCGGCCGCGGCCGCCTCAAGTGCCTCAAGCTCGCCACGGGAGAGGTCCGCTGGGCCACCGACCGCACGGGCCACGTCAATCTCCTCGCGGCCGACGGCAAGCTGATCCTCTTCAGCGACATGGGCGAGTTGATCCTCGCCCGCGCCACGCCCGCCCGCTACGAGGAGCTGGCTCGCACCCGCCTCTTCAGCGGCCAGGTGTGCTGGACCGCTCCCACGCTGCACAACGGCCGCCTCTACGTCCGCAACCAGTCGCAGGCCGCGTGTGTCTACCTCGGCGACCCCGCACGTCTGCCTCCCGACGCGCTCGAGCGTGCGTCGCCCGCAACCGTGATGCCTGACGTCGGGTCGGAGCGTTGCGCGGTGTGGGCAGCATGGGTCTACGCGCCGACGTTGCGCGACGTGTTCCGCTGGTACCTGTTCTGCCTTGGGGCCGTGTTCGCTGTCTCGGTGGCACCCGCCTTTGCCGTGTGGTTCGGCCTGCGCCGTGCGTTGCCGAGGAATGTCGCGTGGGCGGCGCGGGGCGCGTTCGGGCTGATGGCGGCTTTCGCGGGCGTCATCGCTCCGACAATCCTAGGCACGGAGCGTTCGGTGTTCGCGTGGCCGGCCGCCCTGTTCATCGTCTTCCAGGGCGCTGTGGTCGCGGGAGCCTGGGCGCGAGGCCGCGGCGCGTGGGCGCGGTGGGCCGCGCGGGGCGGCCTGCTGGCGTTCGCCGGGGGTTGCTGGGGCTACCTGTCGCTGTGCCGCAACCTCTACATTCCGATGGGCTACGGCTTCCTCACCGGCCTCCTGCCCGCGCTGCCCATCGCGTGGCTCGCCGCACGGCACATGACTGCGCGGAACCGCCTGCTCGGCGACCTGCTCTGGACCATCGCGTCTTTCTCTGTGTACTTCTGGTCCTCCGGCCTCTTCACCGTCTGGAAGACCGCCCAGTAGCTGACAGCCAACTGGCTGCGCTTGAGCATCGGACGACATTCCAACATTCTGTAGAATGTGAGAACGTCCGCCGTCTGGTCAGCGACCTGCTCTGGGCCATCGCGTCTTTCTCCGCGTACTCTTGGTTCTCATGCCTCTTCACCGTCTGGAGGGCCGCCCAGTAGCTGACAACCAACTGGCTGCACCTGAGCATCGGATGACATTCTAACATTCTGTAGAATGTGAGAACGTCGGCCATCGCGGGCAGACTTGCGACCTCTTTCTGTGGGATCTCTTAGCGGCCCGACAACACACCCGTCCACGCCACATCCCCCCGGCCAAGCGACGCCAGGAGTCCCCGTCACGCGCTCCTGAGCAGGCGTGCCTGGGCTCTGGGCGACGTTCCAACATTCTGTAGAATGTTAGAATGTCGCCGATGGCGCCTACATCAGCAACCGCCGCCTGCACAGCCCACCGCGTCATGCTCTTCTCCACCAACGCGAGAAGGCCCCCCTCACGGGCTCCCGAGCGGTTGTGTCTCAACTCCGGATGACATTCTAACATTCTGTAGAATGTTAGAACGTCGGCGAGGGCACCCATGTCAGCAATTCCTGCTTGCAAAAGCCGCCGCCGCCATCATAATGTCGGAGGTCAACGTCGCGTCGTTCCGGTTCCCCACACCTCCTGGAGCGCAGAATGATTCGCCTCGGCGTTCTCGGCCACGGCGGCCGCATCAGCAGCGTCATCAAGCATTGCCTGCGGGCCGTCGAGCCCGACGTGCGGGTCGTCGGCATCGTGGACCCCGATGAGGCCGGCGCCCGCAGCCGCCTCGACGACCGCGACAAGGCCGATGTCGCCTTCTACAAGAGCCTCAAGAAGATGGTCCGCAAGGCGCGGCTCGACGCTCTCGCCGTCGGCACCCGCTGCAACCTGCACGCCGTCTACGCCGCGCAGGCCGCCGCTTACGACCTGCCGCTCTATCTCGAGAAGCCCGTCGCCACCTCGATGAAGCAGGCGACCGCCCTCGAGCGCGCCTTCGCGAAGTCCAAGTGCCAGGCCGTCGTGAGCTTCCCGCTCCGCGTCTCGCCCCTGTGCGTGCTGGCCCGCCAGCTCATCGAGGACGGCGCGGTCGGCAGCCCCGAGCACGTGCTCGGCGTCAACTACGTGCCCTACGGCACCGGCTACTTCGACGGCTGGTATCGCGACTACTCGATCACCCAGGGCCTCTTCCTCCAGAAGGCCACGCACGACTTCGACTACATCATGTACCTCATGGGCTCGCGGATCGTCCGCGTCGTGGCCATGGCGACCAAGGGGCGCGTCTTCGGCGGCAAGAAGCGGGCGGGCCTCGTCTGCTCGAAGTGCCGTGAGGCCGACACCTGTCTCGAAAGCCCTCAGAACCGCAAGCGAAGCCTCTCCGGCGGCAAGGCCGGCGACCATCCCTGCGTCTTCGGCCGCGACATCGGCACGCCTGAGACGGGGATGAACGAGGACTCGTCGAGCGCCCTCCTCGAGTTCGCCAGCGGCGCCCACGGCGCCTACACCCAGGTCTTCTACTCGCGGCGCGATTCCGCCACGCGCGGGGCCACCGTCAGCGGCTACCTCGGCACCGTGGGCTTCGACTGGTACACCAACCAGCTCAAGCGGGTCCGCCACCACGCCCCGTTCACCGACGTCACGAAGGCGGGCGAGGGCCAGAGCCATTTCGGCGGCGACTACGAGCTGGCTGTGGACTTCATCAACCTCGTCAAGGGCAAGGGCGCGAGCCGCACGCCGATCTGGACCGGCCTCCAAAGCGTCTACGCTTGCCTCGCCGCGCGGGAATCCGCCGCCACCGGCCGCTCCGTGGCTGTGCGACAGGTTGGTGAGCATGGCAAAGCGTGATGCCAGCGCAGCAGGCTCCGGCCCCCGAGGCAAGCTCGGCAGAGGCAACTGAACTGAGGGAACCTGTGGAGGAAAGTGCATCTCCACCACTTGCAGTTTGACGCACTTCATTGCCGCGATCGGTCTGGCGGCGTTCTCGATGCTTGGCTGTGACCTCGTTCGGACGCGCCAGCCCATCGCCACAGCCAATGCGCGCTCCGCGGGGACTGGTAAGGAGATCATTTGGCTCGCCGACGACAGCCCGATGGCCTTTGTGCCTGCGGGTAGCGTAGAGGTCGAGCAAGTCGACCCGCGCCTCTCCAAGCGGAAGGTCGAGACCTCCGCGTTCTACATGGACAAGTACGAGGTGACGAGCAAACGCTTCGCCGCATTCCTGAACGCGATGAAAGCCCCGGCCGACAATGCGTGGTTCGACAGCGACGGCGCGGACATCTACCTCGCCGGTGGCTTGTGGGGGATCAAGCCCGGGCGGGAAGAGATCCCCGTAGAAGTCACGTTCGATGGTGCCCTGGCCTACTGCAAATGGGCGGTGAAGGCGCTGCCGGCCTGGCCGGAATGGCTCAGGGCCGTCCGCGGCGACGACGGCAGGCGTTACCCATGGGGGAACAAATGGGACTCCTCTCGGTGCGTCTGCGCAGCCACCTGCGACCGGCATCGCCCCGGCCCTGCGCCAGTCGGCTTCTATCCCTCCGGCGCCAGCGCACACGGCGTTCACGACTTGGCGGGGAATGTCAGCGAGTGGGTGGTTCTTCCGCCCTTCCTCCAGTATCGTGACGCGCTGGAGGGACACGTGGTGAAGGCATTGGCCGGCGGCGGGCTCTACGGCGACTCGTCGGGCGATGTCGGCGAGATCTTCGACAGCCTGGGCAGCGCGATCCACACGGCGCATTGCAGCGTGTGCCGCTACGCCACGGGCTTTCGCTGCGTCGTCGCAGCCGATTGTGTTGTGCTGACTCCTCAGCCTACTTCGCGTGGAGAGAAGCCAAGATGAGACACGTCCGCGTCGCCATCGTGGGCATGGGCATCGGAAGACCGAATGGCAAGGCCATCGCGAAGAACCCGCGGGGCAGCGTGGTCGCGCTCTGCGACCTCGTGGAAGACCGAATGAAGGACTTCGCGAAGGATCTGCCCGAGCCGCCGAAGCTCTACACCGACTACAAGGCGATGTGCCGCGACAAGGAGATTGACGCGGTGATGGTCGGTACGCCCAACCAGTGGCACGTGCCCATCGCCCTCGAAGCCGTGCGGCGCGGCAAGCACGTGCTCATCACGAAGCCGTTGGCCGACGCGCTGGCCCCTGCCCGCCGGCTGGTCGCGGCGCAGGAGAAGGCGGGCGTGGTCGGCATGATGTCACTCTCGATGCGCTTCAGCGGCCCCACGCGCTACCTGGGCCAGATGGCGCGGCGCGGCGACTTCGGCGAGCTGTACTACGCCCGCGCCCGCAGCATCCGCCGCAGCGGCATCCCCGACTGGAGCCTCGGCTTCATCGAGAAGGGCGGCGGGGCGTTCCGCGACATGGGCGTCCACGTGCTCGACTCCGCCTGGTGGATTCTCGGCATGCCGAAGCCCGTCAGCGTCACGGGCGTCGCGGGAGCGAAGTTCGGCCCCTTCGGCCGCGGCTACTGGGACTTTCGCCAGCCGCCGAAGGGCTTCTGGCGCAAGTATGGCTCGGACGACTACGCGGGCGGCTTCATCCGCTTCGAGAATGGCGCGGGGCTTCAGTGCGAGAGCTTCTGGGCCTCGCACCAGGCGCCCGAGCACCAGATCGAGCTGTTCGGCACCCAGGCCGGCGCCCGCTACGGCCCGCTCACCCTCTACCGCACCGTGGACGGCGCGCCCCACGACACCACGGTCGCCCTGCCCAAAGGCCCGGACCCGTGGGACGTGATTGCCGGCCACTTCATTGACTGCATCCTCGACGGCGTGCCCTGCGACGCCCCGCTGCGCCACGGCCTGATCGTCCAGGAGATGATGGAGGCTCTGCTCCGCAGCGCCGAGACGGGGCGCGAGGCGCGACTCGCCAGGTGACACAAGCACTGGAGGCCTGCGATGAGAACTGTGGCGACCTCTCTGTTCCTGTGGCTGATCGCCTGCTCAGCAACTGCCGCCGAGCGGGTGGACTACCCGCCCGCGGCGCGGCTGAAGCACCAGTGTCTCGTCGTCTCGATCCCCGAGCACGGCGATCGGGGGGGCAGCCCGTTCGCGCGCCTCATCCAGCGCGGCTTCGAGGCCATCTGGTTCACCGTCGCTTCCGGCAGCACCCCGCGCGCCACGCGCTGGGTCGTCTACGACACGGCGCAGCGGAAGATCATCCCTCTCAGCGGGGAGCCGGAGAAGCCCAAGGCGAAGTCGCCGAAGGAGGAGCCGCCCCTGCCCGCAGGAGTGAAGCCCAGCCACTTCGACCGCTGGCGCTCGGGCGACCGGTGGCGGAACGCGTTCAAGCAGGCGAAGCTTGAGGATGTACTCGCCCAGGCCAATCTCCAGGAGGGCTTCGGCTGCTCGGCCCGCGACGGCGCCTCGGCCAACGACGCCGCCCAGATTCTCCTGCACCGCCCGCCCGTGGGCGAGGGGGTGAAGCTCTGCTCCCTCGAGCCGTTCGAGGGGCAGACGCTGCACATCGTCTACTGGCTCCGCCTGATGCCCTCGGGCGACGTCGCCGTGCTCGCGGGCAACGCGAAGGCCACGGTGCTTCAGGTCTACGAGAATCCCCTGCTCGACACGATCTGCGCCCAGTGGAACACCCTGCTGAACGAGGCGTTCAAGGCGGAGCCGGTCGTGAAGGCCCACTGCGTCGGCAGCCTCTACGACCTGTCGCCCTACGCCGACCGCGCGTTCGACGCTATTCCCGTGGCCTCCGACGGCCGGGCCTACTTCGGCACGATGCCCCATCACGCCAGCGAGAGCGGCCCGCTCTTCGCCTTCGACCCGAAGCAGGACAAGCTGGTCCTCCTCGGCGACATCGGCCGCCTCGGGGGCGTCCATCGCCCCGACGCCGTTCCCCAGATGATGCACGGCAACGCCTTCGAGATGAACGGCAAGGTCTACTTCACGGGGCAGGACCCGCACTACGGCGGCTGGGACTTCCCCGTGGCCCGGCCCGAGGACAAGCCGCGCTACCTCGGCTCGCCCATCGTCGAGTTCGACCTGAAGACGCAGAAGGCCCGCGCCCTGGGCGTGCCCTTCGCGGGCAACCCCGGCATCTTCCGCATCAGCGGCGACCCGAGGCGAAGCGTCCTCTACCTCCGCCGCGGCTACCACCGCGGCCACGAGTGGCCCCTCACCTGGTTCGCCATCCCGCTCGACGCGCGGGGCAACTTCGCGGGCGAGCCGAAGAAGTTCCCCCTCGACGACCACCCGCACGACCTCCTCGTCGCGGCCGACGGCACGATCTACTGCTCCGTGCCCGAGCCGAAGTCCTACAAGGTGTTCCTCGAGCGCCGCCGGCAGCGGCAGAAGACCGACGACATCACGCCGCAGACCGACGTCTATCGCATCGCGCCCGACCTGGCGAAGGCCGAGCGAATCACCACCCTCGCCGGCGGCTGGGAGATCGCCTTCGCGCCCTGGCAGGACGGCCAGCCCACGGCCATCGGCGTGACCGACCGCGAGGTCGTCCGCCTCGACCTCGCGAAGGGTACGGTCGAGAAGATCGCGGACTGCCCGAAGGCCTTCCAGGCGGGCCACGGAACCACCTTGCTTCGCGGCAACACGCTCTACACCATCCGGTGGGTACAGCCGAAGGGCGCTGGCAGCCGCACCTCCGGCCTCTACTCGCTCGACCTCGCGACTGGCAAGGCGTTCTACCACGGCGTCATTGTGGACGACGCCGGCCGCCGCCCGAAGGACCTGAACCACTTCGCCTTCCTGCCCGACGGCCGCATCTTCGCCGAGGGCACCGCCTACGGCCTGCCCACCGACCGCCACTACCTGCCCCGCTACCGCGACAGCGAGCCGTATCGCCTCGACGGCGTCGGCCTCGTCATCGAGAAGCTGCCGCCCGGCCAACCCGCGGACCAGCCCTGACGGAGGACCATGTCAGGTCCGGCCCCCGTGTTTGAATAAGGGGTAGAGGAGAAGGCATGGCCGACCGCGATGCATTCCTGATGCTGCTGCTCCAGAACGAGCCCGACCTGCGGGCCTTCATCGGCTCGCTCGTGCGCGACCGCGAGGCCCGCGAGGACGTGTTCCAGGAGGTCGCCCTGACCCTGTGGCAGCAGGCCGACCGCTACGACCCTCGGCGCCCCTTCGGCGCCTGGGCGCGCGGCGTCGCCGCCAACAAGGTCCTTCAGCGTCGCCACCAGGACAAGCGCTTCCCCATCGCCTTCCCTCCCGAGACGATTCTGGCCGTGCTCGATGCCTTCGACCGCACCGAGGCCGAGGCCCCCAGCCGCCTGGAGGCGCTGCGGCACTGCCTCGCCCAGCTCCCCGAGAAGGCCCGCCAGCTCCTCGCCCTCCGCTACGAGCAAGGCCTTACAGTGAAAGAAGTTGCGGAGCGGTCGAGTCGCACACTCGATGCCGCCTACCAGGCCCTGTGCCGCATCCGCACGGCCCTCGAGGACTGCGTTCGCCGCCGCCTCGCCGCCGCAAGGGAGGGCGCCTGATGCTCCAGCCCCGCGACCGCGAGCTGCTCGCCAAGTACCTCGACGGCTTGGCCTCCGAGGCCGAGGCCGCCGAGCTGGCCCGCCGCCTCCAGGCCGACCCCGGGTGCGCCCGCGCCTTCGCCGAGGCCAGCCGCCTCGACGCCTGGCTCGACGACCATTTCCGCCAGGAAAAGGGGGCGGGAGACGCCCGAGCCTTCATCCAGCGGCTCCAAGGCCACCGCACGAGACGGCGGATCGCCTTCCTCGTGGCCAGCGCAGCGGCGGCGCTGCTCATCGTGCTGGCCCCCGCCCTCTGGCTTCGCCCGGCCGCGCCGACGAACCGGGTGCTGGCCGGCAAAGTGCTCGCCGAAGGGGCGGAGGCGGAGACCATCCCGTATGGCACGCGCATCGCCGTGCCGCCCGACGCCACCGCCGTCATCCGCCTGGGCGATGGCTCGCGCGCGACCCTCGACCCGTCCACCACAGCCATCCTCCACGGGCCGAGCAATGGCCTGCGACAACTGGTCGAGCTGGCCAGCGGCGGCGGAGCGTTCCAGGTCAAGAAAGCCAACGGGCGGTTCCAGGTGCGAACCCCCGTAGGAAGCGTAACTGTATTGGGGACGGAGTTTTCCGTCAAACTTCTCCCCCCAGGACACGATGACGGGAAAGGAGACGAGGGGATGAGGGCCAAAGGCATGCTGTTGGCCGTGGCGGTGCTCACGGGCGCCGTCCAGGTGCAGGTCGGCGAGAGGACGGTTGTCCTCGGCGTCGGCCAGTCGCAGGTCTTCGCCGGCGACGAGGAGCGCGGGCCAGTGACCACCCGCATCAGCGGCGAGCTGACCAACGTCGGCACCGACTCGATCACGATCCTCCAGCGCGGCGACAGCGGCGAACGCTCCAAGACCCTGGCCGTGACCGCCCAGACCAGGATTGTCATCGAGTCCGACCAGACGGAAGAGGTCAGAGGCGAGGGCGGCGTGCCCGTCTACAGGGTCAAGCTGGTGGACGGCACGCTGGCCGACCTGAAGACCGGCCGCCGCGTCACCGTCACCTGCACCGAGGACGGAAAGGCCACGCTGATCGTCCTCCACAGGGTTGCGCCGCGCCGCGAAGGCGGCGAAGGCGAAGGCACGCCCCGCGTCGAGAAGCCCCGCCGCGAAGGCGGTGAGGGCGACCGCGAGGGCGACAAGCCGCGCCGCGAGGGCGGCGACCGTGAGGGCGAGAAGCCGCGCCGCGAAGGCGGCGACAGCGAGGGCGACAGGCCCGCCGTCGAGAAGCCCCGCCGCGAGGGCGGCGAGGGCGACCGGGGCACCAAGTCCAAGATCACCACGGGCGTGCTGACCGCCGTCCGGGCGGACTCCATCGCCGTCAGGGTCGGTGGCGAGCGAGGCGAGGGATCGCAGACGTTTGCCGTCGACTCGGCCACGAAGGTCGGCATCGAGGGCGAGCGAATCGAGAGGCCGTTGGGCGAGGGCGGCGACCCCGTCCGGCGTCCCACCATCCTCACAGGCACCCTCGCCAGCCTCAAGGTCGGGCAGCGCGTGAGCGTCATGGCCACGCCGGACGGCAAGGCCCTGAGGATCTTCGTCTTCCGGCCGCCGACGCCCAGGCGTGAGGGCGAAGGCGACCGCGAGCGCAAGCCCCCCCGCAGGGAAGGCGTCAAGCCGCGCAGAGAGGGCGAAGGCGGCGACCGCAAGCCCCCGGCGGTGAAGGAAGGCGGCGGCGACCGCGGCTAGCCCATCGCCGACTCACATCCACACGTCCGCACCACGAGCGGGGCCAGCCCTCTGGCCCCGCTCGCGTTTTCACGGCCGCTTGCCCCGTCGCACTTGCGGTTGAAAAGCCCGGGGCTTCCGGGCATGCTATGGCCGCGGTCGGCGAGCTGCCACACCCAGGCAAGGAGAGCGGAATGAAGATCGGCTTCATCGCCAACAACGACCTCGGCGGCGTCGAGGAGGACGCGCGCTTCGCCGCCGAGCACGGCTTCGAGGGCCTCGAGTTCAACTACTGGGGCGACTTCAAGGACCTGACGTTCGACACCGTGAGCAAGATGCGCGCGATCCTGGTCGAGCACGGCGTCAAGGCATCGGCCCTCGGCCTCTGGGGCTGGAACCACACGTCGCGCGACGCCGCCGAACGCGAGGCGAGCCTGAAGATGCTCGACCGCGCCATCGGCTTCGCCCGGCACCTCGAGGCCAGCATCCTCATCACCGGCGGCGGCCACATCAAGGACGCCTCGCCCGAGGAGAACGCCGCCGAGTTCGCCCGCGTGTTCCCGCCCTACGTCGAGAAGGCCCGCGTGGCCGGCCTGCGGATCGCCCTCTACCCCGTCCACGGCAACAGCTTCTTCACCACGGCCGCCGACTACCAGCGGGTGTGGGACGCCGGGCTCGACGTCGGCATCAAGCTCGACCCCGCGAACATCCGCCACCACGGCGACGACTACCTGCCCATCCTGCGCGACTATGGCTGGCGCATCACCCACATGCACATCAAAGAGCACCTGTACATGGACGGCAAGCTCGTGTCGCAGCCCGCGGCGGGGATGGGCGACATCGAGTGGGGGAAGGTCTTCGCCTTCCTCCACGAGCACCACTACGACGGCTACCTCTCGATCGAGCCGCACGGCTCGATGTGGAGTCGCCCGCCGCTCCGCCGCAAGATGCTGCTGCTCACCCAGCGCTACATCCGCCAGTTCCTGGCGTGACGATGAGCACGCTGGACGGCTGATGCGCCGGCCGGCAAGGAGTTCTCCCATGGAACGGTTCCTGCTGATGCTGCTCGTCCCGGTTGCCGCGGTGTCCGCCGCGGCTGCCGCCGAACTGAGGTTCAAGGAGCGCGCCCTGAGCGACCTCGCCAGGCATGTCCCGGAGATCCTCAAGACGTATGATGCGAAGACCGGGCGGTTCGGCACGGGGATCTGGATCTGCAACGATCAGCAGCAGATGTATCCGCTGGCCGCGGCGTACGCTGCGAGCGCCCCCGGCAACGTGCACCACAAAGACCCAAAGCTCCTCGAGGCCATCATGAAGGCAGGGGACGCGCTGATCGAGGACATGGATGAGCAGGGCCGCTGGGTCTTCCGCAAGAAGGACGGCAGCACGTGGGGGAAAATCCACATGCCCTGGACCTATTCGCGTTGGCTCCGCACCTTCGGGCTGATCCGGGACGCCATGCCGGCCGAGCGCCGCGAGCGCTGGACCAAGGCCCTGAGCCTTGGCTACGGGAAGATCGCCGAGGGGGCGCTCCGCCACGTCCACAACATCCCCGCGCATCACGCGATGGGCCTCTATGCCGCCGGCAAGGCGCTCGGCCGGCCGGAGTGGTGCCAGCAGGCGGCAAAGTTCCTCGAGCAGGTGGCGGCCAGGCAGACGGAGGGCGGCTACTGGGCCGAGGGGGGCGGGCCGGTGGTGGTCTACGGCTTCGTCTACGTGGACGCCCTGGGCACCTACTACGCCATGTCGGGCGACCGCAAGGTGCTGCCGGCCTTGGAACGGGCCGCGGCCTTCCATCGCCATTTCACCTATCCCAACGGCCACAACGTCGAGACGGTGGACCAGCGCAACCCCTATCACGCCCAGGTTTCCCCGGGCAACGTCGGCTTCAGCTTCACACCCGTTGGCCGGGCGCATCTCAAGGCGCAGTGGTCGCAGCTCGGGGGGCCGCTGGATGCCGACCTTGCGGCCTCGCTCGTGCTCTACGGCGAGGAAGGCCCGCTCGCCGAGGAGCCGTCGGGCCGGGGCGAGGAAGTCTTCGTGCTTCGGGAGAGAGGCGTCGAGCGGGCGGCCACGCTGCGGCGCGGCCCGTGGTTCATCTGCTGGTCGGCCTACACCGCTCGCGTCGTCAACTCCCGATGGATTCAAGACCGGCAGAACCTGGTGAGCATCTACCACGAGAAGACGGGCCTGATTCTTGGGGGCGGGAACACCAAGCTCCAGCCGGCCTGGAGCAGCTTCGCCGTCGGTGACCTGGCCGCGCTCGCCCATCGCCCCGGCGACACGAATCCGAGCTTCCTCCCCAAGGGGACGCTCTACCACGTCCCCTCGGTTGCGAAGCTCTCGACGGCGCCGGAGCCGGCGCTCGAGCTGACCTACGGCCCCGAGACCTGTCGGCTGCGCGTGGTGCCAAAGGACGAGCGCAGCCTCGAATACGTCGTCGAAGCCGCGGCGACCTCGGGGCTGCCCATCTACGCCCACCTGACGCTCATCCCCCAACTCGCTGGCCGAGTGCACTTCGTCGCCCACGGTGGGCAGGTCCGCACCGAGACGGCGCAGGAGCCCCAGAGCGGCCAGACGCTGGAGACCGCTGCCGGGCAGAAGCTCAAGCTGACGGCCACCCCGATCGAGCTTTCTGCGGAGCAGCTTGGGGGCTGGGTTTCCTACGCCGGCTGGCGGTTGCGCCTGCCTCCGACCGCCTCGCTCTCCTGGCCCGTCTTCCCGCACAATCCCTACCGCGCCGACGGGCGGGCCACCCCCGAGGAAGCACGCATCGTCATCCGCATCCCGCTTGACCGCCAGCACCGCGAACAGCGCGTCGTCCTGGAGGTCCCCTGAGCCATGCGCGCCCCCCTGCCGTTGAGCTGGATGCTGCTGCCCGCCTTCGCGTTGGCCTGGCCGGCCCTGGCTGGGGCGCCGCCGGCGCCCTGGTGGGAACGCGAGACGGCGATGGATGAGAAGGGCCAACTCGTCCTCGCGGCCAAGCCCTGGTGGGCACGAGCGCTGGCGCTCGCCAGCGGGGAACACTTCGCAGCCACCAGCGGCGCCGACGCCGCGGGCAAGATGCTCATCCGCCGCGAGCGCCTGACCATCAAGGGGAAGCCTCTCGATGCCATCGTCTGGGTGATTGACGACGATGGCGACCTGCGCCCCGAGGACAAGGATGGCGATAAGGACAGCGATTGCTACGTGGCAGACTACGATGCGGACGGCCGAGCCGACCGCCTCGTCGACTACCTGGACAACGACGGCGACGGGAAGCCTGATGAGATGGAGATTCGCTACTTCCTTGGTGGCCGCCTGCGCCGCGCCTGGTTCGGCGTTGACCTCGACAAGGACAGCTTGATGTGGGATGTGGTGAACTACGAGTACTCGGGCAATTTCTTCCGTAGCGACCCCCACGGCGACAATCTCATCTACGCCAACGAGTACGACCCCGAACGCAAGGCGTGGGTGCCCCACAGCGAGTGCCCGTTCGCCTTCTACGACACCGACCGCGACGGCCAGTCGGAGGCGGTCGTCCGCTTCAGCGCCGTGCCCCTCGACTTCGACGGACGGGCGGAGCCCGACTACGCCAACAGCATCTTCTCCTACAGCGGCCCGTTCACCGAGCGGATGCGGCGCGTCGGGGTCCTCAACGTCCGCTACAGCCTGGACATTGACGGACTGAGTTCGGCCGAGAGGCCCCTTCACTATGAGCTGGGCTTCAACATGATCGGCCGGCTGCCCTACGAGTTCGCGGGAATGGCGCGCGAGAACTGCCTCCGCCGGCCCCCAAAGACCACCTTCTGCATCCCTCACGCCGACGCACGCCGCGTGGCCGAGTCCTACCCCGCCGACCAGACCGGCTTCAGTTGGAGGGAGTACGGCGACGATGCCGTAGCCCTCGGCGGCCCGCCCCACCCCGAGGAGGACCGCCGCTGGGAGGGCGTCTTCTGGACCTGGGCGCGCCGCGTCATGCACAACACCGGCGGACCGGTCCAGGACTGGAACGTCCGCCGCGAGTTTCGGCCTTCGGCCTGCGGCAAGCGCGAGCTCTACTACTGCCGCGCCGACCGGCGCATCCACCTGCGCGGCGCCACCGAGGGCTGGCTGTGCGTCGGCCACCTCGGCAACGGCGACCGTCTGGCCGAAATCCGCTACCTCGACACCAACGGCGACGGCCACTTCGACCGCTGGGAGACCTGGCTCCACGGCGCAGCCGCGCCAGCTCGGGTCAGCACGCCCCTCGACCCCGGCATCCGCCCCCTGCCCGACGACTGGGCCAAGCTCCAGGAGCTCTACACCCGCGAGCTCCTCCCCGAGGCGCTCCAGGCCAATGAAAAGCTCGTCAAGGCCATGCAGCCGCTCCTGCGCCTCGAGCCGCCACAGCATCTGGCTAAGGCGTTGGCCGCGGCGTCGTGCGATACCGAGCGGCGCTACGTCCAGGACGTCATCCGCGAGCTTCACTACCTCGCCGTGCGCGACAAGCTGGCAAAGCGCGCCTCCGAGCTCCTCGCGGCTGCGGGCCTGGGCGTCCCCCGCCGCGACCCGCAACGCCTCGCCGCGTCAGAGAAGGCCTGGGCCTACGCCCGAACACTCAGCCTGCTCGACGCCGCGTATGGCGAAGGCCGCTGCGACGACGCCATCCGCCTCATCAAGCATCTCCAGGCCCTCGACAGAGCGCCCGCCGCCGACCCGCAGAAGTAGACTCTACCAACCACGCCGGGGGCGGGGGCGCCAAGGTGCTCAAGATGGCCACGCGCGCGCAATAGCACTTGGCCATCTTGAACACGCGGCGCAGCCAACGGTGATGCCCGCCCTGTCTTTCGGAAACTCGTCGCCTTCGCTGCTCGTGCGGACTGAGGCCTTGTTACAAACCCCTTACAGCATCTGCCGCTTTGACGCCGTATAATTCAAGCGTGGGGCTGGTCTCGGGATCCTGCGGCAGAAAGGAGACGGCGATGAGGTGGCACGACGCAGCAGTGGTGGCAGCGACGGCGGCGGCGACGGCGCTCGTGGTTCTGGCGATCGGCTGGACGGGGCTGGCCGTGGCGACCGAGGGCCAGCCGCCCGAGGTCAAGTGGCCCGTCCTCCGCGAGGGCGGCTGCGAGATCACGCTCCAGGCCGACCAGGCGGCCTACAAGGCGGGCGACTCGCCCGTGGTGAAGCTCGTGGCGGCCAACCCCGGCCAGAGCCCCGTGTCGCTCGAGGCGACGCTGCGGATGATGGTCCGGCCTCCGGTGAGTGAACTCTCCCGAATCGGCCCGATCGCCAGGCGATCCTGGGAGCACAAGTGCACGATCGCACTCGAGGCGGGCGAGAAGAAGACCCTCTCTATACCCACCGAGGTCAAGGCGGCGGGGAACACGTCGGTCTTCTTCACGCTTCAGATCGGCAAGGCCAGCGTGAGCACGCGGCCGCTCGTGGTCGCGGGGCCGGCCGGTCGCGGGGGCGAGCTGGCGAACACGCTCCAGACGCTCATCCGCCAGCAGGACAAGAAGGCGACTCAGTGATGGACCGCCGCAAGGCCCTCGGCGTGTTCCTCGGCGTCGCGGTGGGAGCGGCGGGCCTGTCGCTCCGCGACCGCGTCCAGTCGGGGCGAGTGGCCCGGGTCGCCGGGCCGCTCCTGCCCGACTGCGAGGGCGCCCTGCGCGAGCTGGTGATCCACTACGTGCCCGCCGCTGCGCCCATCGTCGAGCGCGCGTACCGCGACTTCCTCCCCCAGCTTCCCGCCGACGTGACGGTGCACGTGGTGTGCCCCGACCAGGCCGCATTCGATGATCTCCGGAGCCGCGTCGGCCCGGTCCCGTGTACGCTGTCGCCCGTGGTCGTGGGACACGCGATCACGTGCTGGTCGCGCGACCGCTGGCTGGCGCTCGGCCAGGTCACAGGCGGGACGCGTGTGCCGCCGGTGACGCTGCTCTCGCCGCGAGCCGAGGACGGCGCCGAGCTATGGCCCGCTCGCGACGGCGACGCCCGCGTGGGCCAGGACCTCGCTCGCATTCTGGGCAGCCGTGTCGCCGCCGAGCGGAGCGCGCTGCACTTCGACGGCGGCGACTTCGTGGCCGACGCCGAGACCGCCTTCGTCGCCCCCGCCCTCCTCGCCCGCAACCTCCAACGCACGGTGCAGACCGCCGAGGAACTCGAGGCCACGCTCGTAAGGCTTCTCCGCCGCCGCATCGTGCTGCTCCGCGACGCACCCGACCACCACGCGGGGATGTTCATGATGCCCGTCGGCGACCGCACGGTCCTCGTCGCCGACCCCTCACTCGCCCGGGGGCTGGTGGACTGCGGCGAGCCGGATGGGACAACGCAACGCCAATTCGACTCCGTTGCCGCGGCGTGCTCCGCCGCGGGCTATCGGGTCGTGCGCATCCCTGTCGTCCCCGGCCGCGACGGCAGGACGTATCTCACCTACGTCAACGCCATCCTCGACGAGCGCGACGGGCGGCGGGTCGTGTACATGCCCATCTACGCCCACGTGCCGGCGCTCAACGAGGCCGCGGCTGCCGTCTGGCGCGGCCTCGGCTACGAGGTCCGGCCCGTGGACTGCTCGGCCGTCTACCCCCACTTCGGCACCTTGCGCTGCCTCGTCAACGTCCTTCGCCGCGGCTAGCCGCGCTGGAACGAATCGCCCGCCCCTGCTACACTCTCGCGCCATGAGCATGCTGCCGCGCTTGTGCGAATGGATGAGGCCACACCGTGCGCCTCCCCTCGCCATTGGACTGAGCGGCAATCGCCCTTGACATTCGCCGCCCACCCTGGTTCCATAGTAAGTGGGAGCGGGGGGAATGGATGCGTGGATGAATGGATGGGTGTCAGACAGTCATCCAATCATCCATTCCTGCATTCATCCCCTTCTGAATCGTGGGGTTCTCTTTGGTTGCGGCACTGCGCCGCGTTAGGAGAAAGACGATGAGCGATGCGATGAGCCGTCGGGGATTCCTCGTGCGAGGCGCCGCCGGCGTGGCGGGAGCCGCCGCAGCCGTGAGGATGGGTCTGGCCGCCGAGGCGGCCGCCAAGCCCCGCATCGTCGCCGCCACCGGCGGCGGCGCGCCCGACTCCGACGAGGGGGCGATGAAGCGAATGAAGGCCGCACTCGACAAGTGGGGCGGCTTCCCCGAGCTCGTCAAGGGCAAAAGCGTCCTCATCAAGCTCAATGCCACCGATGGCGGCTGGCGCGACGCCAACACCTCGACCCAGGCCGCCGGCGCCCTCGTGAAACTCCTCAAGGACTGCTCGCCCAAGAGCATCACCGTCCTCGGCCAGGAGTGGGGCGGCTGGGGCGCCAAGCGCGAGGGGCTGCCCACCCTCGCCGCTCTCCTCCAGGGGCTCCAGGTGCCCGTCAAGAACCTCGCCCGCTACTGGACCGCCGGCAGCGAAGCCGACTACAAGCTCATCGAGCCCCAGCCCGAGCCCTGGAAAGACCTGCGAGTGGCCAAGGACATCTTCGCCGACGACGCCGTGCTGCTCAACCTCCCCCGCCTCAAGACCCACCCCCACTGCGTCTTCACCTCCTGCATCAAGAACATCATCGGCCTCACCCGCCGCATGTACGGCTTCCACAAGGTGGACGAGACGACCGAGGTCGCCAAGCGCTTCGACCCCGCCGACAGCGACGGCTGGAGCGTCTTCCCCAAGAAGCTCGGCAACGCCTTCAAGCTCGCCGTCGGCCCACGCATCGCCCTGAACATCGTGGACGCGAACGAGGCGAACTTCGGCTGGCGCGGCCCGGGCAAGCAACGCATCGGCACATTCCCCACGGGCATCGTGATGGTCGGCAAGGACGCCTTGGCCCTCGACGTCTACGGCTGCAAGCTCCTCGGCGAGAACCTCAACAAGCAAACGCCCGGCCTCTACCCCGAGCCGCTCGGCGACTGGTCGAAGGGCGACAGCGACTTCATCACCTTCAACAAGTCGAAGGCCAACTACCTGAAGGTCTGCGCCGACCTCGGCGTCGGCGAGGCCGACCTCGCGAAGGTGGACATCCAGCAGGTCAGCGCCTGAGCCCGCCGAAGGGGCATGGGACCAATGGGACCTATGGGACCCATGGGACACCCCGTGTGTCTGGGCTCCCATAGGTCCCATCTGTCCCATCGGTCCCATCCCCTGCTTCCAAGTTGTCAAAGAGCACGTGCGGCGCCGCTTCGCGACGATGACGGAGCGCTACTTGGGCGCCTCGGAGCGCGCTTCCTACGAGGGGACAAGGCCCGGGTTTGCCGGCATCGGGCCTTCTCCCCTCCACCAATACAACGGCAATGCCCCTGCGCAAATAAGGGCCCCTAATCGCCTTTTTCCGGCTTTTTTTCTTCGGGGCGGGCCGCTCGACCTAAGCGCCTGCAATGTATACGGTTACGTGAGCTGAACCTTGCGCCGCCGCCTGCGGCTGGACTTCGACTGCCTCCGCCGCAGGGCCTCGACATCGAAACCCTTATCCCTCAATAACTTACGAATGCACTTCACGTGATAGTTGACCGACTGAGGCGTGATCCCCATCATCCGGGCAGCCTCCACCTGCCTCCGCCCATCGGCGAGCAGGAGACACACCTCGCGCTGCCGCGGCGTCAGCCGCCCCAACAACTCCCTGATCGCCACCGTGTCCGCCACATCCGCCATCGGTCACCTCCTCGAAAAAGACTCCCGGAGTCTTTTCCGCAGGCATAAGACCTTATAAACCAATGACTTACGATGTCCGAAATGACTCCGGGAGTCCTTTTCGGCGTCACGGGTGGTGGTTGCCGTGCGCTTCTCTAGCCTTCTCAAGGTTCGCCAGCTCGGCCTGGGCCTTGCGGGCGGATTCGGTGTCGGGGTAGGCGGCGATGAGGGCGCGGAGGCGGTCGGCGGCACGGTCGAGGTCGGCAGGGGCAGTCAGGTTGCCGCGAAGGGCCTGGCGGAATTCGATCTCGGCCTGCTTCTCGCGGCGGTCCTCCCGCAGCACGCTGGTGACCCGCCAGTAGACGACCAGGCCCACCGCGATCACGATGACAACGGTGGTGCCCCACGACGCGATGTCGAACCACAGCCGCCTCCGCCGCTTGCTGGCGCGGGCGGCGCTTCGGTCGCGCGGGCGGGTGTGTGCCTCCGGCGCCTGGGTCGGCATGGAAGGATTGGCTCCTCTCAACGCGGCCAGTGGCCGCAACCAAAGGGGATGATTGGATGGGTGGATGAATGGATGATTGTCTGGCACCCATCCACCCATCCATTCATCCTCGCGGACATGCGCACAAGGCGCGCACGAATCACGACCGAAGAGTCTATGGCGCTTCGTGCGGCCCCTCGAGCCTCAGCACCTGGATGTCGCCCGCCGAGAAGAGGGGGCGGAGGCGGGGGGCGTCCACGCGCATCTCGCTCGCGCGCGCGAGGAGAAGCACGGGGCGGCGCAGCTCGGCGGCGATGGCATCGAGCACGGCGGCGACCTCGCCGCGGTCGAAGAGGCGCCGCATCTGCTCGGTGCGTCGCTGCCACACGGCGGGGTCGTAGCGGGCGGCCCGGTGGAAGCCCAGGCGGTCGGGCACGTAGAGGTCGCGCCGCGCCAGAATGGGCACGAGCGTGGACCGCTCGCGGGCTACGACCACGGCGTCGGGCGGGGCGTTGCGGGCGATCCAGTCGAAGGCCGCTGCCTCCGACCGCGAGAGGCCGATGGTGTCGGGCGCCCGCGCGTAGGCCACGAGGCCCAGCAGCGTCGTCGGCACCGCGCTCGCCGCCACGAGCCACAGCAGGCGACGCCGACGCGGCGTCAGCTCCCCCGCAAGGCTCCCGACGTAGAAGGCCAGGAGCATCGCGGCGACGAAGAGGAACTTCGTCTCCACGCCGTCCACCACCCGCACCACCAGGAAGGCCGCGGCAAACCCCGCCGCGAGGAACCAGAGCCAGACGTGCTCGATTCGCCAGCGCGTCGGCCGCCCAACGACGGCCACGCACGCCGCCAGCGGCGCCAGGCCCGCCGCTGCCCCGAGCAGGTGGGACGCGTCGGGCAGCGCCGCCCACGCCAGCCGCTCGCGCGCCGCCGCTCCTCCCGAGACGAGGACGAGGTAGGGAACGAACAGGGCGAGGCCGACGCCGACGAATCCGAGCGCCAGGGCCGGCCGCCTGGGGGGGACCAGCTCGGGGCGGCGGCGGGCCACAGAGAGCACGATGGCCAGCCACGCCAGCGCCAGCATCAGCAGGCCGGCCCCAACGTGCGCCGTGGCGCACGAGGCCCCGGCCGCGGCCAGTGCGAAGACTGCGCCGTGCCGCCACCCGCCCTCGCACAGGAGCCGCGCCAGCGCGCCCACCGCCACCGCCACGAGGGCGAGGCACCAGATGAACGAGGTAGCCACCAGCGCCTTGGTGGCGAAGAAGGCCAGCCGCACGTCGTAGCCGCAGACCATCAGCGGCAGGAACGAGCTGACGCCGCCGTCGAGCGACGCCGCGGAACTGGCCTCGCCGGCCGCCCAGCGCACGGCCAGGATGCCCCAGCCCCAGCCGTTGAGGCCGACCAGGGCCAACAGGGCCGCGAGGGCGGCCCCCTCGTTGCTCCCGCCCGCGCGGCGGACGATTCGCGCCCCGGCCACGAGCACCACGCCCAGTGCCACCGGCCCCAGCCACACCATCAGCGGCAGCGGGTCGAGGCCCGTGAGCGCGCTCAGGCCCGCGACGGCCGCGTTGTAGCCCCAGTGGTACTGGAGCGGCTGCCCCGCCAGGTAGGGGTCGGGCGGCGGCAGGCCGTGGCGGCGGACCGCGTGGGCGAGGGCCGTGTTGCTCATCGCGTCGGCACGCAGGTGGAGCGACGGGTTGACCGCGAGCGGCAGCGCCACGGCCAGAACCGACCCGCCGATGAGGAGGAAGAGCCTGCGCGGGGTCATCTTGGTTCCTCCGCGCCGGGCCGCAGGCGGAACACCGCCACGTCTCCGCCCTGCGCGGAGATTGTGCCGAGCGGCTCAAGCACGGGGGCGGCCTCCACTCTGAGCACGGTGGCCATCGGCGCATCACCCCACACCAGCAGCGTCACCGCGGTGGCCCCGCGCATCTCGGCCACTATGTCCTTCGGGTTCCTCGCCGCCGGCGTCCCCGCATACTTGGCGTCGAGGTAGTAGGCGGTGTGCAATCCGTTCCACCACCCGCGCTCGCCGAGCGAGGCGAGCGGCCCCTTGATGCCCATCTCCCTGAGCCGCTGCGCCACCAGCCTGTGCTCGCGCCCCGGCGGGGGGCGGCGCAACAGGTCGGCCACCGACCGCACGGGATGGAAGCCGAACGAGATGACGGCGACGGTCACGAGCAACACCGCCAGGAGGCGTTGCTCCGACGCCTTGCGGCGCAGCCACGCGGGCACCAGGCCGACGAAATGGAACGCCGCCGCCGCGAGCACGAGAAAGACGAACCAGAAGTAGCGGGCGTTGGCGGCCTGGATGAAGGCGTAGCCTCCGCAGAAAACGCCGACCGCCAGGAGCACGGCGGCATAGGCGAAGGCGCGCTCGGGGTCCCGCCGCGTCCACACGAGGGCCACGGGCAGGAGGGCCAGGGCGACGAGGCCGAGGCGGAACTCGTCGAGCGCCGCGATATGGCCGAGGATCACGACCGCGTTGGCGCCGGCGATGCGCAGCTTCGCGGCAAGGCCGGCTTGTTGTGCAGGCGCCTTGGGGATTGGGAACTCGCGAAGGGCGTCCTGCCACACGTTCGGCGCGTCGGCGGGCGGGCGGTGGAGGCCCGTGATCGCCTCCGTCCGCGCGTCGCCGCTGCCCGGCCCCACGAGGGCGTAGGACGTGGCGGCGGCGGTCCCAAACGTCAGCCGCCCGTACTTGGCCGACAGCGCGGCCACCCACGGCGCGGCGACGAGGGCGAAGCCGGCCAGGCCGAGCGCCCAGGCGAGGGCGGCGCGCCGCCAGGGCATTCGCAATTGCTCGTGCGCCATCGTCGGCTCCGGCTCGAAGTCGTCGCGTGACGCGTGACGCGTGACGCGTGACTCGATCCAAGCACGAGCCAGCACGATGGAGGTGAAGTGAGCGGCGAAGAAGGGCAAGGCGTAGAGCTTGGCGAGATACGCGATGCCGCCGAGCACGCCCACCCACAGCGCCCATTTCCGCGAGTGGAGCAGGCGCTCATCCATCGCCGCATCGAGGTAGAACAGCAGCGTCGCGGCGAGCAACAGGTCAACGCGGTGGTCCACCGAGAACTCGGCGGCCAGGAGCGCGGCGCAGGCCGCGACAGCGGTCCGCAGCCGCCGGCTCATGCCGAGGCGTGCTGCGACCCGCCAGGTGCCGACGACGCACAGCGCCCCCCACAGCCCGAGCATCACGCGGAACGCAACTCGCGGCGCCATGCCCGCCACGACCAGCGGCGTCGCGAGCCACGCCCCCAGCGGCGACCAGTGGCCGAACACCGCGTGGCGGAAGTCGCCCTTCGCATAGCTCTCCGCCATCCGCAGATAGCACTCGCCATCCGAGGTCAGCAGATCCGCGCAGTGCGTTTGCACGGCGGCCGCGAGGGCGGCGTAGATGCCCAGGACGCCAAGGAGGGCGAGGCGCGAGGGTTGGAGCCAGCGTGCGGTCACAGGCGGCCCCCGGCTCGGGAGCTAGAAGATCCGGAACGGGGCGCGGCGAAGGGCGAGCTTTGGCTTGAGGTCGAGGGCCTTGTCGCCCCGGCGAACGGTGATGGGCAGCTCGACGCCGGGCGGGGTGCGGAGGACGGCCATCTGGACGTCTCGTGCCGTGGCCGCCTTCTTGCCGCCGACGGATTCGACGAGGTCGCCCTTCTCGATTCCCGCCCGTCCTGCGGGGGAGAAGGCGCTGACTTCCGCCACCACGACGCCGGTCTCCACGCCGAGGCCCCCTTCCTTCGCAAGCTCGGGCGTGAGGTCGCGCACGCCGATGCCCAGGTAGCCGCGACGCGGGCGCCCGTGCTTCTTCATATCGTCGAGGAACGGGGTGATGAGGTTGGTGGGGATGGCGAAGCCGATGTTGTTGGCGGGGAACATCCCGAGGTCCACCAGGCCGATCACCTCGCCGCGAGTGTTCAGGATGGGGCCGCCGCTGTTGCCGGGGTTCACCGCGGCGTCCACCTGGATGAAGTCCTCGAGGAGGTTCTGCCGCACCTGGCGGTGGAGTCCGCTGACGACGCCGCAGGTGATGGTGCCGGTGAGGTAGTGGGGGTTGCCGATGGCGATGACCCAGTCGCCGAGGGCCACCTGGTCGGAGTCGCCCAGCGGGGCAGTGACGAGGCGGACCTTCCCAGGGTCTACCTTCAGAAGAGCGATGTCCACGTGGCGGTCGGTGCCGACCACTGTGGCGTCGAGCCGGCGCCGGGCGCCGTCGGCGTCCACGAGCCGCACGGCGATGCGGTCGGCTCCCTTGATCACGTGGTAGTTCGTCAGCACGTGGCCCTCGGCATCAATGAGGACGCCGGAGCCGAGGTGCTTGCGCAGGCCATAGAAGATCGCCGACGGCAGGTAGAAGGCGAACGAAAAGGCGTCGCTGACGTTCGAGGAGAGGGGGAAGGGGTTGGCGAGCCGAACGCTTCGGCGGACGAGGCCCGGGAGGTAGGACTCGAAGGTCTCGACGCGGACGACGGCGTTCTGCCGCTGGCGGACGATGGCCCGCACGTCGGGCAGGGTCACGGGTGCCTCGGGTTCGGCCCCCGAGGCAACAGAGCCGAAGCCGAGAAGCGCGGGGAGGACAAGGCGGACGATTGCCGATTTCATGCAGGATGCTCTCAATGGGAATGGGCCGCCGCGCCGAACAATGGCACGACCTCCATTATACCGGTTCTGGCCGCCAACGAAACAGATTGATGCCCTCAGCGCACTTTCAGGGTGGCGAGGGCCATGACGGCGAAGATGGCCGAGAGGATCCAGAAGCGGACGGTGACCTTTGTTTCGCCGTAGCCCTGGTGCATGAGGCTGTGGTGGTACGGGGCGCGGAAGAAGATGCGGCGCCCGAGCAGCTTCAGGCCGATGTAGTCCTGGATGAAGCTCGAGCCGGCCTCGACGACGAAGATGCCGCCGGCGATGAAGAACACCAGTTCCTGCTTCACGAGCAAGGCCAGCGTGCCCAGGATGCCGCCGAGGGCGAGCGACCCTGTGTCGCCCATGAACACGCTGGCGGGGTGGCAGTTGAACCAGAGAAAGCCGGCGCCGGCGCCGAGGAAGGCGCTGACGAAGACCACCAGCTCGTCGCAGCCCGGCAAGGGGCGGAAGAGGAGCCTCTGGGCCATCTCCGGGTCGGGGTTCCCCACCACAAAGGCGAACACCCCCAGCACCGCGGCCACCAGCATGGCGGGCACGATGGCCAACCCGTCCAGCCCGTCCGTGAGGTTCACCGAGTTCGAGGCGAGGACCATGAACACGACGACGAAGAGCAGGTACCCCGCGCCGAGGTAGATCCCCTTGCTCCAGAGGGGAAGGACGAGGGTGTGGGCGACCTGGTGGTCGTAGGGCGACGAGGGCGCGGTGAGGAACAGCACGCCCACGAGGAGGCCGAAGGCGATCTGGGCGGTATACTTCCAGTGGCGGGCCAGGCCGCGCTCGTTGGAGTGGTGGCGGATCTTCAGGATGTCGTCGAAGGCGCCGATCGAGCCGAAGTACAGGGCCGCGGCCAGGACGATCCGCACCTGCTGGTTCGACAGGTCGCACCACAGAAGGCTGGCGGTGAAGAGGCTGGCGAGCAGGAGCAGCCCGCCCATCGTGGGCGTGCCCTCCTTGCTGGCGACGTTGAGGCCGCCGAAGGTGCGGCCCTGGTCGCGGGCGCCATGGCGCCGCAGCAGGCGGATGACGAGCGGCCCGAGCAGCAGGCTCACCGCCAGCGCCGTCACCACGGCGCCCATCGAGCGGAAGCTCCAGTAGCCGAAGAGCCGGAAGGGCCCGAACCAGTCCTCGAGATGGCGCAGCAGATACAGCATGGGTCAGTCGCCGTTATCCCAGATTGCGGATTCCACGCCCCAGATGGCGGCCTCATCTCCTCACGCGGTTCCAGCCGGCCTTGGGGCTGAGGTAGCAGGGGCCGAGACGCTCCGCCGTAAGAGCCTGCGGCCCCTCCTCGACCGCGCGGAGAACGAAGTCCAACACCTCGCGGTGGATGAAGTAGGGCACGCAGCCTTCCGACAGGCGGTCCACCTCCTCGAGGCGGGTGCGTGCCTCGCCGAACAGGTCGGGGTGGCGGCCGACGAAGTGGGCGATGGCCACCGCCGCCTGGCTGCGGACGAGCCACGAATCGTCGTCGGCCAGCGCCCGAAGGGCATCGAACGCGGTCCGCGACAGCCCCAGGTGCCCGAGGGCGAGGGCGCAGGCCATTCGCACCTCGAAGTTCGCCTCGCGGATGCGTGGCGCGGCGCCCGCGCGCGAGCCGCGCAGGGCCTGAAGGAGCGCCAGCTCGAGGTCCTCGGCGGGCGGGAAGAGCCCGGCCAGCGCCATCGCCGCCTCGCTGCGCACCTCCCAGTAGGGGTCGGCCAAGGCGCGCACGAGCGCGGCGCGGGCCGGCGCCGTGCGAAGGCCGAGCCGGGCCACCGCCTCGGCGGCGTTGCGGCGCACGATGCCCGCCTCGGAACGGTCGCCCAGCTTCGCCAGCAGACGGGCATAGCGGTCGTGGTCGCGCGCCCGCGCAATGAGCTTGACCGCCGCATTGCGCAGCTCCCAGGCGGGCGAGGCCAGCCAGGCATCGAGCTTCGCGCCGAGACCCGTCGGCGGCGTCGCGGCGCGCAGCAGGCGCTCGGCCTCGGCCAGCTTGCCCTTCCAGCGGTGCGGCAACAGCAGGGCCACAAGGGAGCGCAACAGCCGACTCGATTCAGCGGGGAGGGTGCCTCGGAGGGGGAACGCTCAGGATTGTAGCAGAGCACGGGGCCACATGCAAGAGCCATCGGCGGAAAATCCCTTGACCATTGCGCCTGGCAAAGGTATATTAGCACGGGATGGTTTCCTGGACCGGGCATTGGCCGCCGCCGGGCAGGGGAATACGCCGTGAAACGAACCACCAAGGCCGTGCTGATCGTCGTCGGGGGATCGGCAATCGTCGCCGCAGCCTTCGTGCTCTCTGCGCGTGCTCGCAGGCCGGCCGAGGTGCACAAGGACGACACGTTGCCCCCTCCCCCCAAGGCCGTGCCCGCGCCGATGAGGTTCGCCAACGAGGGCCTGCCCGCCAGGATCATCGAGTCCCTCGAGCACGTGGTCCGCCCGGGACGCGCCCAGGCAGCCGTGTGGCCCCGCAAGGCGCCGCTCTGGTTCTGCGTGGTGGTGGACGGCAAGCAGCGGTACTACGAGCTGGACCGGGGGATGAAGGTCGAGCACTTCGGCGGGCTGACGGAGTGCAGTTTCCAGCCCCTCCCGCCCGCCATGGGCCGCACGACGAGCATCTACCGCGCCGTGGCCAGGCGCGCCGTGCCCGAGTTCAACGAGGACCACGGCGATCGCATCCTCATCCTCCTGTGCCCGCGGGACGACTGGCCGAAGCTCTCGCTCCAGTGGCCCCCCCTGCCCGCAAGCCCGAAGTAGCCGCATGGGCCTCAGAAGGCGCCGCGGCCCGACAGCACGGCCGGCACGGTGGCGAGAAGGATGCGCAGGTCCAGCCCCAGCGAGCAGCGGCACGCGTACTCAAGGTCCAGCCGCATCATCTCGGCGTAGGGCAGGTCGTTCCGCCCGCGCACCTGCCACAGGCCGGTGAGGCCGGGCGGCACGTCGTGCCGGTGCCGGTGCTCGGGCGCCAGGTGCTCCGCCTCGTCCAGGGGCAGAGGCCGCGGGCCCACCAGGCTCATCTGGCCCGCCAGCACGTTGAGGAGCTGGGGCAACTCGTCCAGGCTCGAGCGCCGCAGGAAGCGCCCGAGGCGCGTGATTCGCGGGTCGCGCCGCATCTTGAAGATCGGGCCGTCCATCTCGTTGCGGCGCGCCAGCTCGCGCTGCTCGAGCTCGGCGTCCACCCGCATCGAGCGGAACTTCCGCAGCACAAATGGCCTGCCGCCCATCCCGGCCCGCGCCTGGTGGAAGAAGACGGGTCCGCGCGAGGTCAGCTTCACCAGCAGCGCCACCAGCCCGAGCAGCCACGAGAGCGCGACGAGGCCCAGCAGGGCCACGGCGAAGTCGAGGGCCCGCTTGGCGATTCGGTAGCTGCGGCGGCTGGGCGCCGGCGGCGGCTGGGCAACTGGGGGCTTCATAGTGGCGACGGGGCCTGCGGGTCCGCCGGCGGCGGGGGTCTAGTCGGCGTCCTTGGGCACGCGCTGCCTCACGTACTCGACGATCTTCGACTGGGCGCTCGAGTCGCCCCAGCCGGACCACAGGAACTCCGCGCCCACGTCGTAGACCTCCGAGAACAGCCGCTTCTTGCACCACACGACCTTCGCGAGCGCGAGGATCGGGGCCTCGAAGTCCGGCGAGTGCAGGTCAATGGCCACCATCGTGCCCGGCGCCACCTCCTGCTTCGCCTCCAGGCAGATGCCGCCCCCGGAAATGTCCACCGCGAGGCCCGACACGGAGCTCGTCTGGAACTCCTTGTCGCTCACCTCCCGGTATTCCACCGCCCATCCCGCCTTCACCCGTGGGAACTTGCGACGCGTCATCCCTGCCTCTCCTCGCACAGGGCGGAAACCATCCCTCTACGCTTCGGGGCCGTCGAGGCCCGGTCCTACAGTCTACACTCCGCCGCCCCCGTGTCAAGCGGAAATCGCGGCACGGGTGCGGCCCCGATTCCGGGGGATTCGTTCCGGGTCTCCCTCGTGCTCGTCGTCGTCCTCGTCGTCGTCGTCGAACTCCTGGCCCCTGCCCCTGATGACGATTCGACGACGAGGACGACGACGACAACGACGACGATTCCAGACCGCGGTCAAGGAGCCCCGGATCCGGGATCAGACTCTCACAGCACGGGCGCCACGGCGTACGAGGTGCGACTGCGGGTCAGACCCTGGGCTTGATGGGTTCGCAGCCGAGGGCGCGGAGGGCGGCGCGGCTCCCCCGTCATGCCCCCTCTCGCCTTCGGGCGGCCTCGCTCTTCCGCCTTCCGCGGCGGCCGAGGGCCAGGAGACCCGCGCCCAGCAACACGAGAGTGCCCGGCTCGGGGATGAACTGTTCCTGGGTGGCCAGGAGGCAGTGGAGACCGACCTGGGTGTCGGTGAGGGCATAGTTGTAGAGCGAGACGTCGTCAATGGTGCCGCCGAACCAGAAGTCGAACGTGCCGGTCGTGGCGGTGGGAACGCCGCCCACCCAGAACATCGAGTCGTTCTGCATGGCCCCGATGGCCGCGAGGCCGGGGTGGTAGAGGAGCCGGCCGATGCCCGACTGGGCGGACGTGCCACCCCAGTCGCTGAAGGGCAGGCCGTTGAGGTAGCCCTCGAGGTAGCCGTCGAAGCTGTCGAGGTCGCAGGAGAGGACGAGGTCAACCATGTAGGTCTCGCCGGCCGCGATGGCCACGCTCACCCGTTTCGGGTCCCAGGGGGTGGCGGGCTGGTTGGGGCTGGGGGTCTGGCCCCTGCCGAGGTTCCAGGCGGCGACGTGGAGCTGTCCGTCCTCAATGTAGACGTTCAAGCCGTTCGTGCCGCCGCCCTCCTCGAAGAGCACCTGGCGCGACACAATCTCGGCGGCTCGGAACCAGAGCTCGACCGTCTTGCCAATGTACGGGCCGAGGTCTTTCTCGCCGGTGACCCCGTTGAGGGCGGCGTGGTTGGGCACGTTGACGTAGGCCGTGGCGCCGTTGAAGGAGGCGGCGAGATCGGGGTCGGTGGCGAGCAGGCCGGGCACGCCCTGGGCCACGCCGCCGCTGTGGGTGCCGTTGACGGCGGAGCCGAGGAAGCCGAGGTTCGGCTCGGTGGGCGACGACTGGGCGCTCAGGCGCCAGTAGGCGATCGGGTCGTCGAGGAGCACGGCCTCGCGGTAGCTGGTGGGCACGGGGACAGACCGCTGGGCGAGGGCCGCGACGTCGGCAGCCGAGAGGGCGCCGCGGTAGACCTGCACGTCGTCAATCAGGCCCTCGAAGTAGTTGTTGATCGCGTCCACGCCGATCAGCACGTCCTGGCCGCCCCAGGTGTTGATCGAGCGGCTCGCCTGGGCGCTGATGGCCTCAAGCTGGCCGTCCACATAGAGCTGCACGTTGGTGACACTGGGGGTGGCGATGCCCTCGGGCAGGACGGCAACGACGTGGTGCCAGCGACCGTCGGTGATGAAGGTGCTGCCGATCTGGTAGCCGCCGTTGACATCCACGCGGAGGGTGCCGGGCAGCGGGCCGGTGGGGCGTTGGGCGCGGAAGCTCCACCTCTCGCCCGGCTGCTCCCGGCCCCAGCCGAGAATCGAGGGGAAATCGTACATGTCCACCGTCTTGATCCAGGCCGACACGCTGCGGCCTTCGGTGCCCGCGACGCCGGTGTAGCCGAGGGCCGTGACGCGGTCGTCGCCATCGAAGGCCAGGGCATAGGGGTTGGGGCCCACGAGTGGCGCGGTGTCGCTGACCCAACTCGGGTCGGCCGGCGAGGCCGCCAGGGTGGCGGGGTGGCTGTCGGCGGAGTCGGCGGCGGTGGTCGAGGGCGGGCCGTCGTCGAGCGCCCAATGGGCCTCCAGCACGGGCGCCGCGCGCCCGGAGCTCAGCAGGCCGAACACCCACACGGCCAGTGCCAGCAGCCCTGTCGCCGTTCCCCTCATGGTATGGCCCCCTTTGTGCGCGCTGAGACTGCCCGGGGCGTTGGCGTCGTTGGGAGCGATGGCCTCGTCGTATCGGCCTGCGTCCGCTGCCGTCGGGTGCCGGCCAAGAGGATACCGCTCCGCCCGACGGATGTCAAGGCGGATCCCGGGATTCCCGGGTCCGACGCCGGCTCACGTCCTGGGCTTGATGATCTTGCAGCCGAGGGCGCGGTAGGCGTCGCGGAGGGCGGCGAACTGCTTGTCGGAGGCGTAGAGGCCGACGACGGCGCCGCCCGAGCCGGCAAACTTGCAGGGGGCGCCGAGCCGCCGCGCCGTCTCGACCATCTCGACCTGGCCGGGCTTGAGGGCCATGATGCGGCGGCGGAGGTCGAAATTCGCGTTCATCAGCTCGCCGACCCTCTTCGTGTCGCCCGCCAGGAGGGCCTCGCGGCCCTGCTGGGCGAAGCGGGCGAACCTCTTCATGGCGTTGACGACGGCCGGCTCGCCGCGCTGAAAGCGGACGCGGAGGCCGCTGTGGGTGACCTCGGAGCCCTCGGCGTGCTCGGCGCTGTAGGCGACGAAGAGGGGGGGCAGGCAGTCCTTGGGCAGCGGCTCGTAGTGGCCGTGGCCCTGCTTCTCGATGAGCTCGCGGGCGAAGTTCATGTAGACGACGCCCTCGTAGGTCTGGACGACGCGGTCCTGGAGTCCGGCGGGGATGCTGAGCTCTTCGGCCTCGGCGGCGAGGGCGAGCGAGGGGATGGCGGTCGTGGGGATTTCGAGGTCGTAGAAGCGCATGAGGGCGCGCATGACGGCGGTGACGATGGCGCTGGAGCCGCCCATGCCGACGAGGCGCGGGATGCCGCTGCGATAGCGGATGGTGAAGTTGCGGGGGGGGAGGGCGACACCGCGGCTGGCGAAGTACTCGGTGAACTTCTTGATCGTGGCCCGGATCAGGCGCACGCCGCCATAGTAGCCGTAGAGGCGGATCTGGCGGACCAGGTCGTCGAGGCTCTGGAACCGGGAGCGGTCCTCCTCGCTGTCGAGGATTTCGACCTCGGGGCTCTCCCACAGGGTGACCCGGGCGGTGAAGTTGCGGATGATGAAGGCAATGGTCTTGCCGTAGAAGCCGTCGGACGGGTTTCCGAGGAGCGCGGCGCGGGCGTGGGCCTGGGTGTGGATGATCACGGGGCGTGCTCCCTGGCGCGGATCACTCGAGTCCCTTGGCGGCGGGCGGCACCTCCTCGTCCTCGGCCTTTTCGGGGGGCTCGGGCGGCGCCGCGGGGGGGACCTCCTCGGGGGCTTCCTCGGCCTTCTCCTCGACGGGCGGCCTGGGGGCTGGCAGCGTGGGCCTGGGGGCAGGGAGTTCCGAGGGCCCGACGCCGCCGGGCTCGGGCTCCTCGACACCCTTGACCTTGGGCTTCGGCCGCTCGAACGCAGGCGGGGCCTTCTTCTCGAGGTGGTCGCCGCGGAGGTAGAAGGCGTAGACCTCGCCCCGGGCGGTGCACAGGTAGATGTGGTCGTTGACGGTGTTGCGGACGAAGTAGGTGAACGGCTCGGCGGAGACGCTCCACTTCTTCTCGCCCGTCTTGCGGTCGAGGCACCAGACCTCTTTTTCTGCGCCCTGGATGTAGAGGTTCTCCCTGCCGACGGCGACGGGCCAGCCGCCCTTGGGGCAGCGCCAGAGGAGCTTGCCATCCCTGGCATCGAGGGCGTAGAAGGCATCGCCATCCGCCGAGAAGTACACCACGTCGCCATCCGCCCACACCGGCTGGGTGACGGGGCCCTGGACCGGGTATTTCCAGCGGCACAGGCCGCTGAAGCGGTTGACGCAGTGGACGAACATGTCCTCGGCCGGGACGATGACGTCAATGAGGTGGAGGACAGGGGAGACTCGGAAGGCGTCGTGGGCCTTATAGGTCCACTTCTCTCGCCTGCCGGGGACGGAGTAGGCGACAAGGTTGCCGGCGACGTCGGCGGCGTAGATCAGGTCGGGGGCCGACGCCACAGCGCCCACGACGTTCTCCTCGGGCACGTAGGACCATTCGCGGGTGCGGGTCTCGCGGTCGAGGGCGCACACGCGGCGCTCCCAGGAGTTGATGATCACCTCGTCGCCGCGCACGACCGGGGGGTTGGACGCAGGGAAGGGCAGGACGATGCGGCGGCGGGGCCGGCCGACCATGCGGTCGATCTCGTAATACACGTCCTTGGCGATGACGAGGATGCTCCTGGGCTCGTTGGGGTCGTCGCCGTAGCCGCTCTGGCTGGGGGCGGGCAGGCCGTAGAGCCATTGGAGAATCCCCGTGGGCGGCTCGAACGAGTAGAGGTTCTGGTCCTCCGTCTCCAGGAGCAGGCGGTCCTCGAAGATGGCGCTGGCGCGCACGGCGCGCCCGCCCGTGTCGAGCTGCCAGGCGAGCAGGATGTCGTGGCCGCGCAGGAAGTGGGGGGCGAGGATGGGGGACTCGATCTTGCGGGTGGCGGCGAGGGGGGTCGCCGGCTCGCGCTGGGTGGCGACGCCGGGGACGATGGTCCGCCCTGCGTTGAGGAAGGTGTCGTGGGTCTCGCGGTAGGCCGTGGCGGCGGCGTGCGAGAGGGCCTTGCTGGCGCTGGCGAGGCCGCGGCGCCCCTCGCGCGTCACGGAGCTGATGCCCTTCGTCGTGTCGTCCTTGAGGCCGGTCATGCTCCTGCGCATCGCCGCCCCGATCGCGTCGAACTCGCGGCCCAGGTCCTTTAGCGCGCGCAGGGTGTGGAACCGCACGTGGTCAATCCAGGTCCTCGGAGGCGGCTCCTGGGCCCCACGGGCCGCGGAGGCGACGACGAGCAGGGCGACCGAGAAGGCGGGGAGCATTCTACGCATGGAGGGGGCCCTTCTGAGTCAAGCGCCGACGCGTTCGGCGGGCTCCGGCAAGAAGATGCCGGAAAGCCCGGGGTAGATGGGGAACTGGAGACAGAGTTCTTCGACCTCGCCGCGGATGCGCGCGCGCAGGGCCGCGTCGTCGGGGCGCCGCAGCACCTGGTCGATCCAGTCGGCGATGAGGGCCATCTCCGGCTCCCTCATGCCGCGGGTGGTGACGGCGGGGGTGCCGATGCGGATGCCGCTGGTCTCGCGGGCGCTGCGCGGGTCGAAGGGGATGAGGTTCTGGTTCAGGGTGATGCCCGCCTCGTCGAGGAGCTGGCAGGCAAGGCGGCCGGTCATGCCGACGTTGCGGAGGTCCACGAGGAACAGGTGGTTGTCGCTGCCGCCGGTGACGATGCGGCAGCCGCGGTCCTGGAGCGCGCGGAACATGGCCTGGCAGTTCGAGAGGATCTGGAGCTGGTAGTCGGCGAACTCGGGGCCGAGGGCCTCTTTGAGGGCCACGGCCTTGCCGGCGATCGTGTGCATCATCGGGCCGCCCTGGATGCCGGGGAAGACCTGCGAGTCGATCTTCGCGGCGTGCTCCTTCGGGCACAGGATGATGCCGCCGCGCGGGCCGCGCATGGTCTTGTGCGTCGTGGCCGTCACGAAGTCGGCGAAGGGCACAGGCGAGGGGTGGAGGCCGGCGGCGATGAGCCCGGCGGGGTGCGCCACGTCGGCCATCAGGTAGGCGCCCACCTCGCGGGCGATCTCGCCGAACTGCCGGAAGGCGATGAACCGCGGGTAGGAGCTGGCCCCCGTGACGATCAGCTTCGGGCGGTGCTTGAGGGCCAGGTCGCGCACCTGGTCCATGTCGAGCGTCTCGGTTTCGCGGCTGACGCCGTAAGGCACGATGTGGTAGAGGGCGCCGCAGAAGCTCTTGGGCGCGCCGTGCGAGAGGTGGCCGCCGTGGGCGAGGTCGAGGGCCATGATCGTGTCGCCGGGCTTCAGGATGGCGAAGTAGACGGCCATGTTGGCCTGGGTGCCGCAGTGGGGCTGCACGTTGGCGTGCTCGGCGCCGAAGATCTCCTTCGCGCGCTCGATGGCCAGGCGCTCGGCGACGTCGATCCACTCGCAGCCGCCGTAGTAGCGCGCCCCCGGGTAGCCCTCGGCGTACTTGTTCGTCATCACCGAGCCGGTGGCGATGAGGACGGCGGCGCTGACGTAGTTCTCCGCCGCGATGAGGTCAACGCGGGTCAACTGCCGGCGCAGGTCGCGGCACACGGCGTCGTACACCTCGGGGTCCACGACCTGAAGCGGATTGTCCATCACGTCGGCTGCCATGCCCCTAGCGTTCCTCTCTCGAGCCGGCAGCGGCCGGGGCCCGCTCGCCGATTTTCTTGCGCAGGTAGGCCTCGATGAACGGGTCCAGGTCGCCGTCGAGCACGCCGTCCACGTCGCTCGTCTCCACGTCGGCCGCCAGGTCCTTGGCCAGCTTGTAGGGCTGGAGGACGTAGTTGCGGCGCTGGCTGCCGAACGAGATGTCGAGCTTGGTGCCGGCGAGGGCGGCCAGCTCGGCCAGGCGCTCCTCCTGGCGGCGCGCGTAGAGGCGTGCCTTGAGCAGGCGCATCGCCACCGCGCGGTTCTGGTGCTGCGAGCGCTCGCTCTGGGCCGCCACCACGGTCCCCGTCGGCAGATGGGTGATCCGCACGGCGGTCTCCACCTTGTTCACGTTCTGTCCGCCCGGGCCGCCGGCCCGGAAGCGGTCGATCCTCAGGTCCTTCTCGTCAATCTCCACGTCCACCTCGGCCTCGTCAATCTGCGGCGCCACGTCCACCGAGGCGAACGACGTGTGGCGCCGGGCCTGCGCGTCGAAGGGCGAGATGCGCACCAGGCGGTGCACCCCCACCTCGCTGCGCAGGTAGCCGTAGGCGTAGGGGCCGCGGGCGTCGAGCGTCACGCTGCGGAGGCCCGCCGCATCGCCGTCCATCGAGTCAATGATCGTCGCCTCGTAGCCCTTCCGCTCCATCCAGCGGGTGTACATGCGGAGCAGGATCTGCACCCAGTCGCAGGCCTCGGTGCCCCCGGCGCCCGCCTGGATGGTCAGGAAGGCGTCGCGACTGTCGTAGGGGCCGCCGAGCATGGCCTTGAGCTGGAAGGCGGCGATCTCGCTCTCGAGGGCCGCCAGGTCGCGCCCGAGGTCGGCCAGCGTCCCCGCGTCGTTCTCCTCCGACGCAAGTGTCAGCAGCTCATCGAGGTCCGACGCGCGCCGCTGAAACGCGCGCATCGGCTCCACCACGGCCCGCAGCCGCTTGAGCTCCTGCACGGTGCGCTGGGCGGCCTCCTGGTCGGACCAGAAGCTCGGCTGGGCCATTCTGGCCTCGACCTTGGCCAGCTCGGCCTCCTTCGCCACGTTGTCAAAGAGACACCAAGAGCTCTTCGAGGTTGCGCTGGACGTGTGCCAGGCGCTCCATCATGTCGTTTTCCATTCATGCCCTCGCTGCCCGAGGCGGGCGCAATCCAACACAATTGCCCCATTTTACTGGCAAACCCATGGCTGTCAAGGATTTTTGACGGCGAGGCCCAGTCCCGAAGCCCGGGGGGGCGGCGGCGCGCGCCCCTCCACGGCGTTTGACACCTCTCGGAGCCACTGCTAGAATGCTCGCCTGAACTACCCCTGAGCCGTTCAAGGAGGCCAGGCATGGCCAAAGAGCTTGCCTATGCGCTCATCACGCCCTACAGCCTGCTGAAGAGCCGCACAGGGGGGATCATCAGCCGTCTCCTGAGCACGGAGCTGGAGCTCGAGGCGGCGCGCATGATGGCGCCCAGCGAAGAGCTCGTGGACCGCTACAGGGACCTCCTCGCCCGCCAGGGCATCCCGTCGCCCGTCAAGGAGGCCCTGCTCGACTACTGCGACGCCTTCCTGCGCCCGAACAATCGCCTCGGCATCTCCAACCGCGTGCTGCTCCTGCTCTTCCGCGGCGAGAACGCCGGGCGGGCGCTCAACGATGTCGTCGGCCCGATTGGCCGCCAGCCCCGCGGCGACACCGTGCGAGGCACCTATGGCGACTTCGTGCTCGAGCGCGACGGCCGGGTCCACTACTTCGAGCCCGCCTGCCTCATCTGCACGGACCCGAGCGCCATGCCCGACCACCTGCGGCTGCTGGCGGCGTTCGCCGACGCCGACGGGGGGATCGTGACCCGCGCGGTCAAGCTGCCCGCCGACACGCCGACGGAGACGACCCTGGTCATCCTCAAGCCCGACAACTTCAAGCCCGGCAGCGGCCGCCCGGGCAACATCGTGGACATGTTCGCGCGCACGGGGCTGTTCATCGTGGGCGCCCGATTCCTCCACTTCACCGTCGCCCAGGCCGAGGAGTTCTACGGCCCGCTGCGCGGGGTCTTCACCCGCAAGCTCCGGGCCAACGTCGCCCGCCGCGCCGCCGAAAGCCTCCGCGAAGCCTTCGCCTTCGACATCCCGGCCGACGCGCTCGAGAAGATCGGCGACATCCTCAAGGTCTACAACGCCGAGCACGAGTTCAACCGCATCGTCGAGTACATGACCGGCCGCAACCCGGCCCAGCTCACCAGCCCCGGCGAGCGCCACATGCCCGGCGGCGAGAAATGCCTCGCCCTCCTCTACCACGGCGAGCGAGCCATCGAGAAAATCCGCGACCGCCTCGGCACCACCAACCCCCGCGAGGCCAAGGCAGGCTCCGTCCGCTCCGTCTACGGCGACGACCTGATGCGCAACGCCGCCCACGCCTCCGACTCCGTGGCCAGCGCCGAGCGCGAGCGCCGCATCATCGGCCTCTGGGAGGACAAGCCGCCCTGCGACGTCACCCTCCTCATCGGCCTCTACCTCGCATCCCTGAAGCAAGGATGAGGCCAGACCCCATGCACATCCAGACGCTCAACGTCGGCCCCCTCCAGGCCTGCTGCTACCTCCTCGCCGCCGACGGGGCGGCCGAGGCCATCGTGGTGGACCCCGGCGGCGACGCCCATTGCATCATCGAACAACTCCGCTACCGCACGCTCGCGCTTCGCCACATCGTGCTCACCCACGGCCACATTGACCACATCGAGGCGGTGGCCGAGCTCAAGCAGGCGTTCCCCGAGGCCGCGGTGTGCATCCACGAGGCCGATGCCCACATGCTCCGCGACGAGGGGGCGGCTCTCGCCTCCCTCATCGGCATCCCCTTCGAGCCCTGCGAGCCCGGCCGCCTCCTGTCCGACGGCGACACGTTGGGGTTGGGAACGGAGACGCTCGAGGTCGTCCACACCCCGGGCCATACGCCGGGCGGCATCTCCCTGCTCGTTCGTCATGAGGGCGGGCCGGCCGTCGTCTTCAGCGGCGACACGCTGTTCGCGGGGGGAATCGGCCGCGCGGACTTCCCCGGCGGCCGCTACCAGCAGCTCATCGAGAGCATCCGCACCCGCCTCTTCGCCCTGCCCGACGACACGCTCGTCTACCCCGGCCACGGCGAGCCGACCACCATCGGCGAGGAACGCCGCACCAACCCGTTCCTGCTGTCGGCTTGACGATCCGATGCTTCGGCGCTATGCTGGTATCTGTGAGGTGAAGGACGAGTCTTGCCCGCCTCGTGCGAAGGAGAGCTAGCCGATGGCAACCCCCAAGGGCCCGGCAATCCGGCGGCGGATGCCCCCGCGGCGGAAGGCCAAACCGATCTGGGAAGTGATTGACGAGATCATGGCAGACGTGCCTGAAGAGGAACTGGCCAAGCTCCCGCGCGACGGAGCCGCAGAGCACGACCACTATATCTACGGCACGCCGAAGAGAGGCACATGAGGGAGGTCTTCGCGGACACCGTGTACTGGCTGGCCCTTCTGAACCCGCGTGACGGATGGCACGGGAAGGCCAGAGGCGCCCACGATGCCCTCGGTCGGCCGCGCTTGATCACCACGGACGAAGTGTTGGTGGAAGTCCTCGGCTTCCTCCGCGCTCACGGGCCAGCCATGCGGCAGGCAGGCGTCCAGCTAGTCAAGCGTATCCTCCAGGACCCCACGGTCACTGTGATCCCGCAGAGCCGTGAGTCCTTCCTCACGGGTTTGAGCATCTACGAGCGACGTTCCGACAAGGAGTACAGCCTGACCGACTGCATCTCGATGGGCGTGATGTTGAGACGCAGACTCCCAAACGTCCTCACCAACGACCATCACTTCGAGCAGGAAGGCTTCACGATCCTGCTCAAGGAGTGAGGGCGTTTGCTTTGGGCGGCTCAGCCGCGGCGGAAGGCTTGCCGGCCTTGAGCGCTTCGAGCCACGCGGCCAACTCGTCAACCTCCTTCGGCCCGAAGAGCCAGGTGTGCCCCTTGTCGGGCACGTAGCGAATCGTGAGCGGCACGCCAGCCGCGCGCCAGACGGGTTCCGCCTTGCGCCAGACCTCGGCCCCCGAGTCCTTCGCCCCCACGAGCACGAAGAACGGCGTCCGCCGCGCCGCGGGATCGCTCGGCAGCGGGCTGAGCGCAAAGCCTGCGGGCGTGCGCTGCACGGGGTAGGCGGCGTCGAGCACCAGGCCGCCGAACGCCCCCGGCGTGGCCTGCCAGAGGGCGAGCGCCGCCTGCCCACCCGCGCTGTAGCCCATCAGGATGGGGCGGTCGGCGTCGAGGCCCGGCGTCTTTGCCACGGCGGGCAGCGTCTTCTCGACCAGCCGCGTCACATCGGCGGGCGACCAGTAGCGCCACTCCTTCTGCGTGAAGACCAGGAGCGCGTAGCCGAGCTTGGTGAACCGCTCGGCCAGGGGCTCCACCACCCGGTTGGCCGAGCCGCCGGCAGGGTGGAGCCACACGACGAGGCGGTCGGGCTTCTCCGCGGTCGCGGCGGGGCTCATCCGCAGGCGGTAGCGCAGGCCGCCTTCGGGGGCGCCCTCGAGGGTCTTCACCCCCTTCAGCTCGGCGCCCGGCTCGTAGTCCGGGACGTTTGCCAGGGCAGCCTCCTCGGCCTTCCGAACGCACCGGGCGAAGCGCGGCTCGTTCCGCACGCTCGCCAGGTCCTCGTCCTGGCGCATGTGGTCGGGGTCGCCGAAGCCCTTGAGCACGGCCATCTCGAGGGCGGCGAGGGCCTCCGGCGTCCTCCCCAGGCGCGCCAGGGCGCAGGCCAGGTTGTAGTGCGGCCCCGCCTCGTGGGGCGCCAGGTGGATGAGCCGGCGGCACACCTCGGCCGCCTTCTCGTAGCTCCGCTCTTGCAGGAGCCGCTGCATCTCCTCGTTCGTGCGGGCCAGCTCGCGGGCGGCCGGGTCGGGCTCCCCAGCCGCCGCGAGCACGCAGCCCAGCGCCGCCATGCCCAACGCCCCACGGAGCCGCATTCCCATCGGCATCGGAGTCCCTTTCACCACGAGAGGCGTGCTCGACCCTCAGCGATCCGCCTGTGCCCTCTAGTATGTCATGCCGATGGGGCGGCGGCAACCTGATTTCTCGCACGGGCCGGCGCAAATGGGGTTGCACGGCAACGCCCGCCCTTGTAGAATCCAGCAAGCTGGGCAACTCGTGCCCAGGTATCTACCGGTTGTTCAGGAGCACCGCACGATGAGTGGATTGTTCGGGGTCGTGTCGAAGGGGGATTGCTGGGACTATCTGTTCTACGGGACCGACTACCAGTCGCACCTGGGGACGGAGTTCGGGGGCCTGGCGGTGGTGGGCGAGAGCATCCAGCGCCGCATCCACACGATCAGCCAGGCGCAGTTCAAGAGCCGCTTCTACGACGAGCGCCCCTCGCTCCAGGGCCGCTTGGGCATCGGCGTCATCAGCGCCAACGAGCCGCAGCCGATGATGCTCCTGTCCCGCCTCGGCGAGTTCGCCGTGTGCATGGACGGCAATATCACGAACCGCGACGCGCTGGTGAAGGAGTCGCACGAGCAGGGCGTGTCGTTCGGCGACGCGTTTCGGGGCAAGGTGAACTCGACGGAGCTGATCGCGCGCCTCATCAGCCTGGGCGACGACATTCCCGACGGCATTCAGCGGATGTTCGCCAAGGTCAAGGGCGCGGTGTCGGTGCTCGTCCTGACGCAGGACGGGCTATACGCGGCGCGCGACAAGCTGGGCCACAGCCCCCTCGTGCTCGGCGCCGATGGCGGCGCCTGGGTCGTCGCCACCGAGTCCACCGCCTTCCCCAACCTGGGCATCGAGATCAAGAAGTTCCTGCTCCCCGGCGAGATCGTGCACATCACCGAGGCAGGCGTCGAGCAGCGGGCCCCCGGCTCGCAGGAGGACCAGATCTGCTCCTTCCTGTGGATCTACACCGGCTTCCCCGCCTCCCACTACGAGGGGATCAGCGTCGAGCGGGTCCGCGAGCGCTGCGGCATGACGCTGGCGAAGGACGACCCGGTGGAGGCCGACTTCGTAACGGGCGTGCCCGATTCGGGCATCGCGCACGCCATCGGCTACGCGATGGGTAGGAAGATCCCCTACCGCCGCCCGCTCGTCAAGTACACGCCCGGCTACGGCCGTAGCTACACCCCGCCCTCCCAGGAGATCCGCGACCTGGTGGCCAAGATGAAGCTCGTGCCCATCGCCGACGTCATCCGCGGCCACCGCATCGTCGTGTGCGACGACTCGATCGTCCGCGGCACCCAGTTCCGCAACTTCACCGTCAAGAAGCTCTGGGAGAGCGGAGCGCGAGCCGTCCACGTCCGCATCGCCTGCCCGCCGCTGATGTTCCCCTGCCGCTACAACATCTCCACCCGCTCGACCGAGGAGTTGGCCGCCCGCCGCGCCATCCATGCCATCGAGGGCCGCGCCATCGAGGACGTGGCCGCCTATCTCGACCCCACGAGCGAGAAGTACCAGTGCATGGTCGAGTGGATCGCCAAGGACCTCACCGTCACGTCGCTCAAGTACCTCACCATCGAGGAGATGGTCGCCGCGATCAGCCTCCCCCGCGAGAAGCTCTGCACCTATTGCTGGACGGGGTGTGGAACGTGAGCCTACGGTGAAGGGGGCGGCGGCTTCTGGCGGGCGGCCTTGCGCTTCGCGCGCTTCTCGGCCAGCTTGGCGCGCTCCACGCGGACGCGCTTCTCCGCCCAGTCCTTCAGGCGCCGCGCCGCTGGGATGTCGTGGCTCAGCACCCACAACCCCAGTGCAATGAGCAACAGGCCCTGGATGATCGGCAGGAAGCAGCCCATGATACCCACGATCACCAGCAGCACCCCGCCGATAATCCGCAGCACGCGAACGGTGAGCTTGACCATGTGCCCTGCTTCCCTGCCCCGCCGCCGATTGCCGGCACTGGACAGCCCCCAGCCCCTGTGCCATAGTATCCTACCACAGGCGGTGAGGCGTTCCAAACTTGACGCCGGCCGGGCGGTGGACTAGACTCTTACGCCATCCCGATCCGCCCTCCCCAGGAGACCTTCCTTGCTGCGGTATGCCTTGACGATCTTCCTGAGCGCCTTTCTGCTCTTCCAGGTTCAGCCCCTCATCAGCAAGTTCATCCTGCCCTGGTTCGGCGGCACGCCGGCGGTGTGGACGACGGCGATGCTGTTCTTCCAGGTGCTGCTGCTGGGCGGCTACGCCTACGCGCACGTGGTGGCGACGAAGCTGTCGCGCCGCCGCCAGATGATCGTGCACCTGGCCGTGCTCGCCGCGGCCGTATTGCTTCTGCCCATCCTCCCCAGCGACCGCTGGAAGCCGTCGGCCGAGGGCAGCCCGACCTGGCAGATTCTCCTTCTCCTGGGCGTGTGCGTGGGCCTGCCGTATTTCGTCCTGGCCACGACCAGCCCGCTGATGCAGGCCTGGTTCAGCCGCACCCACCCTGGGCGCTCGCCCTACCGGCTCTACGCCCTCTCCAACGTCGGCTCGCTCCTCGCGCTCCTGAGCTTCCCCTTCGTCTTCGAGCCCACGCTCGAATTGCGGACACAGGGGCTCCTCTGGTCGCTGGCCTTCGCCCTCGTGGCCGTGCTCACCGGCTACTGCGCGGTGCGCGCGCGGGCCGAGGACACCACCGGAGAGGCCCTCCCGGAGCCGGCCACGGATTTGCCTACGCTGCCTGCCGAAGACGACGCCGCGCCGACTTGGGGCCGCCGCCTGATGTGGCTCGCGCTGCCCGCCTGCGGCTCCACGATGTTCCTCGCGGTCACGAATCAGATGTGCCTCGACGTCGCCGTGGTGCCCTTCTTCTGGGTGCTGCCGCTGAGCCTCTACCTCCTGTCGTTCATCGTCTGCTTCGACAACGAGCGCTGGTACTTCCGCCCCGTGTGGTGGGCCTGGATGGCCGGCGGCGTGCTGGCCATGCTCTGGCTGATGCGCGAGGGGGTGGACGCCGATGTGAGCATCCGCCAGATACTCACGTGGCTGGGGCTCGGCTCCTGGCTCGGCAAGACGGGCGACCCGGCGGTGGTCTGGACCCAGATTCTCGGCTACTCGCTCGGCCTCTTCGGCTGCTGCATGGTCTGCCACGGCGAGCTGGTGCGCCTGAAGCCCCGCCCGCGGCACCTCACAAGCTTCTACCTCATGGTGTCGGCCGGGGGCGCGCTCGGCGGCATCTTCGTCTCTCTCCTGGCGCCCCACACCTTCAAGACCTATCTCGAGTTCCACATCGGCCTCTGGGCCACCTGCGCCCTGGCGCTGGCGGCCTTCTGGATGGACAAGAAGCCGCATCGCCGCTGGCCGGTGCGCTGGTATGCCGTGCTGGGCGTGGCCGCGTACTTCCTCATTGCCGGTCTCGTATTGATGTTCGGCCCCTTCGACTGGTTCACCCTCGGCGGCGACAAGCCGCTGCGCACGCCCGAGATCCTGAGCATCTGGGCGCTCGGGGGCCTGCTCGTCGCGGCCCTCGCCGTGATCGGGCCGCGGCGCTGGTGGTGGCTGGGGGCGGCCGGCTACTTCCTCCTCCTGAGTGCCGCGCTGTACCTCCTGCCGTTCCACGCGGGCGAGTTGGAGGAGGGCAAGGCCACGTGGCTGCGCCCGGAACACGTCGTGGGCGTCTGGATGGCGCTCGGGGCCATCGTCCTGGCGATCTGGCAGAGGGCGTGGCTGTGGACGCTCTGCCTGCCCGTGTTCCTCGCCGCGCTCCTCTACGTGGGGGCGGATCTGGGCGAGCAGGCGGCCGACGCGCTGACCGGCTCGGTCTCCTTCTCCCGCAACTTCTACGGCGTGCTCAAGGTGGGCGAGTACTACAAGGGCGACCCGGAGCGCCACCAGCTCATCCTGAGCCATGGGCGGATCAACCACGGCGCACAACTCCAGTCGGACGAGGGCCGCCGCCAGGCCATCACCTACTTCGGCGAGGCCAGCGGCATCGGCATGGCACTCCTCCACCACCCGCGGAAGGCCGAGGGCCTGCGCGTGGGCGTCCTCGGACTCGGCACCGGCACCATCGCCGCCTACGGCCACAAGGGCGACGTCTTTCGCTTCTACGAGATCAACCCCAGCGTCATCCAGCTCTCCGGCCGAAAGGGCACCGACTGCGCGCACCCCATCTTCACCTACCTGACCGACAGCGAGGCCGACTGCGCGACGATCCTCGGCGACGGCCGCCTCTCCCTCGAGCGTCACCCGCAGAGCCAGCAATACGACATCCTGGCGATGGACGCCTTCTCGAGCGACGCCGTGCCCGTCCACCTCCTCACCGCCGAGGCGTTCGACATCTACCGCCGGCACATCAAGCCCGACGGCATCATCGCGGTGAACGTGACGAACCGCTTCGTGGACCTGCGCCCCGTCGTCCGCGCCCAGGCCGAGCGCCTCGGCAAGGGCTGGAAGGCCCTCCTCATCACCGGCCACAGCGACTACTCGCGCGAGGTCTACTACACCGCCTGGATGCTCGTGACCGCGAACGAGGATTTCCTGCTCGACTCCTCGGTCGTCGGGAACGTCACCGAGGACTCCGAGGGCGACGACAAGGAGCAGCGCCCCATCCTCTGGACCGACGACTACAGCAACCTCTTCCGCATCCTCAAGTAAGCCCCCCGCCCGCGAGCACAGAGCTACAGGCCGCCAATCCCCCCGCCCCTGGGTTTGGCGGTCTGTAGCGAGCTTGACCCTTCTTGCCTGATCTATGTAAGTGACGCCCTGCCAAGCTCTTATGCCTGGCAGGGCGTGCTCCATAGTGGCTGTCTTCCCCGTTACAGGCCGCCAACTGCCCTCAGGAAGCCGCGTCGGCAACCGGCGTCCCCACCGCATCGCGCGTGAGGGCGCCATCGGCCAATCGGAGGAACCAGGGGGCGTTGGGGGCGTCGTGGAACGCGAGGACTCCCATCTCCCGGCGCGCACGTTCCAAGGTCCTCTTGGAAAACCCCGCGGCAAGAGCCATGCGCTCTACGTCGGTGACGGCCAGCGGCCCGCGGCTCAGCAGCCCCTCAAGCCACTTCGCCGCCGTCTCGCACCGCGAGGGCCGGCCCGCGCTCACGCCCAGTGCCTCCTCCGCCGACAGCGGGATCGGCTCGGGCTCCCAGGCCAGGATCGGCACCTCCGGGTCGTCGGCCGACGGCACGACGCGGTAGGCCAGCCCCGTGACGCCGCCCGCCAGGTTGCACTTGACGGGCAGGAACAGCCTGCGCCCCGCCAACTCCGGCGCGGCCGCGGGCGCC
>DATKZY010000043.1:0-13903 GCA_035527715.1 Planctomycetota bacterium | reverse complement strand
TCCGCCGCCCCCGTCGGGGGCTGGGTCTTCTTCTCGGACGCAAACCCACGGTTCCGCTTCGCTGCACCGTGGGCTGTACTCCGCCACGCCCTACGGGCGTTCACGTTGCACCCTTGACCGTAGGAGATTACACGCACCCGTTCGAGGAGTGCGGTGAGGCCCCTGACGCCGGCACCCGGAGCGGCGGAGAGACTGTCGGGCTTCCTGCACCTTATCCCTGCTTGACTCCATCAAGACCGCGAGGTCGGGACACCCCGCTCCCAGTCAAGCGGGGCGACGGGTTTGGTGTGCCGGGGGGTGGCGTGGAGGGCCGCTGCGGGTCCGGAGGGGGTCGGTGAAAGGGGAAGAACGGCTGTCGAAAAATGACTGGCCGTGTCGAAAAATGACTGAATTTGCGCAATGAGGCAAGATCGGCCCAAGCGCAACGAGTGAAAACACTTATGCCGATCGGACGCGCGGCTCGGCGATCAGGGCTGTGACTTCTCGAGAAGGGCGGTCAGGGCCGCGACGGCGGAGTCGAGGGCGGCCGGGAGGCCGTCGGGCTTCTTGCCGCCGGCCTGGGCCATGTCGGGACGCCCGCCGCCGCCGCCGCCGATGTGCCTCGCGGCGTCCTTCACGACGTTGCCGGCGTGGAGGCCGCGCTGGACGAGGTCGGGGGTCACGGCGCAGAGGAGGTTGGCGGTCGCGCCGTCGCGGGCGCCCAGGACGATGGCGGCGGAGGGGTGCTTCTTGCGCAACTGGTCGGCGGCGAGGCGCAGGTCGTCGGCCTTCCCGCCGTCGAGAATGCCGGCGATGACCACGGCGTCGCCCACGCGGGCCTTCTCCTGGAACGGGCCTCCGCCCGCAGCGCCCGCAAAGCTCTGGCGCTTCGCCTTTTCCAGTTCGCGGGCCAGGCGCTTCGTCTCCTCGACGACCTCCTCGGCGCGTGCGACCAGCCGCTCGCGGGGGGCCTTGAGCACCTCGCCCAGGCGACCGAGCAGGGCCTCCTGCTCGACGACGCGGCGGTAGGCGGCGTGGCCAGTGACGCCCTCGATGCGGCGGACGCCTGCGGCGATGCCGGTCTCGCTGGTGATCTTGAAGAGCCCGATGTCGCCGGTGCGCTCGGCGTGGGTGCCGCCGCAAAGCTCCTTCGAGAAATCACTTACGCTGATCATCCGCACATTGTCGCCGTATTTCTCGCCGAAGAGGGCCATGGCGCCCTGGGCTCTGGCCTCCTCGAGCGTGGTGTGCGTGGCGGTGACCGCACTGTTCTCGAGGATGCGCTCGTTCACAAGTGCTTCCACCCGCTCGACTTCCTGCGGCGTGAGCGGGGCGAAGTGGGTGAAGTCGAACCGCAGCCGGTCGGGCGCGACGAGCGAGCCGGCCTGCTCGGCGTGCTGGCCGAGGACGGTGCGCAGCGCCCAGTGGAGCAGGTGGGTGGCCGTGTGGTTGCGGCGGATGGCGTCGCGCCGCTGGGTGTTGATGACGGTCTCGACCTCGTCGCCCTTGCGGATCGTGCCGCTGGCGACGCGGCCGTGGTGGTAGAACCAGTCGCCCCCGCGCGTCGTGTCGGTGACCTCGACGCGTGCGCCCGAACAGCCCCTGATTTCGCCGATGTCGCCGACCTGGCCGCCGCTTTCGGCGTAAAACGTTGTCCAGTCGAGGATTACGGTGACGTCGGCGCCCTCGCGCGCCTCGTCCGCGAGGTCGTCGTCCACCACGAGCGCAAGGATCTTCGCCTTCCGGACGACTTCGGCCTCGGCAAAGGCCGTTGCCTCGACCATGCCCTTGATTCGTGCAAGTGCCGACGTGTCAAACACTTGGCCGAATTGCTCGCCGCCCTTGCCGCCGGCCTGGCGGCGCCCCATGTCGGCCTCGAAGCCGGCGCGGTCCACCGTCAGCCCCGCCTCCTCGCAGATCTGCTGGGTGATCTCGAATGGGAAGCCGTAAGTGTCCCACAGATCGGCAGATACGGCGGCTGGCAGGGCCTTCTCGCCCCTGTCCTTCGCGGCGGTGATGCGGTCGGCGAGGATTGCCGAGCCGCGGCTCAGGGTGCCTAGGAAGCTCTCCTCCTCGGCCTTGATGATGCGGGCCAGGTTCTCGCGGCGGGCGACGAGCTCGGGATAGGCCCGCCCCATCACGTCCACCACCGTTGGCACGAGCTTGTAGAGGAACGGCTCGTCGAGGCCGAGGTCGTGGCCGTCGCGCACGGCGCGCCGCACGATGCGTCGGAGCACGTAGCCGCGGCCCTTGTTGCCCGGGAGCACGCCGTCGCTGATGACGAAGGCGGCTCCACGGACATGGTCGGAGACCCGGTGGATGCGCACCCGTTCGGGCGTGCCGGCCACGGGCGAACGCCCGCACAGGCCGCTCACCTGGGCAACGAGGGGCGCGAAGATGTCGGTCTCGTAGTCGGTCGAGACGCCCTGGAGGACGCAGGCGACCCGCTCGAGGCCGGCGCCGGTGTCTATGTTCTTCAGTGGCAAGGGCTTGAGGCTGCCATCGTCCTGCTTCATGAACTGCTGGAAGACGAGGTTCCAGATCTCGACGAAGCGGCAGCAGGAGCAGGAGGGGTCGCAGGTGGGCCGCCGGCAGCCGACGCTTTCGCCGTAATCGTAGAAGATTTCGGCACATGGGCCGCAGAGGGTGCCGGGCGGCGCGGTGCTTGGGGCATCGGCGGGCCAGAAGTTGGCGTGCTCGCCGAAGCGGTAGACGCGGTCGGCGGGGATTCCCACGGCGTCGCGCCAGATGGTGTGGGCATCGTCGTCGCCCTCGTAACACGTTACCACGAGGCGATTTGCGTCAATCGCGTAGAGCTTGGTGACGAGTTCCCACGCCCACTGCATGGATTCGAGCTTGAAGTAGTCGCCGAACGAGAAGTTGCCGAGCATTTCGAAGAAGGTGTGGTGCGACGGGGTCTGGCCGACGCGCTCCAAGTCGCCAGTGCGCAAGCACTTCTGGCTCGTGCAGGCGCGGCGCAGGCCGGCCTGGAAGCGGCCCTTGCCCTGGAACTCGTCCTTGAACTGGTTCATCCCCGCCCCCGTGAAGAGCAGGGTGGGGTCGTTGGCGGGGACCAAGGAGTCGCTGGCGAGGCGGGTGTGGCCGCGCTCCTCGAAGAAGCGGAGGAAGCTCTCGCGAATGTCGTCGGTCTTCATGGGAACTTGCTGCGGCTCCGACTTCCACTCCCAACACCTGGCACCCGCTGCCCAACGCCTGTCCTCACTCCTCTCCGCCGCTGTCGTCGGCGGCGACGGGTGCGAGGGGGCCGGTGGCCCGGATCTTGTTCTCGATCTCCTGGGCGATCTTGGGATTCTCGCGGAGGAAGTCGATGGCCTTCTCGCGCCCCTGGCCGAGGCGCAGGTCGCCGTAGGAGATCCAGGCGCCCGCGCGGTCGAGGAAATTGGCGGCGACGCCGAGGTCAATGATCTCGCCGCAGCGGTCGATGCCCCGGTTGTAGATGATGTCGAACTCGGCCTTTCGGAAGGGCGGGGCGACCTTGTTCTTGGCCACGGTGGCGCGGGTGCGGTTGCCGATAATCTCATCGCCGCTCTTGATGGCGCCGATGCGGCGGATGTCTATGCGCACGGAGGCGTAGAAGCGGAGCGCGCGCCCGCCGCTGGTCGTCTCGGGGTTGCCGAACATCACGCCGATCTTCATGCGGAGCTGGTTGGTGAAGACCATGCAGGTGTGGGTCTTGGAGATCACGCCGGAAAGCTTTCGGAGGGCCTGGGACATGAGGCGCGCCTGGGCGCCCATCTGGGCGTCGCCTATCTGGCCCTCCAGCTCGCTCTGCGGCACGAGAGCGGCCACGGAGTCCACCACCAGGATGTCCACCGCGTTCGACCGCACGAGCATTTCGGCGATGTTGAGGGCCTGCTCGCCCGTGTCGGGCTGCGAGACGAGCAGGTTATCCACGTCCACCCCCAGGCGGCGGGCGTAGAGGGTGTCGAGCGCGTGCTCGGTGTCCACGAAGGCGGCGATGCCGCCCTGGCGCTGCGCGTTGGCCACGCAGTGGAGGGTGAGGGTGGTCTTGCCCGATGCCTCGGGGCCGTAGATTTCGACGACGCGGCCGCGCGGCAGGCCGCCGACGCCGAGGGCGATGTCGAGGCTCAGCGAGCCGGTGGGGATCACCGCCACGTCGGCCCGCTCGTGCGAGCCGAGGCGCATGATCGAGCCCTTGCCGTACTCCTTCTCGATCTGGGCCATGGCGCGCTCGAGGGCCTGGTCGCGCCGCCCATCCTTGCCTTCTTCCGCCTTCTTCGCGGGCATGCCTGTATCCCCCGAAACCCAGCTTCCGAGCGAAAGCGAACGCCGCCTCCAGAAACCTTGATTCTACTTGGCGCCCGCGCGGGTGTCAAATGCGACCGAGCCATAGAGCATGGCTCCCAGTTCTGGTAACGACCTCCTTTCGCGTCTTCTCGTGCTCGTCGTCGTCCTCGTCGTCGTCGTCGATTCTCTGGGCTTTCCCCCCTTCCGCATTCGACGACGAGGACGACGACGACAACGACGACGATTCAAGAGCGAGGCCAGCGCCAGGACTGGGGACCATACTCCGAGCCATAGCGCCCCCGGCCTGCCAAGCGTCAGGCACCCCGCGTCGCGCTTGCATTCCGCGACCCCGCGGCTATACTCCTCCTCGGAGGTGGCGCCTATGCCTGCGCCCGTCGCCTGGCGAACCGTTCGCGTCTTCATCTCCTCGACCTTTCTCGACATGCAGGCCGAGCGCGACCACCTCGTCCGCTTCGTCTTCCCGCGCCTCCGCGAGGAACTCCTCAAGCGCCGCATCCACTTCCTGGATGTTGACCTCCGCTGGGGCGTGACGAGCGAGCAGGATGCCTTGGCCGTCTGCCGCGAGATCATAGACGAGTGCCGCCCGCGCTTTCTCTGCATGCTCGGCGGACGCTACGGCTGGACGCCTCAGGGCCGCGACCGCTCGATCACCGCCGACGAAGTCCACTATGCCGCCCTCGGCGGCGGGCGCGAGGCCCACCGCTTCTTCTACTTCCGCGACCCCGCGGCCACCGCCGCAATGGTCGAGGAGCGCCCCGGCCAGTACCGCGAGCCGGTCGGCAGCCCCAACGAGGGAAGACTGGCACGGCTCAAGAGCTCCATCACCGACGCCGGCTACGAGCCGTTCGTCTATCCCGCACAGTGGGACGGGAGCCAGAAGCGCCTCGTGGGCCTGGAAGCCTTCGGCCAGAGGGTCTACGACGACCTCCTCGCCAGCATCAACGACGAGTTCGGCACCGAGCCGCCCGCGCCCCTCGACGAATTCGCCGAAGAGGCCGCCGCGATGGAGGCATTCATCGAGGAGCGCACCGCCCGCTACGTCGTCGGCAGCCGCCAGGTCCTCCTCGACGAAATGGCCGCCTTCGTCGTCGCCGACGGCTCGCCCAACATCCTCCTTCTCACTGGCTCCCCCGGCTCTGGCAAGTCCGCCCTCTTGGCCCACTTCTCTTCTATCTTCTCACGTATCACGAATCACGCATCACGCATCACCTCCCACTTCGTCGGCGCCAGCCCCGGCTCCACGGACCTTCGCCGCACCCTCCGCCGCCTCTGCCACGAGCTTCAAGCCATCACGGGCGCGACCGATGCGATCCCCCTCGGCGTTGACGAACTGATCCCCCGCTTCTCCGCCCTGCTTGAGCAAGCGGCGACATCCCACCGCATCGTCCTCATCCTCGACGCCCTTAACCAGATGGACCCCTCCGACGGCGCCCACACCCTCCGCTGGCTGCCCCGGACCCTGCCCCCCAACGTCCGCATCATCATCTCCTCTCTTGAGCACGATGTTCGTAGTTCCGCCTTTAGGCGGTCCGGCTCTTCCGAAGACCGCCTGAAGGCCGAACTACAAACGGGGCCACCCACTGCACCCGAGCAGCATCCAGTGCTCCAGGCGTTGCGCTTCCGCCGCGAGCAGGTGCGCGAGGAGCGGCTTGGGCCTCTCACCGCTCAGGACTCCGAGGCGATCGCGACGGCCTTCGCGCGGCGCTACCGCAAGACCCTCGACCGCGCGCAACTCGACGCCCTGCTCTCGAAGGCCGAGAGTGCCAGCCCCCTCTACCTCCTCGTCGCCCTCGAACAGCTTCGCACCCTCGGCACCTACGAGGAAATCACCGAGCGCATCCGCCAGCTCCCGGGCGACGTCCGCGGCCTTTTCCTCTGGATCCTCCGCGACCGCCTCTCCAATGATCCCGGCTTCCACGACGCCGAGGGCAACCTGGTCGGCGCCGAACTCGTCCGCAGATTCGTCTCCTACCTCGGCGTCAGCCGCCACGGCCTCTCCCACGCCGAGCTTGTCGGGACGATAGCTCCTGGTGGCCCCCCTCACGTGACGCCCACCCTCACCCTACCCTCTCCCTCAGTGGGAGAGGGGTCCGATCACTCCCCTCCCTCTCCGGGAGGGGGTAGGGGGTGGGTCAAAGCCTCACCAGATGGCGGTGAGCCTCCACGAAGTGTCACGCCCGCTCCGCAGCCGTCGGGCGCGGCGCCCGATCCTCAGGGCAACGTCGCCGCACTTGAGCGCCTCGTTCGCCCCTACCTTCTCCGCCGGGGCGAGCTCCTCGACTTCGCGCACACCCAACTCCGCGAAGCCGTCGAAGCCGACTACCTCGCCGCAGAGCCCAAGCGATTGGCCGCCCACACCGCCCTTGCCACCTACTTCGCCTCCGTCGCGCACATCCAACCGATCGTAGCGACAAGCGTCCCGCTTGTCGAGACGGGTGCGGGGGACGCCGAGCCGACAAGCGGGACGCTTGTCGCTACGCCGCCCGCGGCCATCGCCGGGCCGGGCACCGCTCGGTACTGCAACCCCCGCACCCTCAGCGAAATGCCCTATCACCAGACTGGCGCTCGTCTGTGGGACGCCCTTGAGTCCACCCTCACCGACATCTTCTTCCTCGAAGGCAAGGCGGTAGCGGGGATGGTCTTCGACTTGGCCCTCGACTTCTCCGCCGCCGTCGCCGGGTTGCCCGATGACCGCCCCCAACGCCGCATCTTGCGCCTCCTTGAAGAAGCTCTGGGCCGCGACATCCACTTCATCGCCCGTCACGCCCAGGATTACCCCCAGGCTCTCCTCCAATGCCTTTGGAATTCGTGCTGGTGGTACGACTGCCCTGAGGCCGCGAGGCACTATGTGGAGCCGAAAGGTGGCTGGTACGCGCCGCCCCCCTGGCTTCGGCCCGGGCCAAGACTCTCCGAGCTTCTGGCGGGCTGGCGAAGGGCCGCCGAGCGCGCGACCCGTGGCCGCCCTTGGCTCCGCTCCCTCCGGCCGTCCTGGGGTCACCTAGCTGCCGGCGAGCTCAGAGTCCTGCGAGGGCACGAGGGGGCGGTTACAAGCGTGGCGTTCTCACCCGACGGCCTTCGGCTCGCGAGCGGGGCCGATGACCGTACGGTCCGGGTTTGGGAGGCCGAGACGGGTGAACGGGTGCAGGTCCTGAGGCCAACCGGGCTATGGGCAAACAGCCTTTCGTTCTCGCCCGATGGTCGGCGCCTCGCCAGTGGGTCAGAGGACCACGCGGTGAGGGTTTGGGACACGGAGAGGGGTGAGGAGTTGCAGGTTCTGAGGGGACACGAGGACTACGTCAATTGCGTGTGCTTCGCGCCCGACGGTCTCCGGCTCGCTAGCGGGTCGAGTGACCACACGGCTCGGGTTTGGGATACGGAGACAGGTAAGGAGCTTCGGGTGCTGAGGGGACACGAGCGCTTGGTGACGAGCGTTTCCTTCTCCGCCGACGGATGCCGACTTGCCAGCGGATCGTATGACTGCACTCTGCGGGTGTGGGACGCGGCGACCGGGCAGCAACTGCGGGTCCTCAGGGGGCACAAGGGCGAGGTCCGCACCGTTTCGTTCTCCCCCGACGGTCGCCGTCTCGCCAGCGGGTCGGGGGATAGCACGGTTCGAGTATGGGACGCGGCGACAGGCGAGGAGCTCCGGGTTCTGAAGGGGCACGAGCGTGACGTCGAGAGCGTCTCGTTCTCCCCCGACGGTTGCCGACTCGCCAGCGGATCGTGGGATGACACAGTTCGTGTGTGGGATCCAGCCACCGGGGATGAACTGCGGGTCCTGAGGGGACACGAGCGCGCGGTCAACATCGTTTCCTTCTCTCCCGATGGGCGACGTCTCGCGAGCGGATCGGAGGATCGTACGGTTCGTGTGTGGGACCCGGCGACTGGGGAGGAGCCGCGGGTCCTGAGGGGACACGAGGGCTCGGTCACATGCGTTTCGTTCTCTCCCGAGGGTCGCCAGCTCGCAAGCGGGTCTATGGACCCAGTCTCTTGCCGGGACAACACAATTCGTCTGTGGGACGCAGCGACGGGGGAGGAAGTGCGAGTCCTGAGAAGACACCGTTCATGGGTCAACACTGTTTCGTTCTCCGCAGATGGCCGCCTGCTCGCTAGCGGGTCCGGGAACCCTCTTCTTGATCGGGACAACACGGTTCGAGTGTGGGACGCGGCGACGGGCGACGAATTGCAGGTCCTGAGGGGACACCAGCGCGAGGTCAGCTTCGTTTCATTCTCCCCCGACGGTCAGCGTCTCGCCAGCGGGTCTGGTGACTGCACGGTCCGTGTGTGGGACGCGACGACGGGGGAAGAACTGCGGGTCCTGAGGGGACACGAGCGCGGGGTCAACTTTGCTTCGTTCTCTCCCGATGGCCGGCGCCTCCAGAGCGGGTCGGAGGACCACACGGTTGGGCTGTGGGACTTGGAGAGTGGGGAGTGCATCGACCTCCGCGCCTGCCGCGTTAACATGGTGGGGCTTGCTGATGCGGCGCGAGCCTTCCAGTTTCCTCTGTGGGCCGACATGCGCGGTCTCGACATGGTGATCGAGGACGCGGCGACGCGCGAGGCCGTCGCCTGGTTCCCGGCCACTCTCGACCATACAAGCACACACCCTTCGGGGCGGGCGTGGGCCGGCTCGGTGGTGAACTATGTGGCGATCATCACGCTGGAGGGGGAGACGAGCCAAGAATAGGTTATCGGTGTTTGGTGTTAGGTGTTGGGGTACGGAGAAGCCAAGTCAGGGCCTGATGGGGAGCGGCCGGTCGTCTCTGTGGTTGGCTCAGTGTCCTCTGTGCCCTCTGTGGTGAGCGTCTTGATTCGCGGGCAGGGCGGCTTGACTGGGGGGGCGAACAGCCTATAATCGCGGGCGGTTCGGCCAACACCACAACGAGAGAGGGTAAGATGCCAAGAAAGTTCATCGCAGACCTCCACCCCGGCGATACGGTGCAGGACGTGTTCCTGGTGCGCGATAAGCAGCTCAGGACGCAACGCGACGGGGCGTTCTATATGGATATGGAGCTCGCGGACCGCACGGGCGTCGCGCCGTCGAAGTTCTGGAACGCGACGCGCGAGCTGTTCGAGGCATTCGCTCCCGACGATTTCGTGCTGGTGAAGGCCCGGGCCGAGAGCTATCGCGGCAAGCTCCAACTCGTGGTGACCGACGTGCGCCGCGTCGAGGCGGCGTCGGTGGACATCGCGGAGTTCCTGCCGAGCACGACGAAGAACGTGGGGCAGTTGATGGCACGCGTCCGCGAGATCGTGAAGGGGACGCAGGACGCGCGTCTCAAGGCCCTCCTCGAGGCGTTCCTGGCCGACCCGGAGTTCGTCCGCGGCTTCCAGCGGGCGCCGGCGGGGGTGAGCATCCACCACGCGTGCCTGGGCGGCCTGCTGGAGCACACGGTGGCGGTGGCCAACCTGGCGCTGCGGCTCGCCGACGCCTATCCGAACCTGAACCGCGACCTGCTGGCGGCGGGCGCCCTGCTGCACGACATCGGGAAGGTCGAGTCGTTCGAGTTCGAGCGCGGCTTCCGCTACAGCGATGCCGGCGGCCTCATCGGCCATCTGAACATCGGGGCGAGCCTGATCGAGCGCAAGGCAGCGGGCATCGAGGGCTTTCCCCGCCCGCTGCTCGAGCAGCTCCTGCACCTGATCCTCAGCCACCACGGGGCCTACGAGTTCGGCTCGCCCATCCTGCCCGCGACCGCCGAGGCCGTCGCCCTCCACTACCTCGACAACCTCGACGCCAAGCTCGCCGCCTTCGAGACGGCTCTGCTCGCCGACGTGGACGAGCAGGCCAACTGGACCGAGTGGAGCCGCGTGTTCGACCGCCGGCTCTACAAGAAGAGGGTCTGAGGCGCCATGAGCCGGGTGCTCCTGTGCGTTTCCCTGCTCGCGGCCACCGCGGCCGCGGGCGACGACGGCTGGCGCCGCGAGCGCTGGACCGTCGAGCCCTTCACCGCGGCCATGGGCGGCGGGCCCGACTGGGGACCGGTCCAGGCCGTGGGCGCGAGCCTCTGGTCCATGGCCCCCGACCGCGACGGGGGCCTCTACCTCGTCGTCGGCCGCGACCACGACGGCGAGGGCGAGCAATACGTGGACATCGTGACGCCCGACGGCCTGCGCACCCACCTGGCGGGCAGCGGCGCGCTCGGCTACCGCGACGGCCCGGCCGCCGAAGCCCAGTTCCGCATGGGCGTGGGCGCCTACTACGGCTACACCAACATCCAGGTGGACGACCGCCGCAACGTCTTCGTCCCCGACAACGGGAACGACTGCGTCCGCCGCATCTTCAAGGACGCCCAGGGCCGCTGGACCGTCGAGACCTACGCGGGCGGCGGGCAACGGAAGCTGGGGCCGGGCGAGACGTGTCCCCCGCGCGAGGCGGCCATCGGCGGCACGATCCTGGTGGTGGCGGCGCCCGACGGCCAGCTCACGATCGCGACGACCCACGCCTGCTACCAGGTGACGGCGGACGGCCGGTCGCTCCGCTGCCTCGGACCCTGGCCGGCATCGGTCGCGCCCCCGGGCCGGGCGCCCAGGCTGAACTGCTGCGGCGGCGACTGCGACCGGCAGGGGAACGCCTACTTCGTCGCCCGCACGCCCGACGTCGTCGTGCGGGTGACGCCGGACGGGGCGATGAGCCACATCGCCGGCCTGGTGGTCTCGGGCCGCAAGCCGCACGAGGTGGGCGACGGCCCGCCGCTTGCCGCGTACTTCGACACGCCGAGCAGCGGCTTCGCCAGCCCCGCCGGCGCGTGCGTCTACGCCTGCGGCGGCGACGAGTACGACATCCGCCGCGTGCCGACCGACCTCAAGACGACCACGGCCACGCTGCTCAAGAACGGCCGGTGGTACATCATGCCCGTCCACCCCAACCGCAACCGCGGCCCGGCCGCCTTCGACCCCGCGCTCGAGGGCAAGTCGCGCGCCGAGGGCGGGCCGCTGTCGAACCTCGTCGTCGCGCCGCTCGTGGGCCGCGACGCCGAGGGCAATCTCTACGGCAAGATCAACGACTGGAGCGGCCGGACCCAGGACGTGGCCGGCCGCGGGCTCCTGGGCACACGAGTCTTCCGGCTCCGACGCCTTGCGGAGTGAGGTGGCCCGATGACGATGGGGCTGGTGGCCATGGTGGCGCAGCTTGCCTGCCTCGCGGCGCCCGCGCCCGAGGTGGGGCCGCCGGTCCCCGTGTGCCCGGCGCCGCCCGACGCGCGCCCCCAGTTGGCCCCCGCGTGCGCGGGCGACGGCCGCGGCACCTTCCTCGTCGCCTGGCAGCAGGGCAGGAAGTACTTCGAGGGTGAGGACCCCGTGGTGCTCGCGGCGCGGGTGTCGGCGGAGGGCAAGCTGCTCGACGACCGGCCCCTGCGCCTGTGCGCCGCGCGCGGGAGCCAGGACGCCCCGCGAGTCGCCTTCGCCGGGGGCGTCTTCCTCGTCGTATGGCAGGATTTCCGCAACGGGAAGGACTGGGATGTCTACGCGACTCGCGTGACGCCGGAGGGCCGGGTGCTCGATGCCGAGGGCCTGGCCATCGCGGCGGGCGCGCACAGCCAGGCGATGCCCGACGTGGCGGGCGGCCCCGACGGCTTCCTCGTCGCCTGGCAGCACCACCGCGACGGCGAGCGCTACGAGCCGCGCGCGGCGCGCGTGGGGCCAAACGGCCGCGTGCTCGATCCCGACGGCGTGGAGCTGAGCCTCGGCGGCGAGCGCCTGCGGGGCGGGAGCGTGGGACTCGTCCGTGCGGCCGACGGGTGGCTGCTTGCGTGGAGGGACGACTTCGCGTGGGGGGTGGGGGGCGGCCCGAGTGCGCGGACCACGCGCCTGGTGGCCCGCCTGTCCGATGCCGGGGGCCAGCTCAAGGTCCTCAACGTCAACAGGGCGCCTCCGGGCGTGTACGGGCTGTACCCCGCATGCCTCGCGAGCGCGGGGGACCGTGTGTTCCTGGGCACGGGCGGCTCGCAGCGCAGCGTGCGGTGCGCCATGGGCTGCGTGCTCGACACGGCCACGGGCGCGGCCCTGCCGAACCCGAACGCGGAAACGAAGATCGGGGCGTCCGGGTGGAATACCGCCCAGGCCATCGTGCTCCTGGAGCCGCTGGTGCCGGGGTTTCAGCCGCCCCTCGGGGCGGGCTCCGACGGCGCGGCGTTTCTCGTGGCGGTCCGCCAGCGGGCCGAGGAGCGGCGGGACCCGCGGCAGCCGCTGCGCCTGCTGCGGCTCGACCGCGACGGCCGGAAGCTCGACGCCGCCGGCGCCTTGCCGGTGCTCGACGATGGCGCCGTGCCCTGCTCGTGCCCCGCCGTGGCCGGCGGCCCGAGGGGCAGCTTCCTCGTCGCCTACGAGTCCGACGGCGGGCCGGGCCAGCGGCGCGTCCTGGCCCGCAGGGTCCGCCTGCCGTGAGGCGCCGCGGCCGTGCGGCGCCCTCGCCTGCGGCTCGGCGCTGACACTTGACTTTCGGCACGTGGGTGGCTACGCTGGGGGCACGGTGGGGGCGTGGGGTGTTCCACGCCCGTGGGCTTCCCTGACAAGTGGGAGCAGGAGCATGCCGATGAATGGTCGCACCTCGCGTCGAGACTTCCTCAAGGGGTCGGCAGTCGGGGGAGCGGGGCTGGTGATCCTCGGCTCTCGCGGCCTGGCCGGGGAGGCCGCGCCCAAGCAGGCGCCCAGCGACAAGCTGAACATCGCCGCCGTGGGCGTCGGCGGCCGCGGCGGCGCCGACATCGGCGGCTGCGCCAGCGAGAACTTCGTCGCCCTCTGCGACGTCAACGCGAAGGCCCTCGAGGGCGGCAAGAAGCGCTTCCCCAACGCCAAGACCTATGCCGACTGGCGGAAGATGTTCGACGACGCGAAGGACTTCGATGCCGTCATCTGCGCCTCGACCGACCACACCCACGCCCTCGTCAGCAACAACGCGATGAAGCTCGGCAAGCACGTCTACGTCGAGAAGCCCATCGGCCACTCCGTCCACGAGGCCGCGACCCTCCGCGAGACGTATCTGAAGGCCAACGGCAAGGTCGCCACCCAGCAGGGCACGCAAATCCACGCGGGGGGCAACTACCGCCGCGTCGTCGAGCTCGTCCAGGGCGGCGCCATCGGCGCGGTCAAGGAGTGCCACGTCTGGTGCAGCCGCCGCGGCCCCAACCCCCAGCCGCCTGTCATCAAGCAGCCGATCCAGCCCCCCGAATGGCTCAGCTGGGACCTCTGGCTCGGCCCCGCGCCCGACCGGCCCTACCATCCCTCGTACCACAGCGGCGGCTGCATGGGCTGGGAGCAGTGGTGGGACTTCGGCAACGGCTGCATGGGCGACATGGGCAGCCACCTGATTGACCTGGCCTACTGGGCCCTCGACCTCAAGTTCCCGGCCACGGCCGAGGCCGAGGGCGACCCGCCGGCCGGCGACCCCAAGACCAAGCACTCGTACCCCCACTGGCTCAAGGTGTGCTGGGAGCACCCCGCCGTGGGCGACCGGCCGCCCGTGAAGCTCTTCTGGTGCGACGGCCCGCAGCGCCCGCCCTCGCCCGAGGGCCACGACCTCAACAAGTGGGGCATCGGCCTCCTCTTCATCGGCGAGAAGGGCCAGATCGTCTGCGACTACGGCAAGCACATCCTCCTGCCCGAGGCACAGTTCAAGGACTTCAAGCCGCCCGCG
>DATKZY010000042.1:0-52012 GCA_035527715.1 Planctomycetota bacterium | reverse complement strand
GACACTGGGGGGGGGGGCCGGTGTGTCTGGCCCGGGGACACAGGGTATTATAGCAGAACTGGGGGAGAAGGGAAGGGGAAAGTGGAGGGGCCGTGGGGGCCTGCCTGGCGGGCCTGGAAAAAACTGCAGGGGGTGTGCCCCCGGCAAACACCCCCTGCTTGACGCCCGATAGGTGCACCCGCGCACCTACCTGCTGTTGCTCTCGGTCGTCGGTCTTGCTCAGTCCTCCACGAACGCTGGAAGCGCGCTAAGGGATGACGCATTCGCTGGGTAGCCTTCGCCTCGGGCGAGTCCGCGAAGCCATGGCCGCAGGTCCTGGGGCACCCAGGCGCGCTCGCCGAGCAGCCCCTCGTTGCGGTGCGAGCAGGCGACGCAGATTCGGTGGCACCTGTCCGTCCACATTGGCTTCCCGCATTTCAGGCAGCGCTTGGTGTTCTTCGCGAGGTTGGCTTGGCGCGTCGTCACGGCTGGAAACCCCTGCGTCTTCTGTCCGCTCCATTAAGCTTCGCCCCGCAAACGCCGTGCCGCGGGCTCGACGGAATCCCCTGTGGGCTGCGCCGCGAGGGACCCTTGCCAGATTCCAGGCTGTAACGCTATACGCAGCTATCAGTTACGTGGCTGAAGACCCTCGCAGGCGGGTGGCGCGGCCGGTCGAGAGAGCGGCGAGAGCGTCCCGTTCGGTCTCTCAAGTTGAGGCTTCTTCTGAGACACTCTCGTTCTGATAGGTTACGCTTCGGGGGATCGGGCTACCGAGAGGTGCGTCTGGGCAGGTCTTGGCCTAGTCGCTCGGCTTGCGCAGTCGAGCGATCCCGTATTCCTCAATCCGCCTGTGGAGCGTGGCAATGCTGATGCCCAGAACGCGCGCCGCCTCGGTGCGATTGCCGCCGGTCGAGGCCAACGTGTCCCGGATCGCGCGCTCCTCGAGCTCCCTGAGGCCCAGACCGGCCAGCGACTGCTCGGGGCCGGCCGCCGGCGGCTCCGCCGGAGCGCCAGGCTCCGGGGTCTCTGAGGTGCTGCCGGCGCCCGTGGCCTCCAGCGGGAAGGTCTCGGGCGGCAGGTCGTCCACGTCCAGGGTACGCTTCGTCGTGGTCACGACCATGCGCTCGATGCAGTTCTCCAGCTCGCGGACATTGCCCGGCCACTCGTGGCTCATCAGACGCTGGAGCGCCTGCGGCGAGATGCCGGCAACATCCTTGCTGTTCCGCTCGGCGTAGCGGCGGATGAACGTGTGGACGAACAGCGGGACGTCCTCGCGCCGGCCCCGCAGCGGCGGCAGGTAGACGGGCACGACATTGAGCCGAAAGTACAGGTCGCGGCGAAACGTCCCCGCCTCCACCCGCGCCTCGAGGTCGGCATTCGTCGCCGCGACGACCCGCACGTCCACCGCGATGGTCTTGCTGCCGCCGAGGCGCTCGAACTCGCGGTTCTGGAGCACGCGGAGGAGCTTGGCCTGGGTCGTCGCGGCCAGCTCGCTCACCTCGTCGAGGAAAATCGTGCCCCCGTGCGCCAGCTCGAAGCGCCCCTGCCGCTGGCGGATGGCCCCCGTGAACGCCCCCTCCTCGTGCCCGAACAGCTCGCTCTCGAGGAGCGACTCGGTGAGCGCCGCGCAGTTGACCTTCACGAACGGCCCGTTGGCCCGCCGCGACCTGCGGTGGATCGCGTTCGCCGCCAGCTCCTTGCCCGTCCCGCTCTCGCCGCGAATCAGGATCGTGCTCAGCGTGTCGGCCACCTGGTTGATCAGGTCGAGCACCCGCCGCATGGCGAACGAGCTGCCGATCAGCTCGGGCGCCGCGCTCAGGTGCTGGATCCGCTCGCGCAGCAGGATGTTCTCCAGCAACAGGTCTTGCGCCCCGAAGGCCGTCTCGAGGTGGGCCTTGAGCTGATCGAGGTCAATCGGCTTCATGATGTAGTTGAACGCCCCCCGCTTCATCGCCTCCACCGCCGTCTTCACCGTCGCGAAGGCCGTCACCAGCACCACGAACACCGTCGAGTCCCGCTGCCGCACGCGCGAGAGCAGTTCCAGCCCATCCATGTCGGGCATGCGCAGATCGGTCAGCACCAGGTCCACGTGCTCGTTCTCCAGCGTCGCCAGAGCGGCGCTGCCGCTGGACACCCCGATCGGCCGGTAGCCCATTTCGGCCACCGCCTCGACCAGGCTCTCCAGCCCCACCCGGTCGTCGTCCACCACCAGCACCGCCCGCTTGCGGGCGGGGTCGTGACGTCTTGCCCCGCTGCCCGATGCCGCCTCAGCCATTGCCAACACGCCTCCTGGCTCCTCCTCCCGCCCTGGGATCGTAGCCGAATCCCCAGCCCGCTGCAAGCCCGCTTCGCGCGGAAGGACGGGAAGGACGCGGAACGAGAATCTCACCACAGAGGGCACAGAGGGAAGACACAGAGGGGTCTGGGGCGCCGAGCATCAGGCGTCGTGTGGGGCGGCCTGCGGCGTCGCCTCCTTCGACTTCAGTCTCTCGTTCAGCTCCCACAGCGCCGTGCGATTGCTGTCCCACGTGAGCAGTTTCCGTGCCTGGTCGTATGGAAGCCACCTCAACTCGGTGTGCTCCCGGGAGAGCGTCAGCTCCGCGTCTCCCGTCTCGACCGCAAAGGCGTATTCCGGCACCACATAGACCTCTTGCGGCCAGGACGCCGCGGCGGCGAACCAGTGCCTGGGAATCGTCGCCATCGAGTCCAGCCGAAGGAACTGCCCCCTTGGGGTGATCCCGATCTCCTCCCTCGTCTCGCGTCGAGCGGTCTCGAGCGGCGTCTCCCCCTCCTCGCCGCCTCCCGCCACGAAATGCCACCAATCCGCATCGCTGCGCTTCAGCACCGTGAACTCCACTCCGGTGGCCGTCCGCCTGTATGGAATCACGAGCACCTGGAAGGGCATTCTCATCGGGTTCCGCCGAGTTCACCCGGCACCTCATCCCACGGAATCCAGCCGGCCTTCTCGGGGTTGCCTCCCGCCGCGTGGAGCTGGGCCAGAGCTTCACGTACGGCCTGGGTATCCTCGATCGTCTCAAGCCACTCGATCAGCGCCTCCCAGTCGTCCGCGCTCAATACGGCGACCCGCTTGCCCTTGACCGTGGCGAACTGTACCGACCGCAATGCCTCTAACCCGCTCATCTGCATGCCTCCGTACCTGCTTCTCCTTCCCTATCATCCCCCAGTATACGCCACTTCAGCCGGACTGCAAGGCATGCCTGCCCGGCTCACTCTCTGCATTCTTGGCGTCCTTGGCGTCTTGGCGGTCACCATGTTCTGCCGACCGCCCCCGAAGCCTCGATCACCACCGCCAAGTCGCCAAGCCGCCAAGCCAGAACCAGGAACCGAGACCCACCTCACCACAGAGGGCACGGAGGGCACAGAGGGAAGACACAGAGAAGAGGACAACCGCGGATAACGCGGATTGCGCGGATGGGAGGGGAGAAGAGCCACGCGCTGGTCCTGGGAACAGGCGGCTGCCATCGTTTCCGTGCGGCGTCCCGGCTCATGCGAGAGCCTTTCGGAGTGCGGGGGCTCGACGCCGCTTTGGGTGCCCCAATGCGGCCCGTGCCCAGCCGATAAGTGAAGAACCAAGATCTCACACCCAAGTGCGCAAATGGGTGACCGAAATAGGTGACTGTCCCTGGTTTCACTGGTTTCAAAGCCAAGGCGGCGAGCCACTTGGCCCCTTCAGGTCATCGCTGGGACCCGCAGATTCGGTTCCGGGCCTTCGCGACTTTGACCGCTTTGAGTGTGACGAGGCCGTGCTGGTCGGTGGTGATGGTGCCGGATTGGGCCACGCGGTTGTCGGCGAGGGAGGTGTTGGTCCACTTGAGCGTCTGGCCAGGCCTGGGCTTGAAGGACTTGCAGTGGCGAGGGGTGATGTCCACCGTGCAGGCGTCCTCGGGACAGGAGGCGATGAGCCAGACGGTGATCTCCCAGCGGTCCTTAGCGTCAACCGCATCCTTGTCGCCCCAGAGGAGCCAGGCGTTGATGCCGCCGTAGTAATCGCCGTCGGCGGGGTCGCCGTTGCCGGGGTTGTCGTCGAGCGAGCAGTTGCTGAAGGCGGGGAGGGTGGTGTCCCATCGCATTTCGTTGAAGGCTTGCATCAGCTCGTGGGGCGGGCCAAGGCTCCAGGTGGCGACGAAGGGTTGCCGGGCGCGGAGCAGGCCCCGCCAGCCGCGGGGGTCGTCCTGCCAGCCGAACTCGCTGGTGTGGCCGCTGTCCTTGCCCGTGGCCGAGATGCAGACGAGGAACGGGATGTCGCGGTCGGGATAGGTGTTGACGTATTCGGCGACGCTGTACATCTTCCAGGCGTCCTCGCCCGAGGCGGTCTTGATGCCCTGCGGCCCGAGGACGCTGGGCATGCTGGGGCCGCCGGGCGCGAAGCGGATGTCGTAGCCCGCCGTGTAGGTGCCGAACTGCATGCGGGTGAAGATCTCGGGGTGCCGCAGGCCGAAGTGGAGCAGGCTGCCGACGATCTTCGAGCGGTCTATCTGGTGGCGGGACATGATCCACTTGATCATGAAGTCCGTGTAGCGCTCGGGGAAGTAGTCCACCTTGCACTCGGTCATGCCGCGCAGGGTGCCGCGGCCCTCGTTGTAGAAGAGGGTGGGGAGCCAGTCGAGCTGGCACTTCGGCTCGATGGTCACGGCGTCGGAACGGGGGAGGTTCAGTTCCCCGCGCAGGTTAAAGTCGCCCGAGATCGAGCCGATGACGAGGGGGCAAGGCTCCTTCCGCTTCTCGCCGATGGCGACGGCGACGCGGAACGCCTGGCTGGGCAGGTGGTAGTAGGGCGGGGCGCCCCAATACTGATACCAGTACTCCGTCGCGTCGTCCTTGTAGCGGTCTTCCTGGACCCATTGGAGGACGGGCTGGGGCGTGGCGGGGGTCTCGACGACGGGCGCCGCGAGGCTGTTGGCGTCGGCGATCTGCGACAGGTTCTCGGTGCCCGCGATGGCGATGGTGACGGCGTAGTAGGCGGGGTGTCTCTGCCCCGCATCCCGGACCGTGTGGACGTAGAGGCCCTCGCCGGGCGTGAGGGCCTTCCCCTTGTCGGTGCACAGGGTCGGGATGGGCGAGGAAGGCTCCTCCCACTGGTCGAGGTACTCGCCCTTGAAGTGGATCTGGTAGACCTCGGCGTCATAGCCGGAAAGCGGCTCGACCTCGGCTACCCGCTCGGCGTTGTGGATGTTGGCGGCGGTGATGCGCTCGGCGTGGCGATAGAGGCGGTAGGTGACGGGGGGCACGTCGCGCACCCGCTTCAGGTCTCTGATGCCCTGGAAGCCGCTGGGCTTGTCGCGGAGGCCGAGGCCCTGGAGGTTTCGCAGCGCCCGCAGCGTGATGGCGGGGTGGTTGGGCATGTCGTAGGCGCCCTGGCCGGGGCCGTCGGCCAGCTTGTCGCCCCGTTCGGAGAACTTTCCGAGCCAGATCACCTCGTGGGGCTTCGGGCGGAAGGCGGCGTGCTCGGTCCAGACGATGAACGTCTGGCCGTCGTGGTGGGCGACGCGGAGGCCCGTGGCCTGCTCGGGCAGGCCCTTTGCCTCGCCGTCGAAGACGACCTCCAGAAAGGTCTGCGGTGCGAGGAGGCGCTCGAACTGGGCGACGGCCAGGCCGAGGTTCCTCTCGGGGCTGGCTACCCAGAGCCTCACGGCCTCGGTGGCGTCGAACGAGCGATACCAGGGCGCCTCCAGCTTCAGCGGCTCGCCGCGAGATGCGTCGCCATCGGCTCCTTCGGCCACGAGGATTCGCGCCGGCTCGGTGGGCTGAACGCCTCGCTGCGTGAAGCAGAAGAGCGAGGCGTGGTGGACCGTCGCCCCCTTCGGGATCGCCGAGAGGTCGAAGACCAGGCGCGGCCCCGCCTTGCCCTGGACGATCTTCAGCGTCCCGGGATGCGTGCAGGGCGCGTCCTTGCCGCCCCAGCGTTCGCCGACCAACCCGGCTGCACAGGGCTGAGCGAAGCCCCATAGTGCCAGTAGTACCCACTTCATCGCTAGGCCCTTTGCTGCTTGTAATGCGGGCGCCTGCCCGTACCACTGTGTACGAAAACCCGGCGAAGATACGACCCCGGAACCTTACTTCGAGCCCGGTGCCTATGTCTTCCAGCCGTCCTCCCATGTTCCCAACGCAACCGGCAGCAACGTGACCTTGCCGCCTCGTTGAGCTTCCATGCGACGCTCTTCGGTGTGCACGCCAAGCGATAGGTACATCAGAGCTGCTCTGGCCAGCTTCAGGGTCATGAGTGCCAGCTCTGAGAAGACGGATCGGCGTATTGAATAGGCCAGGGTATCTGCAAGGGCTACCGCCATGACATCACTCGATTGAGGAGGGCCAGCCCAGTCCTCATTGTGTACCTTGAGGTACTTGTGCTCAAGATGATTGCGCACCTCTGCCAACTGGCGAGCCCGGGGCTCGCTCGAGCCAGCAACGCTCAAACTGTCATCGTGCAGGTCCTTCGCAAGCCAAAACAGGCCTCGCAGAGGCCAGTTCGTCAGGGCAGAGAAGACTTGGCGAAGGTGCCGCTTCTTGCCATCGCCCTCGTACCACAGCTTCCTGAAGCTAACTTGCGTCTCAGGTATCCCAAGGCGCAGGTAATGGTTCAAGAAGAAGCCGACTTTGTCCAGCACGGAGTACGCTGAACGAAATGCGAGCTTCTGCTTCTCCAGGGCAAGAGCGTAGGCGGGGTAATCGAGGGTGTTGTACAAGAGCACCCCTCTGTCGGAGAAATGGGGTTTGGCCCGACGTAAACCTTCAAAGTGGAGGAATCGAGCAGACACGAACTCCTGTTTTATCTGGTTGAAGAATCCTTGGTAGTAGGGGCCATGTCCCACGAGCTGAACCATCGGGGGAGTGGTGAGGCAATCATGCGCCGCGGCGGAGAATGCTCCGACGTCATTGAGCGGATTCAGGAAGAGTCGCTCCCTAAGGCACCAGCGTCTATAGGCCCTCTCATGTGCTGACCGCCCCAGTGAGAATCCCTCGGTGTCCAGTGGAGTCGCGAGGTAATCGGGCTTGAGGACAGCCTCTATCTGGCACTGCGCCTTCCTGAATCCCGCGGTGGCCTCCTCTTCCACACCCGCGTGGATAGCCTTGCCGAGGAGTTGGTGAGCTGCTTTCAGGAACGCCGCGCTTTGGCCGCGGTCATAGAGGGCACGGGCGTAGTGCAAGAGGCAGAAGCCTTTGTTCCCCAGAGCCATAGCGAACGCCGGGTCACGATGAAGTGCGGCATCCCAGAACGCGACGGCTTCTACGAAGCGCCCGACATAGCTGAATGTGTTGCCCAGGTTCGTGTAGATTGGGCAGAGCACTGCCGGCGGCACACGCGCCTCGCGGGCCCAATGTACCGCAAGCCTGTAGTTGACTATCTCGTGCACTAACTCGTCTTGTTGCCAATCCCAGTCCTGCGGTCGCTCGTGCCGCTCAAGCGCGCGAATGTGCGACCAAGCGTTGGCAAGGTAGTAGTGCGCCACGTACTTCTGGTTCGCCGTCAAGTTGGACTGGAGGACGCTGTTGAGCGCCTCGATGGAGCGCCGCAGCCCGGCCGCTCGCCCCAATTGCCATGAAAGATCCACAAGCTTGCCGAGCGCCTTCAGACGGGTGACCGGTCGCTGCCCTGGGTCCGCAACGCTTACCAAGAGTTCATCGTATGATTCTGTGCCCACCGGATGATGTCCTTGGCCGGAAGTAGGGGAAGGCCCTACTTGGCAGTGATGACCAGCCGGCTCCCCTCGTTGGTGAACTTCACGTCCTTGAGGACGAGCAGGCCGTCGTCGCCGACGGTGGCCTCGCCGGTCTGGGCGCCGCACTTCCAGGCGTAGGCCTTGCCCTTCTCGGCCTTGAACTTCTGGAGGCGGCGGGGCACGGCGTCGGCGACGGCATCGCCGCGGCCCTGAAGGAAGAGCGTGGCCTCGAAGCGGCCGGGGGTGTCCACCACGTCGCGCCAGCGGAACTGCTGATTGAAGTCGCCCATCTTCCCCTCGGTCACGAGGGCCAGGCCCTGCCGCGACACACAGGCGAGGAACGGCTTGTCGCGGCGAATGTCGAGCCGGATGACGTTGGGGTAGGTGCCGCTGTTGGAGACGGGCACGTAGCGTGCGCCGCCCCAGGAGAACTCGGCCATCACGCCGAAGTGCCGCGTGAGAAGAAGCTCGTACAACTTGCGGCAGTCGGCGTAGCCGTGGCTCGACGTGATGGTCATGAACGGCAGGTCGGCGGTTGGCGGCAGGGCCTCGACCGCGCGGTTCAGGTCGTGCTCGTTCCAGAAGCTCCTGCCGTCGGGCGTCTTGATGCCCCAGTCGGCCTTGCCCCACACGGCGAGCATGCTCAGGGCGAGGGGGAGGCCGCCGCGGCTGGTGTCGCGCGAAGCCGCCGCGTAGTCCATGATCGGGTGGCCGGCGATGGCCAGGCTGAAGACGTTGGGATGGCGGACGGCGAGGTGGAGTGCGCCGCTGCCCGAGGCCCCTCCGCGGCAGCCCGTGACCAGCATGCGATTGCGGTCCACCGGCCACTTGCGGCACGCCCAGCCAATGAAGGCCAGCAGCCGCCGCTCGGTGTAGGGCTGGATGCAGCCCTGCTTGAACGAGCGGAGCGTGCCTGCCGCCTCGTGGTAGCCATACCACCACGACTTGATCGGGAAGTCGTAGGGGCAGAGCACGATGCTGTCGCGCTCGATGCGATAGTGCGTCCGCCAGTACGAATGTCCGTCGCGGTGGAGGTTGACCTCGAGCGGGATGCCCTTGCCGAGGGCGTTGGGCACGCCGACGGACCAGTTGTGATACTGGCAGGGCACGTTGGCCATTGGCGGGGCGACCCACTGGACGTAGTGGAGCCGCTTCTGGCCGTAGTTGAAGAAGGGCATCGTCGGCAGCTCGCCCTGGAGCACGGGCTCGGGGTCGGCGGGCGCCTCGGCCAGAGGCCCCGTCGTCGCATTGGCCTTCGAGAGCTCGGCCGTGTTCTGCACGCCATCCACCGAGGTCACGACGGCGTAGGACGCCTTCTCCGCCTTGGTGGCCGTGCGGACGTAGAGGCCCGTGCCGCGTGGGAGAGGCTTGTCGCCCTCGCGGATGACGAAGCGCTCAATCGGGCAGTCGCGGCCGTACTCGCCGTCAATCTCGGCTCGCCCGAACGGGTTCCAGTGGCCGACCATCAGCACGTCGTTCGTGGCGATGAAGTGGTCCACGGGGCGGTCCACGTTCCGCCCATCGAGGTTCCATCCCGAGAGCGGCTTCACCATGGCGAGCAGTTCGGCCTCGTGCAGATTCCCCGCCGTGATGGGGCTGGTGTGGCGATAGACGCAGTAGCGGACGCGTCGCCGGGAATCCAGCGTGTCCACAAGCCGCTTCATCTCGCCACAGGCGATGGCGTCCCGCCCGACGGGCTCCTCGATCTCTTTCCAGGTGATGAAGGTTTGTCCCGCCCGATGAAAGGCTTCAACGCCCGTTACCTGCTGCGGCAGGTTCTCGGGCTTGCCCTCGCAGGCGATGTCGAGGCATGTGGCCTCTGCATTCCAGAAGGGGCAGGCCTTGACGAGGAAGCTGGCCGTTCCGGCGCGAACGGCCTCGGTTGCGTCGAATCTGTCATACCAGGGCGGACGCAATGCCAGCGGCTTGCCGGCCACAGGCGGGACGCCTGTGCCACCGGGGAACACCTCGATATCAATCATCGCCTCATCCATCCGCCCGTCCACGGGTGTGGTGCGGAAGACGAGCAGGTCGGCCCGGTAGACCTTGGCGTCCTTGGGCAGGTCCGAGAGGTCGAAGGTGACGATGCCCTCGCCGCCCTCAGCGGGGCCGATGGTCACGGCCTCCTTCCTGACCACGGGGCGCTCGGGCTGTTTGCCGGGCTGCTCGGGGGCCGGTGGGGCTTTGAAGAGCATCTTGCCGAAGCGCTCGGTCACGTGGCTGTCGCCCGAGAAGGTGGGCGACCAGGCCGATTCCTGCCACGTGCCCGCGCAGTGGCGATTGCGGTTGAAGTTGGCGATCCACTCGGTTGGCACCCTGCCGTCGGGGACCATCGCGGCCAGAGGGACCGCCGCCTCGAGCGTCCAGGCCCCCGTCTCGCGGCCGACGGCGGCCTTGAGGCCCGAGTTCCACGAGGCATCCTTCGCCTTCCCGTCATACGTGCTGCCGACCGCGTTGACGCCGAAGTGGTAGTAGGCCCCGGCCGCGCCGAGGAAGAACTCGATGGAATCATCGTCCCAGATCCCGCTGTCGTGGCCGCGGCGGGTCGCCTGAAGCTTGGCGACGAGCGGCTCCGTGCAGCGGAAGGCGAGGTAGAGGGTCTTGGCGTCGCGGAGGAGGCGCACCTCGGTCGGCTGCGCCGCGTCGCCGCCGCCGTCGAGCGAGCGGGCAAGGTGATAGACGGGCGACTGCTTCCAGGCCTCGTCGTCGAGCTTGCCGTCCAGCTCGGGCGCGGCCTTGGTCTCGACGACGTAGCAGGTCGGCGGCTCGGCCTTCGGCGTCTTCACCTTCGCCGAGGGCGGCCCCGTCGGCGGCTTGCCCCAGCGCCGCGTAACCATTCCCGCCCACACGCCCGTCGCCTGGAGCCAGACGACGAGGCACAGAACAAGGTTCTTCGCGTTCATTTCATTCTGTCTCTCTCGAAGGTTCGGAGAGGTCCAGCCCAAACAGCCTCGCCGCGTTCGCGCCGAGGATCAGCCGTTTGGCTTCCTCGGGGAGGGCCAGGTGGTGCACCACGGACGGCGCGAGGCCCTCGTAGGCGTACAGGACGCGCTCCGGCCCCAGGACCTGCGCCGCGCGCTCGATGAGCTGCGCCGGGGTCACCGGCGGCAACAGCCGCCGGCAGAAGAAGGGAAGATAGGCGGTATCCAGATAGATGTTCGGGTGCTTCTCCGCCAGGATCAGCGCCTCGTAGTGGTAGTTGCCACCCATGTGCGCCACGATGACCCGCAGCTCGGGGAAGTCGAAGGCCACCTCGTCAATTGGCATCGGGTGCCCGTACTTCGTCAGGTGCGGAATGCCGAACTCCTGCGGGAAGGCCACGGCCCCCGTGTGAAACGTCACCAGAAGCCCCAGCTCCGAGCAGGTCTCGTAGACCGGGTACAGCCGATGGTCGCTGGGGTGCACGTGCTGCAAGAGGGGCTGGAACTTCACCCCCTTGCATCCCCACGCGGCCGCGGCGGCCGCCAGCTCCTTCACGCTCCGGGCGATGTCGGCCACGTCAATCCAGAAGAACGGCACGTACTTGTCCGGCGCCTCGCACGCCATCTGCTGCGCCGTGCGGAGCGCGTCGCCGCCCACCGGCAGGAGCACCGACACGTCAATCCCATGCTGCGCCATCACGTCGGGGACCGATGCGTTGGGGTGTTGATGGCAGTCCACTACCATGGTCATTGCCTCCGGCCGGTCGCCCTGGCGATGGTAACGCGGCACCTGGTCTTGCGGAGCACGACGCTCTTGAGCGTAACGAGGCCCCAGTCGTCGGCAGTCGAGGCGCCGGCCTGTAACTCCTTGCCGTCGGCAACGACGACCCACGTGAACGTCCCGCCGGGCTTGGCCTTGAAGCTCTGGCAGCGGCGTGGCGTGAGGTCGGTGGTGCATTCGGGGTAAGGGCAGTCGTCGCGCAGGGACAGGGTGGCCTCCCAGCGCCCGGGCTCGTCCACGAGGGTTTCGGGGTCCCAGAGTTGGTAGAGGTTGATGCCGCCGCCCTTCTCGGCGTCGTCGTGGTCGCCATCGCCGGGGCTGTGGTCGAGCGAGCAGTTGGTGAAGGCGGGCAGGCTCTGGTGGAGGCGGATGCGGGGCACGAGGTCGCGGAGCGGGCCGACGGGGCCGGGGCCGTTCGACGACCAGTTGGCGGCGAAGGCGCGTTTGGTCGAGGCCATCGCGTGGATCATCTCGGGCCAGGGCATGAAGCCGAAGTCGCCGATCGTGTGGCTCGGATAGGCGCCGTAGGCGGGCCAGCACAGCCAGTAGGGCAGCTCGACCGTGGGGTTCTCGCGGATCCACTTCGGCAGGTTCATGTACTCCCACTGGTCCACGCCGAGCCAGTTCTTGCTGCCCTTGGGGTAAGGCCCCCATTTCCAGCCATGCTGCTGGGGCACCTTGCCGATGACGAGGTTGCCGTGGCCGTTGGACATCACGGCGGAGAAGACGTCGCCGTGGCGAAGCGCCCAGCCGGCGAACTGGCCCCAGATGGAAACGCGCTCGGGGTCCACGAAGAGGTCGCGTTCCGCGACCGCCCAGGCGGCCGCGGCGACGACGCGGCGCTGGGGATAGTTATGGACCACGCCATCGTCGTAGCCCCGCAGGGTGCCGATGCACTCGTGGAAGCCCTGCCAGAGGCTTCCCTCGGAGAGGGCGAGGAAGAGGGCGTTCTTCACGTGGCGGCGAGCGCCGTGCCAGCCGGGGTTGCCCGCCTCCGTGGCCGAGCCGCCGTAGGTGCCGAGGCTCAACATCAGTGGTAGGGGCGCCCCTGCGTGGGCGCCCTGGCTCGCGGGCGGCCACATAGGGCCGCCCCTACCCAGATCGCGCCAGCGGGCGATGAAGGTCTCGGAGACCGAAGGCACGTTGTCGTACGGCGGCTCGATCCAGGAGTTGTACACATCCACGTCGCACGCCTGCTTCTGCTTGGGGTCGGGGCTGACGGTGCGCTGGTAGACGATGGCGGGGAAGGCGGAGGGCTTCTCGTCCACCGGCTCTTTCAGGCTGGCCAACTCGGCGACGGCCTCGCGGCCGTCCATCGCGGCGGTCACCGCGTAGTAGCGTTTCCCCGGCTTCGTGACGGTGAAGACCGCGAGGCCCGTGGCGCGCGGCAGCGGCTCGGCGCCGTTGGTGATGCGGTAGCGGGCCATTTCGTGGTTGAGGGCGAGGTTGTAGCCGGGCCGCAGCGGCGAGTGCTTCGTGGGCGTGCCCTGGTTGGGGTGCTCGGTGTTGCGGATGGCCTTGAGGTTCCACACGGACACGACCTCGGGCACCTCGCGCGCCAGCTCGGCCTGGCCGAGGTTCGCCACCGTGATCGGCTCGGTGTGGCGGTAGACGCGATAGACGAGCCGCCGCTTTGCACGGGCATCGAGCACGGCCTTGTCGAAGTCCTCGAACTTCGGCGCGTCGTCGCCCGCGATGTCCTCAATCTCCTTCCAGGTGAGAAACGTCTGGCCCGACTGGTGCAGGGCTTTGAGTTCGGTGACCGGTTTGGTCGCCTCTCTGGCCACGCCGAGGTAGCTCACCTCCAGGGCGGCCTTGCCGAAGTCCACGCCGCCGGCGTCCACGAGCCGAAGCCCCTGGTTCGCCTGGGGGTTGGCGGCCCAGGCCTTTGCGGCGGCGGTGGCATCGAAGCTCGCGTAGTCGGGCGGCAGGAGCTTCAACGGCTCGGCGTTCGGCAGGCCCGCGGGCACGAGTCGCACCGCGGCCCCGTTCTGGTGCCCTTGGGCGGGCACGCGGAGGATGGCGCGGAGCACGTTCGTCGCCGGGGGAAGGGCCGCGAGGTCGAAGTGGATGTTTCCCGCCTTGGCCTCGGCAGGGAAGGGGGTGGTGACGAAGTGCTGCGCCGCGAACAGCGGTGCCGCCAGGGACAGCATGAGTATGATACAGCCACGTACAGGTGACACAGGCATCTTGCCTGTGCGCACAGGCCGGAGGCCTATGCCACCAGCCCCACATTCTCTTGGAGAGATGGTTGATGCGTGCGTGCTTCGGTTCATTGGTCGCCCCCCTTCCGGCGGATGATGAGCTTGCCTGACTCGCCGAACGTCAGCCCAGGAATGAGGATGTGGCCATCCTCGTCCACCGTGGCCTCTCCCTGGATGGTCTTGCGCGACTCGCGCGGGTCGGGAGCGGTCCAGGCCAGTTTCTCGCCCGGCTTCGGGCGGAACTTCTGGGTGTTGCGCACCGCCACGTCGCACGTGACTCTGCCGGCGTAGACGACCCGCCGGGCGCAGTAGATGGTCATCTCCAGGCGGTCGGATTCGTCCACGATGTCCTCGGTGCCCCACCGCGGGCGGGTGTTGAGGCGGCCGCCGCTGCTGTAGCCGCGCTGGCCGGTGTCGAAGTGCTTCGGGAAGAAGTCGGGGTTTGGCCCGCGGTCCTTCGGGTTGCAGGCCAGGAGCGGCCTGTCGGCTCGCGGCTCGAAGGGGTGGTCGCCGGTCTCCGCGCTCACGGGCAGGGGCAGGTGGTGCGAGCTGCCCCAGAAGAACTCGGCCATGAAGGCGTTGTGCGTGGCCAGGTACGCCTTCATCAGGTCGGTCTCCTGCTTCCACGTGAGGTGCTGGCTCCCCGCGCCGAGCGAGAAGTAGGGCATCGCCTGCTTTCTGCCGTTCGCCAGCACATACGCCACCAGGTTCATCTCGTCCCAGATGGGCTTGCCGCTCTCGGCTTCGAGGTGCCATTCCGCCTTGCCCCAGACGGCGTCCATTTCGGGCCGCATCGTCTTGCGCTTGCCATACATCTCGTATTCGTAGGGCGTGTCGCTCGGGTTGGGGTCGGGGGAGGCGTCGGCCATGACGTAGGCGATCTTCCCTGGCCGCCGCAGGCCGTACTGGAGGGCCGCCGTGCCGCCCCAGTAGCCGGTGCCGCCGCAGGAGATGCGGCCCGGGTCCGCGCCGAACTTCCGCAGCGCCCAGGCCAGCATCGCGTCCACCCGCCGACCAAGGAACGGCTGCACCTTGCCTTGCCGGAACGAGCGCAGCGTGCCCAGCGCCTCGTGGTGGCCGTAGCCGAACGACCGCCACGGCGCGTCGTGCGGCGACAGCAGCACCGTGTCCTGCCGATGGGGCCAGGGGGGCTTGAGCCAGCGTTGCGTCGCGTCGTGGAAGAAGACGCCGAGGCGCCTGGCCTCCGCCTTCCCGTAGCCACGCGGCACGAAGACGCCCCAGTTGGTGCACTGGTCCGGGAGATTCGACAGCGGCGGCGCCGTCCACTGCACGTAGTGCCGCCGCTCGCCGGGGTAGTCGAAGAACACCGTCACGTCGGCCTTCCCCTGGAGCACGGGCTCGCCGAGGCCGACTGCTTCCTCGACGGGCCCGACGCACGACACGTCGCGGCCGTTCGCCACGCCGTCCACCGCGGCGACGACGGCGTAGTACGCCTTGCCCGCCTTCGGCGGCTGGTGGACGTACAGGCCCGTCTTCGGTGGCAGCGGCGTGCCGTCCTCTATGGCGAAGCGTGCGATGGGCACCTCGCCCATCTCAGGCATGTCTGGATTGTACTTCGAGAAGTAGTCCTGGCGGGCGAGCTGCTTGGAGAAATCCAGGTCGTCCATCGCCCGGCGGCGATGCAGCGCGATGAGCTGGTCCACCGACCGGCCGAGGACGTTGTAGCCCGACATCGGCTTCACGTCGCCCAGCCACTCGGCCTCGGACAGTGTCGCCGCCGTGATGGGCGCGGAGTGGCGGAAGACGCGATAGCGGACCTCGCGCTCGGCATCCATCGTGTCGAGCTGCTTCTTCAGCTCCGCCCAGGCGGGGGAGGGCGCTGCCGAGCGCTGGTCAATCTCCTCGAAGGTGATGAAGGTCTGCCCCGACCGGTGGAGGGCATTGAGCCCCTTGACCTGCGGCGGCACATCGGCAGCCTTCCCATCGAACGCCACGTCCAAACGTGTTGTCTTGGAGTCCCAGCGGGGAAACGCCTTGACCAGGAACTGGGCCCTTCCCGAACGCGCCGCCTCGGTCGCGTCGAAGCGGTCGGACCACGGGGCACGCAGCGCGAGAGGCTTGCCCCCGCTGTCAGGCACGATCTCGATGCTCACCAGCGCCTCGTCGTCCTTCCCCGTCAGCTCGCCAGCTCGGTAGACGAGGAGGTCCGCGCGAAGCACCTTCACGTCCTTGGGTATCCCGAAGCGGATGACGTTTGGCTCCGTGCCGGCGACCGGCCGCAGCCGTTGCGTGGCCAACTCCGCCCGCGCGGCCCCGCAGGCGGCCAGGGCCGCCAGGACCGCACATGCTCGTCGAAGGGTCTCTGCTCTCATCGCATGCTCCCACAGGCTGCGCCGAGGCCAGTCGGACGATTGCTGCTACAGGAGAGGTAAGCATTCCGGCCCGTCGCGGTCAAGCGCGAGTCCGGCAGAAGGCACGAAGCCGTACCCAGAACGGCAGAAGGGCAGAGGCGCCGGAAACCGGGCCCCTGCCCTTCGCGATGGTGGGTGGGGTGGGCATCGCACCCACGACCCCAGCATTTTCAGTGCTGTGCTCTACTACTGAGCTACCCACCCAAGGCAGCTTACACCGAGAACTATACCAACTGTGGCGACGGTTGTCAATCCCGACTTCGCCCTCGGATTGGAAAGAAGCCGTGTTTCTGCTATACTCTGGCCTGCCAACGAGGAGGGAGCGGCAGGCGGTGACCGAGATGAGCAGGAACGAGTGGCTTCGGCCATGCATCGCGCGGATGGCGGGCTACACGCCCGGGGCGCAGCCGCCCGGCCCGGTCTACGCGAAGCTGAACGCGAACGAGAATCCCTACCCGCCATCGCCCAAGGTGCTGGAGGCGCTGCGCGACGCGGCGGGGGAGAGCCTGCGGCTGTATCCCGACGCCCTGGCCACCGCGCTTCGCGCCCGCATCGCCGCCTACCACGGCCTCGCACCCCAGCAGGTGCTCGTGGGCAATGGCTCCGACGATCTGCTGACGATGATCCTCCGCAGCTTCGTGGGGCCGGGCGACCTCGTGGTGGCGCCGCACCCCACCTATCCGCTCTACGAGGTGCTCGTCGAGATTCAGGACGCCGTGATGCGCTGGGTGGACTTCCCACCCGATTTCTCGCTGCCCGAGGGGTTGGTGCAGCCCGGGGCGCGCGTGACCTTTGTGTGCAACCCCAACTCGCCTTCGGGCACGTGGGCCGAGCCGTCGGCCATCGCCGACCTGGCGGGCAGGATCGAGGGGATCCTGGTTGTGGACGAGGCATACGTGGACTTCGCCGAGGGGAACTGCCTGGACCTCTTGGGCCGCTTCCCGAACGTGATCGTGCTGCGCAGCTTCTCCAAGTCCTTCTCGCTGTGCGGCGTGCGGCTCGGCTACGGCCTGGCGAGCGAGGAGATCATCCGCGGCCTCGTGAAGGTCAAGGATTCCTACAACGTCAACCGCTTCGCCCTCGCCGCGGGCGTGGCGGCTCTGGACGACGTGGCGACCATGCGGGCGAACGTGGCGAAGATTCGCTCCGAACGCGAACGGCTCAGCGCGGCGCTGCGCGGCATGGGACTGTTCGTCTACCCGTCGCAGACCAACTTCGTGTCAGTCGTGTGCCAGGACCCGTCGCCCAAGGCGTTCGCCGCGGCCCTGGCGCACGACGGCATCCTGGTCCGCACGTTCGGCGACCCGCGGCTCCGGGACTGGTTGCGTATCACGGTGGGGACGCCCGAGCAGAACAGCCGCGTGCTAGAGGGCATCGTCCGTACCCTCGGTGTCAAGCCGCAGAACCGCGCCCAGTAGAGAGCGCAACCACTGTCCAGGCGTTGAGCAGCGCTAGAGTTGCAGCCCCGCAGGGGCGTACCATGATAGCCCAGGGCAACGCCCTGGGTCGGCCCGCAAACGAGGGTTAGCCCTGAAAGGGCGTACTAGGCGCGGCCCGCCTCGATTAGTACGCCCCTTCAGGGCTACCGGAGGAGGGCGCCCCTCCCCAGGGCTTCGCCCTGGGCTATCATAGTTCGCCCCTTCGGGGCTCCGAGCGCAGGACACATCGCGTTGAACCCATGTATGGGGAATGACTATGGGCAAGGTGACGCGCAGGGCGGCTACTGAACGCCGCAAGACGAAAGAGACCGATGTGAGCGTGAGCCTCGACCTCGACGGCCAGGGGCGCACGAGTCCCGCCACGAGCATCGGCTTCCTCGACCACATGCTCGACCTGTTCGGCCGGCACGCGGGCTTCGACCTCGAGGTCCGCGCCACGGGCGACACGCACGTGGACGCGCATCACACGGTCGAGGACGTGGGGATTTGCCTGGGCAAGGCCCTGGCCGCCGCTCTGGGCGACAAGCGCGGCATCCGCCGCTTCGGCTTCGCCAGCGTGCCGATGGACGAGGCGCTGGCCGACGTGAGCCTGGACATCAGCGGCCGGCCGTTCCTCGTCTTCAACGCGGCGTTTCCCACCGAGAAGACGGGGGTCTTCGACGCCCAGCTCGTCGAGGAGTTCCTCCGCGCCCTCGCCGTGAACGCGGGCCTCACCCTCCACGTCCGCGTGCCCTGCGGCAGGGACACCCACCACATGGCCGAGGCGATCTTCAAGGCCCTTGCCCGCGCCCTGCGCGAGGCGGTCGCCGTGGACCCTCGCGTGAGCGACGTGCCCTCGACGAAGGGCGTGCTCTAGGACAAGTGCAACCTCTCCATCTCGTTGCGAAGCTCCGCTTCGCAACGAAAGCCCCGCGGCTCCTGCCGCGATCAAAGGGGCAAGTGTAGAATGACGACCTGACACCAACGTTCCGAACCCTGCTGCGGCAGGCGTCGCCCCCGGAACCGTGGCCGGTTGCCGAATCGTCTCACCCATCGCTGGCGAACAGCGTGTCCGTTACGGACGAGGTGAGCCAGCGTAAGTAGTTGCACGTACAGCACTTGCGGCATATTCAGCGCCTAAGTTCATGCCATTCGTGCCTGGCACCCTGACGAGGCGTAAGGCCTGTCCCTGTAAGCACTTCTGCCAGTGACGGTCATTCCGGGCGGCCCGCTGCCGCGGCGCACGTCGGCAAGCGGCGGCAGTGGCGGGCGGCGGAGCGGCGCGGGGATGGTGCCGCTCCTGCCGCCAAGAGGCCGAAGCGGGAGCTTCGGGGACCTGCGTCGCGAAGCAGGAGCTCCGCGACGAGCCAAAGTTGTGACGTGGCCCCACCGCGCGGAAAAGCGTGCGACTCTGCAGACTCTGTATGACTCTGGGCTGGAATGCGGAGAATCGCCGATTCTCGAGTCTAAGACTCGAGAACACTGGATGACTCTGAGCCGGAAGGGCGAGAATCGCCAAATCGGGGCGCCGGAAATGGAGAAACCCGTGCGACTCTGAGCCGGAAGGCCGAGAATGGGCAAATGGCGATCCTGAGAGCGAGGTGGGGTCCGGTGCTGAGGGGCACGGCAGGCCGCTACTCCGCCTCGGGCGGGATGAGCTTGCGGAGGGCGGCGAAGGGGCCTTCATCCGCGGCAGGCTTGCAGGAGCAGGGGCCTTTGTTGAGGTCCTCGCCGCACGAGGGGCACAGGCCGGCGCAGTCGGGCCGGCACAGCGGCTTCATCGGCAGCTCGAGCAGCACACACTGGCGGATCTCGTCGGCGAGGTCAATCGTCTGCTCCGAGTAGAAGTTCACCCGCTGGCCGGTCCCGGCGAAGTCGGGGTGGTCCATCCGCTTGGCGAACCGCCCCGTGTCGGGCACGTAGAGGGCCTCGAACTCGCCGTGGAGCTCCAGCGGCACGTCCTCCAGGCAGCGGCTGCACTCGGCGTGAGCAGTCGTGTTCGCCTTGCCCTCCGCCAGCACGTCCTCCTGCAACCGGGTGACCGTCACCGCGACCTGCACGGGGTCGCGGAACTCCACCCGCTCGGCCGTCAGGTCGAGCTCTCTGGGGCTCATCCTGGCTTCGAGTGCGGCCGGACGGTCGCCGAGCGAGGTGACGCCGATCTTCATGGCAGGGGCCCTCTCACTCCTTGCTTCCCTTGGCGGGCCGATTGGGTATAATGGGGATACTACCACAGGCGAGCGGCAAGTGGCAAGTGCCGAGTGGCAAGTGGGCGGAACGGACCTGACCCTGCTCTCGACAGTCGTCACTTGTCACTCGACGCTCCTCATTCACGGAGGCGATGGCCACCATGAACTCCCGCGAGCGCGTCTTCTGCGCCCTGGAGCGCAAGGTCCCGGACCGCGTGCCCCTGCTCGAGATGGTGATTGACCCGAAGGTGATGGAGGGCATCTATCCTGGTTGCACGTACGCCGAGTTCGTCGAGAAATTCGGCCTCGACGTGGCGGGCATGAACCGCTCGTCCTGGCCGAAGGAGGGCCTGAACTACGTGGACAGGGAGAAGGGGCTCTTCCGGGACCACTGGGGCGTCGTCCGCGCCATCGGCCCCGAGAGCTCGCCCTATCCCGTCGAGGCCCCCATCAAGCGGCCCGAGGATCTCAAGGACTACGTGCCGCCCGACCCCGAGGCCCCCAACGCCCTCGGGGAGCTGCCCAACGCCATCCGCGAATTCAAGGGCACGAAGGCCATCATTTGGGTGGGACGGGACTCGTTCTTCAACGCCGCCCACCTGCGAGGCGTCGAGCAGTTCCTGATGGACATTCATCTCAACCCCGGCCTCGTCCACCAGCTCGTCGAGATCTGCCTGAGCTACGACCTGCGGCTCACCGAGCGCGCCGTGAAGGCGGGCGTGGACATTGTGATCCTGGGCGACGACTACGCCGACAAGAACGCGCCGTTCATGTCGCCCAGGCACTTCCGAGAGTTCTTCCTCCCGGGCATGAAGCGGGCGGTGGACTCGGCGCACGAGGCGGGCGCCTACGTGATCAAGCACACCGACGGCAATATCATGCCGATCCTCGACATGATCGTGGAATCGGGCATTGACGGCCTGAACCCGCTGGAGCCTGCGGCAGGGATGAGCCTCGCCAAGGTCCGCGAGCTGTACGGAAATCGCATCTGCCTCGTGGGCAACGTGGATTGCGGCCCACTGCTGTGCTGGGGCAGCACAAGGGAGGTCAAGCGCACGGTTCGCCAGTGCCTCAAGGACGGCGCTCGGAATGGCGCGTTCATGCTCTCCAGCTCGAACAGCATCACCTCGGGGGTGAACCCCGAGAACTACAAGGCCATGCGCGACGCGCTCCTCGACCTTGGCACCTATCCGCTCACGCTGTAGGGGCGACGCGAATGGGCAAGGCGGGGCGGATGGACGCGAAGACCTGGGCGGTGCTTCAGGCGATCCAGCACCGCCTGGCGCGCGACCCGGGCTGGCAGGTGCTGGCGCACGAGCGCCACTGGCTGTGCCCCTATTGCGGCGAGGTCGGCGTGACGCCGTATCAGCCGAGCCGCGCGGCCTCGGACGTCCTTCGCCATTTCGCCCACGAGTGCCGCCACTGGTCCGAGGGCGCCGGCACCCGCTTCGGGCGGGCCGCCCTCGAGGCCAAGGCCCGCCAACTCGAACTCGAGGAGTCGCTCCGCACCGACCCCGCCTGGCGGCTCACCGACTGGCTGAACCGCTGGTGGTGCCCCTACTGCGCGGAGGCCACCACGGTGCTCTGGCACGCGGAGGCCAAGGCGGTGCCGCCGCCCCTCGAGCGGGTGCTCGAGCACCTGGAGCGCTGCGCGGCGCACGGGGACAAGCGGAAGCCGTTCACCGCCGAGGCCCTGGACCTCATCGTGCGCGAGGCCAGCCGCCACGGCGAGCTCACTGCGAAGCTCCGCCGCAGGATCGAGTCCGAGCCCGCCTGGCGCCAGGCCGCCCCCGACGGCACGTGGGTCTGCCCCGAATGCCGCCGGCCCGTGCCTGAGGTCAACATCTCGACCGACCTGCTTCTGACCTCGACGGCCCCCGGGCATATGGCGCAGCACCTGCTCGAGCGCTGCACGCCCGGCCAGCCCGAGGCCCCCGCCGCGGGCAGGACGCCGACCGAGGCCGAGCCGCCCCAGCGGGACCTGGAACGCGCCCGCGAAATCGTCCAGAAAATGCTCCCCGCCGAGAGCCCGAGGGTGGAGGGCTACGACTTCTACTGCCTGTACCGCCCGGCGGAGCGGATCGGCGGGGACTTCTACGACTACTTCCGCCTCTCGGACCACGAGGTCGCGTTCCTCATCGGCGACGTGTCCGGCCACGGCCTGGAGGCCGCCCTCATCATGGCCATGGTCAAGAAGTCGCTCAAGCTCCATGCCCAGCACCATCGCTCGCCGGCCGAGGTCCTCCGCCGCACGAACCTCGACATCAATGCCGACCTCGATGCGCGCACCTTCGTGTCCGCCTGCTACGCGGTGCTGGATGCCCGCGGGGGCAGCCTGACCTTCGCCCGCGCCGGCCACAACCTGCCCGTGCTCTTCAACCCGCGCCGCACCCCGCCCATTCGCCACCTGGAGAGCAAGGGGATGGTCATGGGCGTCTACCGCGGCGGCCTCTTCGACCAGGTTACCGAGGAGCTGGAGATCGGCATCCGCCCGGGCGACGTCTTCGTCCTCTACACCGATGGCCTCGTGGAGGCGCGGGGCCCCGGCGGCGAGCCCTTCGGCCTCGGGCGCCTCGAGGCCGCCATCGCACGCACCCACGGCGACCTCGCGAGCCCGACCCTGGCCGGCCAGCTCTTCGAGGATGTGCGGGCCTTCGCGGGCGAGGCCCTCGGGGACGACGATATCGCCATCCTCTGCCTCCGCGCGCTCGGGCAGCCGGTTTGACCGGCTGTCCGCTTCGCGCTACACTTGGGCACCGAGTCATTTGCCCGAATGGGCCATCGAGAAGGAGATCAGGATGAAGGGGGTCCGCGTAACGCGTCGGGACTTTCTTGGGGCCGCGGGGGTCGGGGCAGCACTCGCGGTCGTGCCGCGGCACGCCGTGGGCGGCGCCGCCAAGAACGCGCCGAGCGACAAGCTGAACATCGCCGGCATCGGGGCCGGGGGGCGGGGCGGCGGCGTCGTCAACGCCGCCTCGGGCGGCAACAACATCGTGGCCCTGTGCGACGTGGACCTCAAGCGGGCCGCAGGCAATCTCAAGAAGTTCGCGAACGCCAAACAGTATCGCGACTTCCGCAAGATGTTCGACGAGATGGAGAAGCACATTGACGCGGTGACCATCGGCATACCCGACCACACCCATGCTGTCGTCGCCATGGCCGCCATCCAGCGCGGCAAACACGTCTACTGCGAGAAGCCCCTCGCGCACTCCGTCCACGAAGTCCGCGAGCTGATGAAGGCCGCGAAAGAGAAAAACGTCGTCACCCAGCTCGGCAACCAGGGCCACTCGTCCGAGGCGATTCGCATGTTCTGCGAGTGGATCTGGGACGGCGCGATCGGCAACGTCCACACCATCCACCTCGGCTGCAGGGCCGTGAACTCGGGCGTGGACCGCCTGGCCCAGGTCAAGAGCGAGAAGCCGCCCGTGCCCGACACCCTGGACTGGGACCTCTGGCTCGGCCCCGCGCAGGAGCGGCCCTATCACCCCGCCTACTGCCCCGGCTCCTGGCGCGGCTGGACGCCCTTCGGCAACGGCACGATCGGCGACTGGACCTGTCACGTCGTGGACCCCGTGTTCTGGGCGCTCGACCTCGGCGCGCCCAAGACCATTCAGGCCGAAGTGAAGGGCTGGGACTTCAAGACCCAGGGCGACGCCTTCCCCAAGGGCGACATCATCACCTACGAGTTCCCCGCCAAGGGCAAGCGCGGCCCGGTCGCCATGCACTGGTACAGCGGCATCGAGAAGATCCCGCGGCCCAAGGAACTCGAGGAGGGCCGCAGGCACCCCGACACAGGCGCCTGCGTCTACGGCGACAAGGGCGTCATCACCTACGGCTCGCATGGCGCCGGCGGCGTGCGCATCATCCCCGAGACGGCGATGAAGGCCTACAAGCTGCCCGAGAAGAAAATCCCCCGCGCGCCCGGCCACCACGGCGACTGGCTCAAGGCCATCCGCGAGGGCAAGAAGGCCGGCAGCGACTTCGCGCTCTACGGCGGGCCGCTCACCGAGATCGCCATGCTCGGCGTCATCGCCATCAAGCTCCACGGCACGAAGCTCGAATGGGACGCCGAGAAGGTGCAGTTCACCAACTGCCCCGGGGCGAACCAGTTCATCAACCCGCCGTACCGGAAGGGCTGGTCGCTGTAGGGCACAACCGAGAGGAGGGACGCGAATGCGCGCGCGAGTGGTCTGCCTCGCACTTGGCGTCGCCATGGCCACAGGGGCCTGGGGCGCCGAGCGGGAGGGCCGCGGCTGCTACCAGCTCATCCTCCCGCTCCAGGGGCGGCTGGCGGGCGAGCACCACGGGCAGCGGCGCGCGTGGCTCCTCGGGCGGCGGCAGCGGCGGCAAGGGGTGGTGACGGCCGAGGCACCCTACACCAGTGCGGCCTGTAAGCGTATAACTGCCAGCGCCTTACGCGCTGCGCACCGGACTGCGTAGGAAGGCCCAGGACGCGACTTTGGGGCCTCATGCGACCTGTGGGTCATTGGGCGGGGTCTGATGTGGCGGCGGGAGCCGCAAGTGCATATCCAGCCTACACCTGCGGCGATGGGCACTCCGGTCAGAGTCGGACTCCGGAAGGCCCCAAATCGCGCTTTTTCGCCCTCCGTCGGCGCGCCAGAGCCGCAACGCCGAGGCCGAGGAGGGTGAGCGTGGCAGGTTCGGGAATCGCACTCACATTCACATCGGCCGCGGTCAGGCTGAAGTTATCAAAGGTCACTGATGTCCGGTCGTTTGAGCTATTGTTGTTCTGGAGAATGAACTCCACCCGGTCCAGGTCGTTGAGGGTGAAGTTCGCGGACCAGATCAGCGAACCCTCAAAGTAACCGGACACAGCGCTGCCGCTTCGGGAGATGCGAAACGTCCCGCTCGTCGCCGCAGTCGGGAACCCCCCACGGACTGCTCCAATCCAGACGTGCACATTGGGACCGCCGCTATTATCTCTCACATCCATGAAGTAGGGACCTGGTGAGCCGAAGTAGCTGTGTAACTGGACCTGGTCCAGTCCAGGCCCGATGACCGCGTTGCGGAAATCCACCTGGAAGTCGAAGTCGCCACTGACCTTTCCAGAAGGCGTGAGTGCCCCCAGATTCAGCATCAGCCCGACGTTCTGCCTTCCCCCGGGATTATTGCCTACGATGGCGAAGCGGACATCGCCATTGGTGCCGTCTATGCTGTAGAGCCCGGGTGTCGTCTGAAACGGCGTCCAGAACGTCGGGTTGATGCCTCCGCTGAAATCGTCCGTGAAGATCCCGCCCCGCGCTTCCCCCGCCGCGAGCACCGCGCACACGAGGACAGCAAGGCAAGGGAAGAACCGACTACCCAAACCAACTCTCTCGGTCAGGTCATGACGAGCCATGCTAGACCTCCCTTCTCGGTTGCGTGGACCGGCCCGCCACGAAGGAACCCAGTGCCGGCTGGTTGTATCAGAAAGGGATGGGCATGTCAAGTACCATGCCCCCGGGAATTATGGGGAAGCGAAACGGGGCTTGAGATCTCGGTGAGCTTGCCCTGCGCCGAGGTGCATGAGGACCACCGCCAACCTGGATGGCGAACTGCACGTCCTACCGGGTGCCCGGCAGGCGCTCCCCTCCGTACCCCAACACCTGACACCTAACACCCAACACCCTGCTTCCCGCCTACTGGCACGAGTCGTTGACCTTGGCCGCAACGGCGCCGGGCATGTCCATGCGCGGCTTCTGGGCGAGAAGGGCGCGGACGGGGTCGAAGCACTTGAGGAGGAGCTGGTAGTCCGGGTCGTCCTTCGTGGCGAAGACGGGCTTCTTGCAGGCTTCGCGGCCGCCCGCGGCCTTGGCGAGGGGGGCGACGAGGAAGTCGTTCAGCTCTGGCTCAGTGATGCGGATGTAGCCGCGGCTGGGCACGGCCTTTTGGTGGCACTCGGTGCAGCGGCGCTGGGCGACCTCGGCGAGCTTGGCCTTGAGGTCCTTCGGGACGAGGCGGCGGCCGCCCTCGATGTCGGGATAGGCCATGTCGTAGGTCGAGTAGTAGGGGATGTTGAGGTCAACCCAGGTGAAGAGGCGGCGGCGCTCGGCGTCGGAGAGGGTGAAGCGGGGCTTGCCCTCCTTGTCCACGTGCCCGCCCATGAGGATCGGCGTGAGCTTGCTGGCGGGCGAGCCCCAGGCCTTCGGCGCGATCTGGAGGATGTTCGCCTCGTTGCCGTTGCAGGTGTTGATCCAGCTCACGTAGCCGTGGGTGAGGGTGTCGTAGGAGACGTTGAACCACTCGGTCTTGCCGCCCGTGAGGTCCACGCGCTGAGGCGGGTCGGCGCCGCCGTGGCACTTGACGCAATGCTTGTCGAGCACGGGCTGGACGATGCGGCTGTAGTCGAAGTGCTCGGTGCCCCATTCGGGTGCTGTGAGGGCCTCGGGGGGGCGGCCGGCGGCCAGGGGCTGCTGGGTGCGGGGCGTGGCGTTGCGCGGCTCGTGGCAGCCGATGCAGCCGCGGCGCTCGCCGGGCACGAAGTGGGTGAAGCTGCGCATCCGCTGCACGGCCTGGCCCGACGCGTCGAGGGCGAGGAAGTAAATGGGGACATCGGTCGGCACCTTGAAGTGGGCCGAGCCGTCGGCCTCGACCTTGGCGAAGCCCCACACCTTCTTCGGGGCATACGTGGCGCCGCACGAGATGACCGGCCGCTGGAAGCCGAAGCCGAGGACGTGGGTGCGGATGGACTTGGCGAGCTCCTGCACCACGGCGACTTGTCGGACGGTTCCGCGCGGCACCACGGGCTCGAGGCCCTCGTAGATGTCGAGGATGTACACCGTGGCCTCGGCAGGAATGGACGCCGGGGACGATTGCAGATCGCCTTCAGCCTTCGTGTTGCTCGCGAGCACGGGGGGAACAGGCCGCGGGCGAAGGGGCACGGGGTTGTAGAGGCCGAGGCGGCCCTCGCGGGGCTTGACGACCGCCCACTTGCCCGAGCGGGAGCCGACGCAGATCGAGCCCTTCTTCGAGACCAGGAAGTGCTCGGTGTCCACGGGATAGGGGTTCTCGTAGGGCCCGCGGACGCTGTTGCCGCTGCCGCGGTAGGCCTGGCCGATGTTGACCTCGGGTGTGAGGCTGAACATGGCAGCCTGGGCGTCGAGGCCGTAGTTGCGGCTGATCAGGCCCACGCCGCCGCGAATGGGGCCATTGTGCGAAGTGAGCGTGCACAGCACGTCGGTGGTGCCGGGGATACCGCGGGCCTCGAGCATGCTGGCGGGGCTGAGGACGCCGTTGCCGTAGAACACGCTCAGGTTCGTGCCATCGGGGTGAATCGTCCACACGCTCTGGATCGGGATGGCCGGCTTGTCCACGTACTCCCAGCGCGAGTAGATGATGCGGCCGTCGGGCAGGACGCTGGGGGTGAAGTCGTTCACATAGTTGGCGGAGAGCCGCCGCATGTTCTGCCCGTCGCGGTCCATGCGATAGAGGGCGCCGGCGGGCGTCGTCCAGCACAGCGGCACGATGGCGGCGCGGGTGGAGACGAAGGCGATGCCGCCGTCGGGCAGGCAGGCCACGTTGTAGTCGTGGCACTCGCCGTCGGTGAGCTGGGTCAGCCCCGTGCCGTCGGCGTTGACGCGGTAGATGTGGTAGCCCAGATTCCCCTCCTTGCGCCAACTGAAGAGGATCTCCTTCCCGTCGTACGACACATCGAGGTCCTGGATCTGGCCCTTTGGCGACGCGACGAGTTCCTGAAGCTTCCCGTCGGGCGCGGCAGGGGAGAGGAGGTAGAGGCCGCCGCCCGGCGAGAAGCCCTCGGCGCAGGCGGTGTAGACGTGCGAGGGATTCAGCTCCTGGCGCTGGACGACGGCCAGCGTGGCGAAGCCCAGCTTCCCCTCGGCCACGGCCTTGGCCAGCTCGGGCGACTCCTCGGCGACCGGCACGGCGGCCGGGCCGCCGACCCTCGTCAGCGCCTCCTTCGGGGGGCTCTCAGAGTAGACCTCGATCTCGGACGCCCCGGGGTTGAGGCCCCCGTAGGAGCTGAGGAACTTGATGGTGATTCTCTTGGCCGAGGCGGGCTGCACCTTGATTCGCTGGGGCCTGGGGTCCATGGCCAGCGTGCCCTTCGCGACGGGGGCGGCATTCCCGTCGAGGAGCACCTCGTAGTCCTTCCAGCCTTCCTCGAGGAACCAGGCGGTGCGGGCGTAGTAAACGATTTCGGCGACCTTGACGGCCTCGGGCCACTCGAGCGTGAAGGTCGAGCCGTTGCGCTCCTTGTCGCCCTTCACGGCCCAGGCCCGGCCCACGTCCTCATGGCTCAGTGGCTCGGGCACCACGCCATCGGTGGCGAACTTCGCCAGGTACTGGCCCGAGTACTCGGTCGTGGCGCTGGCCTTCGCCTTGCGCGCCAGGTTTTCGGCCCTTGGCGGCGTGGCCGCGAGGGCGGGGACGGCGGCAAGAACGACCGCAAGCGCAGCGATTCTCATGGCCAACTCCTCTTGTGGGGCCCCTCGTAGTATAGCGAAAGGGGCACGCAAGGCAATGGGCGACCTCCCGGCCGCTCAGCCGTAGGTTTGCACCACCAACCCGGGGATCCTGGCGAAGTGCTCCGTGTGGCGCGCGAGCAGGGGCTCGCCGTGGAGCCTGGCCAAGGCGGCGATCAGCACGTCCATGGTTGGAATGGGAGTGCCGTTCCGACGGAGATGAGCTTCGATCTCGCCATAGGCCCCGGGGAACGCAGGGTCAGGGTAGACAACCGGAACGAATTCTGTGAGCTTGGCCAGCCCCCGGAACTCCTCCTCCGTATCCCTGGAGAGTCTGGCGCCAGCGTCGAGTTCGCAGAGGGCAAAAACGGACACGAACAGAGGAGTGTCGCCCAGAGAGCGAAGCATCCGTGTGGCCGGGCCGTGTTTGCCGCGACGCTGCTCGCGGATCAGGTCCACGCAGAAGGACGTGTCGAGGAACACCGCCTACTCCTCCGAATCGAGAATGGGGGACTCCGCAAGGGAGTCCTTGCGGGCGGCGATGAGCCTGTCCACGTGGTCAAGCGTCTCCTCGCTCAGCGCTATCTCGTGCAGGTGTTCGAGCAGGTCGCGAGCCGTGTGCCTGGGGCGAAGGCGGCGCTTGATCACCTTGCTGAACGACTCGCCCTCGCGCTTGTCTGCCGACAAGAGATCGTAGGCTTCCATGTCAATCGTGATGGTCTTCACGGCCATGTGGCTGCTCCTGAGTCGGGCTCAATGCACTTGCAACACACTTAGCTTAGCACGAGGGACTCCGCCTGTCAAGGAGCATTCGAGGCGAAGGAGGTTTTGACTCGTTTCGACGCGACACGTATAATCTGCCCGACACCAAGGAGAACGCATTGGCAGGGAACCTTGAGGACTTGCGCGCCTTGGCCGAGGCACATGGCCAGGGGCATATCTTCCGCTGGTGGGACGAGCTGGACGGCACGTGGCGCGACTACCTGCTCGACCAGGTGGCGACGCTGGATTTCGCTGAGCTCGACCGTCTGGTCGCGGAACTGGTGCTGAAGCCGCCCCAGGAAGTGGGCGACGACCTGCGGCCCGCTGAGCCGGTGGAGGTGCCGGCAACCGAGGAGGGCGCAGCCGAGCGTCGCCGCGCCATCACCCTCGGTGAGGACGCCCTCCGCGCCGGCCACGTGGCCGCACTCGTGGTCGCAGGCGGCCTGGGCACACGCCTGCGCTACGTGCCGCCGAAGGGCACCTATCCCGCTGCCCCCATCACGGGCAAGACGCTCTTCCAGCTCCACGCCGAGAAGATCCTCGCGGCCCGCCGCCGCTACGGCGTCGTCATCCCCTGGTACGTGATGACCAGCGAGGCGACGGACACGCCGACCCGCCAGTTCTTTGCCGAGCACGACGGCTTCGGCCTCGGCGCCGAGAACGTGTTCTTCTTCGAGCAGGCGCTCTCGCCCGCCGTGGACTTCGGGGGGCGGCTGCTCCTGGCCGAGAAGGGCTGCCTGGCCACCAGCCCCAACGGTCACGGAGGAGTGGTGCAGGCGCTTCACGAGAGCGGGGCGCTCGCCGACATGCGCCAACGCGGCGCCCGCGTCGTCTCGTACTTCCAGGTGGACAACCCGCTGATCAAGATCGTTGACCCCGCGTTCCTGGGCTACCACATCCTGCGCGGGTCGGACTTCTCGAGCAAGGCGCTGCGGAAGCGCGACGCCGACGAGGGGCTGGGGGCCTTCTGCTACGCGGGCGGCGCGCTGCGCGTGGTCGAGTACAGCTACCTGCCGCCCCGCTACAAGTACGCCACCGACTCCCGCGGCCGCCTCGTCTTCGAGGCCGGCAGCATCGCCATTCACGCGTTCGACACCGAGTTCCTCGAATCCCTGGTCGCCCAGGGCGTCGCCCTGCCGTACCACCGCGCGGACAAGAAGATCAAGTGCCTGGACGGCGCGGGGCGCCTGGTGGCCCCCCCCGTGGCGAACGGCGTCCGCTTCGAGAAGTTCGTCTTCGACGCGCTTCCCTACGCCCGCAGCCCGCTGGTCCTGATGGTGGACCGCGCGGAGGAGTTCGCCCCGATCAAGAACAAGGAGGGGGAGGACTCGCCCGCCACGGCCCGCCGGGCCGCGATCGGCCTCCACGCCCGCTGGCTCGAGCAGGCCGGGGTGGCCGTGCCGCGCGATGCGCGGGGCGAGCCCCTGAGCCGCATCGAGATCGGCCCGCTCTACGCCGAGGACGCCGACGCCTTGCGCCGGCGGCTGCCGCCCGGCCTCTGCCTCACGAGCGACCTGAACCTCCAGGCCTAGTCCGCGACGGTGCCGCGCGAGTATGGCCCCCAATCCTGGCAACGAGCCGGCTCTCCTATCGTCCTCGTCCCTCGTCCTCGATTCTCCTGGCTTGAGGAGAGAGGAGTCGAGAACGAGGACGAGGGACGAGGACGAGGACGATTGCAGGAGAGCGCGGGATTCACCAGAACTGGGGGCATGCTCTGCCACGCCGGGTGCGTGTAATCTCCTTCGGTCGGAAAAGCCAGTTGCGCGATACTATCGCGGGCACCCCCCATCCCGCAGCTGACCCAACGCCCGCAGGGCGTGGCGGAGTAAAGCCCACGGCGATGCTTTGGGAGCCGTGGGTAAGGGAGCACCCAGGGCTCAGCCCCCGAAGCGGGGCGGCGGAAGCCCGTTGGCCATCCCATCGTTCCGCCGCCCCGCTTCGGGGGCTGGGCCCTCTTGCGCCTACCATCCCACGGCTCCCCGAGCATCGCCGTGGGCTTTATTCCTCCGCCTCCTTCGGAGGCTCAGAACGCGGCCACCTGTCTCGAAGGAGACTACACGCACCCGGCCCGGCAATTGGGCTTGATTTTCATCGGACAACTGGTATAATACGGGCAATCGGAGCATTGGGGGATGGTGTAACTGGTAACACGCCTGACTCTGGATCAGGAAAGCGGAGGTTCGACTCCTCCTCCCCCAGCCAGTAGTGCGAGGGTTTCGGCTGCCCCCATCGTCCAGAGGCCTAGGATACCAGGTTCTCAGCCTGGGGACCGGGGTTCGAATCCCCGTGGGGGTGCCAACGCGCCGGCGCGAGGCAGGGGCACGCCGGGGGCATGGCGCCCATAGCTCAATTGGACAGAGTCGCGGCCTACGAAGCCGAAGGTTGGAGGTTCGAGTCCTCCTGGGCGCGCCATCCTTCGACAGCCTCAGGACGACTGGTCGGCGGGCAGCGCGCCCCGCTGTTCCCGCCAAGGCGGCCCGTGCAGGTCCTGAGATGGTCTTCTGGAGAAGCGCTTGCCGGCGCGGGCCGTGCGGGGCTTCTCTTTTCATGAGGAGTTGGCACATCGGCGAGGCGGCGAGGCCGAGCCGGGCGACCGAGGAGCGGTTCATGCGGCTCGCCCTCGCGGAGGCCCGCCAGGCGCTCGAACACGACGACGTGCCGGTGGGCGCCGTAGCGGTGTGCGGCGGCCAGGTGGTCGGCCGGGCTCACAACCAGCGCGAGCTGTTGCGCGACCCTACCGCCCACGCCGAGCTGCTCGCCCTCACGCAGGCCGCGGCGGCCCTCGGGCGCTGGCGCCTCACGGGCGTGACGCTCTACGCGACGCTCGAGCCCTGCGCGATGTGCGCGGGCGCCCTGGTGCTGGCACGGGTGGACCGCCTGGCCTACGGTGCCCGCGACCCGAAGGCGGGAGCTGTCGAGTCGCTTTACAGGCTGCTGTCCGACGAGCGCCTAAACCACTGCGTGCCGTCGGAGGGGGGCCTGCTGGCCGAGGAATGCGGCGAGCTGCTCCAAGCGTTCTTTCGCAAGCGGCGGAGCCAGAGCGCAATGACCGATGACGAATGACCAATTGAGGGAGAGCAGTTTGAGTTGGTCATTGGACATTCAGGAGAGGTGCCAGAGCGGCCGAATGGGCCGGTTTCGAAAACCGGTGGAGGTGTCATGCATCTCCCGGGGGTTCGAATCCCCCCCTCTCCGCCACAGAGAATGCGAATGACCAATGGAGGGGCTCGGTCTAGGTTGGTCATTGGCCCTTGGTCATTCAGGAGAGGTGTCCGAGTGGCTTAAGGAGCACGCTTGGAAAGCGTGTGGTCCCCGAAAGGGGGCTCGGGGGTTCGAATCCCCCCCTCTCCGCCAGAGCCCGGTTTCCGATTTCCGATTGCGAGAGACGAGGAGCACGATGAAATCCCTATTTGCCGGCGTGGCGCTGCTGTGTGCGGCTGTCGGCCCCGTCGTGGGCGGCACGTTTCCCTGGCGGGGCCCCGCGCCAGGCGGCGAGCCTCACCCGGCCACCGTGGCCCTGCGCGACTACACGGCCACGCTGCGCACCAACCTGGGCGACATTGCCCTGAGGTTCGAGCCCGACGCGGCGCCGAACGCCGTGCGGATGTTCGTGAAGCTCGCCGAGCGCGGGTCCTACGACGGCGCCCGCATCTACTGCGTGTTCAAGGATCGCATGGTCATCGCCGGCACGCCGCCATCCGGCGCGAAGGTTGCCGACGGCGAGACCGCCGCCTATGAAGACACGCCGCAATCGGTGACCGCAGGCTCGGTGCTCGTGGACCGCGCGGCCGACGGGCGGAACTGCCCCGGCCGCCTCCTCATCGTGCTCGCCGACCAGGCCCACCTCGACGGTGACTACACGGTATTCGCCGAGGTGACTGCGGGGCTCGACGTGGCCAAGCGGATCGGCTCGGTGGCGACGCGCCCGGCCGATGGCTCGCCCGCCCCGATCGAGGAGATTGTGATCGAGCAAGCGCTCGTCGCGAAGAAGCCCTCTCCCGGTGCGAAGGAGACCGACACCAAGAAGTAGCGCACACGGCCGTGCTAGACGGGGAACTAGCGGTGCCCTGTACCCGGAATCCGCTATACCGGGGTCGAACTCCCTTCTGAGGCTCTCGACCCTGGCCGAACCGGCGCGGCAAGTAGTGTTGAAGGCTGGGTCCCATGCAATGGGTGGGTGTGAACTAGGTCAGATCCGAGAGGAAGCAGCCTTAAGCATTTCGTCCCATGTGCCGTGGGGTTGCCTGGCTGGAGCCAACTGCCGCGTACGACGACCAGGAGCGGCGTCGAAGTTGGGTGCACGGTCGTGTGCGTGTAACATCGCCGCCCGGACCCCCGGGCGGCGGCGATAGAGCGGGGCCTCAGCGCCCCCAAAGGCAGGCATCCCCGTGGACTACTTGGTTCTAGCGCGGAAGTATCGGCCGCAGACGTTCGACGAGGTGGTGGGCCAGGAGGGGGTGACGACCACCCTGCGGAACGCCATCGCGGGCGGCCGCGTGGGACACGCCTACCTGTTCAGCGGCCCCCGCGGCGTGGGCAAGACCACCACCGCACGCCTGCTCGCCAAGGCCCTGAACTGCGAAAAAGGCCCCACCCCGTCGCCCTGCAACACCTGCTCGTTCTGCACCCACATCACCGCCGGCGACGACCTGGACGTCATCGAGATTGACGCGGCGTCGAACACCAGCGTGGACGACGTGCGGGTGCTGCGCGACAACGTGCGCTTCACGCCCGCCCGCGCCCGCTACAAGGTCTACATCATTGACGAAGTGCACATGCTCAGCCGCTCGGCCTTCAACGCCTTCCTGAAGACCCTCGAGGAGCCGCCCGCCCACGTCAAGTTCATCTTCTGCACCACCGAGCCGCACCGGCTGCCCGACACCATTCACTCGCGGTGCCAGCGCTTCGACTTCCGCCGCATCTCCACCGCCGACATCGTGCGGCGCCTCGAGCAAATCTGCAAGCACGAGACGACCCAGGCGGACCCCGAGGCCCTGCGCCTCATCGCCCGCAGCACGAAGGGCGGCATGCGCGACGCCGAGACCCTGCTCGACCAGCTCACCTCGTACGGCGGCGGAAAGATCGTCGTCAAGAACGTCGAGGAGGCCCTCGGCGCCCTCCCCCGCCGCGACATCTTCGCCCTCGTGGAGCACCTGGCCGACCACCAGCCCGACCAGGCCCTCGCCCTCCTCCACCGCGCCATCCAGGACGGCAAGGACACCGAGGCCCTCCTCAACCAGCTCATTGACCACGTCCGCTCCCTCCTTCTTCTCAGCGTGTGCGGCCCCGAGGCCGCGCTGCTCGATGAGACCCCCGAGGACACCCAGGAGCTCGACCGCCAGCGCCGCCGCTTCAGTACCGACGGCCTCCTCTACACCAGCCAGGTGCTCTGGGACACCCTGCGCAAAGTCAAGGAAAGCGCCCAGAGCCGTCTGCCCATCGAGCTGGCCCTTGTGAAGCTGGCCCAGGGTGCCGGCCTCCAGCCGCTGGCCGAACTCCTCGAGCGGCTCGGGGCCCTCGAGGCGCGCCTCGGCGCGGCGCCGCCGAGCGCCGCCCCGTCGCCGCCCCAGAGGCCACAGGCCCCGCGCCCGGAGCCCACGCGGCCCGTCCCGTCCCGCGCGGCGCCGGCGCAGGAGGACGAGAGGAAGAGGGGCTCTTCGCCACCCCCGCCCGGAGCGGGCGGCGCTGACGCGAGGACCGCGGAGCTCGAGCGCCGCATCGAGGAGCACAGCAGGCTCCAGGAGCAGGCGGCCGAGAACCCCGTGGTCCGCAAGGCGGTGGACATTTTGCAGGGCGTGGTCGTCAACAGGGAGAAGTAAGCGATGCCACGTGGATTCAGCGGAATGGGCGACCTGGTGCGCCAGGCGCAAAAGATGCAGCAGCGGCTCTCCGAGGTCCAGCAGGGCCTCAAGGAGCGCGTCGTCGAGGGCACCTCGGGCGGCAACATGGTCCGCGTCCTCGTCAACGGCCAGCAGGAGATCGTCGCCGTCAAGATTGACCCGTCGGTCGTGGACCCCAAGGACGTGACGATGCTCGAGGACCTGGTGCTGGCCGCGGCCCGCCAGGGCCTGAAGAAGGCCAAAGACCTGGCGAACGACGAGATGGGCAAGGTGACCGGCGGCGTCGCCATGCCGGGCATGTTCTGAGCGAGACCCGCAGTCCTTCTCGAGGGGCGCTCCCGTGTCGGTCTACACCGAATCCCTCAGCCGGCTCATGGCCGAGCTGGGCAAGCTGCCCGGCATCGGGGCGCGGACCGCCGAGCGCCTGGCCCTCCACCTGCTCAAGACCCCCGAGGAAGAGGCCATGGCCCTCGCCCAGGCCATCCGCGACGTCAAGCACAACACCCGCCACTGCTCGACCTGCTGCAACGTCACCGAGCAGGACCCGTGCGGCATCTGCTCGGACAGCCGTCGCGACCACACGGTGCTGTGCGTGGTCGAGCAGCCGCGCGACCTCCTGGCCATCGAGAAGACCGGCGCCTACCGCGGCGTGTACCACGTGCTCATGGGGCGCATCGCACCGCTCGAAGACGTCCACCCTGAGGACCTGACGATCGGCCGCCTCGTCCAGCGCATCAAGACTTCGGGCGTGAAAGAGGTCATCCTCTACACCAACCCGGACCTGGAGGGCGACGTGACGGCCCAGCACCTGGCCCACGTGCTCCAGCCGCTCAAGGTGAAGGTGAGCCTGCCGGCCCGCGGCATCCCCACCGGCAGCCAGATCGAGTACGCGAGCGAGACGATTCTGCGCGACGCGCTCGAGGGCCGCCGCGAGATTCCGAGCTAGACTTCGGCCCGGCTTGCGGATATACTACTAGCGACCGGCACGCGTATCCGCCACTGAGGCATTGGGTCTGTGGTGCCTGGCTGCCCCGGCGCGAGCCCGCAGTCTGGCAAGGAGACAAAGGCCGATGCAGATGCGGATGGAAGCACTACTCCAACAGCGGCCCGAGCTGCGGATGAGGCTCGCCCCGCAAATCATACAGTCCATCGAAATCCTGCAACTCCCCGCCCTCGAGCTCCAGCAGCGCCTCAAGCAGGAACTCCTCGAAAACCCCGTCCTCGAGATGGCCGACAGTCCCGTCGTCGAGGAGGAGCAGGAGCAAGTCGCCGAGGAGGCCCCCCAGGAGGACCGCGCCAAGAGCGACGCGGAGTTCGAGCGACTCCGCGAGATCGAGGACATCGTCCGCGAGTACGGCTCGCAAACCTACCGCCGGGTCGTGGACCCGACCGAGACGGACCGCAAGTACGAGGCCATGCAGAACACGGCGGCGCGCCCCATCTCGCTCCAGGACTACCTCTACGACCAATATTCCCTCCTCGACACCCCCGACGACCTGCACGAGGCCGCCGAAAACATCATCTACAACATCAACGACGACGGCTATCTCTTGCCCCGGGAGGCCGACCACCCTGAGGACGCGCTGAAGGAAATCGTGGAATCCATGGACGGCCGGGCCACCCTCCGCCAGGCCGAGCAAGCGCTCGAGATCGTCCAGAGCCTCGACCCCCCGGGCGTTGGCGCCCGCAGCCTCGCCGAGTGCCTGCTCCTCCAGATGCGCCACGACCACGAGCACACCCTCGTCCGCGAGTTCATCGCCCACCACCTCGACGACCTGTCGGCCAACCGCATCCCCAAGATCGCCAAGGACATGGGGCGCACCCTCGACGAGATCAAGGACGCCATCGCCTTCATCAGCCACCTGAACCCCAAGCCCGGCACCGCCTTCAGCGCCGAGGTCTCCCCCTACGTCATCCCCGACATCGTCGTCGAGCTCGTGGACGGCCGCTACGAGGTCCGCCTCGAGGACGACCGCCTGCCGCGCGTCTACATCAACGCCGCCTACTCCCGCCTCCTGCGCGACAACAACACCGGCGAAGCGGCCCGCGACTACATCCGCAAGAAAATCCAGGCCGCCCGATGGCTCATCGAGTCCATCGAACAGCGCCGCAGCACCCTCTACAAGATCGCGCGAGCCATGGTGGACATCCAGCGCCCCTTCCTCGAGCGCGGCCTCGCCCACCTCGTGCCGCTCAAGATGCAAACGGTCGCCCACACCACGAGCGTCCACGTCTCCACCGTTTGCCGCGCCATCGCCGACAAGTATATACAGACCCCCATCGGCATCTTCCCCCTCCGCTTCTTCTTCACCGGCGGCACCCGCACCACCGACGGACGCGTCCGCTCCCGCAAGAGCGTCAAGGACATCGTGCGGCGGGTCATAGACGCCGAGGACAAGCAGAACCCCCTCTCCGACGACGAAGTCGCGGCCCGCCTCCAGGCCCAGGGCCTCGACATCGCCCGCCGCACCGTCACCAAATACCGCAAGGCCCTCGCCATCCCCTCCACCCGCCAGCGCAAGGCCTACTGACCGCCTTCCCCAGAATCCCGATGGGACCTATGGGACGTACGGAATCCGCGCTCTGCTCGGTCCCATGGGTCCCATAGGTCCCATTCACTCCGAGGGCATGCGCGATGGCGTCAGCGGGTCGAGGAGAGCTGCGACGGGGGCGGGGCGGGGGCGAGGGCGATGTTGCGGAGCCAGTAGGTGGCTCCGGCGCCGTTGCCGCCAAAGCCGGCGAGCAGGTAGCCCGGGTTGGCGTAGTTGGCGAGCACCGGCTCCCAGACCATGAGGAGCGGGTCGGCAGTGTGGCGCTTCCGCAACTCGCCGAGGAGGTCAATGGTCACGCGATGCCACTGGCCGTCGGCCTTCAGGCCCTCGGGCGCAGGGAGGTTCACGCCCTGGAAGCCCGCGTTGCGCGGGCCGGTGAGCGGCACGCGGTAGAGGGTGCTCTGGCAGGTGAAGTAGAGGTCCACCTTGGCCTCCGGGGTGAGCTTGATGTCGAAGGCGAGCTTGGGGTGGTCGAGGGCGGAGAATACGCGGGGGCGGATGGCAACGGCGAACGGGCCGCCCGAGGCCGTGTTGGCGATCTCGTACTCGCTGCCGCGCGCGACGATGCGGGCGTCGCCGTCGCCGCAGTCGTTGGTGAGGGCGGCGTCGGCGAAGGTGCTGTAGTCGCGCAGGACGGGCTTCGGCGGCCCCACGCGGTCGGCGGCAAGGCGGACCTTGCCGACCATGAGGCCGTTCTCCACGCTCCAGATGGCGGCATGGCCCCCGGGCAGGGGCTCGGGGTCCTCGTAGGTGAGGGCGAGGTTGTCCCAGACGTAGACGCGAACGGTGTTGGCCTCCTTGGTGAGGCGGATGTGGAACCAGCCGCGGTGCTGGCTGTGCAATTCGTCGCGGCTGTAGGCCCGCAGGGTGGGCAGGAGCGCTCTGGAGCTGCTGGTCGAGGCCACCTGCTTGCCGCGTCGGTAGAGAATGGTGCGCTCGTTCTGGTAGGCGCCGACGATGACGGCATAGCCGCTGGCGAGGTCGCGGCGGTCGGCGCAGAGGCTCACCCCCACGTCGCGCATGTTCTCGTAGCGCCCGCTGCGCTCCATCATCATCACCCCGGCGTCCACCTCGACCGACCAGTCGCCGTCGAGGCGCCGCTTGCTCCAGATGGCCAGGAGGCCACCGTCGTTTCGGCCGCCGAAGAACGACCACGTGGGGTTGCACACCCAGCGGTTCATCACCTCCCACTGGCCGGCGAGCACGTGCCAATCGGTCGGGCACCCGTTGAAGTAGTCCTCCACCACGTTCGGGGAGGTCACCTCGATCTCGGCGGGCACGGCCCCGGCGGCGCCGACGAGGGTGCCGTCGAGCGGCTTGGGGTCGGTGAGCTCCAGGCACAGCTTGCCGTCGAGCAATGCCTGGACACGACCGCCCTCGCGTGAAAGGGTGACTCGCTTGGCGTCGCGGTTGCCGCGGATGTCCTTGGCCACGGTCTTGCCGAGGCGCTGGAGGATGGCCGGCCCGTCGTCCTCGGGAAGGATGAATGTGTAGCCTGTCTCGGCGCCACGCGCGGAGGCGGAGACGGTGAGGCCGAGCCTCTGGCCCTTGGGCACGGGGGCAGTGATGGCGACGTCGCCGAAGAACGGCGCCTTGTGCCAGTGCTGGATGCCGCTGTAGTCCCACTGGTAGCCGGGGTCGGCCCAGTTCCGCATCGTGGGGTCATGGAGCTGCGAGGCGTTGAGCGTGCCGCGCGGGGTGTGGTCGCGGGGGCTCTCGCCCACCCACACGTCGTCGAAGGAGACCACGCCCGGAGCCTCAGCCCACAGGCCGATGCGGCCGGGGACCAGCGCGTCGTCGGCGGCCGAGAGCACGGCCTCGCTGTCCACGAAGCAGGTAGCCTTGAGCTTGCCGGGCTCGTCGCCCTCGACGCGGATGGCCAGGGCGAAGAAGTCGTTGGGGTGGAAGCCGCCGTCGCGGGCGGCGAGGAGCTGGGGCCGGCCGTCGCGCACGCGCTCGAGGAGCCACCGGCCGCGGTGGTTCAGCACCTTGTCGGCGCCGAGCCAGCGGAAGACGTGGTAGTCCCGAGGCCCGAGGTAGGCGAAGACGAGGCCCACGGCCCCCACGCCCTGGGTCCGCACGGCGGCGCGGAACTGGTAGTCGGTCCAGTAGTCCTGCCCCGTGACAATCAGCGCAACGCCATCCTGGCAGAAGGGGGAGACGGGGACCTGACGCTTGCTCTTGCCCCAGACCACGACTTCGCGGGTGAGCTCGACCTTCTGGGGCTTGGTGTTCCGCTCGATGGTCAGGGTGAGCGACTTTCCCGCCTCGCCCTGGAGCAGTTCGGTCGCCTCGGCGATGTTGCGCACGCGCTTGCCGTCCACCTCGCGGATGACGTCGCCCGCGCGCAAGCCGGCGCGCTGCGCGGGCGAGTCGCTGGCCACAAGCGCGATCTGCGGGAGGAGGCCCTCGCCGAGGTGGACGCCGATGCCGACGGCGTACTCGCGCGTGCGGCCGCGGGACGCGACATCCTCCAGCCTGTCGAAGATCGCGGCCAGCTCGGCGGGGTTCGCGCTCTTGTCGGCATACGTCAGCGACACGCGCGCCCAGGGGCCGCGCACGGGCACCCACACCTCGGTCGGCGGCACGGGGTCGGGAAAGCTGTCCTCGAATCGCACCTGCTCGCGGGCCACGATGCGGAAGGACTTCACCGCCAGGCCGGCGGACGTTCCGACGGCCACCTCGGCCACGTCCCGGGGCCCGGGCACGGCGCAGCTATAGAGCCAGCGGCCGTTCGCCCCCACGAGCAGCGTGCTCGGCGTGCGCTTGACGAAGAGGCTCAGCGCCCCGTCCCCGTCCAGCGCGCCCTGGGCGGCCTGCTTGCCTTCGCGCAGAGCGGTCCACTGCCCGCCCTCGGCGTGCAACTCGACGGATTCACTGGAGCACGACAGGACGGCCCGCCCCTGCCCCTCCCGCGCGGGTGCGAGGGTGGCGACGGCCAGATAGCCCTGGGGCGAGGGCTGGCGCAGGGCACGCCGCCGCCACTCCAGGTCCGGCCCCGCCGCTGCGGCCGCCCCGGCGCCGGCGATGGCCAGCGCCAGCGTCAGGCAGGCGCGCGCGGTCCCCGGCCTCGGGCGGTTGTAGAAGGGGGCGTCTGAGCAGGGTCGCATCACGGCAGACTCGACTTCCACGGCTGCGCCGTCCCACACGGCTCGCGTGCAGGGCCTCCCGCCCTGGGGCAAGCCTATTCATCCACCCTCACGCGGCGGGTGCCGAGGGTGACCTTCATCTCGGTCTTTTCGTCCCCGCGCATGACCGTCACGGTGATCACCTGGTTGGGCTTCTTGTCCTCCAGGGCCTGCTTGAGATCCTGGAAGTTCTTGACCTCCTTGTCGTCGAGGCCGACGATCACGTCGTTCTTCGCCAGCCCGGCGATGGCGGTCGGGGAGCCCTCGCGGACGTCGGTCACCAGCACGCCCGCTTTCGCCTTCAGGTTGAGGAGCTTGGCGACGTCGGGCTCGATGTCCTGCCCGTCGAAGCCCATGTAGGGCTTCTCCTCGAAGCGCGCCGGCGCCGCTGGCTGCGGGAAGAAGCGCCCCCTGCGGCCGCCGCTGACCTCTTGCTGCACCAGGTCGGCCACGCGGGCGTCCAGATCCTTCCGTGCCTGGGCGAGGGTTTTCTCGAGGTTGCGGTGCCCCACGTCCAACTCGTCCACCTTGGCTTGAATGGGCCTCAGCTCCTTGCTGAGCTTCTCCACTTGTTGCCTGAGCGCCAGGTTCTCGGCCTCGAGCTCCTTCACGCGTTGGCGCACGTCGGCCGAATCGCCGGAACAGCCCGCGACCACTAGGAGCGCGAGGCCGGCGAAGAAAGCGAACATCCGCAGCTGAGCCTTCACTTGGCTGTCCCCCTAACACACGACGAATTGCCTGAGCCTTCTACTACTATACCATCGGGTGTGGTGGCGTTCAAGGCGCGCCGCGCCAGCCACAGGATCGCCGCCAGGGCGCTCAGCCCCGCGAGCAGCGAGGCGAGCGTGAGGCCCGACGCCATCGTTTGCTCGATCACCCGCTCCAGGGTCGTGCCGCCGCCCGGCCCGCCCGAAAGCTCACCCGTCCGAACGCTCACGTCGTACCAGCACAGGCCCAGGAACGCCATCGTCAGGCTCAGATGGCTTGCCAACAGCACTCGCACGCGGTCGCGTCCCCGCAGCCGCCACTGCCAGAAGGCGAGCACGAACACGAAGAGCCCGAGACACGCCAACAGGGCGACGAGGATCAAGGCGTCGGCCAGCCCGAGGCCCGCCGACTGGCTGGCGTGACGCGGCACGCCCGAGCGGGTGAGCAGCCAGGCCAACAGCAGGGCCACGGCGACCTCTGCCGCCGCGACACCGATGACCACGCCGCGCGCCTCGGCAGGCGTCGCGGGCTTCTCCTCTCGCCGCTTCCTGGCGATGGCATCGTCTCCTCTGAACCGGCGGAGGGGCCGAACGCCCCAAGCCGCCTCCTGTCCCTAGTGTAGACGCACGATTCGCCCCAAATGCTGCATGCGGCGGGTGTTGCCCGCGCAGGCTCAGAACTGGGAGTCTTTCCCCTTCTCCTTCTTCGGCTCAACGGGCTCAGGGACCATCTCGAGCGCCTGCGCGGCCTCGAACTGCACGTTCGGCATGCCGTCCCACGTCCCCGCTGGCTGCATGCCGGGCACGGCGCGGTCGGCCACCAGCGTGCCGTCCTCGCTGGCCTTCACGCGGAGTGTGGCCTGAGGGCCTTTGGGCGGCTCGACCTTCTCGTTGCCCTGCCCCTCCTCGCCGCCTCCGCCGATCTGGATCTGAGCGCCGTTCACATTCATCTTCATCGCGCCGCCCTGGACGACGACGCGCTGCGCCTGAAGGCCACCGCCGGCCCCCGCGTCGCCCATCGCGATCATCACGTTCCCCCCCGCCGGCCCTCCGACCATGAAGACGGGGAACTTCTCCAGATTCTGCAGGAGGCCGGTGAGCGACTTCTTCGGCCGCTCGTTCCCCTTCTCGTCCTTCTCGGTGGCGTACTGGACGGGCACGTGCTGGCCGAGGGCGATGCCCGCGGCCTTCGCCTGGTTCCCCTCGATGAGAGTGATGGAGCGCACGTAGAGGACGGCGCCGGCCTTCTCGCGCTTCACCACGTCGCCCGCGAGGAAGCCCTTGAAGCCCTTCAGCGCCTCGCGGAGCTGTTCGGGCGTCACGGCCTCCTTCTTCGGGGCCGCCTCCTCGCCTGCCCACAGGCAGCCGACCCCCAGCACAACCGCCCACACCAGGGCTCGACCGCAACGCATCTCGGGTCTCCTTTCGTTCTTCACTGCCGACTGGCTTCGGCACTTGCGTACGAAATCGGGTCCGGCACCCCGGCCTCCCGGAATCCCCGCAGCCGCAGCAGGCAACTGTCGCACCGGCCGCACGCCACGTCCTCGCCCTGATAGCACGACCAGGTGAGGTGGAAGGGTGCGCCCAGTTCCGTCCCACGCCTCACCACCTCGGCCTTCGTCAGGTGGAGGAGCGGCGCGACCACCTCGATTCGCGTCTCGGGGCGGGTGCCGGCCTCGATCGCGCGGTTGAACGCCTCGACGAAGGCCCCCCGGCAATCGGGGTAGCCCGAGCTGTCCTCCTCCATCGCCCCGAAGAAGATCCGCGAGGCCCCGAGCACCTCGCCCCACGAGGCGGCGGCGGAGAGCAGGTTCGCGTTGCGAAAGGGCACGTAGGAGACGGGGATGCCCTCGCGGCCGAGCTTCCCCTCGGGCACGGCAATCGCCCGGTCGGTCAGCGCCGAGCCGCCCATCGCGGCCAGGTGCCCCAGGTCCACCGTCAGCCTGCGGCCAGGCGGCACCCGGTAGAAATCGGCGATCGCGTCGAACGCCCGCTTCTCGCGGCCCATCGTGCGCTGGCCGTAGTTCGCGTGGAGCATGGCCACCGTGTGCTCCTGCGCGGCGAGGGCCACGAGCACGCAGCTATCCATCCCCCCGCTCGCCAGCACCACGGCTACCGGCCGCCCGGCCATCTGCTGCCTCCGCCCTCCCCGCTACTCTACAGCATAGGACGCGCGGGCACGGCGGTCAAACCGGAACTCAATAGGACAAATGGGACAAATGGGACATATGGGCAACAGCCCTATCCGCTGTCCCACGGGTCCCATAGGTCCCATACGTCCCATCGGAGTCAGAATGCCTCCCTCCGCACAATCGGCGGCAGGGCGTACTCCGCGTGCCGCACCCTCCATTCGCCTTCGGCCTTGCGCAGGCTCAGCCGCACCAGGCTCTCGTGGCGCCAGGGCGGCTGGGCGCCCTGGTCGCGGCCCTCGGCGGTCACGGAGCCCGTGAACTCCGCCGTCGCGTCGTCCCCCGTCACCTCGACCTCCAGGCCGTCGAGCCGCACGCTCACCCGCGACAGTTGCGGCAGCCCCCGCGTCAGCAACGCCCGAAGCGACAGGCGGTCGAACCCATTGGCATCCTGGTAGTCCTCCGCCAGCAACTGGCAGAGCCCCATCGCGTCGCGTGCCTCGAGCCGCCGCGCCAGCCGGCGGACGGCTCGCTCGACCCGCTGGCGTTCCGTCGTCAGCAGTTCCCTCACCAGGCATATCCCGACCCCCAGCGCCACAAGCACGCCGATGCCGATGAGAATTCTCTTCACAGGAGACGCCTCCAGGGACAGCGCTCATGCCAATTGGGAGGCCGCGGCGGACGCACCGTCCGCAGGATGGGTCCTCCGCTGGCCCCGTCGCCTCGGACTCTACCACATTGGCCTGGGGCAGTCGAGCCGCAAGGCGGGCACGGCTTGAACCGGCATCCGCTTTGGGGTATCCTGGGGCCAGGAGCCGTGGTTCGGAGCAGGGATGAGGAGCCCCGCGATGCTGGATCTCAAAGAGAAGTACGTCGTGGCCCCCAACGGGAGGCCGACGGCGGTGGTGTTGGATCTTCGATCGTACCGGCGGCTGCTGCGCCACGTGGAAGAGCTGGAAGATGCACTGGCGCTGGATGAGGCGGTCCGGACAGCGGAGGGCTTCCGGCCCTATGCGGAGGTCCGGGCGGAGCTGAAGAAGGAGGGGCTTCTGTGAGCTGCCTCGTGCGGCTGGAGCATCGCGCAGAGCGCGAGCTCAGGCGCTTGCCGCGCGAGGCGCTGCGAGCCGTGGATGCGAGGCTCGCGGGCTTGGCGCAGAACCCCCGTCCGCCAGGGACGGTCAAGCTCCGTGGGCGCGAGGCCGAGGGGTGGCGGGTGCGGGTCGGCGAATATCGGATTCTCTTTACGGTGGACGATTCCGCGAAGGTCGTGTCGGTCTACCGCATCCGGCCGCGCGGGGCGGCCTATCGGCGCCGTTAGCGCGGTGGGATGTCAGGGAGCGGCCGGGCTGTACGCGAATCCTGTGCCACAGCCTGGATCGCTCACCTCCTCCCTGCCGCCCGTTCGACGTGGACCATGAGGAGCGCGACGTCGGCCGGAGAGACCCCGGCGATGCGCGAGGCCTGGCCCAGGGTGGCGGGACGAAGCTGGGCGAGCTTGTCGCGGGCCTCGGCACTCAGCTCGGGCAGCGAAGCATAGTCGAACGCATCGGGAATCGCGCGGCCCTCCATGCGGCGCAGCCGCTCGACCTCAAGCTGCTGGCGGGCGATGTAGCCCTCGTATTTCACCTCGATCTCGACCTGTTCCCTGACCGCTTCGGAGAGGCGGCGCTCGGCGAGCGGCGGGTCCATTTCCTCCAGGCTCGCGAAGGTGGTGCCAGGGCGGCGCAGCCAGCGGTGGAGCGGCAGGCCGTCGTAGTGGCGGCGGGCCAGGTAGTCGAGGGTCTCGCGGATCGCACGCTCCTTGGCCTGAAGGGCGTCCCACAGCGCGTCGTCGCACAGCCCGAGGCGGCGGGCGTGGGGCATGAGGCGGCGGTCCGCGTTGTCCTGCCGCAGGAGCAGGCGATACTCGGCGCGCGAGGTGAACATGCGGTACGGCTCACGGGGCGACAGGGTCACCAGGTCGTCAATCAGCACGCCGATGTATGCCTCGGAGCGGCCGAGGACGAGTGGCTCGTCGCCGCGGGCCGCGAGCGCGGCGTTGATGCCGGCCATGAGGCCCTGGGCCGCCGCCTCCTCGTAGCCCGACGTGCCGTTGATCTGCCCGCCGAGGAAGAGGCCGGGCAGCCGCTTCGTTTCGAGCGATGGCTTGGTCTGGTAGGGCGGCACGAAGTCGTAGGCGATGCCGTAGCCGTAGCGGACGATGTCCGCCTGCTCCAGGCCGCGGATGCTCTGCACCATCGCCACCTGGACCTCGGGCGGCAGGGTGTTGAACAAGCCGTTGGCGTAGACCTCGTGCGTGTGCTCCCCCTCGGGCTCGAGGAAGAGCTGGTGCGACGCCTTCTCGGGGAAACGAACGACTTTCGCCTCGATGGACGGGCAGTAGCGCGGCACGGCGCCCACGGCTCGGCCCGACATCTCGGCGGAGCGGTGGGCGCTGGCGCGCACGATCTCGTGGGTCCGCTCGTTCGTGTGGGCAAGATGGCAGGGGATATTGGGACGCCGAATCGCGACGGTTGAGAACGAGAAGGGGCGCGGCGGGTCGTCCCCGTATTGCGCCTCGAGCACGCTGTAGTCAATCGTGGCGCCGTGGAGGCGGGGCGGGGTGTTGGTCGTGAGGCGGCCGACCTCGAAGCCGAGCTGGCGCAGGTCGTCCGAGATGCCCAGGGCCGGCGGCTCGCCCGCGCGGCCGGCGGGCGTCTGCTGCTCGCCCAGGTGGACCATGCCGTTGAGAAACGTGCCCGTCGTGAGCACGACCGTGCGGCTGCGGTGCTCGACGCCGATGGTGTCGCGGACGCCGACGCAGCAGCCCCCCTCGACCAGGAGGCCGCAGGCGCTCGCCTGCCGGAGCCACAGGTTCGGCTGCTCCTCGAGCAGGAGCTTCATGGTGCGCGAGTAGAGCCAGCGGTCGGCCTGGGCGCGGGGCGAGTGGACGGCGGGGCCGCGGCCGCGGTTGAGCATGCGGAACTGGATGCCCGTCGCGTCGGTCACGAGGCCCATCACGCCGCCGAGGGCGTCAATCTCGCGGACCAGTTGGCCCTTCGCCAGGCCGCCGATGGCGGGGTTGCACGACATCTTGGCGATGGTGTCGAGGTTGATCGTCAGCAGCAGCGTCTTCGCGCCGAGGCGTGCGGCGGCGTGTGCCGCCTCGCACCCCGCGTGACCCGCGCCGACCACGACGACGTCGAAGACCTCTGGGCTCCTGCCGCGCGCTTCCATCTGCCGGCGTGTCTCCTGCTCCTGGCTCGATTGTCGCGCTTTCGCGCGAAAGCGCGACGGTCCCGCGCCTCCCTACCGCGCTACTCGCACGGCGGTGCCGCGGCCCACGCCGAGGACGTCGGCGGCGGAGCGGCGGTTGGCCGAGACCTCAAGGAGGCCCGAGCTGCCGATGACGGCAAGGAGCTTGCCCACGCCCACTTCGGTGTAGGCGCCGTGGATGCCCTCGATGACGGCATCGGCGAGCCCCACTTCCAGGACGGCGTCGCCCGACGGGTCCAGCGCCGCGAGGTCCTTGCGGGAGATGTTGGTGATGAGGTTGCCGAAATGGTCCACGTGGACGATGCTGCCTTCGAGCACGTTGTCCGCCACGCGGCGGGGGGCGGCGTCCGTCAGTTGCACGGGGTCGGCCACGGGCCGGCCCAGCTTGCCCACGTCCACGCCGAGCGTCAGGTGGGCGGCGACGGGCGCGAGGACGTCGCGGCCGTGGAACGTCATGCTCACGGGGTGCCGGAAGTAGGCCCCATTGGTCACGTTGACCAGCCGCGTCGGCGACACCTGCGCGAGGGCCACGCTGAGCAGGCCGTTGTCCGGCGCCATAAGGACCTGGCCCTGGACCTCGGCGGCCAGGATGCGGCGCTCGCTGCCCACGCCAGGGTCCACCACCGCCACGTGCACCGTGCGCGGCGGGAAGTAGCGGAACGACCACGCGAGCAGGTAGGCCGCGCCTACGACGTCGTGGGGCAGCACCTCGTGCGACACGTCCACCAGCGATACCTCCGGGTTCACGCTGAGCGCGGCGCCCTTCATCGCGGCCACGTAGGGGTCCGCGGTGCCAAAGTCGGTGAGGAACGTGATGCAGCCTCGGCTCACGGGCTGCCTCCCCAGGCCGCCGCGACGGCCTCGCGCTCCTTGCGCTCCAGGACGTAGATTTCGGGGTTCACGTACTGCATGTCCTCGGGCAATGCGGCCATTGGGCCGGTCAGCGGCGGCCCGGCGACGATGAAGCGGCGCACGCGATACTCGCCGCTGGCCAGCAGGGCGCGCCAGAAACGGCTCCGCTCGTCAACCGCCCCCTCCACGGGTGGTATTCTACCCAATTGGAGGCTGCTCGTCACGAAGAAGTCGTGCGGGGTCTTGAGGAGGCGAATGGCGTCGTAGGGCGGGCCGCCATCGGCCAGGACGACGAGCCGCCTCCCCCCGCCGCCCTGAAGGCGGCCCTCGACGTCCAGCGGCGGCATGTCGTACTGCCACGGCCACTCGGTCACGGCCACCACGGCGTCGCCGGGCACGTGCGCCGCGATCCACTCGCCGGCCAGGGTGCGCACGTTCTCGGTGGCGTAGAGCCGCGCCCAGCCCCAGCTCACGACGGCCGCCGGCCCGACCCCGACGAGAAGCACTACAGCAGCCACGGCCGCCCGCAACTGCATCGGCTTCACCAGCCGCCTCAGGGCGTCCCACGTCGCCATCAGCCCCCGCGCGCCCAGGAGCGCCAGGCACGGGAGCAGGCCGACGTAGTAGCGCGAATACGCCCGGCCGTCCACTCCCACCACCACGGCCCACACGACGAGCCACGCCAGCAGGAGCCAGTCGTCGTCGCGCCGCCGCACGAGCGCCCACACCACGCCCACGGCCACGACGACCGCCAGCGGCCACGTCACCAGTGCAGGCAGCATCCGCGGCAGATGCGTCGCCCACCCGAGCGACACGAGCCGCGCGAACAGGCCGCCCGACACGTGCCCCGTCTCCGCCTGGAAGTGCTGGATGAACTGGTCGGCGCGGAGGAGGTGGTAGGGGCTGGTGAGGCCGAAGACCGCAATCATCATGATGAACGACACGCCCACGCCCGTCGCCGCCTCGCCCCAGGTGTCCTCCTCCCGCCGCACCCGCAGCAGCGCCGTGAGCGGGATCAGCACCCAGAGCACGACCGCGAAGAACTGGAATGCCACGCACAGGCCCGCCGCGGCGCCCGCCGCGTCGTACCACCTCGCCGTCCCTGCCTCGTTCAGCTTGCGGCAGGCGAGGAAGAGGAGCGCGGCGGCGAGGGCCATGCACGTGTCGCGGGTCAGGTTGTGCGCGTGGATGCCCAGGGCGGGCATGGCGGCCAGCAGCCCCATCGCCAGCAGGCCGGTCGCCCCGCCCATCTTCGCCCCCGCCCTGCACACGAGGAGCAGTGCGCCCACAGCCGCCAGGAGCGACAGCGCCCGCCCGACGAGATACAGCCGCCCCATCTCGCCCGGGTGATCGTAGTAGAACGCCACGTCGCGCTCGAGCCGCACCGCCCCCAGCAGCCCGCACAGCCCCTCGACCGCGCCGACCAGGTAGGTGTGGAGCGCGGGGTAGATGTAGCTCCTGGGATCGAAGTCCAGCAGTCCCGGCCGCATGTCGGCCAGGCTCTTGAACACCTGATACTCGTCGGGGTGGTAGGACCGCAGGGGGTTGAAGACGTCGCGCCGCCGGCGGATCCGTTCCCACTCGACCGCGCCCACGCCGGCCGGCGGTTTCGGCTCGACGCCGTGGGTGGGCCGCGTCTCCCACAGCCGCCCGCTGCCGACCATCTCGGGCAGGCGTGCCTTCAGCTTCGCCGCCCCTTCGAGGCGTGCCCGCGTCGCGCTCGGCACCCCCCACTCCAGCCCCCAGAGCACCAGCCCGCAGAACGCGGCCACAATCCCCCCGCCCACCGCCCAGGTGAGCCCCGAGCGCCCCTTCCCGCTTCCGCCTTCGGTTCCATCGCCCATGCCAGCCACCTTACTGCCCCTCCCCGACCCTCCATGATAAGCGCCGTGCCCCGCCAAATCAATCTCGCCCTCCCCTGCCTTCGGAGTCGCTCACCATTGCGCGCGCACCCCTGCGCGCAGCGGGGGGGAGGGGGCGCGGCGCAAGATGATCACCTGCTCTCCCCTGATCATCTTGAAGCCTGGCATAGACGTTTGGCCGCACAACACTTCTGGCGCAAGATGCTCAAGATGATCACGCGTGCGCAACAGGGGTTGATCATCTCCCCCCCCCCGGCTGCATGCGGCCGGAGCCGTCGCCAAGGTGGCCACCTCCCATTGCCTGCGCATCTTGGGGCTTGGCACAAGCCCTTGGCGGCGCACGACTTCTGATTCAAGATGGCCAAGATGGCCACCTGCGCGCAACAGGGGTTGGCAATCTTGACCCCCACCTCGCGCCCCAGTGCGCCCCCTAAAGCGAGACGACACAGACAAACACGGACGCACACGGACACGCGCGCTGGCCGTGTCCCGTCCGTGTCGGTCCGTTGGCGTCCGTGTCCCCCGCGCGGGCGCTGCCGCCCCGGTCGTTCCCGGTTGGCTTGGCCCCTTTGACTTCCCGGCGGCGCGGAGTACAATCACGGCAGACGCATTCCCCGCCCACCACGGCTCGGGGCCTCGGGAACAGGACAACGCGATGGCACGGGACAAGGCGTACCAAGAGGCGGAGCGGAAGATCGAGAAAGCCCGAAGGTCGGGGCAGACGCAACTCGATCTAAGCGGAGACATTGGTGCGCCCCAGGAGAGCAGGCTCACTGAGCTGCCGGAGTCGATCGGCCAGCTCACGCAGTTGCGGGAACTCTACCTTTTCCACAACCGCCTCACGGCGCTGCCCGAGGCGATCGGCCAGCTCACGCAGTTGCAGTCGCTCTACCTCTTCAACAACCAACTCACGGCGCTCCCCGAGGCGATCGGCCAGCTCACGCAGTTGCAGCGGCTCGACGTCTCCGCCAACCGCCTGACGGCGCTCCCCGAGGCGATCGGCCAGCTCACGCAGTTGCAGTCCCTCAACCTCGGCAGTAACCAACTCACGGCGCTCCCCGAGGCGCTGGGGACGCTGAGAGCACTCGAGCGGCTCATCGTGGAGCGCAACCGGCTGGAGACGCTTCCAGAGTCGTTGAGGGAACTGGCCGCCAACGGGGTGCTGCACGAACTGACGCTGCATGGGAACCCCGCGCTCGCTTTGCCGGATGCCGTGTTGGGGCCGACCTGGAGTCAGTCGGGGGCTGAGAAGCCCCCCAAGCCGCCGAAGGAGATTCTGGACTACTATTTCGCCACGCGGGGCAAGGCGGGCCAGGCGCTGCGCGAGCTGCGCCTCATCGTCGTGGGCCGGCCAAAGGTCGGGAAGACAAGTCTCATCCGACGCCTTCACGGCCTGCCGATGGACCCCGGTGAGCTCGAGACCCACGGCATAGACATCCAGCCGCTCGACCTCGACTGCCCGGATGGGAAGCTGCTCGCGCGGGTGTGGGACTTCGGTGGCCAGCACGTGCTCCACGCGATGCACGAGTTCTTCCTGCGCAGCCGCTGCCTGTACCTCCTGGTGGTCGAGCAGCGCTCGGGCGACGTCGAGCGCGACCTGACCTACTGGCTTCAGCTCATCCGCAGCTACGCGGGGAGCGCGCCGGTCGTGGTGGCGCTGAACCAGAGCCGAGGCATCCCCCGCTCGTTTGCCCGGGCCGCGCTGGAGCGCGCCTACGGCCCCATCCTCGCCTGGGTCCCCACCGAGTGCGAGGCGGAGGAGAAGGTGCCCGGCGCCAACGCGACCATCGAGGCGCTCCGCGACGCCTTGACCTCCGCCGCCGCCGCGATGCCGGAGCCCAGGAAACTCTTCCCCAGGAAATGGCTGGAGATCAAGACGTGGCTGGAAGGGATGAAGGAGCCCTTCCTCGACTACGCGACCTACGCGCGTCGCTGCACGGAACTGAACGAGCCGGACGCCGCGAAGCAGGCGGAACTGGCCGCGGTGATGGATGACCTCGGCGTGGCGCTCAACTACGCCCGCGACCCACGCCTCCGCGACACGACGGTTCTCCGGCCAAACTGGCTGGCCAACGGCATCTACTCGCTCCTGCGCGCCAACATCCTCACGGCGAAGCCGCTCGCGCCGGACGGCGTGCTGACGGCAGCCAGGGTGGGCGAAGTCCTCGCCGCGGCCGACGCCGCAAAGGTGGTCGCCGCCGCCGACTACCCGCGCGACAAGTGGCCCTTCCTCCTGCGGCTGATGAACCTGTTCCAGCTCAGCTTCCCGGTGGACGAAGCGGGCGAGCGCTACCTGGTGCCGACCCTGCTGTGCCCGGACGAGCCGGTCGACACCGCGGAGCCGGCGGGGGCGGACGCCGTGAGGCTGCGGTATGAGTTCGACGTGGTGCCCGGCCCGCTGATCGGACGGCTGCTGGTGCGGCTCTTCCCGCTCATCGAGGGGCGGAAGGCCTGGCAGCGCGGAGCACGGCTCCGCTACGCCGCCGCTTGGGCACGCGTCTGGGCAGACCTGAGCGAGACGTATCTCTACGCCACGGCGGCCGGCCCGGAGCACGACCGCGCCGAGCTGCTAGGGATGATCCGCGAGACCCTCAAGGAACTGTTCGCCGATTACGAGCGCCTGCGCGTCGTCGAGCAGTGGTGGCACGAGGGCGATTGGGTCCCGCGCGGAACCCTCGAGAAGTTCAAGGTGCTGCCACCCGAGGAGGCCTACGGCGAGGCCGAGCTGGCCCCGGGGGAGGCGGCGTCATGAAGCGCAAGAGGGCCGACGTCCGCATCTTCGTCAGCTATGCGCACCGCGACCCGCCGCTGTTCCGGCTAAGGCGGCGTCAATAAATAACATTTACATCTTGGTCGGCCGTCGGGGTCGGATGATGTAATTCCACTCCCCGTGAAACGCTTGAGGGGTGAGATGCACCTTGGCCATCTGCACATCGCTGACCCTGCGACCCGGCGGATA
>DATKZY010000041.1:0-2808 GCA_035527715.1 Planctomycetota bacterium | reverse complement strand
CCTCGGCCGCGGGAAGCGTGGAAACCAGCGGTTCGATGGCGGCGGCATCGGCTTCGCCCAACGCTACCAGAAGCGAGAGGGCGTACTGAGCGGCAAGGCTGTCGCCCGCAAGGAGCATCCCCAGATCACGGTGGAAGGCGTCGGGAGTGAGGTTTCTCAGGCCCTTTATGGCGAAACCAGTGGCGAGAGGATCGATCTTGGCGAGCTTGAGGAGCTTCGCGGCGGCGAGGCAGCCGATGGGGCCGGTCTGGTCGGACTGGTAAAGCCGGACGAGCTCGGGCATCGTGTACCGGGCCTTGCCGCACAGGTTGAGGGCGGTCTCGCGGGCGAGCGTCCACGGCCACGAGCCCCGGGGGAAGAGGCGGCCGCTGACGGCGATCGCGCGGGAGGCGAGTACTTCCATCGGCGGCGGCTCCTCGCGCGGGATCGCGAACTTGTCGGACAGCGCCAGCTCGTCGAGGCTGGCGGCGAGTGCGGGGAAGGCCTTGTCGAGGGGAAGCGCGCGGACCGCCTGCACTGCCTTCTCGGCCGCCTGGGGATCGTCGCCCTTCCTGAAGCTCCCCAGTATCGCTTCGAGCAGCGTTTCCAGCGATGAGGAGACGGGGCGGGCGGGGTCGTAGAGGTTGGGCACGTCCTTCGCGCCCTTCTCGATCTCGGCGAGCCGTTCGGCGTAGACCCCCTTCTCAATGCGAATGACCACACTGCCGGCGCGCACGACCGGGCGGCCAGGCTGATCGCTGAACTCGATGATCCAGCCGTGCCGGGTGGTCTTCACGACGCCGTTCTCCACGGTACACGTGCCGTCGGTGGGATGTGCGAGTGCGATGAACGCGACGGGGGAGAGGTTGAGTTCCATCCTGGCGGGTGCTCCGTCGTCGCTTGGTCCAATGTGCGCTCCGAAGGTGGCGCTGAACGGCCGGTCGCCGCCTTGGGCGGGATCGAAGGCCATGCCGATCTTGATCGTGAGCTGGGGCGGGCGTTCGGGCATGGGCAGTTCGAGCTTGCGGCGCGGGGCGCTGGAATAGACGCCGATCCTGTCGCGGCTGAACACGATCACGATGGGCGCATCGGGGCGGGTGCCCTGGAGCGTCAGGATCAGGCCGCCGTCGGGCGAGAAGAGCAGCTTCGCACTCGCGAGTGTGTCTGCAAGGGCACGTGCGGCTTCGCCCTGCAGGGTTGCCTCGAGGTCTACGCCGCCGGCATTGATCGCGGCCGCTCGCCGGTGCACGGCCAGCAGTATCTTCTCGGCCTCGGAGAGTTCCTCGGTGAGCTTCGGGGCCTCCTCGTATTCCTGCAGATCGAGGCGGAGCCTGGCGCCGTCCGCGCCCGTCTGGTCAAGGTCGGCCTTGACGTGCAGGAATCGGGCGGAGGCGCCGAGTGCATCCGTGATCTCCATCGTCTTCCTGCCGTCGATCGGCATTCCGATCTCGAGGCCGAGGTACTTCATCACATCTTCGCGGGTGTTCTTCTCGCAGCCGGTCAGGTCGATCTCCTTCAGGATGGCCCTGGGCCCTTCGTCCTGCACGTGCACGAGGAGGCTGGCCTTGCCGGTCTTCGGGTCGGACTGCTGCTCCACGGTTGCTCGTACAAAGGGATGGCCGAGCCAGGCGAATGCCCGCTTGACGGCGGAATCGAGCTGCTTGAGTGCCAGCGGATCCCTGGCCGCGGGTTCGCCGGGCCGGTAGGGGAGCGGGCGGCCGCCATTCCAGTCCCTCTTGGCAAGGAGGGAGGCCAACGTAGGCTCACCAGGTGGCGGGAGCGAGCGGCGGCCGTCAGGGTCATCTTCGGCGAGAAGGTGCGCCACGATGGCATCGGCCGGAACGGTGCGGGCGCCATCGACCACGATCGTGCCGTCGAAGTCGAAATGCTGCCCCTCATTCACCGTGACCACCACGCGGCCGTCGTCGCGGTGCGGCACGGCGGCGACCTGCGGGTCGATGAACCCCGCGTGAAGGTAGCCCGACCGCAGCTTGTCGCAGAGGATGTCGAGGAAGGTTGCCAACGGCGCGTTCGGGTACGATGCGATGACGAACTCGAGGTCGCCCGCGAGCGCTGCCTTGATCTGCTCGGGGGTGAAGGCGTTGACACCATCGAAGCTGATGCGCTCGAGATCGCCAAGCTCGCCCACGGCTTCGGCCTGCTCGCCGGCAGCGGCAAACGCCGGCACGACCAATTGCGCCAGGCACAAGGCGGCCAGGCATGCGAGAAGACTGCGGGGATGATTGCAGCGGCGTGAGACTAAGGAAGCGACGCCGTTGTAGGGGCGGGCTTCGCGAGTCTTCGAGCGAATCGCCCGCCCGCTTCCCGCATTGTTCTCACACCATTGGGGATGTTTGAATGGCGTGGTCATGGGAGACGGCTCCTCCGTGTGCGTTCTTGCAGGCAACAGGTGCACAGGCTGCAGGCTACAGGTACGGAGGGCACGGTGATGCGCCCCATCAGCCGACCCTGGAGCCTGTGCACCTAGCGCCTGCTGCTGTACCGGGCGTCATTCTACCACAAAACGCGGCGTGCTGTCAATGGGTCGCTACGCCTGCTCCGCCATGCCGTGGTTGTGCAGCGTGCCGGTGCCGGGCCGTCGGCCTGCGATGATGCCGCAGAAGATGGCTCCGCCGGGCGTTTGCAGGCCCGTCCGATTCCCATCATTGCCTGAGAGACTATGTGGAATGCCGGTTCCGTGTAGAGACGTGCCGGTGGCACGTCTCAGACGCCCGACCGTCTTCGGTCGGCACCCACACGGGGCGTCTCTACACCGAATCAAGCCACCATCGCCGTCTTGCGATAGTTTCTATTGCCGTGCGAGGAAGC
>DATKZY010000040.1:0-31123 GCA_035527715.1 Planctomycetota bacterium | reverse complement strand
CCCCCCCCCCCCCCCCCCCCCCCCTCCTCATTCCTCAATCCATCCGCCGCCCAACACAATCTCACCGTCATAGAAGACGGCTGCCTGGCCGGGGGTGATGGCGGTTTCGGGGCGGGCGAAGGTGACGCGGGCGGAGCCGTCGGGCAGCGGCTCGATGGCCGCAGGGACGGGGCGGTGGTTGTAGCGCACCTGCACCGCGGCCTCGATGCGGGCGGGCGGCTCGGCGAAGGCCATCCAGTTCACGTCAGACACCAGCATCGTCGTCCGCTCCAGCTCCTCGCGCGTCCCGATGACGACGGCGTTGGCCTGGCGGTCAATCCGCACGACGTAGCGGGGCGAGCCCAGGGCCACGCGCAGGCCCTGCCGCTGGCCGATCGTGAAGCACTGGCAGCCCGGGTGCTCGCCCAGCACGCGCCCGCTCGTGTCGAGAATCGGCCCCGGCCGGATGCGATCGGGAATCCGCTCCCGCAGGAGCGCCACGTAGTCGCCGCCCGGCACGAAGCAGATGTCCTGGCTCTCCCCCCCTTCGTGGACGGGCAGCCCTCGCTCCCGCGCCATCCGCCGCACGTCCTCCTTGCGCAACTCCCCCAGCGGGAACAGGGCCTGACCAAGCTGGTCCTGCGTCAGCCGGGAGAGGACATACGACTGGTCCTTCGTCGGGTCGAGGCCCCGCCGCAGGACCCGTCGCCCCTCGCGCTCGGCCAGGCGCACGTAGTGCCCCGTCGCCAACCGTTCGGCGCCCAGCGCCCGCGCGTGGTCGAGCAGCCTGCCGAACTTGTTTCGCCGATTGCACACGACGCACGGGTTCGGCGTTCGCCCCGCGTCGTACTCCGAGCAGAAATACGCGATCAGCGCCTCCCGCTGCCCTGTGAAATCCACCGCCTCGAAGGCAATGCCCAGGTGCTCCGCCACCCGCCGCGCGCCGGCCGGCTCCGACGCCAGGCGCATGAACAGCCCCAGCACCTCGTGGCCCGCCTCCTTCAGCAGCGCGGCAGAGACGCTGGAGTCAACCCCTCCGCTCATGGCGACGGCGATTCTCATGGGAGCAGCCGATGTCCCTGACAGGCCATCCCGGATGCGTAACGCGTGACGCGTGAGAAGAGAGGACTCAGGAGAAGGATAACAGCCTATGACTCTCTTCTCTGATCACGCGTCACGCGTCACGTGATCTCCAACATCCTCTCAATCGCCCTCCTCGCCGGCCCCGCCACCTCGGGCGGCACGGTGACCCGATAGACCATGTCCTCGAGCGACCAGGCCATCTTCTCCAGCGTGTTCAGCTTCATGTTCGGGCAGTCGGCGAGGGGCGAGACCTCGAGGAACGTCTTGTCGGGGCTATCCTTCCGCAACCGATGCAGCAGGCCGATCTCCGTGCCCACGATGATCGTCTTCGCCGCCGTCTCCCGGCACCAGCGCACCATGCCCGACGTGCTGGCCACGTGGTCGGCCAGGGCCACCACGTCGCTCGTGCACTCCGGGTGGCAGATGAACAGGGCGTCGGGGTGCTCGGCCTTGAGGGCCTGCACGTCCCTGGCCAGGATGTGGTGATGGGTCGGGCAGTAGCCGGGCCACAGGATGAGCGGGCGGCCAAGCTGCTTCGCCACGTAGTCGCCCAGGCTCTGGTCGGGCACGAACAACACCTCGCGGTCGGGCGGAATCGTGGCAACGACTTTCACGGCATTGGCCGACGTGCAGCACACGTCGCTCATCGCCTTGATGGCCGCCGACGAGTTCACATAGGTCACCACCGCGGCGTTCGGGTGCTTCGCCTTCATCACGGCCAGCTCGCGGGGCGACACCATGTTGGCCATCGGGCAGCCCGCGTTGGGGTCGGGGATGAGCACCGTCTTGTCGGGGCAGATGATGGCCGCGGTTTCAGCCATGAAGTGCACGCCGCAGAAGAGAATCACGTCGGCGGCCGTCTTCGCCGCCTCTTGCGAGAGGCCGAGCGAATCGCCCGTGAAGTCCGCGGCGTCCTGCACCTCGGCCCGCTGATAGTTGTGGGCGAGGATCACCGCGTTTCGCTGCTGCTTCAGCTCCCGCAGCCGCGCCAGAAGCCTCTCATCAGACATGTCATCGCTCCTTGGCTACTTCCCGCACCTCATGCGCATTATACCGGCCCGGCGTCGCCTGGACAACACCGCGCGCACTGGCGACCCAGTTGCATGAACCAGAACATACTGGGGAGAAGGCGTCCGCCAGAGTCCGTAGTGGGTGGCGGGGGGCAGGCCGGCCTACTTGCGGCGCTTGCCCCGAGCGCGGCGAGCCACGAGGCCCAGGGCGCCCAGGACGCACAGCGTAATCGAGCAGGGCTCCGGTATCTCAGCATTCGTCGAGGTCAGGCTCACGTTGTCAATCAGGAGCCCTGACGCAACATCCGGGTCCCCAACGTCCACGACTCCGAATCCGAGGACGAAGGTCCCGCCGGATGGCAGCGCAAAAGTCACGTTGCGGAAGCCCGTCTCGTCCTCGAACATAGCAGTCGGAGAGGCGACGAAGCCGGGGGTAAAAATATCGGCCAGCAGTTGCCCCGTGTCGAGGTTGACGAGGCACCAGAACGCGAAGTCGTTGACACCTTCTCCCTCCTCGATCTCGTTCGTGAGGAAGTTCCAGTCGAAGGAGAGGATGTCGCCCGCGTCGCCGGTGAGGCTCTGGCGGATGGCGGAGCCTTCAATGGCATCGCTAGAGTTGATGGCGTCGAGCCGCCCGGCTGGCAGGCCCAGGAAGACCTCGATGGCGGCCTGGTTCGCAAGAAGGGGAGCAGACCCGTCCAGGGTGTTCATGAAGGCCTGATAGGTGCCCTCGATGGGACCGCTCCCAAAGGTGGCATCGAGGACCGAAGCTACGCCGACAGTGGTCCAGCCGGTGAAGTCGCCTGACTCGAAGCCGCCGTTGGTGATTGGGGCGGCGTGGACGCAGGCCGCCGCGCACACAAGCAAACAAGACACGATCCGGCCAATTCTCGCTGTCGTGGCCCGCATGGCATATCCTCCAAGGTCCAACACCGCCATCGTCTCCCTTGCGCACCGCTAAGGCCCACCCCCCGCGCGCCGGCATTATAACCCCGGCGGAAGACGGAGTCAACACACTTTGACACCTTTTCCCCTGGCCCATTCGACCCAAGCGACCATCCGGGCGGCTCCCCGGGAACCCTGCTGGCCCGATCGGCGCCAGCGCTTGATTGGTGATCAGCGTGCCCGGGGGCCGGGGCCGACAGGCGGCTCCTCGGGCGCATCGTCGGGCGGAGGGGCGTCGAAGGTGATCTGGGCTGTCTCGGGGAGGCCGGCAGGCATGGGGTGCTCGCGGCGGAACTGGGTGCGGTAGTCGCCGGGCAAGGCCCCGTACCGCGCCCGAAATACCTCCCGGAAGTAGGCGTAGCTGCGAAAGCCAACGACCGAGGCGATGACCTCGACGGGGAGATTCGTCCCCTCGACGAATCCCTTCGCGCGCTCGAGGTCCTCGGGATCCTGCCGCGGCGGAATCGGGCGGCCGCGCCAGTCGGAAATGGAGTTGAAGGGTCGTGCGCGACGCGTGTGGCCCAGGTAGCGGGCGGTCGCAGCCGGATGCCAAAAGGTCTGCTGGTGAAACCGGAGGGGGCGGGACTGCGTCTAAGTGAGTGTAACCCCGTGTACTTCACAGCCAGGAGGAAGCCTGAATGCGTAAAGAGCGAGTGCTGCGATGTTTGGGGACGATCCTGCTGGGCGTTGGGGCGGCCCTGCTCGTCCGCTCCGACAGTTACGCCGCCAAGGCGACGACGAAGGACCTCGGCGGCCCCGACCGCTTCCTCACCCACGTGAGCACCGACAAGCCGATCTACCGCGGCGGCGAGAGGGTCTACGTCCGCGGCGTGATCCTCAACGCCCACGACCACACGCCCCTGAAGCCCAACCAGCAGGCGACCGCTGTCATCGAAGTCAAAGGCCCAAAAGGAGATACGGTTGCTCAGGGCACGTGCGCCCTGCAGGATAGCGTGCTCGGCTTCCAGTGGCCAATCCCCGCCGGCCAGGCGGGAGGCGAGTACACGCTCAAGGTGACCTATCCCTGGCACGGATACCCGCCGGCCGAGCGGAAGTTCGACATCCGCGCCTACCGCGCGCCGAGGCTGAGGTCGCAGATCGTCTTCCTGCGCGATGGCTATGGGCCGGGCGACCAGGTGTCGGCCACGCTTCACGTCGAGCGGGCCGAGGGGGGCATACCAGTCGGTGCGAAGGTGGCCCCTATCGCCCGAGTGGACGGCGAGGAGGTCTTCCGAGGCGCCGCAACTGTGGATGCGGCAGGCAATTGCACGGCGCAGTTCAAGCTCCCTGCCGAGATCGCCCGCGGCGAAGGCTCCCTGGCCATGGTGATCGAGGATGGCGGAGTGGTCGAGACCGCGGCCAAGACGATTCCTATCCTCCTGCAAACAGTGGACTTAACGATGTATCCCGAGGGCGGCGACCTGGTTGCCGGCCTGCCGACACGCGTGTATCTCGAGGCCAAGACCCCGGCGAAGAAGCCAGCGGACATCGCTGGCCTGGTCGTGGATGCCCAGGGCAATCAGGTCGCCGCCTTCCGCACGGAGCACGAGGGCCGCGGCCGCTTCGCTCTCACGCCGCAGAGGGGCGGCAAGTACACCCTCAGGATCGCCGAGCCGCGAGGCATCAAGACGACGTATCCCCTGCCTGCCGTTAGAGATACGGGCGGGATCCTCCGCGCGCTCGACAACCTGACCGACAGGGAGCAGCCCGTCCGCCTCCGCGTCGGCAGCACAGCGGGCGGCAAACTCACCGTCACCCTCACCCAGCGCGAGATCGAGGTCTCATCCGTCACCTGGAACGCCACGCCGGGCATCATCGCCGACGTGGTGCTCACCCCACCCGCCAGCGTGGACGGCGTGTTGGTCGCCACCCTGTGGGACGCCACTGGCAAGCCGCTTGCCGAGCGCCTCATCTTCCGGCGGCCGGCCGCCTCGGTGCGGGTCGAGCTTATCGCCCAGAGGCCGTCCCACGTCCCTGGCGAGACCGCCAAGCTGACCATCAAGACGACCGACGATGCAGGAAAGCCCGTCAGCAGCATCGTCGGGCTCACGGTCACCGACGACAGCGTGCTCGAGATGATCGAGAAGCGCGAGCAGGCGCCTCGCCTGCCCGTCATGGTGCTCCTGGAGAGCGACGTGCGGGAGCTTGCCGACGCCCACGTCTACCTCGACCCGGCCAACCCGAAAGCCCCGGCAGCAGTTGACCTGCTGCTCGGCACCCAGGGCTGGCGCCGGTTCGCCCTTGTGGACGCCGCTAAGTTCGTTGCGAGCCACGGCGACAGCGCCCGCCGCGTCCTCGCCCTCTGCATGGCCACCCGCCGCGAGCGCTGGGGAGCGATGAAGGGACGCGGCGCGATAGGCGGAGCCCTGCCCGAGGGCGCCGCAGCCCCCGGCGAGGATATGGACCTTGGGGCAGCCCCCGACGCCGCCGCTCCCGAGGAGAAGGTGGCTGCTGAGGCGCCCCGGCCGGCGGCTCCCCCCGCGGCGCGGCCCGCTCCCGAGCCGCCCGCCAAGCCCGATGCCAAGCCTGAGGCGGAACTGCGCCGACACCTCGCCGACGCCCTCGACAAGCAGCAGGCCGCCCAGGAGGCACTCTTGGCGGCGGAAGACATCCCGGTGGCGGGCCGCCTCCGCCGCAGCGACCTCATCGCGGTCCGCGAGTACGCCCACAAGGTGCGGCCGGGCCGTAAGCCCAATGACCGCATAGACTTCGCCGAGACGCTCTACTGGACCGCAGGCGTCAAGACCGACCCCAAGACGGGCGAGGCGACCGTGGAGTTCGGCCTCTCGGATGCCGTGACGACCTTCCGCGTCTTCGCCGACGCCTTCGGCGCCGACGGCGCGCTGGGCGCCTCGACCGGCTCGGTGGAATCGGTCAAGCCCTTCTACATCGAACCCAAGCTGCCGCTCGAGGTCACGGCGGGGGATGTCGTCCAGATCCCCGTCGGCTTCGTCAACGGCATCGAGAGCGGAATGCCCAGGACGACCATATCCGTGCAGGCCGACCCGGAGCTCAAGGTCACGGGGCCGGACCCCTTCGACCTGGGCGCCAAGGCCCGCGAGCGACGCATCGTGGCCGTCAAGGTCGGCTACCTCAATACCGCCAGCGACTTCGTGATCCAGGCCGTCAGCGGAGCCTACGCCGACAAGGTGACGCGCAAGCTCTCCGTCAAGCCCCTCGGCTTCCCCGTCGAGGTCGCCTTCGGCGGCCTCACGGTCCCGAACGGCGCGGCGACCCACACCATCGAGATCCCCGCCGACGTGGTGCCCCGCAGCATCACGACCAACGTCGCCGCCTATCCCACCCCGCTCGCCAACCTCACCGAGGCCCTCGCCCGCCTCATCCGCGACCCCAACGGCTGCTTCGAGCAGACCAGCTCGACCACCTACCCGCTCGTCATGGCCCAGCAGTACTTCCTCACCCACACGGGCGTTGACCCGCAGCTCATCGAGCGCGCCCGCACGTCGCTCGACAAGGGCTACGCCCGCCTCGTGAGCTTCGAGTGCAAGCAGAAGGGCTACGAGTGGTTCGGAGGCGACCCCGGCCACGAGGCCCTCTCGGCGTATGGTCTCCTGGAGTTCACCGACATGGCGCAAGTGCGCGACGTGGACGGCGCGATGATCCAGCGGACCCGTGGCTGGCTGCTCGCCCGCCGCGATGGCAAGGGCAGCTTCCAGCGCAACGCCCGCGCGCTCGACAGCTTCGGGGGCGCGCCCCAGGAGCATACCGACGCCTATTGCGTGTGGGCGCTTCTCGAGGCCGGCGAGAAGGGCCTCGACAAAGAGATCGCCTACGTGAAGGACCTCGCCCTGAAGAGCAAGGACAGCTATATCGTCGCCCTCGGCGCCAACATCCTCGCCCTCGGGAAGCACCCCGACGCGAGGAAGCTGATGGACAAGCTGGCCGCGAGCCAGAACAAGGAGGGCGCCGTGGACGGCGCGGTGACCAGCATCACTCGCAGCGGCGGCCAGGCGCTCCAGATCGAGACCACCTCGCTCGCCATCCTCGCCTGGCTGCGCGAGCCGGCGTGCGCCGGCGCCGTCGAGAAGGCGATGAAATTCGTCGCCGAGAGCTGCAAGGCCGGCCGCTTCGGCTCCACCCAGAGCACCGTCCTCGCCCTCCGCGCCATCGTCACCTACGACAAGCTCCGCGCCCGGCCCAAGGCCCCCGGCTCCGTCCGCATCGTCGTGGACGGCCAGCCGGTCGGCGACGCCGCGAAGTTCGACAAGGAGACCCAAGGCGCCATCCAGCTCCCCGACATCAGCGAGCTCCTCACCGCCGGCAAGCACACCCTCGAGGTGCGGATGGACGGCGGAGCCGCCATGCCCTACTCGCTGGCCGTCAACTACCACAACGTCCGGCCCGCCTCGGCCAAGGAGTGCAAGGTGGGCCTCAAGGTCGCCCTCCGCGACAAGCAGGTCACCGAGGGCGCCCTCACCGAAGCTGCTGTCCAGCTCGAGAACCTCAACGACGGCCCGCTCCCGATGACCCTCGCCATCGTCGGCATCCCTGGCGGCCTCGAGCCGCGGCACGACCAGCTCAAGGAGCTCGTCAAGTCGGGCGCCGTCGCCGCCTACGAGGTCATCGGCCGCGACGTCGTGCTCTACTGGCGCCAGATGAAGGCGGGCGAGAAAATCGCCGTCCCCATCAGTTGCGTCGCCGCCGTCCCCGGCACCTACACTGGCCCCGCCAGCCGGGCCTACCTCTACTACACGGATGAGCACAAGTGCTGGGTCGAGGGCCTCAAGGTCATCATCACCCCTCGCCCCGCCGGCCAGCCGGCGCAGATGTGACCGGCTGACCCGCCGCTCCGCTCAAGCCGTCCGCCTGGTTGCCGAGCTCGTGCTCCGCGACCAGGCGGACGCCAGCTCCCTCTTGACAATCCGGCGCCGCGTCCTATACTCCATGGCATATGGAGTTGGCGGAGAACCAGGTAGGGCGTGCATACTTGCACGCGGAGTCCGCGTGTGTGGCATAGCTGCCCTCGGCTGCTATCGTGGCGACGGCTACCACGTTTCTGTTGGGTGATCATCTTGACGGGGCTGTGAAGGCGGAGGGCGAAGGCGGGCCGAGACCCACAAGTGGCGATAGCCAAAGACGTTATGGCCTGCGCCCAGTGCCGTCCGGCGTGGCCTCAAGATGATCACCCCCCGTGTAGCGCGCGTGATCATCTTGATCAGCTTGATCGCCCTCGCCGTTGCCGGGACCGCCGGCATCGTCGCTCGTGAGAGGATTCGACGAGGACGACTCAGGGGCGCGGGGCCGCCGCCAGGACCAGGGGCCGGCCCCGCGGCGGAAGGCGGTCTTGACATGCCGTCCGAACATGGTAGGATCAGCCCCACGGTCCGAGCCACGAGCCGATCTCAACCGAAGCGACGAACGCGAGGATAGCCCCCGTGACCGAGGACAAGCACGCGTCCGAGACGCCCGACGCCCAGCCCTCCCTTCGCGCCCGGCGCCGAGCCGGCCTCGGCCCGATCGTCGCCGCGAGCGTTCTCGCGGGGGTGCTGCTCGTGGCGCTGGTGGCGCTGTGGGTGAGTGGCGGGCAGCTCACGGGCCTGCTGCTCGGCAGCGGCGGCGGCGTGGACGCCGAGAAGGTCGAGGTGGACGCCCGGACGTATAAGAGCTATTTCACGGTGGAGCGCAAGCTGGCCGGCCCCCGCGGCCGCACGCTGGTCGTCACGCTGAAGCGCGCCAAGGGCTTCCCGCTGAAGGATGCGGATTTCGAGAGGATCTCGGAGGCCACGCCGGGAATCGCGGGCCTCCTCGCCTTCGAGGCCGTGGCCAGGGGCTACGTGCGCTGCGAGTACTTCGGCGAGAAGGAGGAGTTCCTCGGCTTCACCCTCGAGCGGATTCGGGACCTGTGTGACCGCGAGGTGGTCGAGCTTTCCCTCCCCGTCGCCGGCCGCCGCGGCCTCCGCCGCATCGTGTTCACCTACTGAAGCAGCTCGAGCATCCTCATCGGCCTGTGCCGCGGGAACCGAAGCCACAGGCAAGATGCCTGTGCCACCGAAGAAGGACAGTCGCTCCCGGTGGCACAGGCTTCCAGCCTGTGCGGAGTCAGCCCTCCGGCCGCAGAGAACGCCTCTCAGAACCATCGCCACCCGAATCCGCCAAGGGGCAGCTTCCTGATCGCCTCCCGGTCGAGGGGAGCCGTGGCCAGGCAGTCGCCATCGAGGAGCTGAGTGTCTCCCAGGCGTTTCGCCTCGGCGGCGAGGCGCTCGCGCCACGGCCTGAGCCGCGCCTTGGCGCCCGGGCGGGCCGCCAGGTTCACCAGTTCCTGTGGGTCCTCGGCCAAGTCGTACAGCTCCTCGGTCGGGCCCTCCTGGGCGTAGCAGTACTTCCATCGCCCGTCGAAGAGCATCGCCAGTTGCTCCGGGGCATCGAGGCACTGGCTGTAGAGGACCTCGCGGAGAGGCGCCTTGGGATCGCGGAGCGGAGCCGTCAGGTCGAGGCCATGCACCTCGGCGTCGAGCGGGCAGCCCGTCAGTGCCGCGAGGGTGGGAAGGATGTCCTGGAGCCCGACGAGTTGGCCGCGGCGCGCCCCCTTCGGCAGCCCCGGGCCGGCGACCAGGAGCGGCACGTGCACCGAGCCTTCGAGGAAGTTGGCCTTGAAGTAGCCGCCGAAGTCGCCCATCAGGTCGCCGTGGTCGGCGGTGAAGACGACGAGCGTGTCGTCGGCCACCCCCGCCTCGCACAGGGCGGCCATCACGCGGCCCACCTGGGCGTCCTGGTGGGTGATGAGGGCGTAGTAGTACATCTTGGCCACGCGGCGGGCCGCGGGGCTCAGGCTGTCGAGGCCATGCGTCCGTCGCGTGCGGGCGATGACCGGGTTGCGGTCGTCGAGCATCGCCTCGTCGCCGACGGGGGGCGGGATGTCGCGGACGTCGTAGCGCTGGACGAACTCCCAGGGCGGGTCGAGCGGGGGATGGGGCTTGGGGAAGCCGCACCAGAGGAGGAACGGCTGGCCGGGGCGGGCCGCTACGTGCTCGCGGAGCCGGCGGATCGTGCAGTCGGCCACCCAGGCGTCCACGTGCAGCTCGGCGGGCAGCGGCGTGGGGCAGGGACGCACGTCGTTGTTGCCGATGCCGTGGGCGCGGCTGTAGCCGGCCCAGCCGCGGTCGGCCAGGCAGTCGTAGTAGTCCTCGAGGCCGCGGAGCGTGCCCTTCGGGTCATACTGGTTGATGAGCCGGCCCGATTCGGTGAGGTCGCAGTGCTGGAAGCCGTGGAGGACGCGGGGCTGGCCGGGCGGCGCGTAGGGCACGTAGTGGAGCTTGCCGCAGGCATAGGTCTCGTAGCCGTGGGCGGCGAAGTGGGCGGCGAGGCGCGGCTGGTCGTCGCGGATCAGGCCGCCGTTGTCCTTCACCCCCGTCGCGCGGTGCGAGTAGTTGCCCGTGGTGAGCGAGGCGCGGGCGGGGACGCAGATGGGGTTGGGCGTGAGGGCGTTCTCGAAGACCACGCCCGAGGCGGCGAGGGCATCGAGGTGGGGCGTCTGGCACACGCGGTTGCCGTGGCAGCCGAGCGCATCGCCCCTCAACTCGTCGGCGAAGAAGATGAGGATATTCGGTTTCTCTGCCATGTCTCCCTCTTATCCATTCGCATAGATGCGGCGGGTGCGGTTCGCGTTCGGCAGCTCGATGCGGCGGCCGGTGAGGACGCTCTCGATGCCGGCGAAGCCCAGCTCGTTGACGATGCGCCAATCGGCATCGGTGCAGTGCGGCAGGGGGCCGCCGTCGAGGTGGTCGGCGATCTGGCCGTAGGCGACCTTGAAGACGCTGGCATTGGGCGGCATGCCCAGCGTCGCGAGGTCCACCGGGCCTTCCTTGGTCTTGGCGAACGGCGGGGTGTAGATGCCTGCGCGCACGGTGCCGCTCTCGCCGAGCACGTCCACGTAGAAGCCGCCGTGCTCGCCCGGCTGGCCGACGTGGATGCCTGTCACCCCGTTCTCGAACTCGACGATGCCGGCATCAATCCCTGGCTCGGGCTCGTAGCCGTCGGGGGCCTGGCCGCCGGCGTGGCCGCGGGCGTAGATGGCCTTCGGGCAGTAGCCGGCGAACTGGCAGATCAGATCGGTGACGTGGCTGGCGAACGACAGGAAGCTGCCGCCGGTGTGGGCGACGACCTGCTTCACCTGGCCGATGAGCTTCTCCTTCTGCACCAGCTCCTGGAGCCGCAGGACGTGCGGGCACCAGTGGCGCGAGTAGGAGACGGTGGTGGGGATTCCCTTCGCCTTGGCCGCGGCGACCATCGTGTCGGCCTCTTCGAGCGAGCAGCTCGGCGGCTTCTCGAGGAAGATGGCCCGCGGCCCTGCCTCGATGACCTGCATCATCACCTCGAAGTGGTGCGGGCCGCGCACGCACACGGCCACGATGTCGGGCGGCTGCGCCGTCCACATCTCGGCGAAGCTCTTGTAGTAGCGGAGGTCGGGGAAGCAGCCGCCCCAGCGCTCCCGAAAGGCGGCGGTTTGGGCCTCCGAGATGTCGGCCACGGCAGCCAGCTTCACCCTATCACTGTGGCGGATGCCGCCGACATGGCAGTACGGCGCTGCGTCGTCGGGCTTGCCATACATCGCCGCGATCTTCCCCAACCCGACGACGCCCACGGTGTACATGGTAACCCCGCCTCTCTCCATTGGTCACTGGTCATTCCGCCACGTCGCCCGTCGCCGCCCACTCGCAGCCCCGGAGCAGGCTCTTCTGAAACATCGGGTTCTCGAAGGTCATCATCGAGCAGCCCTTGTTGGCGGCGGGGTCGCCGGGCCACACGTGGCCCATGACGTGGTGGTAGACCCGCCCCTTGCCGTACTGCTGCACGGTCATCATCGGCTCGTCCTTGCCCGTGCCGCCCGTCTTCGGGTCGGAGTAGGCGGTGGCGAGGACGTGATACGGCGCGTCGTGCATATGGACGAGGCGGTGGTACAGCTCATCCCACAACCGGAAGTCCTCAAGGCCGCGCGTGACGGGGTGATCCTTGTCGGTGATCTTGACCTCGAACTCGTGGTACTGGCCGTGGCCCGTTCCCTGCCGCCACAGGAGTGCGACCATCGTCTCGTATTCGACCCAGCCGGGGAAGGCGTTGTCGGCGGCGTGGAGGACGACCAGTCCCGTGCCGCCCTCGATGGCCGCCACGAAGTTGGCCTTCGCCGCCTCGCTCCACGCGGGGCCGTTGTAGTCCGAGAAGATGAGACGGTAGCCCTTCAGCGCCTCGACGTCCTCGAGCGAGGCGGAGGGGTTCTCGGTGAGCGTGACGGCGAACTTGCCCGATCCCTCAAGCAGGTCGCGCAGGAACGGCGACGAGCGCGTCCAGTCGTGGTTGTTCGCCCCCGAGAGCAGCAGCGTCCTGATTGTCGCCAAGCTTCCTCCTCATCTCCTCGCTTGGGCGAGGCCACGTGCAATGCTGGCCCGCCCTCACATGATGCCGCTCTCCCCAACCCCCAAGTGCACACGGCGTGTTTGCGCCGCAAAATCCGTACCATGGTCTATGAATGCATCCGACCAATGACGCTCGCACCGCCGCGCCCATGCCCCTGGAAACCTCTGCGGAGGGTCCCCGACATGTTGATTTCGCGAACAGTTGCGTTGACGCAAATCAACATGGCTTTAAGTATTGCTATGCAAAGAGTTATGGCTAGAAACCTCCATATGTGCCGGCGCGCATGTTGCCAACCGTCAACGCGCGCCTCTCGGCTGCCATTGTGGCAGGCCGGAGGCGTCCTTCCGCGCTTCCACATGTCACGTGGCAGCAATGAGATAGGAGATCCACATTTGTGGCCTCGCCAGGATGGGTCCGGTACAATAATTGCATTCCTTACTCGCATCTGATGTGAGTTGGGCGAACTCATTGATCATGGAGTTTGCCCGGAAACAACCTCTGCCGCCCTCCCGAAGGGCGAAGGCGGCAAGGCGTAGACAAGAGGGGATGACACGTGAGCAAGAGAATTGCCGTATCGGTGGTAGTCTTTGCCATGATGTGTGGCGTGGCCACGGCTGGCGTTCTGCCGCTGCGAATTGACGAGTTGGCCGACCAGTATCCCGTGAACCCTGAGACGGGCTTCAACAACATCGAGTCATTTTGGCCGGGGGCTGACCCGACCCCCCCGGGCCGTGATTATGCCTATCAGTCCGGGCTCACTCGCGTGGATGGGGGTTGGCGGAACACTGACGTGCACGCTCTGTCAGGGGGTGTGCTGGGGATCAGGGGCACACGCTCATCAATCTACGGCAGCCAGTTGATATTCTCGACCGACAGCCAAGTGACAAGCGAATTGCTGCTGCGCTACGGTACGTACACCGGCGCGGCGAACCAGATGAATGCGGACATTGACGCGGCTCCGATCCCGTCCATTTTCCTTTACTTCTACGTGGTCCAGTCGGACATGCCTATCGGGGCGACCGGGGCCTACGTGGACGCCCGCGTGGCGACTCACCAGGGCGAAGCCTCGGCCAAGGAGTTCATACGCAACAACATCGAGATCCCCGAAGTACAGCCGACGGACATGCCGGATTGGTTCCTGATCCCGCTGGCCACGCTCAGTGACGGCACGAATGCGCCAACCGCCGCGGACATCAACGATGTAGATGGGGTTCGGATCAGGCTTTGGACGAATAACTCGCGGGGCTGGGACCTGGTGATCACGGACGTCGGGTTTGCGACGCCAGAGCCTGCGACGATCACACTGCTCGGCCTTGGGGCGCTGGCTCTTCGCCTGCGCCGGCGGAAGAAGTAGCGCACCGGTATCAGATTCGCACAAGATTGACGGCGAGGCGCCTTGACCCTGAGGGGTTGCGGCGCCTTCTGCTTTTGTGGAACCCTCCCGGCGTCGCGATGGCATCCACAGCATCTTCGTGATGCTGAAGGCGCCGCTGAGACTACTGGGAATCCGGAGTGACACCTGGGTGGCCGAGACGGTCAGACCGCAGAAACTGCCCATCATCTGCTCGACAGGCCTTCTGCAGCACGACCACACGAGCGAGATGAGTCCGACAACTCACGACGGCGGACCGCCATTCTGGCAGGCGCGCTCAATCCGTTGACGATAGCTGAAGTTGGTTGGCTGTGCTCCGGACGATGCCGACTCGCGGTCCTTCAGGTCATGCCGCTATGGCATGTTGCCGCGAGGCAGCCTGCACTGCACCGCAACCAGAGCAGGTCATTGCCGCTCTGGGCTCGCCCACGCTGCTCAGGCTCTGCGCCACGCACCACCGTCCGGGCTGAGCCCTACGGCGTGTTCGGGGCCTTCGGGTGGCCCGACCATTTCCTGTAGCAGACGTTGAAGCCGCCGCGGGCGAAGTAGGCGCGGTAGGCGCGCACGACGTTGCTCGGACGCATCGAGCCGTCCGCCAGCCGCTCGTAGACGCCCCGCCCGCTGTAGTAGTGGTGGTGCATGCCGAACTGGTCGAAGATGCGGAAGAAGTCGCTCATCAGCAGGGTCTGGGCCAGGGAGTCGTCGGAGGCGTTGGCGAAGCCGCCGAACTCGCCACAGTGCATGGGGACGCCGTGGCGAATCTGGAACTCGATGGCGGGCAGCCACATCTTGCAGATGCTTGTGATGTCGCGCTCGGGCGTGGGCCAGCGGTCGTCGGCCTTGTGGAGGCGGAAGTTGTAGTCGTGGAAGCTGTAGACGGTGAGGGGGTCGCGCGTGGGCTCGACGAGTGCAAGCTGCTGGATGGCGCCCCAGGCCTCGCACGGCTCGATGTAGAGGAGGTGCGAGTTGTCCAGGGCGCGCACGCGGCGCGTGAGCTCCCTCATCGCGGGGTTGTAGCGGTCGTGCTTGTGGTCGAACGGCTCGTTGATGAGGTCGTAGGCGGCCGCCCAGAACGGCCGCGCGGCCAGTTGCTTCGCGATCTTCTCGTAGTGGGCTCCGACGAGCTGCATGAACTCGTCGTAGTTCTCGCGGACGAACTCGCGCGGCCGGCCGAGGGTCTGGTCAATGTTGTTCATGTAGTTCACGCCCACGGCGTTGGCATAGTCGGCAGTGACCTGGACGCGGGTGCGGCCATCGGCCGGCCCCATGTCCTTCGGGGGCGGCTCGTCGGACCAGTTGTGCTGCGGGCGGAAGCTGTTGGCGCCCATGTGAGCCAGCAGTGCAAGCTCGCGTTGGTTGCCGAACACGCCGGCGTCGCCGCCCGCGAACATCCAGCTCGTGAAGCCGGCGAAGCGCGGGTACGGCTCGACCTCGTAGCTGTAGCTCACGCGATCGGCGTCGCGCACGGCGCGGTACGGGGCCAGGAGGCCGCCATCCTGGAACGTCTCCACCTTCCCCTCGACGTTCAGGCTGCGGAACCTCGAGTCGAGGGCGAAGCTGCACAGGGCAGGCAGGGGAGCGAGGCGCAGCGGCTTCGTGCCCCAGTCGTCCTTGGTCTCCAGGTAGTCGTAGACGACCGTGTGGCCGAGGACGGGGCCGCGGGGGACGCTCTCGACCGTGGCCTTCTCGTATCGCTCGCCCGGCTGGAGGACCCGCGTGACGCTCATGAAGTCGAGCGGCACCGCGAGGGCGGCACGGCTCCAGGGACCGATGCCGACATCGAGGCTGAGGCGGAAGCGCTCGTCGTCGAACTTCGCCTTGGTCCAGGGTCGGACGGCGATGACGCGCTCGCGGGGCCGGCCGAGCTGGATGGTGGTGACGCCGGGCCGCCCCTGGATGGCGACGGGCCGTCGGCGGAAGACGAGCAGGATCGGCCGCAGCGGGCTGGCGTCGCTGGCCGGCGTGAGCCACAGGAGCGCCCAGTTGGCCTTCAGGCGCCCGTCCTTGTCGGCACGGTAGTAGCACCGGCCCAGCTTGAGCTGCCCGGGGAGCAGAAGCTCGCTCTGGCCCGCGTGGCGGATCTCGAGGACGTCGGTCCAAGGCGTGAGGACCACGCACGGGCTGAGCGGGGTCGCCAACACGTCGGTCGGCGGCGTCTTCCTGGCCTCGGAGGCGTCGAGGGCCGGGCAGCTCAGCTCGGTGGGGCCGACGAGGCCCCGCTGCTCCCCATCGGCCTCCACGCGAAAGGCCAGAAAGTTCTCGGCCCCGAAGGCCACGAGGTCCGAGGGCACCTTGTAGGTGCGGGCGCCGGCTCCCTGGCCGAGGGCGGTGATCTCCTTGTCGTTGAGCCAGGCCCGCTCGCGGCCGGCGACGGCGAGGGTGAGGACCACGTCGTTTCCCGCCCATTCGGCGGGGACGTGGATGCGGGTGCGGTACCAGGCGACGCCGCGGTAGTCGGCGAAGCGCTTGTCCTTGGTCCAGCTCTCGGCGGGGTTGACCCGCTGCCACTGGGTCTCGACGTTGTAGCCGATGCTCCAGCGCAGCTCGCGGAGCCCGTCGTCCGCGGAGTCGGTGGAGAACAGGAAGCGGCGCCATTCGCCCGCGGGAGCGGCCTTGGTGGGGCCGGAGACGGGGTTGACGCGGACGCCCCAGCGGCGCACGTCGCTGTCGGTGAGCTCCGGGTGCTCGATCCAGCCGAGGCGGTCGTAGCGGCTCTGGTTGAGGCGGTTGAGTGGGTGGGCGACCTGTGCGGCCACCTTCTCGTGGAGCCTGGCCGGCTCGACAAGCGTCTCGCGGACCGAGAGGCTGGTGCCGACGACTGCGGCGGCGAGCTTGATGGCCTTGTGCTCGTCGGCGCGGAAGGCGTCGCGGCTGGCGGCCTCGGCCTCGGCGACCACCTGGTCGAGCGCCCGCCGAAGGCTGCGCATCGCGGGCAACGCGCCCGCCAGGTCGGCGGCGGAGGCGGCCTTGGCCTCCTGCGCGGCTTGCACCGGCTCGGCAAGCGCGCGGGCGGCGCCGAGCGCGGTGATCGCGTTCTTGAGCGCCTCAGGGTCGAGGCGCAGCGGCCCGCCCCAGCCGTAGGCCGCGTCGCCCACGACGTAGATGCCCTTCCCCACCAGCAGATCGAGGCGCCAGAGGGCGTCGGCAAGGTCGCGCTGGGCACGCCGCACGAAGGCCGCGTGGAACGCCTTCGCCAACGCATCCTCCCCGGCGAGCCATTCTCGGGGCTCCTCCAGTGCCTCGCCCGTCGCCTTCTCGACGACCTCTCGGACGGGTGCCGACGGGCCGTCGAAGCCGAGCCGCATGACCGGCTCGTCCTCCACGAGGGTCGTGGGGGCGAACTTCGCGACCGTCCACTTCGCGTCGGAGGCGAGAGGGCCCAGGCGTTTCGCGCCGGCGTAGACGCCGCCGTCGAGGACGAAGCCTGCGGCCGGGGCACTCACGGTGAGCACGTGCCGCCCGGGCGTGAGGCGAGGCGTGAGGTCAAGCTCGTGGACGCGGCTGGGGTCGGCGGGGACCTCGGGGCGGTCCTTCTCCTTCGGCCTCGGCGCCCAGGCGTGAACCTGACAGCCGTCCACGCACACGTAGACGTAGCCGCTGGTGCGGAGGAGAGCGGTCGCGCGGTCCGCCTCCTTCGGCACGTCCACCTCGGTGCGGTAGACGAGCGGGCAGTCGCGCACGGTGAACCAGAAGAGGGGGACGGGCTCGAACTTCGGTTCTCTGCCCTCGGGCCAGTCGGGCACAATCCAGCGCCCCGCCGAAGCCGCCGAGGCGGCCGCCAGGAGCGCTCCCGCGACGAGCCGCCGACGGATGGAGTCAGGAAACATCGCCTTCGCCTCCGGCCACACGCCGCTTGGTGGCACAGGCGTCCCCGCCTGTGGGCGACGGGCAAGATGCCCATGCCACCCGCGCAGTAGGCTACCACTGCCCGCTTTTCTCTGCAAGCGCCTCTGGAAGCTGGGAGGCGCCCGCTCATTGGTCATTTCTCATCAGGCTTGCGGACGACCTTTGCCTCGCCGTTCCCCTCGCACACCGTGCTCGGGCCAACTACGACGATGTCGGCGGTTTTGTGGCCGGCGAGCTTGTTGTTGCGGATGGCATTCTCGTCGGCGATGCGGGTCTCGACGACCTTCTTGCCGTCGCGCTCGACCTCGCGGCGGGGCGGGTCGCCGCAGCGCTCCTCGATGCCGACCCATTGGGTCGGCTCGGGGAGCGTGCTCTCGACGACGTTGCCCTCGACCGTGTAGGCGCGGGCGTCCTCGGCGGAGGCGAAGAGGGCGATGCCGGGCCACTGGCCGGGCTTCGACCGCGAGTTGTCGCGCACGACGTTGTTGCGGAGGACGCTGCCCGAGGCCATGCCGCCGTTGACCTCGATGCCGGCCCGGCCGTTCCGCTCGATGGTGTTGCCCTCGACGGTGCAGCGGCGGTCGCCCGGGTTGCCGAGGCCGCCGACGCCGTGGCCCTGGTTCTCGTTGAGGATGCAGTTGCGGACGACGACGTTCTTGTCGTGCCAGCAGTAGTAGAAGCCGTCGCCGCCATTCGCGACCGATCTCAGGTTCGCCCAAAGGCCGTCGGTGAAGTCGGTCCCGGAGTGGAAGCCGTGGCCGGAGTTGCCCGTGGCCACGCAGTGCTCGACCAGGGAGTTCTTCCCCGCCTGAATGCTCACGCCGTCGGCCTGCCAGTCGCGGGCCTCGACGTTGCGGACCGTGACGTTGCTGCACCGCACGCTATGGATGGCGCTGTAGTAGAAGTTGCGGCACACGGGCCGCTCATCGCCCGGCCAGCCCTCGATACCGAGGGCCTCGACCGCGATGTCGTGCTGCCCGTCGGCGGTGATGGCGGAGTAGGCGTGGTGGACGAGGGTGCCCTCTTTCGCGTTGACGCCGACGGGGCGTTCGAGGGTGAGCGTGCTGCCCGTGGCCGCGACGACGGCGTTGAAGTGGTGGTTCCAGAGGTCGCCTTCGCCGGCGAAGGTGATGCCCGTGCCGGGCGGGAGCAGTTCCGGGTGCTCGACCTGGATGGCCTTCCCGCCCTTCTTCGCAGGTGCGGCGAGCGCGGTGGTGAAGCCCCAGGAGACTTGCGCGTGGTTCCGCAGCAGCATCTCGCACTTGACCGGCTCGGCAAAGACGATGGTCTGGCCGCGAATCTCCTTGACGCGATAGGGCTTGATGTAGCCGAGCCAGCTTGGGTCGCGGAAGCGCCAGGCGTAGGCGAGCATCCCTGGCTTGAGGCCGGCGAGGTCGCCCTCGACCGTGACCTCCGTGCCGTTCGCGGGCGCATCCTTCGCCACGTTTCGGCGGGTCTCGGGCTTGCCTGCGGCGAGGACGGTTTTCCTGCCCTTGCCACGCAGGGTCGTGCCGGTCTTGAGGAAGAGGTAGCGCTCGAGGGGGAACCGCCCCTCGGGCAGCTCGACGATGCCGCCCTCGGCGGGCAGCGAGTCGATGGCCCTCTGGATGCCGCAGTCGCCGAGCGACTTGTCCACGAAGGGGGCGGCATCCACGACCACCCGCTCGCCGCCGCACAGCAGGCCGGCGTGGGCGAAGAGCAGCATCACGACAGCGCGGTGTCCCACCACGGCCGTCTCCTATCTGCCCTTCGCATCGGGCTTCAGGACGGTGAAGGTGGCGCGGGCCTCCTGCCCGGAGATGACGTCGAGGGCGTGGATGGAGTGGCTGCCCGGCGCCTCATCGAGGGCAAGGCGGAACTCGGCGGTGGCCTCGCCGTCCTGCGCCAGGACCACGGTGCGGTACCCGGGAAGCTCGCCCGACGGCCCGAGGACCCAGAGGCGGATCGGGTGCAGGTCGGCCGTCTTCGCGGGGTCCTTGCTGCTGATCTTGATCGTGCAGCGGACGCGGAGGACGTCGCCCGGGTTGACCTTGTTGTCTTCGAGCTTGGCGGTCATGCCGAGGCAGCGGTAGTCGAGGATCGCGTAGACCCGCATCGTGCCTTCGGGGAAGGTGTCCTGGATGGATTCGGAGTCGCCCACGGCGCGCTTCGAGATGACCTCGTAGACGATGCCCTTCCGCTGAAAGCGGACGGTGACGGGGCTTTCCACCTTGCGCGCCAGGTAGTGGGCGACGAGGAGCGTGCGCCCCGACGGCGTTTCGTAGTACCACGTCTCGGCGTCGAAGAGCGGCTGGCCGCCGGCAAACAGGCGGCACCGTGGCGTGAGAGAGGCCATCGCGATCACGTGGTCGAAGATGTCCCACTGCGACTTCCGCACGGCCTCCGGCCCCCCGAGGGCGACAGAAGCGTTCAGCCAGTAGACCTTGCCCTTCCCCAGATCCCGCACGGTCCAGACGGGGAGAAGCGTCTTGTCGTCGGGGGCGACATTGGCGAGGACGGTGGCGTCCTTGGCCACCGCGATGCCGCCGTGGGCGACGGCCAGGGTGAGCAGGGGCTCGCCCGCGGGCGTGCGCATCGTGCGGCCCAGGGGCGCGGCCTTGGCCGTGTCCACGCCCGTCAGGGCGTCGAGCAGGCAGCCCTCGGCGTGCGGGGCGCCGTGGAGGTCGCGCCAGCCGGCCCGCCCGATGCACAGGACGATGCCGCCCGCCTCGGCGAAGCGCCGCACCCCCTCGACCTGCTCCTTCGACAGGCAGCTTGCCTGCTGGATCACCAGGAGCTTGAACCCGTCCTTCTCCAGGCGGCCCGCCGCCACGTCGTCCACCGTCACGTAGAGGTGCTGGAAGCCCAACTCCTCGACGATGACCTTGGCCTCGCGAGCCAGCGAGTCGGGGTCGGCCAGCCACGAGGGATACGAGTAGGCGATGGCAATGGGGTCGGGGCTGAACTTGCTGGCGAATATCAGGCGGTCCACGCCGCCCGTCAGGCCAGGGAACACGTCCTTGGCAAGGGCGGCGTAGCCGGCGGTGGGCCGCTGGTCCGAGGTGAGCACGGGGTCGTGGAGCGAGCCATCGCCGCACATCTCCCCGAACCAGGCGAAGCTGCCGCCGGCGGCGAGCGAGAGCCAGGGGGCGATGCGGCGGGCGGGGTCGGCGGGCTGCATGCCCTCGCGCATCCGCAACCCGTGCCGCGTGCCGGGGGCAAAGGAGCGGAAGAGGTCCTCGAGCACGCCCTGCGGGCCGCCGCAGCGGGCGGTGTGCTTGTAGCACTGCGCGTAGCGGCTCCAGTCCACGGGCCAGGCGGCGGAGGGCTCGGCGATGCCCCACTCGCCGACGGAGAGGTCGGGGGCGATCTCGGCCGCCCAGTCGGCGGGGGCCTTCACGTAGTAGTCGCCGAGCACGTCGCCGATGAACATGCGGAATTCGAGCCAGGGCGCGAGGTTGAGCGAGGCGCCCAGGTCCCTGCGGCGCTTCGGCACCACCTGGGCGAAGCCGGCGAACTGCGTGCCCCACGTCCTGTTCAGCTCCGCGATGTCGGCGTAGCGCTTCCGCAGCCACTCGCGGAAGCCGCCGAGCGTCTGCGGATGGCAGTCGAAGCCGTCGGCCAGTTGCCGCTCGTCGTCAATGCCCACGAAGCGGGCGCCGGTGTCGTATTCCAGGCGGACCCGCTTCTGCCATTCCTCCTTGGCGGCCTGGACCGCCTCGGGGCTGGGCAGGAGTGGTGGGTACAGGATGAGCTTGCCGCCATCGAGCCGCGGCTTCTCGTCCTTCCGCGCGTAGCGGTCGGTGACGCTGTGGGCGACGCGGGCCGCCTTGGACCCGCCGGTGGCGTAGAGCACGCGGTCGTCGCCCGCGTGGCTGTGCAGGGTGAGGCCGAGGTCGTGGGTGGTGCGGAGCATGGCCTGGAGCATCAGGGCCGTGCGCTGCGCAGCGCCCCACACGCCGAGAGCGAAGCCGTCGGCATACGAAGGCCGCGGGGGCAGGAGAAACACGTCCGCCGTCGCCTCGGCCGTCAGCCGTTCCGGCGCGTCCACGGAGTAGAACCGCGCCACAATCTCGTGGTACACGCACAGCGGCTTGAAGCCCTGGAGCAGGAAGGCGACGTGGGCCTTGCCACCCTGGAGGCGGACGACGTGGGTGCTGCGGTCCACGAGGTGGCCGAAGCGGTCCTCGACCCTCACGTCGAGATTGCCGCCGGGCACGGAGCCTTCGAGCTCGACGACGCACGCCCCCGGCTTGGCCGCCGACTGGAAGGGGGGCTGGGGCAGGACCCTCATCCGGATCGCCTCGAAGGCCGACGCACCGACCGAGCCAAAGGCGAGCGTCCTGCTGTCGCCGCCCCGCACGTGCACCTCGAGGGCGAGCGGCCCGCCGTCGGGCGCCTTGCCCAGCGTCACCAGGTGCCGGCTCTCGCCGGGCGACAGCTCGGCCTGCACCTCGCCGTGCGTCCGCGCCTCCCAGCGGCGGCTCCGCACCGTCACGTACACGCGGGTCATCACCTTGTCGCCCGCGTTGTGCAGGCTCACCAGCACGGCATCGCCCTTCAGCGCCGCATCGGTCACGGCGACGGCCGTCTCCTGCCCCGCGGCCCAGCGGGCCGCGTCGGCGAGGAAGGCGTAGCTGTACTCGAAGCCGCGCCAGCGGAGCTCCTCGATCTGCGTCGTCTCGCGGGCCAGGCGAAGGGTCGCCCAATCCCCCAGCGCGGCCTCGCCGGCGTCGCCGCTGCTGCGCCACGGGCACACGACGAGCGCGACCCGCCCCTTGCCCACGGCGAAGCGGCGAATGGTCGGCACGCTCACGCCCACGGCGGGTAGCGGCGGGGCATCCAGCTCCTTCCCTGCCGCGAGAGCCGCGGCCAGTTCGGGCTCGCCCTTCAGATCGCGTACGGCGACAACCGTGCCCATGCCCTCGCGCACGCGGCCAAGCAGTTCGCCGATGAGCTGGGCCTTCAGCCCCGCGTGCCAATTGACACCAAGCGTCACAAGCACCTGCGGCGCGGCGGCGTTCAGCTTTTCACGAAACTCCGCAAGGTCGCCCGCGTGCAGCCCGTCGGCCGGGGTCGCGAGCTTCGTGACCGCACAGTAGGCGGGCACGATGTCGGCCCGCTGCACGATCTCGCGCACGTGGCCCAGCGTGCTGTCGGCCGGCACGAGGAAGAACGCCTTGAACTCCCCCTTCGCGTGCTTCTTCAGCAGCGGCAGGTGCGGCGTGACGAATTTCAGGTCGAGGGTCCTGAGCTGCGGGTCGAGCGAGGGCGGCCCCTCGCTCTCGCCGCCAAGGGCGCTCGCGGCGACCGTGGCCAGCAACATGAGCGTCGTTCGCTTGATCATGGTTCCCTACCAGGAAAAACGGGTCACTCGCCCTTCAGATCAAAGCACGCGGCGTGCGAGTTGTCCTTGACGTAGAGCCCGTTGCCGACGAGTGCCAGGTGCGCCCACGTCGTGCGCTTCGTGGCCACCACGCGCCCCAGCTCCTTGAAGCCGCTCGCGTCCGCCGCGAACAGGCTCAGCTCGCCCTTCGTCGTGAGCGCCAGCACCTTGTCGCCCGCGGCGACGAGCGACGCATACTGCCCCTGCCCGCCGGGCGACGACCAGGCCGTGATGCCATCCTCGGCCTTGATGCACACCAGCGTGCCCCGGCCGCGGTCGGCCAACCCGTACAGATGCCCGCCGGTGAGGACGGGGGTGCTCATGAAGAATGCCTCTCGGTCGCTCTTCCACGCCTCGACAGCCGCCAGCGCGCCGTCCGTCATCGCGATGCGATAGGCCCGGATCGGCTGGCCCCAGCCCGCAACAATGACCAGGTCCTTGTGCACGATTGGAGTAAAGATGTTCTGTTCGTACTGGACCACGAGGGGCACCTTCCAGAGCACCTTGCCCTCCTTCGGCTCGACGGCGAGCAGGTGGTGCTCCATCAGGGCGATGATCTGCCGCTGGCCGGCGATGTCGGCGGCGACGGGCGACGAATAGGCCGCACCGTCGGCCGTCTGCTGCCAGACCACCTTGCCGCTCTGGACATCGAAGGCCGCCAGGCCACCCTGATCCTTCGCCCCGACGCCGAGGATGCACAGGCTGCCCTCGACGAGCGGCGAGCACGACGCCCCCCAGCTCGGATACGTCTTCTTGAACTGCCCCTTGAAATCGTGCCGCCAGAGCTTCTTGCCGCTCGCGAGGTCGTAGGCGCTCAGGACCCCGCTGATGCCGATGGCGAACACCTTGCCGCCCGCAATCGTCGGCGTGGCGAAGGGGCCTTTCCCGTGCGGCTTGGCCACCGACTCCGGCTTATAGGGCGCCGGATACTCATCTTTCCACCGCTCCTTGCCGTCCGCCGCATTCAGGCACCGAATGGCCTCGTTGTCGCCCTGCCGCGAGAAGATAACCACGCTGTCGCCGGCGATGACAGGGCCGGGATAGCCGGCCCCCACCTCGACCTCCCACACCTGCTTCAGGCTCGCAGGCAGCGTGCCGGGAAGCGTGGCGCCCAGGGCAATGCCATCGCGGCCCGGCCCACGCCACTGCGGCCAATCGGCTTCCGCCGCGGAGGCGACGCAGGAGACGAGAACCGTCGCGACAACCAGCCGCCTGACCATAGGGCACCCCTTTCCTGAGCTGGCGCGATGCCATGCACTCCTATGCTTCTACCAAAAGCTCCGCCGCTTGTCCAGCTTGCAGCGCCGACGGCGTTCGGGTAGCATGCCGCCATCTCGGAAAGGAGCACAGCAATGCTCGAAGCAAAGTGCCTCTGCCTCGGCGTCGTCGCCGTAGCGCTGCTCGGCTCGGCGGCCCAGGCGACCGAGACGCGCCGCCTCTCGCGCGCCGAGCTTCTCGACCGCATCCGCGGCGGATGGGCGGGCCAGATGGTCGGCAACGTCCAGGGCCTGCCCTTCGAGTTCAAGTACAAGGACGCCCCCGGCCCGCTGCCCAACTTCACGCCCAATCTCCCCCGCTGCCCCAGCGACGACGACACCGACATCGAGTGGACGCATCTCCACGCGATGGACCGCCTCGACACGCTGCTCGTGCCCTATCCCGACCTCGCCCGCGAATGGGTCCGCTCGGTCAACCGCCGCATCTGGGTCTCCAACGAGCAGGCGCGCAAGCTCATCGGCCAGGGCATCGTGCCGCCCTGGACCTCCCACTTCGCCCTCAACCCCCACGCAAAGTATAACCTGTCGGGCCAGTTCTGCGCCGAGGCATTCGGCCTCCTCGCCCCTGGCCTGCCCAACGAGGCGGCCCGCATCGCCCGCCACTGCCTGCACATCACGGTCCGCGGCGAGCCCATCCAGGCCTGCGCCTACACCACCGCGATGATCGCGCTGGCCTTCTTCGAGAGCGACGTGCCCCGCCTCATCGCCCGCTCGCTCGACGCCGTGGACCCCAGGAGCGAGCACGCCGAGATGGTCCGCGACGTCATCGCCTGGCACAAGCAGTGGCCAAGCGACTGGCAGGCCACTCGCGCCGCGATTCAGAAGAAGTATCGGGACGAACGGAAGTGGAACATGAACGCCACCGTCACCAACGGCGCCCTCGTCGTGGCCGCGCTGCTCTACGGCAAGGGCGATTTCGTGGAGACGATGCGCCTCAGCTTCGCGATGGGCTACGACGCCGACTGCAATGCCGCCACCTGCGGCACCGTGCTGGGCGTCATGCTGGGCGCCAAGGCGATGGCCGCCAACCCCGGCTGGGTGCTCCCCGCCCACTATGACAACAACACCCGCGATGGCCTGCCGAAGTCCGAAACGATGGACGACCTCGTCGCCCGCACTGCCCGCCTCGCCGAGAAGGCCATCCTCGCCGCCGGCGGCCGACGCGAGGGCGAGGGCGACGCCGTGTTGTACATCATTCCCGCCCAGGAGCCGGCCCTGCTCGAGCGCCTCGAGGACGGCCTGCCCAAAGGCAACCTCAAGGAGGTGGATGAGGCGATTGACCAGGAAGCCCTGAAACGCCTCGACGACCCGAGCACCGCCGCCCGCGCCTTCGCCGCCATTCGCCTGGCCAACCACCGCCGCAACCGCCTCACCACCGAGCAACAGGCCCGCACTCGCGCCGTCCTCGAGGCCGCGCTCAAAGATGAAGTCCTTGGCCCGCTTGCCAAGGCAGCACTGGAATCTCTCGCCAAGCCCTGAGTTCGGTGCCTTCTCCTATCACGCGTCACGGGTCACGCGTCTTTCAAGGCTTCTTCTCCGGCTGGGCCGCCGGCTCCACCCCAACGTGCAGCTTCTCCAGCTTCCCATCCACGATGTTGCGCGGGATGAGGAGCAGGCGGTGCGAGCCTGCGGGGAGGTCGAGTTCGCCACCGATGCGGGTGACGACCTCCTCGGATACGGTCTTCGGCTTCTGGCCGCTGTGCCACGGGGGAGAATCCACGGGCACATCCTGAGTGGCCGTCGTCAGCTTGTCGAGACGGCCCATCGGCTTGCCGTCGAGCATGGCCTCGAAGTACATCGGGCGGCGCTCTCTGGGCACGAGGGTGTCGCGGAGGGCGAGGATGTCCTCCCAATTGGCCTGGGTGCGTGGCCGGCGGTCGGAGTAGCGGAATAGCCCCTCGGCGATGAGTGCCGTCTTGCCCGCCTTCTTCACGTCCACTACGAGCAGAATGGCGTCGGCGAAGCGCAGGTCGGCCTTCCAGTTCTTGCCGGGCGTCCAGGCATCCTCGTAGCCCTTGGCCGTGCGAAGCTGGGGGGTGAAGTCCTTGCACTCGATGGTGGCGGGGGCGTCGAGGGGCTTGTGAGCGAATGGCGGGATGGGCGGGATTTCGTTTTCGGCGGGGGGCTTGCTGCCGAGGAACTTGATGGCGAAGGGTTTCGGGTCGTGGCGCACCGTGAGGCCGCGGGAGGTGAGGCCGGAGCCTGAGAACGGCCAGATCCCCTTTCGGACGTCGGTTACTTGCTCGGGCTCGCCGCCGACGTGGAACTCGCGGAAGAGGGCGTCGCGGGCCGAGGCGACGCTGGCGCCCAGCCAGTCGTCAGCGGGGCGGCGAAGGGCCTCGACGCCGGCCATCAGGCCGGCCATGTCGGAGCCTTGAATCACGACGGCCGACTTCTCGGGGTGAAATGCCTGCGGGATGCAGTGGACGATGGCGCGGCCGGGGCCGGGGAAGGTGGCCGAGGCCTGGGGCCACAGCACGCCCACCTTGGCCAGATGATCGGCCATCTCGTTGTCGGGGCGGGTCGCCAGGTCGAGGAGCACGACCGTCTCGCCCACCTGGTAGCCGCCGAGGGTGGCGAAGTAGTCGTTGCGGTTGACGGTCGTGACCTTGATCTTCCCGATGGACTCGCCCTTGTCGGCGCGGGCGTTCTCGGCGAGTTGCTCGGGCGTCGGGCCATAGGCGAGCCAGTAGGTCGTCATCTCCGGCTTTCGGCGAACGTCGGCCTCGATGCCCTGGCGGGCGAGCACCTGCTTCAGCCGTTCGGCGGCGGGCAGGAGCTTGATGGTGTGGGGCGTCTCGAAGAGCGGCACGATGGCTCTGGAGCCCTTCGCCGCCAGCACCTCGCGGAGGCGTTCGCTGTTGCGGAAGACGACCTTGTCGTCCATCGGCTCGGCGAGGGGGCGGATGCGTCGCGGCGGCCTCACCGTGACGGGCAGTTCCGCCACGTCGCCCGTCAGTTGCGAGCGGACAGCCACCTTCCACTCGCCCGCCGGGGCATTGAGCGGAATCTCGTAGGCCATGCCGAATGAGCCATCAGGCGCGGTGCTGCGATAGAGGTCCTCGGCCGCTGAGCGGTCGGGCCGCAGGAGCGACAGGCGGAAGGGTAGTGCGGCGGCAAGAGCCCGGCCCCGCTTGTCGCGGAACCCAACCCTCACGACCAGGCGGTCCCCAGCCCGGACCGATTGGTTGGCCTCGAGGGGGATCTCGCTGACCCCACGCGTGAGGAGAGCAAGCACGCGGGCCGTGGTCCCCGACAGATCACACCGCAAGTCCGGCTCGACGCGCATGAGGATCTTCTCGTCTCCCCGTGGGAGACTGCCAAGGACCCGCTCCTGTGTGACGTCGTAGATGACCGATCCGGCCGCCTGACGGCTCGGCAACAACTCGTCGGACACCTGGAACCAGTCGGTGTGGCTCTTGATCGAGGAGTCGTTCACGCAGACGAGGTACTTCGCGTCGCGGCCGCCGTCGATCTGCATCACGGTGATGCGCGAATCGGCGCCCTTCTTGGGCCGCAGCAAGGCGCTCCCTGTGTCGCCGAGGGCCTTGAGGGCGGCCGGCGTAAGCTCGCGGTGCCATTCCTCCGCCAGGGCGATGTGGCGGCCGCCTGGGGGGATGTTGGGACTCGACCAGTTGTAGGGGCGGGCACTCTCGACGAAGGGCAATGTGATACCCAAGGGCTTCGCGCCGGCAAGCTTGACCGAAGACGAGCCGTCCACGAGGACGATGCCGCCGGACTTGGCGAATGCCTCGATGCCAGCGACGACCTTCGGCGGCAGGGGAAACGTCTGGCCCGCAATGACGAGTGCCTTGATGCCGATTGTGGGCGGGACGTCTCTGTCCCGCGAAGAGACGCGGGGCACGGAGGCCCCGCCCACAAGACCGGCCTCGATCTCCTCCTCGGTGACGAAGCGGGGGGTGTAGCCGAGCCGCGTGAGGCCCACGAGCAGCTTGTAGCAGACGGTGCCGAAGCCCTGGCACACGTGCTGGCGGGCCATCTGGCTCCGCGAGTAAAGGATGCCGACGCCGTAGTCGCCCCGGCACTCGGTGGCGAGGAAGGCGAAGCGATTGAGGAAGTCGCGGCCCGCGTGCAGCCCCTCGGCGATGGGCTTGCCCTTCATCTCGCTCCAGTGGGTCTGCTTGTTCATGCCGCTGAGGACGGTTGAAAAACCTTCGAGGGCGAAGCCGGCGCCCGAGGCGCCGTGGGCGAGGTTGTGGGCGATGACGCGGACGAACTTGCCCGGGTAATCGGCCTGGCCGTGGGCCATGCCCAGGCTGCTGCCGACCCAGATCGGCTGGCGGCCGCGATTCGTGTCGAGCATGGCCGCGCTGAAGAGCCATTGGTAGGCGTAGTCGGGGCCGGCCACCTGGTCGTTCCAGGCCGTGATGTAGCGGACATCGTGGGGGCGATAGGCCCAGGGCACGTACTGGCCGTCCCGCACGGCGGCGTGGTCAATGTTGATGGTGGCCGTGTGGTGCATCGTCGGGACGATCGGGCGGAGGGCCTCGATGTGCCCGCGGTCGCTCTCCTCGTAGATGCCCATCAGGTAGGCCGCCCAGGCGTCAATCCGCTTCTCCAGTTCGGCGAGCTTGGCGGGGTCGAGGGGCTTGAGGTGGGTCGCCATCTCCTCGATCCAGCGGGCGGTCGGCAGGTCAATGGCGGGGGCGAACTCGGGCCGGCCGATGGCGAGGAGATAGGTGATGTACTCGTCGAGGCGGGGGGCCTTCAGCCCCGTGCGGCGGGTGAACTCGTCGTAGACGGCCTGGTCGCTGCGGGCGATGTAGTTGCGAAGCTGTTCCTCCTGCTTGCCCCAGCCCCAGTAGACCATGAGCATTTTGCGGGCGAGGAGGCCGACGGGGTCGAAGTCGAGGCAGAAGCCGGCGAAGCTGGGGTAGCGGCTGTTGGCCTGGGCCGAGAGGGCGAGACGCTGGCGGAACGTGGCCAACTCGGGCTCCCAGATGCGTGCGACGTTGAAGCTCATGGGCCGCGTGTAGGGATTGGCGTAGAGCATGGCCGCGGCGGCGGCGAACTGGTCGAGGAGCGGCTGGCGGCCCATCTCGGAGGCGCACATCGAGAAAGCCACGTCAATGCCCGTGTCGCGGAACGTCTGCGGCATCGTCTTTCGCCAGACCTCCCGCGCGGCTGCCCGCTTCGCGGGGTCGCGCGAAATCTCGGGAGGGAGCTGCGGCGGACTCGGCATGCTCTCGTCGGTGATCGCCCCGGGCGACTTGCGGATGGGGCTGGCGAGGGTCAGCTCGACGCCCGACGGCTGGCCGTTGACGTGGAAGGCATACGTCCCTGCGGCCAGGCCCTCGGTGCTCATCACGAGCGCGGCCGGCTTGCCGCGGTAGACGAGCAGCGGCGGCCCGCCCGCCCCCGCCAACTCGACCTTCACCTCGCCCTCGGCTCCCTGCACGGCGAGGGGAACCTTCTCGCCCACGATGTAGGCCGTGCGGTCGAGTGGGAGGCGGACGGGCGAGGCCATCTCCGCGCCGCGTGCGAGGGTGAGAGCGGCCAGGGAACAGAGCCCAATCGCTCGCGCGATATGGCGGGCGGCTCGTGTCATGCGGGACCCCCTTGGGAAATGGCAGGCTGTGGCGCCGGGTCACACCCAGCGCTTCACCCAGGACCGGATGCCGCCCTCCGCCTTCACCATCGCCAGAGGCTTGGTGCACCGGTGCGCCACGGTCTCGGGCACGGAGCTTCTGGCGAGTTGGCGGAGAAGCGGCTCGGCGGTGCAGCCCATGACGATCAGGTCGTAGTCCTCGGCCTCCCTCAGGATGGCCTGAGCGACCTGTGGAGCGCTGACGACTTTTGCCTGCACGCGGTCGGGCGGCAGGTGCAGGCGGCCGACGTGCTCGGCGAGGAAGCCGCCGATATCGAACTTCGAGTGGCCGGCGACGGTAAAGGCCACGACCTGCCCCTCCTCGGGGTCGGCCAGGATGCTGGCGACCTCGAGGGCGAAGGCGCCATTCGGCCCGCCGGCGACGGGGACGAGGACGCGGCGGAACTTGCGGTTGCCACAGCCCTTGAGCACCACGACGTTGCACGGCGAGCGCTCGATGATCGGGTCCACCGTGCTGCCGAGGCGGAAGGCACGGGCGCGGGGCCGTCCGTGCCAGCCCATGAGGAGCATGTTGACGCGCTTCTCGCGGACGGCGCTCACGATGCCGCGGGCCACGTTGCGGCAGTAGCGGAGGGTGGAGCTGAGGGGGAATCGGGGCGCGAGATAGAGCATGGCCTCGACCATCGCCTCCTTGCCCTCGAGCGAGAACCGCTCGGCGTCGGCGAGCGGCACCTGGTCGGGCACGGGCACCATGTGGAGCAGCTCGACGCGCGCCTGCTTGGCGCCGCAGAGCTTGTGGGCGTTGAGCACCAGCTCGAGGGCGTTGCGGGGGTTCGCCACGGTGACCATCACGCGGTACTCGTTGCCCGCCGGTGCCCGCTCCTCCTCGATCACGTGGATCTCGTCGGCCGTCGCAATGGCTCGCGAGCGCGAGTAGAAGCGGTAGATGGCCATCCACGAGAAGACCCACAGGGGCGCCAGAATCCAGGCGATGAAGCTCATGTGCACCAGCCACACCGCGAGGACCAGTTGCGCCACGACCGCCAGGAGCGGCGGCAGGGGGAAGAGGGGCATGACGAACCCGTACTTGAGTTCGTCGCCCATGTTCAGGCGAATCTTGATCACGCACAGGTTCACGAGGAAGAAGAGGAAGAGGAACATGATGCTCGCGCTCGACGCCACGTCCTTCGTGGGCAGGAACACGGCCACCATCACGACGATGATGCTGGTGAAGGCGAGCGCGACCACGGGCGTCTTGGTCTTCCGCGAGATCGACGAGAAGGCCGCGGGCAGCATGCGGTCGCG
>DATKZY010000039.1:0-26581 GCA_035527715.1 Planctomycetota bacterium | reverse complement strand
CCCTTACCCACGGCTCCCAAAGCATCGCCGTGGGCTTTACTCCGCCACGCCCTGCGGGCGTTGGGTCAGCTGCGGGATTGGGGGTGCCCGCGATAGTATCGCGCAACTGGCTTTTCCGACCGAAGGAGATTACACGCACCCTGTCAAGCCTCCCTGTTGACCCCCTCGCCGATTTCCTGCTATACTGCCCGTGAAGGATGGCTTGGGGGCCGCGTGCAACCCGCGAGGAGCGGCGAGCCGATGGACAGCTCGCGTGCGAACATCACCGTCCACATGATCGGCAACGCGCACATTGACCCGGTGTGGCTGTGGCGGGCGGAGGAGGGGTTCCAGGTGGTGCGCGAGACGTGCCGGAGCGCCCTGGAGCGGATGGAGGAGACGCCTGGGTTCACCTTCTGCCGCAGCTCCGCCGCGACCTGCCAGTGGCTGGAGGAGCGCGAGCCCGAGCTGTTCGAGCAGATCCGCCAGCGGGTGGCCGAAGGGCGCTGGTGCATCGTCGGCGGGTGGTGGGAGCAGCCCGACTGCAATATCCCGTGCGGCGAGTCGTTCGTCCGCCAGGCACTCTACGGCAAGCGGTACTTCCAACAGAAGTTTGGCGTGGACGTGCGGGTGGGCTATAACGTGGACTCGTTCGGCCACGCGGGCACGCTGCCGCAGATTCTGAAGAAGTGCGGGCTCGACACCTATGTCTTCTTCCGCCCCGGGCCGCACGAGAAGACGCTCCCCGCCGGCCTCTTTCTGTGGCAGGCGCCCGATGGCTCGCAGGTGCTCGCGTGTCGCCCGCCGCACCACTACTGCTGCGGCCCCGACGAGATTGCCGAGCGCATCCGTCAGGCGGCGGACCAGGCGCCCCTGGGTCTCGGCCACGTGATGTGCTTCTACGGGGTCGGCGACCACGGCGGCGGCCCCACGAAGGCCAACATCGCCAGCATCCTCCAGGTCGCCGCCGACCCCGAAGGGCCGAACGCCATCTTCAGCACGCCACAGCGCTTCTTCGAGGCCGTGGAGGGCGAGCGGGGCCGCCTGCCCGTCGTGGCCGACGAGCTTCAGCACCACGCCCGCGGCTGCTACACGGTGGTGTCGGACATCAAGCGGATGAACCACGAGTGCGAGGAGCTGCTGCTCGTGGCCGAGCGCTTCGCGGCCATCGCCACGGCGGCGTTCGGTGCCGAACCGCAGCAGCCCACCCTCAGCAAGGCCTGGGAGACCGTGCTCTTCCACCAGTTCCACGACGTGCTGGCGGGCACCAGCATCCCCGAGGCCTACGACGACGCCTGGCCGCTTCTCGACGAGGTGCGGGGCACGGCGATGCGCATCATCACCGAGTCGCTCGAGGAGTGGGGCCGCCACATTGACACCACGCGCGGCGCCTCGCCCATCACCTTCTTCAATCCGCTGGGCTTCGACCGCGAGGACGTGATCGAGCTCGAGCCGCAGGAGGACGCGCCGAAGCTCGCCCTCTTCGACGAGCAGTTCAACGAGGTGCCGGTGCAGCGTGTCGAGGGGCACGTGGTCTTCCGCACGCGCCTCCGCTCGCTCGGCTTCGCCTGCTACCACCTGAGCACCGAGCACGAGCCGCAGCCTGCCGCCTCGGGGCTGGTGGCGACGCCGACCTCGATCGAGAACGGCCTCGTTGCCATTGAGCTGGACCCGAAGACCGGGGGCCTGCTGGCCCTGCGAGACAAGCGGCAGACAAGTCCCTTGGGTCCCTTAGGTCCCTTGAGTCCCTTGGAAGAAAAGGGACCTAAGGGACGAAAGGGACCAAAGGGACAAGAGCGGCGGAATCTCCTCGCCGGCCCCGGCGCCGCGCTGGTGGTGCTGCGCGACGCGAGCGACACGTGGAGCCACGGGGTCGCCGCCTTCCGCGATGAGATCGGCCGCTTCGAGCCGGTCGGCCCGCCTGAGATCGTGGAGAAAGGCCCAGTCCGCGCCGCCATCCGCGTGCGAAGCCGATGGGGCGACTCGACGGCCGAGCAGACCTTTTACCTCTACGACGCGATGGCGCGGATTGACGTGTGCCTGGTGGTGGACTGGCACGAGAGGCACAAGATGCTCAAGCTCGCCTTCCCCACGGCCATCGAGACCCCCGTCGCCACGTTCGCGGTGCCCTACGGCTGCATCACGCGCCCCACGAACGGCGAGGAGGAGCCTGTCCAACGCTGGATCGACCTCTCGGGCACGGTGGGCGGCCAGCCGGCGGGGCTCGCCTTGATCAACGACGGGAAGTACGGCGCCGACGTGCTGGGCTCCGAGATGCGCCTGAGCCTGCTTCGCAGCCCCATCTACGCCTTCCACGACCCCCGAAAGCCCGAGCCGGGCGTCGAGTACCAGTACACCGACCAGGGCGAGCACGTCATCCGCTATCGCCTCGTGCCTCATGGCGGCTCGTGGCACGACGCCGGGGTGGTGCGCGAGGCGCAAAGCCTGAACGTGCCCGTCTTTTATCGCTTCGAGGACGTGCAGGACGGCACCATCTCGTCCTACGGCTCGGCCGTGGAGCTGAAGCCCGACAACCTGCTTCTCACCGTGCTGAAGAAGGCCGAGGAGGGCGACGGCCTCGTCGTGCGCTTCGTCGAGACCGCCGGCCGCGCGACCGAGGCCCGCGTGGACATCCATTTCGCTCAGGCCGCCTGGACGGGGCGCGTGGGGCCGTTCGAGATCAAGACCCTTCGCTTCGACCTCGAGGCGAGGACGGCGCACGAGGTGGACATGATGGAACGTGAAACGTGATGCGTGGAACGTGAAAGGAGGCCCGAGATGAAGTGCAGAAGCGGCTGGGTTGTTGTGGCGACAGGGGCAGCGATGCTCCTTGGGTTCGGCGCCACGGTGGAGGCCGGGGCCAAGCGCCGCGTGGTGTACTACTCGCAGACCGAGGGCTACCGCCACGGCGACGGCATCGCCGCCGTGCTCCAGGTGCTCAAGGATGCCGCGGCCAAGGAGGATGCCGCGTTCGAGGTCGAGGAGTGCACCGACTGCTCGAAGTGGACGCCCGAGTACCTGGGCAAGTTCGACGCGATGGTGTCCTACGGCGGCGGGGAACTGACCAAGGTGAAGCCGCCGCTGACCGACGAGAACAAGAAGGCGCTCATCGAGTTCGTCCGCGGTGGCAAGGCCCTTGTGGCGATCCATTCGGGCCTCTACATGTGCCCGCAGACAAAGTGGCCCGACTACGCCGAGATGGTTGACGGCGTCTTCGTCAGCCACCCCTGGGTCGGCAAGGTGCGGATGATCGTCGAGGACGCGAAGCACCCCGCCACCGCCCACCTCGGTGAGGCATTCGAGGTGCGCGACGAAATCTACGCCTTCAACCCCTGGTCGCGCGAGAAGACCCACGTCCTCATCAGCCTCGACAACGCCTCGGTGGACCCCAAGAAGGGCGAGAAGATCCGCAAGGACCTCGATTTCGGCATCGCCTGGTGCCATCCCTACGGCAAGGGCAGGGTCTTCTATACGGCCCTCGGCCACGGCAAGAACGTGTGGGCCGACGAGCGCTTCCAGAAGCACCTCGTGAACGGCCTGCTGTGGGCGATGGGCGACCTGCCCGGCGAGGCCCCCCTGGGCACCGACGGCAGGCCGAAGAAGTGAGGCCCGGCACCTCTGACGCGGAGCGATGGGAGGCCACGTGAGCGACGCCACTGCACCCGCCGCAGGCGCCGGCCCCCTGGTGGCGCCGGCGAAGCTCTCGCTCGAGGGCGGGCGCGAGCTGCTGGAGGCCGTCCGCGCCCGCCTCGAACAGGGGGCGCAGGACCTGGCGGTGGACCTCAGCGGGGTCGAGCGGCTGGACACGCAGGGGGCCGCCTTCCTGCGGCTGGCCGCAAAGGCGGCCCGCGCGCGCGGGGCCGCGCTGCGCCTCGAAGGGGCGCAGGGCCAGGCGGCCAGGCTCCTGGAGTTCCTTCGCCCGGCGCTCGAGGAGGCCCCCTCGCCGCGCCATCGGCGGGAGGGCCTCTTCGAGCGCCTCGGCTCAATCGTGTTCGAGAAATGGGGCGAGCTGCGCGCGGCCAGGGAGCTGGGGGTGGACGCCCTGTACTGGTCGGTCCTCGCCCCCGTGCGGGGCAAGGGGCTGCGATGGGGCTCGCTGCTCGACGAGCTGTACGAGATGGGCGTGCGCGCGATCGGCATCGTGGTCCTGCTGAACTTCCTGCTGGGCATCATCATCGCCCTGCTGGCCGCGGCGCAGCTTCGCCAGCTCGGCCAGACGATTCTCGTGGCCGACCTCGTGGTGGTGGCCTTCGCGCAGGAGCTGGGCGCGTTCCTGACCGGGATCATCGTGTCGGCCCGCAGCGGCGCCGCCATCACGGCCGAGCTGGCCACGATGAGCGTGCAGGAGGAGATTGACGCCCTCCGCTCGATGGGCTTCAACATCGCCAAGTTCCTCGTCGCCCCGAAGCTCTGGGCGTTGTTCCTCGCCGTGCCCGCGCTCACCGTGCTGGCGATGGTGGCGGGCAACGCCGGCGGCGCGCTCGTGGGCATCGGCCTGCTGGGCGAGAGCTCGATCGCCTGGTGGAACGAGCTGGTGGCCGCGGCCACGCTGGGCGACATCGGCCAGGGGCTCGCCAAGAGCTGCATCTTCGCCGTCATCATCGGCCTGGTGGCCTGCCACAGCGGGCTCCGCGTCGCCGGCGGCGCCCGCGGCATCGGCCTTGCCACCACGCGCTCCGTCGTCATGGACATCTTTTTCATCATCGTGGCCGACATGATCTTCGCGTCGTTCTTCTACTTCGTGTGAGCACGAGGCCCGGGCTGCCGTGGAACCTGTGATCGAAGTGGAAAACCTGGTGGCGGGGTACGACTCCCTCAGGGTGCTGGAGGACGTGAGCTTCGACGTCCGCCCCGGCGAGGTCCTGGCCATCGTGGGCGTGAGCGGCTGCGGCAAGACCACGCTCCTGCGCCACCTCATCGGCCTCCTGCGCCCCACGAGCGGCGTCGTGCGCCTCTGGGGCCAGGACATTACGGGGCTGGAGGAGGACGCACTGGACCGCTTCCGCGCGCGCTTCGGCGTCTCGTTTCAGGCCAGCGCGCTGTTCAACTCGATCAGCGCCGCCGAGAACGTGGCCCTGCCCCTGCGCGAGCGCGGGATGGACCAGGAGCTGATCCCCGCCCTCGTGAGCATGAAGCTCAGCCTGGTCGGCCTCGCCGAGGCCGGGGACAAGATGCCGGCCGACCTCTCGGGCGGGATGCGCAAGCGCGTGGCCATCGCCCGCGCCTTGGCGCTGGACCCCGAGCTGGTCTTCTTCGATGAGCCCTCGGCGGGCCTCGACCCGGTCACCGCGGTTGGCCTCGACCGGCTCATCCTCCGGCTGCGCGACCTCCTCGACATCACGGTCGTCGCCGTCACCCACAGCCTCGATTCCATCCGCACCATCGCCGACCGCGTGCTCATGCTGGCGGGCGGCACCGTGCGCTTCTTCGGCCGCCTGGACGCCGTGGCTCGCTCGGCCGACCCCGAGGTCCGCCGCTTCTTCCGGGTCGAGCCCGAGCCGCCCAGGCCCACAGACACGTGAGGACACCGCCCCGTGGCTACCAAGCGACAGAAAACGGAAGTCGGCGTCTTTCTCGTCGGCGTGCTCGTCATCCTGGCCGCCGTCGTCGTCACGCTCACCGGCGTGAACCGCAAGCGCCTCGACCGCTACTACGTGGAGTTCGAGGAGACGATCGCCGGCCTCACGGAGGGCTCGCGCGTGAGCTACCGCGGCGTCACCGTCGGAAAGGTCCTCGACCTCCGCGTCACCGCGGAGAACCGCGTCGGCGTCACCCTCGGCATAGACCCCACCAAGGTCACCGTGCGCCAGGGCGTGAAGGCCCGCTACAGCCTCCTCTCGCTCTTCGGCCCCTACGTCGTTGACCTCTCGGGCGGCACCGACCGCGACGCGCCCGTCCTCGAGCCCGGCGCCTTCATCCCTGTCCGCCCCTCGGTCATGGCCGACCTCGAGGAGACGCTGGCCGACAGCGTGCCCCTGGCCCTCCAGCGCCTCACCAGGCTCGTCGAGCGCCTCGACACCGTCTTCTCCAGGATCAAGCCCGACGACCTGCCCGGGCTCTTCCGCCGCGCCGAGGACCTGTTCGCCAGCGCCGACAAGGTCGTCGAGGGCCTGCAGGCCAGGACCGCCGAGATCGCCGCCTCGCTCGACAAGGCCATTCGGGCCGCCCAGGCCGACGTCGAGAAGGCGCTCGGCAAGGCCGGCGGCGCCGCCATGAGGCTCCAGCAGGCCACCGACGCCGCCGCTGCCCGGGCCGAGAAGCTCCTCGATACCGTCCAGGCCACCCTCGACGAGAACCGCAAGCCGCTCGGCGACGCCCTCAAGCGCTTCGACGCCACGCTCACCCAGGTCCAGCGGCAACTCGACGGCCTCGACCTCGCCGCCACCACCAAGAGCATCCGCGAGGCCGCCGACAAGCTCGGCAAGGGCGCCGACAGCGTCGGCTCCTCCGTCAAGACCCTCGCTGTCGCGCGCGACGACGTCCGCCGCTCCCTTACCAGCGTCGAGCGCGACCTCACCCGCGTCCTCGACGACCTCGACCAGGCGCTCCGCGCCGCGCGCGATCTCCTCGACACCCTCGAGCGCGACCCCTCGGCCATCTTGCGCGGCAGGAGGGGCGGGCCATGACATTGCCAATTCAGGAGAGGAAACCCATGAGAAGCACCCTCCCGCTCATTCCGGCCATGTCCGCTCTCCTCCTCGCCGGCTGTAGCATCCTCTCGCGCCCCTTCGTGCCGGTCCGCTACTACAGCATTGACCCCCCCGCCGCCGAGCCGCGGCCGGGCACCCAGCCCGCCGACCTCATCCTCGCGGTCCGCGCGCTGGGCTCCGCCCCGCGCTATCGCGAGCGCATCCTCTTCCGCCGAGGCGCCCTCGCCGCCGGGTTCCACGAGAACGACCGCTGGGTCGAGCCCCCGTCCGACATGGTGACCACCGTCCTCCGCCGCACCCTCGAGGCCGGCGGCATCGCCCGAGTCGTGGCCGACGACCGCCTGGTGCGCCGGCCCGACCTCCTGCTCGACGGCTGCCTCACCCGCTTCGACGAGGTCCAGCGCGACCCCCACTGGCTCGCCGAGTGCGAGATCGAGCTCGTCCTCAAGCAGGCCGACGATGGCAGCGTGCTCTTCGCCGGCCGCTTCGCCGCCAGCCGCGACGCCGGGGGCAAGACCACCGCCGCATTCGTCGAGGCCATGCGCGCTGCCGCCGCCGAGGTCGCCGCCAAGGCCGCCGAGGCCGTCGCCAAGGCCCTCGCCGAGCCGAAGAAGGCCGACAGGAAGCCGTGACGGCGCGGCCGGGCGGGAGGCGCTACGGCTCCGCATCCGTTGCGTCGCCGGGGCCAGGGGCCCTCGAGCGCTCGCGAATCTTGTGGACGAAGTAGCCGAGGGCGTCGGGCCGCAGTAGCACCCCGTTGACGGAGCCGACCGGCCCCCACGTCCACGCTCCCCCACGCAACCCCCCGCGCAGGTAGAGGAACTCGTGGACCGGCGTCCTGCCGCAGCCCTCGTCGGTGAACCGCTGCTGGAAGCGGGCCGGGTCGGCCACCGAGCGGTCCACGAACAGCGTCTCGAGGCGCAGCGCCAGCGGGGTCCATTCCGCGTAGCTGTAGCCCCACACGTCCGTGAGCTCCAGGAGCGAGAGGTTGCCTTTCACGGTGGGCTTGAGGGCGACGACGACGGCGTGGCCCCGGGCGCGGATGCCGGCCTCGGCCAGCAGGTCCCCGGCCGTGGCGTGCCAGGGGAACGTGCTGGCCGCGGGCGCGTACTTGGCCACGAAGGGGTGGATCAGCCCCTCGGTCGTGCCCGCGAGCGAAACCTCGCGAAGCTGAACGAACTCGCCGGCTCCCTCCGCACTCCGCTGCCGCCCGTAGAGCAGGAAGGGCATGTCGCATCCTCCAGTGCCGCGCGGTGGCCGAGCGAATCCCCGGCGACTCACTCTACCGACCCGGCGGCAAGCGCGCAAGCGCGGGACTTCTGCTATTCGCGGGACGCGACGAGGTCGCGGACGAGGGCGGGGTCCACGAGGGTGGCAAGCTTGCGGAGGGCCGAGGCCTCGATCTGGCGGACGCGTTCGCGGGTGACCTGGAACCTGCGGCCGATCTGCTCGAGGGTCTCCGCGTGGCGGCCGACGCCGAACCGGGCGACGATGACCTCGCGCTCGCGGGGGCTGAGCTCGAGGAGCAGGGCGGCGACGGTGGAGCGAATGACCTCCTTGAAGTCGCGCTCGGGCGGCGCGACGGCCCGCTCGTCGCCGTGCGACTCGATGATCTCACCGGTGCCGGTCATCTCGGCCTGGTGGCGCTGGGCCTCGCGGGGCAGGCTCTTGGCGAAGTTCTTGCGGATCGCCCAGCTCGCGTAGGTGCTGAAGCGCACGCCGCGGGCGGCGTCGAACTTCTCGATCGCCTGCATCAGGCTCACCGTGCCGTCGCTCACCAGGTCGTCGAGCCGGCGGCCCGAGCCGAGGTGGCGGCTGGCCAGGTGAATGACCAGGCGCAGGTTGGCCACGACCAGGCAGTTGCGCGCGGCCAGCGCCAGGTCGTGGACGTGCACGAGCCGGCGGAGCTGTCCGTCGGTGAGCTCGGAGGGCCTCAGCTCCTCGCGGGCGTGGGCGAGGAGGCACTTGGCCAGGTTGTACTGGCGGAACAGGCGCTCCTCCTGCTCGCCGCCGAGAGGGCCTTCGATGTCCCGCTCGTCGGGCGCGCCCGCCGCCAGATCGTCCAGCAGGCCCTGCTCGGCGTCGGGCCGCTCGAACTCGGGCGACGCCACGTACTGCCAGTCGCGGCCGAGGATTTCCTCGACGACGACCTCGCGCATCGCGTAGTCGAGGGTGGTGGCCCCGAGGTGGAACGAGCGGGCCAGCTCGCGCGGCTGGTAGCCGTTGCGGTAGAGGGCGAGGAGCTGGCGGCGCTCCTCGTCGCTCAGCGGGTGCGGGCAGGGGGCGAAGATGGCCGTGTCGGGGTGGGCCTGCTCGTAGTCGCGCAGCACGCGGCGCACCGCGTCGTGGGCGCAGCCGAACTCGCGGGCCAGGCGCCCCGCGGCCTCGGTCGCCGTCAGCTCGTAGGTCAGCGACAGCTCGAAGGCCCTGGCCAGGATGGCGCGACGGGTCGGCCCGTCGAGATACGAGTAGGCGCGCGTGCGCCCGATGATCTCGGGGTGCGACTCGACGAAGGCCTCGAGGTCGCTCTGGCACACGCCCGAGAGCTTCCGCCCGTCGGCGAACACGAAGCGCAGCGTGACCAGGCCCTGCACGCGCCAGCGCCGCAGGGTCTTCAGCGACACGTCGTAGGTGCGGCGCACCTCCTCGAGGCGCAGCACCGGGCTGCCCGCCTCGGCGGCCGAGAGGTTCAGCGAGTCGCTCACCTCGTGCAGCAGGGTCATCAGATCGGCCTTGAGCGACGCGCCGTCGAACACGGCATGGGGCGCGTCGTCGGGCCGGAACCGCGTGATCTGAAAGACCACGAAGTCGTACGGATAGGCCTGGTTGGGTTGGATATGGGGGGCGAACTGGCGCAGCCGGCCGAGTTGCTCGACCTTGCGCTTCCGGGGGGTATATGCGAACTGACGGGCCAGCTCGCCGATGAGGGCGTTGCGATAGCGCGCCACGCCTGACCTCCACTTCCCGCCGCGCCCCTATTATACTCCTGCCCGGCCAGCCTGTCAACCACGGCAATTTTCCACACGCCCCCCTGGACCGGCAACCGGGCCTGGCGGCGATGAATCTGGCGCGGCGCCCCCGCCCAGCGTCCCCCACCCGACGCCGTTCGCAGTCCCGCCCTCGGCGGATGACGGAACACGAACCCTCCGGGCGGCAGAAAAGGGCACCTTTGGGAGCGGAGGCCGGGACGATGCGTTGACTCCCTCTCCGCCGCGCGGTATACTCGCGCGAGCGAGACCACGCCCTGCCCCCCCAGGATGACCTGATGACACGCCATCTTCGGAATGCCGCTCTGCTGCTCTGCTCCATCGCCTTCGCAGCCAGAGCCTTGGCCCACGCGCCCTATGCCCTCGCCTGCCCGCGCACCAAGGCCGGCGGAGTGCGGGTGGACGCCGATATCACCGGCTGGCAGGACGACCGTTTCATCGAGGTGCCCCACACGCGCGTCTCCTTCGGCTCCCCGCGCTCCGCGAAGGACATCTCGTTCCGCTTCGCGGCGATGTGGGACCGGTGGTTCCTCTACCTGGCCGTGGTGGTGACCGACGACTCGCTGGTGGCCGCGCAGACGCTCGACCGCCTCTACGAGGGCGACTGCGTGGAGGTCTGCCTCGACGTAAACAACGACAGCGAGGGCGGTTACGACGCATCGGACTATCAGTTTGTCATCTCCCCCATCGGCCCGGGCAACAAGCCGCGCGTGAACCTCTACCGCAACCCCTTCTTCCACGTGGAGGACCGCCCATGGGTGCACGTGGCGTCGAACATCACGCCGACCGGCTACGTCGTGGAGCTCGCCTTCTCGTGGCGGCAGCTCGAGGTGGCGCCGCGACTCGGCCAGATCATTGGCTTCGAGATCGGGGTGCGGGACTACGACGCCGACGAGTCGAAGAAGGGCATCGCCTGGGCGCCCGCCGCCGACCCCGCCGCTAACCCCTTGCGCTGGGGCGACTTAGTGCTCACGAATCAGGCGAACGCCGATGTCTCGCTCCTCGTCGAGCCCATCCGCGAGCGCAACGAGCGCTGGCAGCGCCTGCTCGGAGGCACCGCGCGCGAGACCGACAACGAGGTCGCCATCACCGTTCAGCCCACCCCCGTCGGCCGCCTCGCGCTCGGCCTCGGCTGGAACGTCCAGTTCCGCGACGGGCGCTTCCCCGACTGGTCCGACGGCACCTGGAGCGCCTTCCTCGACCTCCTGGCCTGGACGCGTCCCGCCTGGCTCCGCTACGGCGTAAACCTCGGCCAGTGGGAGCCTAAGAACGACGACGCCGACCCCTCTCACCCCAACTGGGAGGCCTTCGCCTTCCGCTCCAAGGCCATGCTCCACCACTACCGCGTCCTCGACCTTTGCGAGAAGCGAGGCATTGACGTGCTCTGGGCCAACTGGTGCGTCGGCGACCGGGCGACTGGCGTCCACTGGCTCGCCGAGAGCACCCACAACCCCGCCGCCGGCGACACCGATACCGACCCCTACAACGACGCACCCTACAGCGCCGAGGAGCTTGCCGAGAGCCTGGCCGCCTGTATCCACCACCTGAAGACCGTCCGCAACTACACTTGCGTCAAGCAGGTCTCCCTCTGGAACGAGCCGGACCAGAGCTGGGCCTACAACTCGCCTTCGGCAAAATACCCCAAGCCCTTCTGGACCTACTACGACACCCTGGCCAGGCACCTCCAGCGCCTGGGCCTTCGCGACGCCATAAAGATATTGGGGCCAGAGACTTCCACCGGCTCGTACGAGACGCTGGCCGACCTGCCTGGCCGCCCCGTGCCCCACTCGAAGGCGGTGGACATCCTGGCGCACCACGACTACCTGGGCTACGCGGACTACCATCGCATTGACCGCGGCGCCCCAATCGCCCGCGCGGCAAAGGCTTACGCCGAGCTCACCGGCCGCGCCCGGCCCGTCGCCGTCACCGAGTTCGGCAACATGGGCAACGGCTCCGAGGAGATCACGGGCGACGCCGCGGTCTGGGCCGGCTCCCTCTCCTGCTGCCGCGTGGTCATCGAGGGCCTCAACGCCGGCGTCGCGGGCTTCCTTCGCTGGGAGTTCAAGCCCTATGGCGTCTCCTGGCAGAACTTCGGCGCGCTCACGACCCTGAGCCAGCGGCATCTCTACGAGCCCTACCGCCCCGTCTTCTTCCCCCAGGCCCTCCTGTGCCACGCCGCCACCAAGGGAGCCGATGTGCTCCACACCAGCGTGAGCGGCGGCCTGGACGAGAATGGCGTCGCGCGCGTCGCCTGCACGGTGCTCCACCACCGCGAGACGGGCACGGCGGTGCTCCTGGTCAACGATGGCTTCCACCCCAAGAAGATCATCCTGCGCCTCGGGACTAAGCTCCCTGGCGGCGTCCCCCTACGCCTCGGCCACCTGTCCTACGACGGGTCGCTGCCCGACACGTTTCTCAAGCACCCCGACGTGCCAGTGATCGCTGGCCTGGCCACGGTGACCCTGAACCCACGGAGTATCCACACCTTATCCACACACCAGGGCTTCACGGAAGTGCCTGCGCTGCCGACACTTCCGCTGCGCGAAGAGCCTCAGTACACTACCCGCCAGGGGCAGGGCGTGGCGGAGGAGGTGGCCCTGATGCGGTTCGACGCCGACTACGACTGGCGGGTGTGGCAGAGCACCGCCGGCCACACCAGCTTCGCCACCGCCGCCGACCCTGCCGACGCTGCAAACCGCGTGTGCCGCGTGACTTACGACATGATCGGCGTCCGCCGCAACCAGCGCCCCGAGCACGTCGTCGCCCACACCGACCTGATCGTGCGTGGCAAGCCCCTCCGTGTCGCCTTCCGCGCCTGCGGCGATGGCCGGGGCCACGTCCTCTCCTTCATCTTCCTCGACGCGAAGGGCGAAGTCTTTGAGTACCAGGAACCTGTGACGCTGGGCTGGACTGGCTGGCGGCGGGTCGAGAAGCGTGTGGCCGACTTCCCCAAGGGCTGGGGCCAGTGGAACGGCGACGGGGTGCCCGACTATCCTCTCCGCGGCTTCGGCTTCACCCTGGCGGCCCCCGACACCGATTTCCAGGGCAAGGGCATCGTCGCGATTGACGACGTGGAGGTCGTCTCCGCGGCGCCCCCGCCTGGTCGGTAGGGCCGTCGCCTCCTATGCCTTGCCGGTGGCCCGACGCCTGCGGCGGACGAGGGCGATGATCCCGAGGGCGACGAGGGCGCTGGTGGCCGGCTCGGGGATCGCGGTGAAGGCGTAGTCCGACACCGCGATGCCGTAGAATTCGTAGCCCGGATTCAACTGGTACCCAAGGCCGTAGACCGAGATGGGAACGCCGTCGGCCATGGGCGATGCCATCTGGAAGATCGAGAAGGGGAGCTGGCTGATCTGGTCATCCAGGAGGACATCCAGCCCGATGTCCATGAAGCCGAGGCCGACCATCCAGGAGGGCAGGCCGTTGGCCGCGATGTAGCGGTCGTCGAGGAAGAGGTAGAGCGCCGCGCCCCCGACCGCCTTCACCGAATAGTCCACGAAGCCGTAGCCTGCGGTGAGGGTGCCTGCGTCATTGCTCTCGGTCATGATGTAGTCGGAGCCGAGGAGTGGGAGCGGGATGCCGGTCCAGTTGCCCGGGGCGTCGGCGAATGCCTTGGCGCCCTCGACCAGGCCGCTCGCCACGCCGAGCGGGTGGGTGGCATCGGGGTCGCCGCCCAGCTTCGAGTAGCCGGTGAGAATCGGCAGGCCGTTCGAGAGGTTGGACTCGGCCGGGCCGGGGTTGCCCGGCGTCGTATTGCTGAGTTGGAGGATGATGGCGTCCACGGCCGAGCCGTCCTCGCGCTGGGTGATGCGGAACGTGTAGATGCCGGGAATCGAGATGTTCCAGGTCATCGCGTTCCCGCTCGCCCCAGGCAGGTTCTCCTCGAAGCCGCCGCCCCCGTCCCAGGTGGGGCTTGCGAAGTTGCCATTGACGCTTTCCGTGAGCTCGTACCAGTCGGCGATGCTGCCACCCGCGCCGTCCTTGAAGTCCACGATGTCAATGTAGATCGAGTCGCTCTCGCCTTGTGCGTTGTTGTTGCCGTCCCAGCGCAGGTAGGCGCGATAGGTGCCGGGCGTGCTGATCTGCATCTGGTAGGTGGCGGTTGGGTCGTTCAGGTAGCCGCCCCCGCCCGCGGAGTCCTGGTCAGGCAGGCTCTGTATGTACCCCGTGCCGCGGTAGTTGGAGACGATGGGGCCGCCGTTCACGGTGGTGGTCCCGCTGTTCTCGGTGGGCTTGATGACCCAGGCGGTCTCGCCTGGGTTGGTCGTGCGAGCCGTGAAGTTCTCGGCCTCCATGACAACCCGGCCGGCCTGCTCGAGGGATGCCTTGCCCGTGGCCAGTGGGGTGTAGACGTGGGCGGCAGAGGCCGGGCGGATCGAGATGCCGTTCAGCGGCGTCTCATCGTCCGCGGCCGTGGAGCCGTCGAACAGGATCACCACGTCGTCGGTTCCGTTCGACGTGAAGAAGAAGCTCGCGCCCGAAGCGGTGACCTCGCCGGTGCTGAGGCCGCCTACGCCGCCGGCGGAAATGTTCGCGTTGCCCCGCGCCCCGGTGTCCCAGAAGCCCGCCGTGCTCGCGTCGCTCAGGAGCACCTTGATGGCTTCGCACTGGGTGTTATCGGGGTCAATGTGGTAGCTGTTCACGGCGTACGAGCCGGCAGGGATGTTGCCAAGCGTCACGCGGACGATGCCCAGGTTGTTCTTCACGAAGTCCTCGCCCAGACGCAGGAGCGAGGCCGTGCCGGCATTGCCGCGGTCGCGCCAGTCAATGCCGCCGATGGGGCTGCCCGCGGCGTTCAGGTTGTTGATCGCCAGGGTGAACGGGTCGCCGCCGGGCGTGGTCAGCGCCGTGGTTGCCAAGTTCTGGCCGTTCTGGAGGTTAGCGTACCCGCCCGAAGCGACGGCGCCGGCCTCGACTTGCCCCAACGGCGGACCGATGTCAATCACCACCTCGAATGGCACAGCCAGTGCTGGCAGCGCGCTCGCGGCCAACATGAGCACACCTGCGGCGAGACGTGCGGTACGCATGGGGCGTTTCTCCTGTTCCAGAACCTGCCCTCCGGCCGACTACTCAGTTAGGGCCGGGGGCAGAAAAACCTATAGTTTACCTAGCAAGCAAATGGCATGCCGGTGGGTCCGACACGCCCTGCCTGCGGCAGATTCGGCGCAACCTGTTGCAGGGCTTGAGCTTACAATCACGGAAGCCACGCGGGACGGGCGGCCGAATCCAGGGAGGATTCTTGAAAACCGGACGCCCGGCGCGGCATCGTAGCGGCAGACCGCCGCAAACCCTGTGCAGAACAGTGCTTACATGCATCGAGAATGCGAGACACGTTGTCCGCAGATCACGACAGGCGCGGCAGCGCAGCCACGAGGCGGCGAGGACGGCGTCGTGGACAAGGCGGGCGCGCGGCAGGCCTACCGCCCGAAGTATCTATCCCTCATGCCTTTGAGGAAGCGGATGGAGTTGCGCATGGACTCCATCGTGTCGCCGTTCTCGACGGTGATCCAGCCGTCGTAGCGGATGTCGCGGAGGATGGTGAAGATGGCGTCGTAGTCGTTGAGGCCCTTGCCGATCTCGCCGTGGCGGAGCCTGGGCGAGTAGCCGAGGGTGCCATCGGCCTGGCGGAGGTCGTCGAGCGAGGCGCCCGGCTCGAGGAACCGGTCGCTCGCGTGCATCGAGACCAGTCGGCCCTTGACCCTCCCGAGCAGCTCGATCGGGTCGTCGCCCGCCAGGAGGGCGTTCGAGGGGTCGAACTGCACGCCGAAGTGGGGGGAGCGGACGCGCTCGACGATGCGAAGGAAGACCTCGGCCTTCTGGGCGAACTCGGGATAGGTCCAGAAGGCGTCCTTGTAGTGGTTCTCGATGACGAGCTTCACGCCGCACTGCTCGGCGACGGGGAGGGATGCCTCGATGCACTCGGCGACCCAGCCGATGGCCTCCTCGGCGTTCAGCCCCTCGCGGCGCTGGCCCGAGAGGGTGCGGCAGAGGCCGGCCCCCAGGTCGGCGGCCAGGCGGATGGCCTCCTGCTGTCCCCGCACCTCGGCCGCACGGGCCTCGGTGTCGGGCTGCGTGAAGTCGGGCGCGTAGCAGAGCGAGACGACCGGGGCGCCGAGCGCTTCCGCACGGTGTCGAACCGTTTCCACGTAGGCGTCGCTCTTGCCCCGGAAGAACGCGGCGTGGAGCTCGTGGCCTTCCGGCTCCAGGGTTCGGGCGTCGTCGAGCCAGGCGAAGAGATCCATCCGCCCCTCCGCGATGTCGGTCAGGTAGCACCTTGGCATGATTCCGATCTTGGGCATCTCTGGTCTTCTTTCGCGCCGTTTCGCGTGTTTCGCGGGCAGCTAGGTCTTCGCCAGCAGTTCCGCGAGGAAGCGGATGCCGTCCTCGGCCTGTGCGTCGGGGAAACCCTCGGGCTCGAAGGAGACGTGGCCCTGGTAGCCGACGGCTCGGAGCTGCTCGACGACGTAGGCGTAGTCCACCTTCCCCGCCCGCGGCGAGCAGTAGCGGTAGGGCCAGGGCGTGCGGCCGGGGGCATCCACGAAGTTTTTCACGTGCACGTGGGCGACGCGCGGGGCGAGGCGGCGGATGGCCTCGTGCGGGTCGCTCCCCGCGAGGACGAAGTTGCCCGTGTCAATGGTCAGCCGCGTGTTCGGCCGCGCGACGGCGTCGAGGCAGCGGGCCATCTCCTCGTGCGTGTGGCACAGCGAGCCGGCGTTCTCGATGCTGAACAGCAGGCCGCGCTCAGCGCACAGGTCGGCGGCCCGCTGAAGGCCGTCCACGTAGCGACGGAGGGCCTCTTCGCCGCGATTCGCGTGCTGCCCGCCGTAGCTGAAGAGGTGGGTGACGCCCAGCTCGACCGCATTGTCCGCGAACGCCCGCACGCGGTCGAGCGACTGTTCGCGGACGGCGGGATCCGCGGAGACCAGGTCGGTCGGCACGCAGAGGACGGCGATGCGGAGGCCCAAGTCGGCGATGACTCGTGCCGCCTCGTCCACCGTGGCCCCCGCGCGCTCCAGGTAGGCGGGGAACAGGTCCACGCCCTGGAGCCCCCAACCCCTGGCCTGGGCCAGGAACTGCCGCCAGGGCAGCACGTTCCCCTGGGGGTCGCGCGGATCCGTCATCAGCATGTGGCCGACTTTCATTGGACGTCCTCCGTTGGTTGTGGCATCATAGCGCGGAGGGGACCGGACGGCAAGCCCCGCGGCGAGCAAGGAGGCCCTGGGCCGACGGGGCACGAGTTGATTCCCGCGAGCCGTTCCGGTTCAATAGAGGGAACCGGGGGAGAGACAGCAAGGAGAGAAGCATGGAGCGACGGGCGTTTCTGAAGTGCTCGGCGGGGTCGGCGGCCCTGGCCGCGGCCGCGGGGCGGGTGCTGGCCGCCGAGGAGCCGAAGAAGGAGGGCGTGCTCAAGCTCTGCAGCCAGGCGGGCCGCATCCCCGGCAAGTCCCTGCGCGACAAGGTGCTCCAGCTCCAGGACTGGGGCGGCGTGGGCATCGAGCTGGGCGGCGGCGGCAACGTGAAGGACGTCCAGGAGGCCATCAAGGGCACGAAGGTCAAGGTGAGCGCGCTGTGCTGGGGCTCGGCCGGCGGCGCCATCGTGTCGCCCGACAAGGAGAAACGCGAGAAGGGCATCCAGCAGATCAAGAACGCCCTCAAGTTCGGCGGCGAGGTCGAGTCGACCGGCGTCATCTTCGTCCCCTGCTTCCACCGCCAGAGCGAGCTGAAGCCCGAGGAGCTGGACAAGGTGCTGCTCGACGTGTTGCCGGCCATCGGCGACTACGCGGTGGAGCAGAAGTGCCGCGTGCTCCTCGAGCCCCTGAACCGCGGCGAGACCTTCTACCTCCAGCGCCTGGAGCAGGCCGCGGCCATTTGCAGCAAACTCAACCACCCCGGTATCTGCATGATGGGTGACTTTTACCACATGTGCAAGGAGGAGAAGGACGACGAGGCGGCCTTCGTCACCGCCGGCAAGTGGCTCCACCACGTGCATCTGGCCAGCCGCAGCCGCGTGCTGCCCGGGCAGGACGACCGGAGCTTCGTGGCCGGCTTCCGGGGCCTGAAGAAGATCGGCTACCAGGACTATTGCAGCCTCGAGTGCGGGGTGAAGGGCAAGCCCGAGGAGGAAATCCCCAAGAGCTTCCGCTTCCTCGAAGCACAGTGGAAGGAAGCCACGATCTGACGGCCGCGCTTGACAACCGAGGGATTTTCGCTAGACTACTGGGGCGGCCTGTAGGCAGACCGCCTGTGTCCCTCAGAAAGGAGAGACGCGCATGAACAGGCGAATGTGGTGTCTGATGAGCGCAGCGGCCCTGGTCGCCGGGCTGCTGGGCTGGGGCAGCAATGCCTCGGCTGGCTGACCGCCGAGCGGGTGAGGCTCCACCCGCAAGCCGGGGGATGGTGCATCCTCCTACACCGTGGTGCAAGTGACCGATCTGGCGGGGAAGGTGACGTTTGAGGCCCTCGACGCGAAGGCCCTCGAGGCGCGCAAGAAGGCCCTCAACGAGGCCTACGAGAAGGCCCTCAAGGAGGCCGGCGACAGCGGCCCCAAGCCCACCAAGCCCGTCGTGACCGTTCTCAAGAGCGGCATCACCGGCAAGGCGAAAGCCGAGGCCGAAGCCGCGCGCTGCAAGGCCGAGTACGAGAAGAAGCTGAAGGAGGAAGCCGCGAAGTAGCGCGGATGCGTCTCCTCTGCTTCGAGACAATACAGCGGCCGGCGCCTGGCCCCCAGGCGCCGGCCGCTCACGTTCTACCGGGAACCGGGCTTGAGCCTCACGCGGGGGACCTGGATGGACGCCACGCTGGGCATCTGCCCGGCGAGGCGGCGCCGGGCAAACTCGCAGAACTCCGGGTTCAGGTCAATGCCGATGTAGCGGCGGGCGGTGGCCTTGGCGGCCACGCATGTGGCGCCCGTGCCGCAGAAGGGGTCGAGCACGACGTCCCCAGGGAAATCCGCCTCGGGCACCGCGGCGAACGTGTACATGCGGATGAGGCGCTGCGGGAGGAGGACGGGGAACGGCGCGGGGTGCCCGCCCGCGCGGGCCACGTCCTCCGGGTAGATTGGCCAGATCTGCATCGTGAGGTTCAGCCACTCGTCCTGGGAGAGCCTGCTCGCCTCCTTGACCGGCTTGGGCAGCCGGCGCGGTTTCCCAGGCTTCACGAAGACGTTGATGAACTCGACCGTGTTGTCCTCGTAGAGGTTCGGCGGGTGGGGGTAGCTGCCGAACATCTTCACGCTGGTCTGCTTCTGCCACACGAAGAGGCTGTAGCGCTGAAGCGAGCAGCGGCCGCCGCGGAGGATGGTGAACTCGATGTCGTTATTGAGGTTCTTCAGTTGCCGCGTGTGGGAGCCGCTGTCCACGCTCTTGGGCACGGGGACGATGGCGGTGTTGATGGCCAGCTTCCCGTTGGGCACGAGCACGCGTTCCGCCTCGGCCCACACGTCGAGAAGGTCGGCCAGGTACTTCTCGTAGCCCGACTGGCCGATCTGCCCCTCGACCCCATAGTCTATGAGATTCCAGTAGGGCGGACTGGTGACGATGAGGTGGACAGCGTCGGACGGCAATTGCCGCATCACCTGGAGCACATCACCGCAGTGAACCTGGTTCACAAAGGCATCAATGGGGTCGTGCGTCTTGGCCGAGGTCTTGCTCATTCCGCAACGGGCCTCTGGTTCCCCCAGCACACGGCCCCACAGGAAAGGGGACAATAACGGCGGCTTTGGCTTCCTGGCCCTGTCCCGAAGGGACAACAGGATTTAGCCGGCGGCTTCAGCCGCCGGATCGCGGAGCACCCCCCCGCCAGTCCCAAAGGGACGGCAGAGGCGGTTGCGCCCAGAGGGCGGTCCATTCTGTCGTCCCTTCGGGACTTTCCGTGTTTGCGGCGTCGCCAACCGGCGGCTGAAGCCGCCGGCTAGATCCTGTCCTCCCTTCGGGAGGAGGGCCGCAAGACATCCGGAACTTGTCCGCTTTCTTGCGGGGCGGCGTACTCAGCGACGGGCCGCATGGCGGCAACGGCGCTCGAGGGCGCGGATGTGTTTGGGGCCTTCGACGACGCCGATCTCGAGCTGGATGAGACGCTCCTCGCCCGGCTGGAGGAAGGGGAGCTTGCCCGCCTTGCGCAGCTCGGAGCGGGGGTAGAGGGGCATGAGGCACGGCTCGGTGCCGACGACGTACATGCCCTCGCCCATCATCTTCCACTCGGTGAAGTGGGGGAGCTGGCGGCGGTTCCACTGGACGTAGTAGCCGAAGCCGCCGTCGAGCTTGCGGTTGACGAGGGCGACGAAGGTCGTGCCGTCGCGCTCGGCGGCAAGGGTGTGGCGGTAGCAGGCCTCGGGCACGCCGGGCGTCGGGGCGTCGAAGAGGTGCCAGCGGTCGGCCAGCTTCGCCGCGTAGTCGGTCACCGGGTCGGCCTTCCGGCTCGGGGCGATCAGCTCGGCCCCCTTGTCCACCACCGGGAAGCCGGCGTTGATGTGGTAGAGGACCATGAGGGGCTGGGGCTCGAAGCCCTCGTTCGTGATGCGGTCCTCGACGAAGAGGCGGCTCTCGCCCAGGCGCGCCCGCACGGTGCGGGTGAGGACGACGTTGGGGCCGAACACCCGCGCCTCGCGCATCGAGCCCTTGGCCCAGAAGTCGTACTCGTCGCCGTCCCACCGTGCGTCAAGGGAGACGCTTCGGGCGGGGGTGTGGGACACCCGGCCGTGGAGGCCCAGCTCCTCGCCCTCGTCGGTGCACGGGGCGCCGGCGTAGGTGAGGCCGCAGGTGCACAGCAACCCGCCCTCGAACGTGCGGAGGAAGCCCAGGCCCTGGGGCTCGAAGAACGCAGGGTGCACCGCGCCCGGCATGCCGTGCCAGGCGAGCGAGCGCCCGCAGTGCGAGGCATTGTAGATGTCCATGCCCCGGTCGAGAAGGACGGTGAAGGCAAGGCCAGAGCCGGTGGCGAAGTCGACGGCGCGGACGCCGCGCTGATTGCCGTCGAGCAGCTCGACGAGCCGCGTGCCGCCGAGCTGCGAGAGGTCGCCCACGCGGCGGAGGAGTTGCTCGCGGGTATAGGTTTTCCCGAACAGGCGGGCCATGGCGGGCCTCCTACTCGGCGGGCGGTGTCTCGCTGGCTTCCTTGAGGAGCTGGTTGAGGTTCTTGCGGATGCTGTTCTGGATGTCCTTCTTGTGGTCTTCGGCGATGCGGTAGTGGTACTTCTTCTCGAGCAGGGTGAGGGCTTCGCCGGCGATGCGATGGGCGAGGTCTTCGATCTTCATGGCGGGCTCCTTTGTTCCGTGTCTCGTGGGGACGGTGTGCAAGTATGCACGCCCTACACTTGAAAGTCAAGGATTTCGGAGAGCTGGCCCTTGAGGGCCTCGATCTGCTCGTCGGTGAGCCTGGGATCGGGCACGCGGACGACGCGGTCCTCGCGCGGCACGCGGAGGCAGAGGAACTCCTGGTCGTCGCGGCGCTCGATGTCGTCGAACTTCAGGAGCTTCTTGCGCATGAGGATGAGGCCCAGGAGGTAGAAGAAGTGGCGCTTCTGCTCCTCCTCGGCGCCCTCGAGGCGAAAGAAGAAGTCGAGCAGCACCTCGTCGTCGGCGAAGAGGCGCCGCTTCTGCTCCTTGGGTGGGACGGCGGTTCTCCAGAAGGAGAACACGCCGCCCTCGTCCTTCGCCTTCTCCCAGCAGGGGGCGCAGTAGTCGCGGCGGACGAATTCCTCGCCCTGCTCGTAGAGGGCCGCGTAGTAGGCCTCGTTCTCGGCCAGCTCGCGCCCGCACACGCACACGCGGCGGCCCTTCGCAAGATTCCATTCCATCAGCGTCCTCTTGTTCCTCGGAGCAGGTTCACCACGGAGACACGGAGAGCACGGAGAAGTCGCGGAGAAGAGCAAGACGATCGTGGGGTCTCAGACCCGATTCACACCGGTCTTCTGCGTGCCTTCTCTGTGTGCTCCGTGTCTCCGTGGTTGAGATCCTTCTTCGCTCCCGGCTCGTCACGCGGGGGGCCAGCCCATTTTCCGGTAGACGCGCTGGGCGACGCTGGCGGCAGTGCGCGCGGCCTCGGCCGCCCCGTCCTCGATCTCCTTGCGGGTCTCGGCCACGAACGCGGCGTCCTTGAGCGACGCGAGGTTGATCTCGACGTTGATCTTGGCCCCGCGCAGCGCGGCCTCGAGGAGGATGGCCGCCACCCCCACGTCGCTGATGAGGTTCGGGTTGGCCACCTCGACCAGCCTGTCGAGCAGCCCGATGAGCTCGAGGCACCGGCGGAACGCGGCGAGCGGCTCGGCGAGGGCGACCTGGAGGGCGTCCTGGAGGGCTGCCGTGCGGGCCGCCTTCTGCTCCTCGGTGTCCCTGGGCATGCCGTAGGCGGCGCTGACCGTGCCGTAGGCCGCCACGTCGCGGTCCATCAGCTCGAGGAGGTCCTTGCAGCCCGCCTCGCACTGGGCGAGGAGGGCGCGGGCCTCGACCTCGACGGCGGCGAACTTCTTCTTGCCGACGGTGAAGTTGGCGGCCATGCAGGCCATCGAGGCGCCGAGCGCCCCGGCCAGCGCACTCACGCTGCCGCCGCCCGGGGCGGGAAGGCCCGCCGCGGCATCGGCAAGGTACTTTTCGACCGGCCCGGTGCGATACACGGAAGTCTCCTACAAGGCAAAAGGCAAAAGGCAAAGGGCGAAAGGCAAAAGGGGAAAGGGAAGAATCACTCCTGGGGGCGCTGGAAGGTGGTGTGGGTCTTCCAGCGCGCGTCGTCGGTGTGCGGGAAGTCGCTGCGGAAGTGGACGCCGCGCGACTCCTGCCGCATGCGCGCGGCGACGGTGACGATTTTGGCCAGGGTGAGGAGGTTCTGAATCTCCCAGCCGCTCTGGAAGTGGAACTCCTTGGCCATGACGTAACGGCACCAGAAATCAATGCTTTCCTCGGCCTCGGCGAGGAGGCCCTCGTTGCGCTCGATGCCGACGTGGCGCCACATGAGGCTCTTGAGCGAGTTCGACACGTCGCGGAGGTCCAGCCCGTCCTCGTGGCTGGCGAGCACCTCGGCCCGGATGGGGCGGGGCGTCACTTCGGCAAGGTCCGCGGCGGCGCGGCGGCCCACGGCGTCGCCGGCGCGGTGGCCCAGCACGAGGCCCTCGAGGAGCGAGTTGCTGCCGAGGCGGTTGGCGCCGTGGAGCCCCGAGCAGGCGCACTCGCCGCAGGCCCACAGGCGCGGCAGCGACGTGCGGGCCTGGAGGTCCACCCGCACGCCGCCGACCATGTAGTGGGCGCTGGGGCGGACGGGGATGAGGTCCTCGGCGAGGTCGAGCTCGAACTGTGCGCAGACGCGCGCGATGGTGGGGAAGCGCTCGCGGACGTGTGTGGCGTCGAGGTGGCGGAGGTCGAGGCGCACGTGGGTGGCGCCCGTGGCCCGCATCTCGGCCACGATGGCGCGCGACACGACGTCGCGGGGGGCCAGCTCGGCGTCGGGGTGGTAGCGCGGCATGAAGCGCTCGCCCCGGCTGTTCACCAGGTAGGCCCCCTCGCCCCGCAGCGTCTCCGAGACCAGCCAGCGCGAGGCCCCCGCGATGTAGAGCGTGGTCGGGTGGAACTGGATGAACTCCATGTCCTGGAGCACGGCGCCGGCCCGGTAGGCCATGGCGATGCCGTCGCCCGTGGCGACTTCGGGGTTCGTGGTCTCGCGGTAGAGCTGGCCCAGGCCGCCGCTGGCCAGGACCGTCTGCTTCGCCCACACGACCGTGAGGCCCTGGGTCTGGCTGGAGAGCAGGGCGCCCAGGCACTCGCCCCCGTCGGTGAGCAGGTCCACGACAAACGTGTGGTCGAGGCAGCGGATGCGGGGCGCGGCGGGCACCTGCTGGAGGAGCGTGCGCTCGATCTCGGCGCCCGTGGCGTCGCCCTGCGCGTGGAGGATGCGGGCCTGCGAGTGGCCGCCCTCGCGCGTGAGGTTGAAGCCGGCGCCGTCGCGGTCGAACTGGGCGCCCGCCGCCACCAGCTCGCGGATGCGCGCCGGCCCCTCGCGGACGATCGACTCGACGGCCTCCGGGTCGCAGATGCCCTGGCCGACCGTGAGGGTGTCCTTGATGTGGGCCTGGAAGCTGTCCGTCGCGGCCCACACGGCGGCCACGCCGCCCTGGGCGTACTGGGTGTTGCTCTCGCGCAACTCGTCCTTGCTCACCAGCAACACGTCGGTGTGGCGGCTGGCGGCGAGCGCGGCACTCAGCCCCGCCACCCCGCTGCCGATCACCAACACGTCCACGAACCGCTGCGGCAGCTCGTGGCTGTCGAAGTGGAGCAGGTAACGGCGCGGCTCGATGTGTTTCTTCATTCCGCCTTCGCCTCCGGCCTCAGCATCGGGAACAGGATGACGTCGCGGATCGAGGGCGAATTCGTGAGGAGCATGACGAGGCGGTCAATGCCCACGCCCAGCCCGCCGGCCGGCGGCATGGCGTGCTCGAGGGCGGCCACGTAATCCTCGTCAATCTGCTTCATCCCTGTGTGGTCGTGGCCGAGCTGGGCGCGGAAGCGCTCGGCCTGCTCCTGCGGGTCGTTCAGCTCGCTGTAGGCATTCGCCACCTCGATGCCGGCGGCAAAGACCTCGAATCGCTCGGCAATCGTCGGGTCGCCCGGCTTCGTCTTCGACAGCGGGCAGAGGGCCGACGGGTAGTCGTAGACGATCGTGAAGTCCCACAGCGCCGGCTCCGCCGTCCGCTCGAACACCTCGTTGAGCACCACGGGGTCGGAGAGCGGCGTCTCGTCCACCTGGAACTCGCGGGCCTTGGCCCGCACGGCCGCCGTGTCGGCGGGGTCAATGCCGGCGTACTGGCGGACGGCGTCGTGGTACGTGATGCGGGGCCAGGGAGCGGCGACGCGCAGCGGCTTTCCCTCGGGGCCGTAGGGCGCGCTCTCGCCCTTCCCGGCCTCGCGGCCCGCGGCGGCCACGATGCCCTCCACCAGGTCCATCATCCCCTGGTAGTCGCTGTAGGCCTGGTAGACCTCGAGCATGGTGAACTCGGGGTTGTGCCTGGTCGAGAGCCCCTCGTTGCGGAAGTTGCGGTTGATCTCGTAGACCCGCTCCAGGTCTCCCACCAGCAGGCGCTTGAGGAACAGCTCGGGCGAGATGCGCAGATACAGGTCCACGCCCAAGGCGTTGTGATGGGTGACGAACGGCTTGGCCGCGGCGCCGCCCGCGAGGGCCTGCATCATGGGCGTCTCGACCTCGAGGAAGCCCAACCCGTCGAGGTGGCGGCGGATGGCCCCGACCACGCGGGAGCGGGCCACGAACGTCGCCTGCACCTCCTCGTTCGAGATCAGGTCGAGGTAGCGCTGGCGGTAGCGGGTCTCCACGTCCTTCAGCCCGTGCCATTTCTCGGGCAGGGGGCGGAGGGCCTTCGAGAGCGGCGTCAGGCGCTCGACGAAGATGGTCAGCTCGCCCGTGCGGGTCCGGCCGAGCTTGCCCTCGATGCCCACGATGTCCCCCACGTCGAGCAGGCGGTACAGCTCGAACTGCTCGTCGCCCATCGTATCGCGGCGGACGTAGATCTGGATGGCCCCGCTGCGGTCCTTGAGGCTCAGGAAGGCGGCCTTGCCGAAGTCGCGTTGGGCCACGAGGCGGCCCGCGGTGCGCACGGCCGTGCCGTCGCCCGACGATTCCCCGAGCGCCCGGCACTCGGCGACCGAGAGGTCCTTCGGGTAGCGGCGGCCGTAGGGCTCGACCCCTTTGCCCTTCAGCCCCGCCAGCTTGCTCAGGCGCTGCTCGCGCTGGTCCTCGGCCATGAATCCTCCTTGGTCGCTCCCGTCTGCGATCCCTCAACACCCATTTTACCCGCGCACCCGATGCGATCAAGTCCCGCTCGACCCCGAGCCGGCCCACTGCCCTCGCCGCCTCACACAATCACAGAATGCCAACTCCCCCTCTCAGGGGTTGGCATTCTGTGAATCCCCCGCCGGACGAGCCCGGATCGGCGATTTGCTCACAATGCCAACCCCCGCGCGAGAGAGAGCTTGGCATTCTGAGACTTGTCGAGGGCACCCGCACCGCCCCGCAAGCCCAGACTTGCCATAACCATCCGTCTGGCCTGATGTTACGTCCGGAGGGCCGACCGATCGCCCGGTCCCCCAGGCCACGTCGCCACGACAGGGGGCCATGCCCCCGGCCGCCCGCCGCAACGGGAGTTGACACGCCCCGCGTCCGGCGTAGAGTATCCAGGAGCGCGAAGCGCCCTGACCGCCGAGGAGCAGAGGACGATGCCTTCGGAGCGAATCTACCTGGACTTCAATGCGAGCACGCCGATCGCGCCCGAGGTGGCCGAGGCGATGCGGCCGTTCCTCGCCGAGCACTACGGCAATCCCTCGAGCCTCCACTGGGCGGGCCGGCCCGCCAAGGAGGCCGTCGAACGCGCCCGCGGCCAGGTCGCCCGCCTGCTCGGTGCCCGACCCGTCGCCAGCTCCGGGTGCCCGGCCGAAATCGTCTTCACCAGCGGCGGCAGCGAGGCGAACAACCAGGCCCTCAAGGGCGTCTTCTTCGCCCTCCGCGACCGCGGCAACCATATCGTCACGTCGGCCGTCGAGCACCCGGCCATCATCCAGCCCTGCCGCTTCCTCGAACGCCTCGGGGCCAAGGTCACCTATGTGCCCGTGGACGGCACGGGGCTGGTGGACCCCGAGGACGTCCGCCGGGCCATCACGCCGCAGACGATCCTCGTCTCCGTGATGCACGCGAACAACGAGGTGGGCACGGTCCAGCCGGTCCGCGAGATCGCCCAGATCGCGCGCGAGGCGGGCGTGCTCGTCCACACCGACGCCGCGCAATCGGTCGGCAAGATCGCAACCGACGTGCAGGAGCTTGGCGTGGACCTGCTGTCGGTCGCGGGGCACAAGCTCTACGCCCCGAAGGGCGTGGGCGCGCTCTACATTCGCACGGGCACGCCCATCGAGCCACTCGTCCACGGCGCGGGCCACGAGGCCGGCCGCCGGGCGGGCACCGAGAATGTGTTGCTCG
>DATKZY010000038.1:0-27150 GCA_035527715.1 Planctomycetota bacterium | reverse complement strand
TCGGTGAGGGCCCGGACGGGCACCTGGGCGGCTTCCGAGAGGGGGATGCGGATCTGCCGGGCCAGGTAGCGCATCGCCGTGTCGGTCGGCGCGTGCGGCTCGTCGAAGAGCGCCAGCACGTCCTCGAGCGTGGCGGCGCGTTGGGCCAGCTCGCGCCAGATGTGCGCGGCCTCCTCGGCCGAGGCGGGCCCGACGCCGAGGCGGCCCTCGAGCGTCGTGCCGTCGTCGCTCACCAGGAGGAGCAGGGCGCGGTTGAAGCCCAGGCCCGCGCCGGCCGTGACGCACGTGAGGACCAGGTGGAGCAGGCGGTCGAGCTCGACGACGCCTTGCATGACCTCGCTGAGCTTGCGGAGAAGCGCGAGCTGCTCGACGTTTCGGGCGTGCTCCGTGACGTCGAAGGCCAGCATGATGATCTGGGCGACCTTGCCTTTGTGGTCGCGTATGGGAGCGAAGATGTTCTCGAAGTGCCGCAGGCCCAGGGCCGGGCTGTGGTGCACCTGGATGTCGGTGTGGGCCTCGCCGGTGTCGAATGTGGCCCGGGCCATGCAGTGGGGGCAGGGGATCACAGGATTCGCGTGGACGACGTGGCACTTCTGGCCGACGACGCTGCGGCCGCCGCCGAACCAGGCGTTGATCGTCTTGTTGCTCCACACGATCGTCAGATCGCGGTCAATGAGCACGACGCCCGCTCCCATGGCCGACACGATGTCGTCGAGCTTCTGCTTCTCTCGGAGCGTCTCGTCCATCAGGCGCACGTTCTCGATGGCCTGGGCCACCTGGTCCGAGAGGGTTTCGAGCGCCGTCACGTCAATGTGGTCGAAGGCCCCGACCTCGGTGGACTCGACGTTGATGACGCCGACGGCTTCGCCGCCAAGCTTGATGGGAACGGCCAGCTCGGCCTTCGAGGCGCGCTCGCCCTCGAACGCGACGACGTAGTGGGGGTCGCTGGCCACGTCGTTCGCCAGCACGGTCTGGCGGACCTCGGCGGCCCGGCCGACGACCCCGACGCCGATCGGCTGCCGGTAGCCCACCGCCGACGCCGCGCGGTAGGCGCCCGCCTGGGCGCGCAGCACCACTTCGTCCGTGGCGCGGTCCACCAGGAACACCGAGACGTCGTAGTAGGCGAACTGCTCCTGGATGAGCGACGCGGTTTCCTGGAGGAGGGTGTCGAGGTCGAAGATCGAGAGGGCGCGCCGCGCCACGTGGGTGATGATGGCCAGGTGGTTGGCCCGCTTCTTCTCGGCGGCGAAGAGCTTGGCGTGGTCGAGGGCGGTGGCCACCTGCTCGGCCACGTTGCGGAGAAGCTCGGCCTCGGCGTCGCTGAACGGGCGCGGCTCGCGGCGCGCGAAGGCCAGCGCGCCCAGGACGCGGCTGGCCGACACGAGGGGCAGCGCGATGCACGAGATGACTCCCTCCTCGACGAGGGGCCGGTCGCCCGGGAAGCGGCTGTCGGCGCGCAGGTCGGGGATCACCAGCACCTGCTGGGTGCGCGTGGCCTGGCCCAGCACGTGGCCCTCGAGGGGAATCAGGGCGCCCGTGGGGCGCCGGGTGCCCGGGTGGGCCACGGGCACAAGCAGGCGCAGGCGGTCTCCGCCTTCCTCGAGGAGGCCGAGGACCAGGCGATCGAACTCGAGGAGGCGGCGCGTCTCCCGCGCCACCACGTCGAGGATCTCGCCCAGCTCGAGCGTGGCGTTGATGATCTTCGAGATCTCGTAGATCGCGCTCAGCCAGTCGCGTTTCACGGCCATTTTGTGTGCCCACCTGCCGCGCGAGTTCAGGCACGCGCGGTCTTGTAGAGCTCCAGGTATTCCCGGGCACTCGCGTCCCACGACCAGTCCTGGGTCATGCCGATGCGCATCAGGCGGCGCCACGAGCGCCGGTCGCCGTAGAGGCGCAGGGCGCGCCGGATGCAGTGCAACAGGGCGCCGGCCGAGTAGCTCTCGAAGCTGAAGCCGTTGGCCGCGCCCTTCGCCAGGCTCGTCGGCGTGCAATTGGTGATCGTGTCGGCCAGGCCACCGGTCTTGCGGACGACGGGGACGGCGCCGTACTTGAGGCTGTAGAGCTGGTTGAGGCCGCACGGCTCGTAGCGCGAGGGCATGAGGTAGATGTCGCACGCCGCCTCGATCTGGTGCGCGAGCTGGTTGTTGAAGGCGAGCTGGATGCTGAGGCGGTCGGGGAATTGCTTGCCTGCCGCGCCGAGGCGGTCCTGGAGCTCGCGCTTGCCCGTGCCCAGGAGGACGAACTGGAGGTCGAGGCGGGCGAGCTCGGGCAGAATGGCGGCGATGAGGTCGAGGCCCTTCTGCTCGTCGAGCCGCGAGATGAGGCCCAGGAGCGGCACGTCGCGAGCCGGCAGGCCGCAGCGCTCCTGGAGCGCGCGCTTGCAGGCCGCCTTGCCCGCCAGATCGTCCGGGCCGTAGTGGGCCGGCAGCAGCGAGTCGGTCGCCGGGTTCCACACCGCGTAGTCAATGCCGTTGAGGATGCCGTGGAGGTGCTCCGCGCGGGTGGCGAGGACCCCCTCGAGGCCGCAACCGAACTCCGGGGTCTGGATCTCCTGCGCGTAGCGCTTCGAGACCGCGTTGAGGCGGTCGGCGTGGACGATGCCGCCCTTGAGCAGGTTGAGCTTGCCGTAGAACTCGAACTCGCGCCAGTTGAAGCGTGCCTCGGGCAGGCCGGTGAGGGCGAACGCCTCGCGCGGGAACACGCCCTGGTACGCAAGGTTGTGGATGGTGAGGAGCGAGCGGGCATCGCGGTAGAAGGGATTGTTCGCGTGCGTCGTCCTGAGGTACACGGGCACGAGGGCCGTCTGCCAGTCGTTGCAGTGGTAGAGGTCGGGCGACCAGTTGAGGGCCTTCGCCGCCGCGAGGACCGCCTTCGAGAAGAACGCGAAGCGCGCCGCATTGTCCGGGTAGTCCCCGGCCGGCGTGCCATAGAGCTGCTCGCGGTCGAAGAACGCCGGCTGGTCCACCAGGTAGACGGGCACGTCGCTCCCCGGCAGCTCGGTGCGCAGGAGGGCCGCCGAGGGGCTCTCCGGCCCCACCGGCGCGGTGAGCCGCAACCCGGTGTCGGCGACTCTCTCGGCGAATGCCTGCCGCGCCTGGCGGTAGTAGGGGAGGATGAGAGCAATGTCCTCCCCGAGGGCGCGGAGGGACTTGGGGACCGCCCCGGCGACGTCGGCCAGGCCGCCGGTCTTGGCGAAGGGAACGGCTTCGGCGGTGACGAACAGGATTCTCACAATGGGCCTCCGGGGGACGGATACGGGTCGTGTCAAGAGCGTCGGGCGACGAGGGGGGGGCAGCGGGTCCCCTCGTCAGACCTGAGTGTTGCGGAGGAACTCCGCGGCGGCCTCGGGCGGCACGGGGTTGATGTAGAAGCCTGTGCCCCACTCGAAGCCGGCCACGCGGGTCAGCCGCGGGATGATCTCGATGTGCCAGTGGTAGTGGTCAATCTGCGCCACGTCGAACGGGCTCGTGTGGATGATGTAGTTGTACGGGGGCATGTTCAGGGCCTGCTCGATCTTCGCCAGGGTGGTCTTCAGGCAGCGGGCCAGCTCCTCGGTGCCCTGCCGCGCGATGTCCTCGAAGTGCGACATGTGGCGCTTGGGCACGATCCACGTCTCGAAGGGGAAACGGGCCGCATACGGCTCGTAGGCCAGGAAATTGTCGGTGTCGAGCACCACGCGGTCCCCGTCCTCGAGTTCCTGGCTGATGATGTCGCAGAACAGGCACCGCCCGCGGTACTCGTAGAACACCTTGCTGCCGCGCATCTCGTCGGCCACCGTGCGCGGCACCGTGGGCAGGACGATGATCTGGGAGTGGGTGTGCTCGAGCGACGCGCCGGCCGTCTTGCCCACGTTCTTGAACACCATGCCGTAGGTGAAGCGGACATCGCGCTTGAGGTCGCTGAGCCGGTCGCGGTAGGCCCACAGGACGTCCTGGATCTGCTCGGGGGACAGCGCGGTGAGCGAGAGGGCGTGCTGGGGGGTCTCGATGATGACCTCGTGGGCGCCGATGCCGTTCATGCGGTCGTAGACGCCGACGCCGCGCTTGTCGAGGTTCCCCTCGATCTGGAGGGCGGGGAACTTGTTGGGCACGACGCGCAGGCGCCAGCCGGGGCGGTTCGGCGCCGTGCCCGGCGCGCGGTAGGCGGTGATCTCGGGCGGCGTCTTGTCCTCGTAGCCCTCGCAGAAGGGGCAGAAGGTGGGCGTCGGCTCCTTCGGCTCGACCGCGAAGTCGGTCGGCCGTTTCGCCCGTTCCGTGGCGATGATCACCCAGCGCCCGATGATCGGGTCCTTGCGAAGCTCGGGCATCGAATGCTCCTTATACTTGCCACATTTCCCGTTCGAAGTCCGGGCTGGGGATCTCGAAGGCGAGGTTGCCCGCGCGCGGCACGCGCTCGAGCAGCGTCTCCCCGTCGAGGAGGCGGACGTGGAATCGCGCGGCCTCGCGGGCGCGGAAGCCCAGCTCCTCGAAGGGGCAGGCGACCTCCACCACCTCGAGCGCGGCCACGCGGCCGCCGCGGCTTGCGCGGCCGTCCACCCGCAGACTGGGGGTCGTCGCGGCCAGATCGCCAGCCGTGAGGCACACCGCGCGCGGCTCGCTGAAACAGACGACTACCCGCGTCGAGGGCGGCAGCTCGGCCAGTGCCCGCCCCGAGAAGTCCACGCGCAGGTGCAGCTCGCGCTCCGTGAACCCGAAGTACACGGCCTGAATCTGGCCGGGCGTCGCGCGCTCCATCGAGCCGCCGTCGCGGCCCGCCTGGTACACGCCGGCCCCGCTCCAGTCGAAGAACCCGCCCCGCCGCCCGTTCACGGCGGGCCGCACGAACGCCGTGGGCCGCGTGTACGGGAGCAGGCGCGGCTGCGAGACCGGCTCGTCGAGAGCGTCCGGCGCCCGCTCCCCCAGGAGTCGGTAGACGTTCTTCAGGTGCCCGCGGAACAGGCGGTCGAACTCGACGTCCTGGGCCGACGACCGGTCGTCGCCGTACCACCAGAACCAGTCGCTGCCTTCGGCCACGAACAGCTCCTCCCAGGCCAGCGGCAGGCCCTCGGCGGCCGGCGACTCGCCGGCGCGGGCGACGAGGAACTGGCGGGTCTGCGCCAACAGCTCCCACGCGCGCCGGTCCTCCTCGTGGCCGACCCAGACGGCGAAATCGCTGTTGATCCACGAGCCGGAGAACAGCCGCGGCAGCGTGGCCGTGGGCGGGTGGGCCTCCAGGTACTCCGACACGGTCACGGTGCTCACGCCGGGCACCGAGGCCAGCCGCCGGTAGAGGGCGTGCAGGAACGGCATGCCGCTCTCTGAGTAATACTCCCACGCATTCTCGCCGTCGAGGATCACCGACACGAAGGCGTCGTGGTGCCCCGAGGCGGCGCCGATGGCGGCGAGGCGCTGGGCGAAATCCGCCGCCGCCTCCTCGGCCGGCCGATGATAGTAGTGGAAGCCAATGAGGTCGGAAAGGTAGTGGTCGCGGAAAATGATGGCCAGCGCCTCTGGATGCCGGATTTCGGGTTTCGAATTGCCGATCTCCTGCTCATTCCGCATTCCGCATCCCGCATCCCGCAAGGGAGCGAGGTATGGCCGGTACAGGACCTCACGTTCTCCCAGAAGACCGTGTGGGTCCCTGTGCAGCGTGCAGCCGAGCGAGCGGCAGAGGATCCCCTCGTCGGTCGCCATCCAGCGGATGCCGGCCGCGGCCAGCACGGGCGGCACCTCGGGGCTCACCGAGCCCTCCGACGGCCACATCCCGCGCGGCGCGCGCCCGAACACGCGGCGGTATGCCTCCACGGCGCGCTCAACCTGCGTGCGGGCGTCGTCCCCGAAGTCCATCACCCCGCGCGGCAGGGGCACCGTGGGCATGGCCTCGCGCGCCCGGTCCATCCTGCACAGCAGCGGCAGGATCGGATGATAGTAGGGCGACACGGTCAGCTCGGCCGTGCCGCGCTCCTGGAGGTCGCGGTACATCGGCACGATGGCCGCGAGCACCTCGCGCTGCTTCGCCAGCATCGCCGCCTTGTCGTCCTCGGAGAATCCGCGGCCCTTCTGCACCAGCTCGCGCAGCACCGGGTCGTCGCGCAGCAGTTGCGGGAAGAACCAGGCCAGCGTCGCCCACACCTGGAGGTCCCGCAGGTCCTCGGCCGCGAAGTCGCAGGCCGCCTGCGCCGCCGTGCGCCGCCCGAATCGCCGCTTGAGCAACAGCTCGGCATACCGCGCGTGCGGCCGCACCATCGTCTCCCAGTTCGCGCGGAAAAACTCGTCGAGGATCGCCTGGGTCTCGGCGTCCGCCAGGTCCGCCGCGGGGCGCCTCGTCAGTTCCAGCGCCGCGTCCTCGGCCGTGCCGGCCGCGTAGTCCTCGAGCTGGTCGAGCAGGCTCGGCACCAGGTTGAACGTCAGGTGCACCTCGGGATGCTGCTGCGCCAGCCACGCCATCCCGTAGTAATCCTTGATCCCGTGCAGCCGCACCCAGGGCATGGCGTAGCGCCCACCTGGGCCTTCCCGATAGCAAGGCTGGTGATGATGCCACAACAGGGAGAGGTAAACATTGCCCATAAACCAGCGAACCGTCCAGCAGGCGAGCGACCGCCCGGCTGGCGGGTGAAGGCTCACACGAAACGCCATCCGATGGGTAAAGGATACCAGCACCTGCGAAGCGAGTCAAGGACGGCAGTCGTCCGGAGGCGGATCCCGAAGTCCGCGGTTCCCGACCGTCGCGTTGAACCGTCCCTCATTCTGGCGTCGGCCTCTTGCCATGCGGCGCGGAGGGCGCGGGCGATGCCGCCTTGGGCAGGTTGGGCAGGTCGAGGGTCTCGCGGGTGACCGGCTTGCCGGGGGCACTGGGCGGCGTGCCGGCGGATGACGGTCCGCTCGCCGCGAACAGCAATGCCACTGCCGCCCAGCAGAACCGCTCGCGCCGGAAGCGCGCTTTCACAGGATGTCCTTCGAGGTAGTGCCCCTCGGGAACTTCGGTTCGCCTGGGGCGGTCACAGGCCCCCGCGGTTGGGCGGCCTGGGCCTTTCCTCGCGGCGGCCGCCGCCGTCTCCCGGCCGGCCGCGGCCGTCCCTGCCGCCCCGCGGCGGCGCGAGCGCTGGGAGCACCTTTCCCAACCCTTCCTGGAGCGCGGCGGTCTGCTCGTCAATCTTCTGCGCGAGGTCGTCGAGTTGGGCCTTGAGGGCGAGGTACTTGTCGAGGGCTTCGAGGGCCTTGGCGGCGCCCGCCTTGGCCTCGTCGCCCGCCACCTTGTCCTTCGCGACGCCCAGCCACGCCTTGGCCAGGAGCAGTTGGACTCCCGCCTCGGCGTCGCCCGCGCCGGTCTGGGCCTTGAGGACCTTGGTCATGAGCTCCTGGGAGGCGGCCATGCGTCCCCGTGCCGCGGCGGGATCCTGGTCGCCGCCGGCCTCGGCCTGCTTCAGCAGGGCCTCGATGGCCTTCTTCTGTTCGTCGAACAGCGGCAGGGCCGCGCTGTAGGCGTCCACGGCCTTGGCGATGGCCTGTTTCAGCTCGTCGGTGTTGGCGACCTCGAAGGTTCCCGGCGGCGTGGCGGCTTCGCGGCCCGGCTGGCCCCCGCGGGGGTCGCCGCCGCGTCGGCTGATAGCCGCACGCATGGCCCAGTTCTGCCCCCCGCGGACACCCTGAGTGCCGAAGAGCTGAGGGGGCGGCGGGGTGGCGGGGAGCGTGTCCTTGCCGGCCATGGCCTTCAACTCGTCGCGGCGGGCTTCGAAGCCCTTGGCGGCGGTGGAGGCGAACTCGGCCTGCCGTTCGAGGCCGGCCTTCATCTGCTTCTGGCGCTCCGCGATCTGCTCGGCCGTCAGCGGCTCTCTTCCTCGCACGGGCTCGCGGCCCCTGGGCCGTTCGCCTTCGCCGCGCTCCTGGGCCAGGACACACGTCGGCCAGAGCAGGAGGACGACAGCCGCTGCCAAAGTCCGTTCTCTTCCGCGCGCCATGCCAGTTCTCCTCTCACTGCGTAGAAGCCTGTGGGCCAGCCCGTCAAGGGCGAACGCCGAACGCGAGGTCATTCGGTCGTCGGGACCATCATACCGCAAGCAGGGCAGGGCGCGCAAGGGCTGACGGGCAGTGGCGCGCAACGCGGGGGGCCTTGGCGTCCTACCAAATGGTAGGAACTGTGGCGCCGGAGGGCGGCTGGAAGGCATTCGGGGGCAGCCGAGGGCATGCGGACTGGGGCGGCGAGATGGCAAGAAATGAACCCTCGAAGTGGCAAGAGAGAGGCTCATCCGGCTGAAGCGACCACCCGGAGCGGCCCACCCAGGCGCCCGCGCTAGGCGCTCACCCCCTATTGCGCACACGTGAGCGCCTAGCGCAACTAGCTGGCTGCGTGGGACTCTGCACTGGCTGTAACCTTCGGCAGATTGGGCTCTTACGGCCATCACGGCATTTGCTCCGCCGCCCCCCGCTAGGCGCTCACCGCCCGTGCCGCACGGGTGAGCGCCTGGTGGGCGAGGCACGTGTCGAGAGCAGCGCGGATGATGGCTCGGGTCGGATGAGCCAGAAAGGCTACCTTTAGGGCGTGGGCGCAGGGGGCTTGGCGGGGCGCTTGCGGCAGACGTACATGATGTGGCAGAGGGGGCGCCAGGAGTGGAGGGGGACGAATGTGGCGTCGAGCCCCAAACGGCCGAAGAGGGCGGCGAACTGGGCGGGGGAGCGGAAGAAGACCTTGCCGCTGTAGAACAGGGTGTCCACGGGGCGGGTGAGCTGGTACTTCCACCAGGGGCGTTGGCCGATCTCCTTGACCACGAGCAAACCATTGTCGGGCAACGACTTACAGCAGCGGGCGAGCAGGTCGTCGCCCTCCTGGTACGAGCGAAGGTGGTGGAGGACGTCGGCGACGATGATGGCGCGGCAGGGGAAAGGCTCGAGCTGAAAGACGTCCTGGCAACGGAACTCGGCATTGGGCAAGGAGATAGAGCGTGCGATGGCGATGCGTTGCTGCGAGAGGTCGAAGCCGACGACGCGGCGGCGGGGGCTGCGGAGGGCGAGGTAGTTGGTGAGCACGCCGTGGCCGCAGCCGAGGTCGAGGATCGTGCCTTCGGACGGGACATAAGTCTCGATACCAGGGACATTTGCGTGCCAGTATCGGAGCCAGCAGAACAGGGTGGTCCGGCCGTGGCCGGCGTAGAGGCGCAGCAGGCGGCGGCGCGCCTCGCGGCGGGGGAGAAGCCCCGCTTCGATCTCCGATTTCCGATTCCCGATTCCCGAGTCCAAATCGAGACCACCTAAGTCTTGACACCCGGGTAGCGGCCGCGCTTGAGGTCGTGGCGGATCCGCAGAAGGGCGGCGAGGGACCTGAGGCCATCTCGGAACGGCCTAACCTTCGATGTCTCCTGGACATGCGACCAGCGGACCGGGACCTCCTTGATGCGATAGCCGAGGCGTTCGGCGAGGACGAGGATCTCGGCGTCGAAGCTCCAGTCGTTGCGGCGCGAGAGGCGGAAGAGGCGGTCGGCGGCCGCCGCACGGAAGGCCTTGAAGCCGCAGTTGAAATCGCTCACGTGGCTGCCGAGGAGCCAGGAGGCGAGCTTCACATAGGCTTCGCCCAGGATGTGGCGATGCGCGGGGGGCTTGCTGAGAATCAAGGCGTCGGGGGCGCGGCGGGTGCCGATGGCGACTTCGAAGCCTAAGTCGAGCTGGGGCAAGAGCTTATCGAGCTCCTCGATGGGTGTCGAGTAGTCGGCGTCGAGGAAGAGGCGCACTGCGCCGTGGGCGGCGAGCATCCCTTGGCGGACCGCGTGGCCCTTACCGCGGTTGGGGGAGCAGGGGAGGACGCGGATTGCCGCGGTTCCCTGGGCCAGCTCGTTCTCGATCTCGAGCGTGTGATCGGTGCTCCCATCGTCCACGAGGAGCAACTCCCAGGAGCGGCCACACTGGCGCAGCCAGGCGACGACGGCCTCGCCGGTGCGGCGAATGTTCGCCTCCTCGTTGTACGTCGGCACGATCACTGAGAGCGCGAGGCTCGGAGTTTCCACAGTTCCACCAGTCCATAGGCTGCGAGAACGATGAGGAATGGTTCCAAGGGAAGCCTGTATCGCGTTATGGCCATTAGGGTTACGTGAAGGAGCGTGCAGTAGAGAAAGAGCAGGTAGAGGAGCAAGAGGTCGCGCCAGCGGCGCCGTGCGGCCACGGCCCCCCAGAGGGCGAGCAGGAGGACGGGCGTGAAGGTGGCGCCCGCAACTGCGGCTGCGACGACGCCCACCGAAGGCTCGGACGCGTGCGGCCAGAGGCGCCAGAAGCGGACGAATTTGGCCGCGGCCAGCCTCAGGAATCGCCCCGGATGGCTCCGCACCCAGGCGCAGCCCATCTGGCGGAACCGCACATCAATCTCGACCTCGCTCAGGCCGTCGAACGACGCCCTGTCCTCGGGCCAGAAACAATGCCCGCCGCCGTCGGCGCGGTCGTTGTTCGTAACCCATAGGGTGAACCCGCCCTCGGTGGTGGCGGGGACGAATCGCCCGTGGATCGCCGCGTTCCGGCCCCACCAGGGCGCCATCGCCGCCACGAAGCCCGCGGCCAGCAGTGCCGCCTCCCAGGCGGCACGGCGCTTGCGGGGCCGCACGACGAGCGTCCACACGCAGGCGAAGGGCACGAAGCCCAACAGCGCGGAGCGGCACAGCGTGGCCAGCCCAAGGAGTGCCCCGGCCACGGGCCATCGCCAGAGGCCGGCGTCGGCCTTCTGCGCGCCGAGCAGCACAGCGACCGTGATGGCCAGGAGGAGCGTGTAGGGCGTCTCGGTGACGATCGAGCCCGAGTAGTAGACGAGCCTGGGGTAGACCGCTGCCAGAACCCCCGCGATGAGGGCGGCGGCCGCGCCAGAGAGGCGGCGGGCGATCCGCATCACGACCACGCACGTGGCCGCGCCCAGGAGGGCCATGACGATGCGGGCGGCCGCGTAGTCGTGCCCCTCGACGGCGTAGATACCGGCGAGGAGGACAGGCAGCAGCGGCGGCCGGAACGAGCGGACGAGGATTGCCTTGTTCGGGTCGGTGAAGAGCCCCTGGTAGTCCCACTTCTGAAGCCCCTTGCCCTCGAGGAGGCTGATGGCGAGTTGGTCGTAGCTCGGGGCATCGGGGCCGAAGAGCGCGCCCCCGCGGAACTGGATGACGCCGACCCACGCCATCCGAAGGCCCAGGGCCAGGCCGAAGACGACGACTTGCACGAAACGCTCACTGGTGAGCCACTTCACGGGAGATGCGCTCCAAGCCGTCCACGAAGGCGTCCCACGACAGATGCTGCTCTGCATAGGCGCGGCAGCGTTGCTCGAGGCCGGGCTCCGCTGCCACCTCGTCCAGGAAGCGAGCCATGCCCTCGGCGAGCCCTTCGGCTGTCGCGTCCCTGGTGAGGAGCCGCGGGTCGAAGGGCTGGAGGATCTCGGGCGTGGCCCCGACCGGGGTTCCGAGCACCGGTGTGCCGCACGCCAGCGCCTCGGCGGTGACGAGCCCGAAGCCCTCCAGGGCTCGCGTGGGCAACACAAAGCAGTCGGCGGCACGATAGTACAGCGGCAGGCCGCCCTCTGCAACATAGCCGAGCAGCCGCACGCTGTCCTCCAGACGCTGCTCTCGCACCTGCTGGCGCAGGGCCTCGTCCAGCGAGCCGCGGCCGGCGATGAGCGTCAGGACATTCCGGCCTTGCTGCTTGAGGCGGCCGGTGGCCTCGACCAGCTCCGACAGCCCCATTCGATGCTCCAGCCGCCGGCAGGTGAAAAAGATGGCCCCGCCGCTCGGCAGCCGAAGCCGCGAACGGGCCTCTCCTCGCGAGGGCTCAGGACGGAAGTGCTCCAGATCAGCACCGCCGGGCAGCTTCACGACTCTGGCCAGGGTTTGGGGGAAGAACTTCGCGAGGAGACCTCGCGTGAAATCGCTCAGCACTACGATCCGCCTGCTGCGGTTCAGGATGAAGCCGTCCATCCAAAGGAGGAAAAGCGCCGCAGGCCCCGCGAAGCGAAGCCCCGCGCGGCCCTGGGTGCGGCGGTCGAGACGCTCGAGGAAGGCCAGCGAGTGGAGTGTGGCGACGACCGGCACCCGGCGAAGTGCACGGGCCCGCAGCGCCGCGAATGCAGAGACGGGATGATGAGTGTGAACGACGTCGAAGCCGAACTCGCCCTGGAGCTGCTTCGCCGCGCGGCGCACAGCGCGATAGGTCGAGAGGGCAAAGCGGAGGCCGCTTGAGGCCGTCGTGCGGTAGCGGTGGACCCGCATGCCCTCGATCACCTGCTCGGCGGGGCAGAGCGGGTCGAGCTGCTGGGTGAGCACATGCACCTCGTGGCCGCGGGCGGCGAGGCGGCGGCCCGCCTCGTAGACGACGCGGAAGCTGCCGCCCTCCGCGTCGGGATACATCCAGCCGGCCACGATCAGTATCTTCATCGGCCCATGACCTCCCGCCAGATGTCGAACGTGGCCTGGGCGATTCGCGCGTCGGTGTAGCAGTCGAGCACGCGGCGGCGACCGCGAGCGGCGAGATCGGACCGCATCTCGCGTGAGGCCATCAGCCGGCGGAGCGCATCGCCAAGCGCCGTGGCGTCGCCCTCCGGGAAGGTCAGGCCCGCGTCGCCAATGACGCCTGGGATCTCGCCGCTTGTCGAGCCGACCACGGGCACCTCGCATGCCATCGCCTCGATGAGCACGTGGCCGAACTGCTCCTTCCAGCGAGGAGCCGTCCGCGAGGGCAGGACCAGCGCGTCCATGCAGCTAAGGTACCGAGGCATCTCGGCGTGGGGCACGGTGTCGAGGAGCACGGCGCGGCCTGCGAGCGGCGGCTGGGCGACGCGGCGGGCCATCTGCGCCCGAAGTGGCCCGCCGCCGACCACGAGAAGATTCCAGTCGCCCTCAAACTGCGGGGCCGCTCCGATGAGCGTATCCAGGCCCTTCTCGGGCACCAGGCGGCCTGCGAAGCCGACGACGAAGCCGTGCAGACCAAGCTCCTTGCGCAGGAGCGTCTCGTCCCGCTTCGTATAGACGGTTTCGTCCACGCCGAACTGGGGGAGGATGTGGACTCGCTTCGCGAAGCCCTTCTCTCGGAGGATGTCGGCGGCCTCGGCATTCCCCGCGATGGCTGCGTCGGCGGCCGCATGGACGGCCCGCTCGATCTGGTCGTGCGGGAAGCCGTGGCGCTGCCGAAGGTTCTGCCAGGTGAAGAAGACGATCTTGAGGTCGGGCCGGCCTCGGCGGTGCCGGATGGCCTGCCACGCGGCCAGGCTCCAGGGCTCTTCCTCGATATGCAGGATGTCCGGGTTCAGGCAGCGCAGGGCTCGGGCGGCGCCCAGGTAGAAGAAGCGGTAGTTGTGCGAGGAGTAGACCGCCCTCAGCGGCACGATCTGATAGTCCGAGTGATGGGTCCGCTGGACAGGATAGACGCCGAACTCGCGTCGGATGCGGCGAGGGCAGATGAGCGACAGCTCGACGCCCGGCGCGCGCGCGAGGCGTTCGAGCTTGGCGTGATTTGCCGCCACCACATAGGAATGAGAGAACACGCACACCCGCATAGCTTGACGTGCGCTCCGTACGTCTGACGCGTTTACCCTGTTCGGCCTGGCAGTCGCCGCTGAGAAGAGAGTAGCAGCTAAGCCTTCGGCCGGCAAGCGCGGGGGGCCTGGGGCAGCGGGATGCTTGGGGCGGCGTGGGGCGTGAATGAATGGACCGCCCTTGGCGACACAGGGGCGTGGTCTCGTGGTGGCGCCGGGCGCCGAGGGGTGAGCAGCATAATTGCGGACTTGTACAAGTGTGCAATTATGTCCCGGGGCAGGCACGGATGTGCTTGTTCGGTGCGTTTCGCGCGCAGGGGCGTTCCCAGAGGGGGGTGGCTGGTGGCGGACCTGAACAAGTCCGCCACCATGTTCAGGGCGGGGCACGTATGTGCCTCGTTCGTGAGGGTCGCAAACGACGGGTTGGCTGCCGGAGGTGTTCCGGGATGCGCGACCATAGTTGCGGACTTGTACAAGTGTGCAATCATGTGCCACGGGGGCAATGGGCACATTCGCTGCCGGTGTCGCGCGCGCCCACGCGACGGGCTCGCGGCGCGCACGCCCTTGTGATTCAGCCTGGAGAGGGCCGGGGCAGGGGCCCTCGTCAGCGCGCCACGTCGCGCCCTGCCCAATGCCTGCTCACGATTGCCAGAAGGCGCCCGTGGAGGGGTGTCTTGCCCTTGCGGACGAGCTGGTACGTGGTGCCGCGCGCGGGTGGCAGTGGGCGGACGTAGCCGCGGCGCATGAGCTTGTCGGTGTGGCGGCTGACGGCGGCCTTGGACATCCGGAGGTCTCGGCTCAATGTCGCGACGTTTGGCGGTTTGCCTTGAGCCAGACGGCGGAGGATTTGGATGCGGCGAGGATGGGTGAAGGCCGTGGCTGCGTCGAACACAGCTCTATGGGCCTCTGGGGAGGGCCTGGCGGCGCGGGTCTGGGCGGAGGTCTCGGCCGGCGGGCCCTGGGCGCTCGTTGGCAGAGCATCGCGGAGCCATGCGACCACCTTGCCGCTGAGCGTGCTCTCGCTATATGGTGAGCGCGCGGAGCAGTAGTGTTTCGCTCCGGACCGGCGCCGCTGGATCAGGCCCGCAGAGGTCAGGCGGGCCAAGTGGACGGACAGCACGTCGGGCCGAACGTGGCAGTCCCGGGCGAGCTGGCTCGGCGAGACTTCATCCGCTCGCATGAGGCGGGCGAGTATGCGCAGCCGGGTGGCGCACGCGATGGTCCGTAGGACGCGGACGATGAGCTCATCCATTCATGTGCTCCTTGGAGATAATTGCACACGTGTACAAGTCTGCAATTATCTCCAAGCCTCGTGCCGTGTCAAGTTGCTTGTCGCTGATTGAGAATCGTGCTGGCCGACGTGGTCGGGTCGCATGCAGACCGACCCGCCGATGCAGCGGGGTTGTGCTGGCAGGAGGTGTTCTTTCGCACGGACACGGTGCCGCGGGGAACCGGAGGGCGCGTGAAGGGAAGCCGCGACACACATGCATGCGCCGCCGGCAGGTGAACCCCAGGGGCATTGAGTCGTAGGGCGCGCATGTTCTCACCTGGGATTCCCTTGCGGAGCCGGCTGAAAGCAGGGATAATGCCCCATGCAGGGGGGTGCGCATGGGGTCGTGGCGCGAATGGCAGGAGCCCCGCAATGCTGACCGCAGACCGCGGTGACGCGAGAAGAAAGGTGCGTCCGACATTCCACATGCTCGCATCTGGAGGTTCACGATCCGCGTGCTCCCTGGTTTGCCTCCTGTGTGTTGCGTTCCTGATGTGGAGCGTGGGGCCGCTGAGTGGAGGCGGTGCGGACGAGGAGGATGATCTGCCCGAGTCGTTCGACATATCGTGGCCGACGGATCCGAAGACCGTCGGTCCAAGGCTGGACGACAACTTCGTGGAACCCGCGTACTCAGCGACCCCGACTCCGGAATTGAGCTGGCGCGAGAAGCGATTGCTGGAGGGCGCGGGCAGCGAGACTGAGCTCTCCAAGTACCTTGCGGCCCCAGGCGACATCGAGGCCGCTGTGCGAATGGCTTTTGTCTCGTGGGATCACGGCGAGTTTGCGGCATGCTACCATATCGCCACCATCCTTCTGCGACGCCGCCGGATGACGATGGAGTACGTGGGCCTTCCAGAAGGGATGGAGGACGACCCGCGCAAGCCTGGAGACGAAACTGCCTTCCTGCGGTGCGCAAAGGAGAAGACTCTGGTGTGGCGGCGCGACTTCGCACGACCCGCCAGGGACTGGGTTGCCTTTGAACTCAGTCAGGTCAATGCACTTCACATGAGGAACTGCAAGAGAGCCGAACCCCATCCGGGATGGACGGAAGTGCGTTTTAACAACATGTCCGGAGTGAAGGCCGTAACGGGGAGTCGGAATTCTGGCGGCCCGTACTCGGTCCGCTTCTTCTTCGCGGTGAGGGACGCACAAGGAGCGGCCAAACAGAACGCCTTCGAGGTCTCGCATGGGGAAAAGATTGCCGACGTGAGGTACGAGAGGCTGATGTACGTCTTCCGTTGGTGCGAACCCGTGCGCCAGCGCCTCTTGCGCCTCCAAGCCTCTGGGGGGTGGTCCTGGGCGTGGTGGAACCGCCTGCCCGTGTTCGGCACCGAGGGCGAAGGGGTTCTGCCTGGGGTAGACGGATACTCGAGGGAGGAGCCAGGACAGCCGGCGGCGCCAGCCGCGCACCGGGACTCGTCTCCTCCTTGGGTGCTGGTGCCCGGTCTCGTGCTCGGGGTCTGCCTGGGATTCCTGCTCCACGCCTGGCTTGCTGCCAGGGCAGGCAAGAGAGACGCGGTGAATGACATTGCGTCAGCGCCCCCGCCGGCCGAGCTCGGGGATCAGGGGAAAACGGGCGGGCCGCCCTCGTGACCCGCGAGCCTGTGGTAGATCTCTCGGACGAGGGCGGCGGGGCGCCAGAGGGGGAAGTCGGCGTTGACGCGGGCCTGGGCGGCGTGGCCGAGGGCGGCGGCCAGGCTCCTGTCGCCCAGCAGTCGCTCGATGGCCGCGGCGAGGGCCGCCGGGTCGCGGGGCGGGACGAGGAGGGCCTCCTGGGCGTCGCGGACGATGTCGGGCACGCCGCCCGCAGCGGTGGCGACGATGGGCCTCGATGCCGCCATCGCCTCCAGGAGCACGATGCCGAATGGCTCCCCGTGCGAGGGGAGGACGAAGAGGTCGAGGGCGTTCATCACGGCGGGAACGTCGTCGCGGAAGCCGGTGAAGACCACACGGTCGCCGAGGCCCAGGTTGGCCGCCAGGGTGTGGAGGCGGTCGCGGAACGCCCTGTCCGCGGCGGCCTCGGCCGGGCTGGACACGCAGTCGCCGACGACGAGGAAGCGGGCATCGGGACGCGTGGGAGCCACGAGAGCCGCGGCGCGCAGGAAGTCGTCCTGGCCCTTCCAGGGCGTGATGCGGCCCACGGTGCCGACAAGGCATTCACCGGGCGCGACGCCCAGCTCGCGGTGGAGGGCATCGGAAGACACAGGCTGGAAGCCTGTGCCACCCTTAGTCTCTGTGCCTGGTGGCACAGGCATCTTGCCTGTGGCGTAGGGGGCAGGGTCAATTCCCTCGGGGACGATTGTGATCCTGGCCGCGGCGTCGGGGAAGGCCTCGCGGAAGGGCGCGGCGATGCTTTCGGAGACGCAGAGCAGGTGGCCACAGCGGCGGACGAGCCAGGCCCCGACGCGGCCGAAGTTGCGCACGGGATTGCGAACGTGCCACACGCACGCGGCGCCCGCGAGGCGCGCCGCGGGGATGGCGTGGATCGCCAGGGTGTTCTTGTTGACGTGGAGGATCTGGATTCCCCGGCGCCGAATGAGGCAGGCCAGCCGCACGACGCCGTGGAGGAAGTAGATGCCGTAGAGCAGCAGCTTGAGGGGGTTCCTGGTGCGGGCGATGGTTCCGAGGGGGAGTCGGGCGACCTGCACGTGCGCCCCGCGCAGGAGCGCGGCGAAGCGGCCGTCCTCGGCCAGCACGGCGTGAAGCTCGTAGCGGGCGGGGTCGAGGTGCTCGACGAGGGAGAGGAGGCTGCGCTCGGCGCCCCCGAGCTGGTCCCCTGTGTCGGAGACGTAGAGGATGCGGAGGCGGGCGTGAGCTTTGGACCTCGTGGTTGCGATTGGGCAGCCCCCTGTCACTTGGCGCGAAGACGGGTGGCCACCTCCTCGAATGCGGAGGCGGTGCGGTCCCAGGAGTAGCGCTCGACGGCATAGGTGCGGCAGCGGTCGCGGAACCCCGGCTCGGTGGCGACCTGGATGCCCGGCCCCAGGATGGCCTCGGCGATGACCGGCGCGTCGGTGCTCGCGATGAGGAGGCGTTCGTCGAGCGGGGCGAGGATCTCGGGCGACGCGCAGCGCCGCGTCGCGAGGACGGGCGTGCCGCAGGCGAGGGATTCGATCGTCACAAGGCCGAATGCCTCCAGGGCGAGTGAGGGGAGCATGAAGAGGTCGGCGGCCTGCAAGTGCCTGGGCAAGTCCGCCGGCGGCACGAGGCCGGTGAAGTCCACGCGGCCCCCCGCCGCCCGAGCCAGCTCCTCGAGGTGGCCGCGGAGCGGGCCCTCGCCGCCGACGACGAGTCGGAGGCCCGGCCGCTTGGCCGATGCGAGAGCAAACGCGCGAATGAGCTGTCCGAGGCCCATGCGGGGCACGAGGCGACGGACGGTGAGCAGCACCAGCTCGTCGGGCCGCCAGCCGAGCGCGGCGCGGACGGCGGCGCGGTCGGCCGCCGGGCAGAAGCGGGCGGCATCCACGCCCCAGGGGATAACCTGGACGGGTTTGCCGCCGAGGCGGGGCACGGTCTCGCTCAGGAGGTCGCGGGAGTACTGGCTCGGACAGGTCACGGCGTTGGCGCGCTCGATGGCGGCGCGCTGCTGGGCGGCTCGGCGCTGAGCGGCGAACTTGACCCAGAGCGACGGGGCCGGCGAGCGCGGGGATGGCTCGTCCGCCAGCTCGGCCTGGGCCGACAGCAGGTGCTCGCGGCCGAGGGGGGCGTGGAAGCAGTAGACGACGACGGCGCGCGCGGCCGCGCGGGAGGCGATGGCCCCGACGGCCGCGGCGATGGGGTGCAGGAGGATGAGGTCGTAGGCCTCGTCGCGGAGCTGCCTGTCCAGGAACCGGCGGGCGGCGGCGGCGTTGGCGCGCTCGTAGAGGAGGCGGCCGAACGGCTTCGGCGGGATCCGCTCGTCGAAGCGCAGGACGCGGAGGCCACTGAGCTCCTGCTCGGCGGGCCATTCGGGGCGCTTGCGCATCGTCAACACGTCCACCCGATGCCCCCGTCGGACGAGCGCGCAGCCCGACTCGAGGGCCGCGTGCTCTGCGCCGCCGATCAGGGGATGGAAGTTGTCGCTGACGATGAGGATGCGGAGGGGTTTTTCGGTTTTCGATTTTCGGTTTTCGATTTCAGGCATCCCTTGTCGTCCTCTGCCTCAATCAAGCCTCGGCCTCGGGCTTCCCGATCGCGTGGCGCCGGAGGGTCTTGAGGTCGGCGAGCGTCTGTCGGCCATCGAGCAGGAGGATGCCGGCGGCGTAGACCAGGGCGATAGCGGCCAGCTTGGCGCTGCCGCACGGCAGTCCGGGGGCGAGTCCGCTCCACGCCTCGACGGCCACGCCTGCCGCGCCCGCCGCCGCCAGGCTCACCAGGGGCAAGGCGAGCAAGCGGACGCGCGAGAAGTCCACGACTCGGGGCAGAAACGCCACGTACCACGCGCCCAGGCCCCCAAGGACGACCAGCCCCACGCTCGCCGCCGCCCCCTCCGCGCCCCACCACGAGGTGAAGAGCGGACAGAGGACAAGGAGGGCGAGGGCCTCGGCAACCAGCGTGTGGCCCGTGACCTTCGGGCGGCCAATGGCGGTGAGGAGGCTGCCCGCATCGTCCATCAGCGGCCTCAGCACCGCGTAGACCAGGAGCCATCGGAGCATCGGTGTCATCGGCTGCCACTGCTCCCAGCGCATGACGGCCAGGAAATCGGGGATCGCGAGGGCCAGCCCCAGGGCCATCGGGCCGGCGAGCCGCAGCGTCGTGCCCGACACGATGCGAAACGCCTCGGACAGCCGCGCCCTGTCGCCCTGGAGACGAGCATACAGCGGGAACGACACCCGCGTCAACACCCCCGTGACGAAAGCCAGGGGCAGAAGGCCCAGCGAATAGGCGCGGTCGTACTGCCCCAGGGTCGCCTTGCCGCACAGGCGGCCGACGACGAGGTCGTCGTAGTGGAGCACCCACGTCGTCGCCATGCTCCCCAGCCAGAGGGGGAGGCCGAAGCGCAGGAGCCAGCGCGCGTCGTCGAGGTCGAAGCCCAGGCGCAGCCGCTCGACGCTCAGCGCCCCGAGGCAAACGAGCCGAACGGTCGAATAGACGGCCCGATTGGCCACCAGCGCCCACAGCCCTGCGCCCGAGGCGGCCATCGCCACGGCGGCGCCCGTGCCCGCGACGACGCTCACAACGTCGGCCACCATCAGGCGCCCGAATCGCAGCGAACGGGCCAGCCGCGTCGCCTGCACGTCGCTCACCGCGTCCCACACCAGCGCGATCGCCAGAGCGACCATCACGTCGAGCGGCGTGCCGCGGAGCAACACGTCGCTGAACGAGGCGGCGCCAAGTGCCACGGACAAGACGGCGAGGAGCAGGAGCACGCGCAGGACGAGGAAGGTGGCAAACGTCTCGTCGGCCCGCTCGGAGCGGTGGATGGCTGCCTGAGAGAAGCCCCAGTTGCTCGCGGCGTCGCAGATGGCGAGCAGGGAAGCTGCGTAGGCCACGACGCCGAAGTGCTCGGCCCCCACCCTCTCCATCAGGTAGAGCATGCCCGCGAAGCTGACGAGGCGCGAGGCCGTGTTCGCGGCGAAGACCGCCATCGTGCCGCGCACGGCTCGTCGGCCGAGATCGGTCATCGGAGGGCCTTCTCGTAGAAGGCCACGAGGTCGGCCCCGTGGCGGTCCCAGGGATACTTCTCGGCCTGGCGGCGGGCCGCGACGCCCATCGCCGCCCGCTCAGCGGGATGGTCGTGCAGCCACTGAAGCTTCTCGGCGATGGCGTCGGGCGACCGAACGGGCACGACGAACCCGCTCACGTCCTCCTCGACGGCGTCCTTCGAGCCGGTGTTGTCCGACACGACGACGGGGCGGCCGCTGGCCATCGCCTCCAGCACGACGAGTGGAAAGCCGTCCTCGATGGCGGGCAGGACGAGCACCGAGCTACCCGCATAGGCGGCCGGCGTGTCCGAGGCGAAGCCCGGCGTCTCGAAGGAACAGCGACGCCGGTACGCATCCACCCGCGAGGCGACTGCCGCCTCGGTGCCGCCGCAGAGGACGAGGCGGCTGTCGCTCAACTGAAGCCTCGACCAGGCCTCCAGCAGGTCGAGCGCCCCCTTGCGGATGCCGATCTCGCCGACGTAGAGGACGGTGAATCGGGCTGACCCGGGCTGTGGAGCGAAGCGGGCCAGGTCCACGCCGTAAGGGCTCTGCACCACCTTGCTCGTGGGGAAGCCGGCGTCGAGGAAGCTCTGGCGGCAGAACGAGGATGGGACGTGCACGCAGTCGGCGATCTCATACTCGGCGAGGCAGCGCTCGACGAGGCGGCGCATGCCCTTCGGCCTGGGCAGTCCCAGCCGCTCGTGCTCCTCTTCGAGCAGGCTGGCCTGGACGGCGGCGTGTGCCGAGCCGCGCTCGACGACGGTGATCGCCCCGCGAACCCGAGCCTGGCCCAGCGTGTGCAGGCAATGCGAGTTCCAGCCGTGGAACACATCGAGCGATGCGGGCAGCAGCCTGGCGGCGCGACGGTCGAACGCCCAGTCCTTCAGCCGCCAGTAGGCGTGCACGGGGAGCCGCAGGTAGCGGCGCGAGGGGAACCAGAGCGAGCGGATGAGGTCGGCGGGAATATCGGTCGGCTCGTGGCCGAGGCACAGGAGCCGGGCCAGGTGCCCGGCTCGCCAGATGCCGCGCGCCGCGTGGTAGGCGGTGTTCCCGATCCCGCCGCCGGCCAGCCTCGAACCGATGGAGTACACGACCCGCATGAGTACCTCTCCGGTGGCACAGGCTTCCAGCCTGTGTGCCCACAGGCAAGATGCCTGTGCCACTGCCGCAGTGTAGCCGGGCGCCGGGGCCGTGTCAAGAAAGGCTGTCGGGGGGGAGCACGTGGATCGCTTCGGGGGGCAGGGCGACGCGGTAGCTCTCGCCGACTCGGAATGTCTCGGCGGGCAGGGTGCTGAAGGCGACAAGGGGCACACCGGCACGGAACTCCAGGCGGCGGTATAGCCCGCGCTCGCTCAGCCGCGTGAGGGTCGCCTCGATGCCGTTCGACACGGCGGCGCCCTTGGGATGGATGGCCAGGCTCTCGGCACGGATGACGAAGGTGACGCTGCCCTCGTGGTGCCCCGCCACCCGGAGCTGGTGGCCGGCGAAGGACAGCTCCGAGCCGCCACCAGGCAGGGGGGTCGCCGCGGCCGGGACGATGTTCTCCGTGCGAAAGAAGCGAGCGACGAACTCGCTGGCCGGCCGCCGAAGCAGCTCGGTGAGGGAGCCCGTCTGCACGACCTCTCCAGCGTTCAGCACCCCTGCCCGGTTCCCGATGCTGAGGGCCTCCTCGACGCTGTGGCTGACGTGGAGGGTGGTGATCTGGAGTTCTTCGTGGATGCGGTGCAGCTCGGAGCAGAGGCGCTCGCGGCTCGATTCGTCGAGCGCGCTCACCGGCTCATCGAGGAGGAGGAGCTTCGGGTGTGGGGCGAGTGCGCGGGCGAGGGCCACCTTCTGCCGCTCGCCGCCGCTGAGGTGCGCCGGCCAGCGCCGGAGCAAGGGGCCAATGCCCAACAGGTCCACGAGCGGGCCGACCCGCTCCTTGATCTCGGCGCGCGGTAGGCGGCGCGTGCGGAGCGGAAAGGCGATGTTGTCCTCCACGCTCAAGTGGGGGAACAGGCCCTGGTGCTGCGGCACGTAGCCGATGCCGCGCAGGCGGGGGGCGAGATGCGTCACGTCGCGCCCGTCAATCTCGATGGTTCCCGCGTCGGGCCGGAGCAGGCCGCAGAGGCACTCGATGAAGAGCGTCTTGCCCGACCCCGTGGGGCCGAGGAGGACGAAGTAGTCGCCCTGGGCGACCTGGAGCGACAGGTCGCGGAGGGCGAAGGTGCCGATGCGGAGGTTGAGGTCGCGCACGCGGATCATCCGGGCCACCACCTCCGCGCGCCGGCCAGCGCGTGCACGAGGACCAGGGCCGCGGCGGCCGCCGCGAGCATGACCAGGGCGACGGCGAGGGCGACCTCGATCCGGCCAATCGAAAGCTCCAGGGCGACCGTGGTGGGCAGCACTTCCGTCTTCATTCGCGTGGTGCCGGCGAAGATCATCAGGGGCCCGAAGAGCCCCACCGCATGCGCCCAGGCCACGATGGCCCCCGCCACGATGCCGTTGCGCGCCATCGGCAGCGCCACCCGCCAGAATGCCTGGCCCCGCGTGCAGCCGAGAGTCAAGGCCAGGTTCTCGAGCCGCCGGTCCACGCTGTCGAATGCGGCGGCCGCGGCCCGAATGCCGAAGGAGGCCGAGACGATGAACTGGCAGAGGATGATGCCCTGGACGGAGTAGACGAACTCCACCCACGTCGTCTCGATCCACTTGCCGATGGGGGTGCTGAAGAACACGAGCAGCGAAAGCCCGATGACGACCGGCGGCAGGACGATCGGCAGGTCCACCAGCGCCTCGACCACCGCGTGGCCGGGGAAGCGGTACCGGCTCAGGGCATATCCCACGGGGATGGCGAACACCACGATGATGGCCACCGAGGTGAGGGACGTGAAGACGCTGAGCCACAGCGCGTGCAGCACCTCGCGCGAGGTCAGGGCCTCGCGGAGCGACTTGGCGTCGGTGTAGGAGATGTCGGTGATGATCAGCGTGAGGACGAGGAGGAGGAAGACCGCGACAAAGGCCACCGTGACCACGGAGAACGGCGTCACGCGCGGCCCGGCCACGGGGCCTCGAGGGGCTTCGGTCGTGCGCGCGCGCCTGCTCAAGGTCCTGCTCACTCCGCAGGAAGACTCGTCGTGTAGTGGTGGTTGCGGAAGACTGCCTGCCCCGCGTCGCTCACCAGGAAGTCCACGAACCGCTGCGCCAGCGCGCGGTCCTCGGCGCTGTTGAGGATGCCGATCGTCACCCGGGACACGATGTTCTGGGAGCGTGGGATGGCGATGCTCTCGGCGCTATCGCTGTAGTAGGCCGCCATGGCGTCCCACACGATCGTGGCGTCGAGCTGGCCGATCTTCACCTGGATGCCCAACTCGTTCACCGTCAGAGTCTTGACCCTGGTGTTCTTCTCGATGGCGTCGAGCGGGATCTTGTTCTTCTGAAAGAGCTTGACGCACACCTGGCCGATGGCGCAGGCATCGGGGTTGCCGAGGCCGAGGCGCAGGCCGGGGCGGGTGAGGTCCTGGAGCGACTTGATTCCTTTCGGATTCCCCTTGGGCACGAGGATGACGGGGATGAAGTAACACACGTCGCGCCGCGAGGCGATCATGCCCAGCCCCTGCGCGCGGTCCACGTACTCGGACTCCCCCGGCATGTACAGGTCGCCACGCTTCGAGGCCCGCATGTTCGACAGGAGGGTGCCGGACCCCGCGTAGTCGGCGCGCACGGTCACACCCGCCTCCTTCTCGAATGTGTTGATGGCGTCCGCGACGGCCGGGCGAATGCCGGCGCCGCAGTAGAGGTGGAGCGCGCTGCCGCGAGGGGGCGTGTCGGCGACGGTGCCGGAAGCAGCCGAGCCGTCGGGAGCGGCTGGCGCGGGCGAGAAGCCGAACGACGCGAAGGCGTCGCGAGCCTTCGCCGAGGCCGCATATTCCGCGAACGCGGCCGCGGCCTTCGCACGCTTCGAGCACTTCAGCGTGGCGATCGTGACCTTGACGCAGCCCATGTCGATCGGGCCGAACGTGGCGGTGGTCACGGCGTCCACGCCCGGCTGGAGGAGGAGCGAGGGCTCGATCGGCACGGCGTCGAGCTTCTCGCGCCGCAGGTAGGCCACGGCGTTCCACACGATCGTGGCGTCGAGGTTGCCAATGCCGACGGCGTTGGCCACTTCGCCGCCCATGCGGGTGCGGGTGACGACGTTCGCCTCGATCTCCTTGCGGAGACCTGCCTTGTCGAACATCCTGGGGTTGATGTGGCCGAGGGTCGAGTACGTCTCGTCGGTGAGGCCGATCTTGAGCCCTGGCTTCGCCAGGTCGCGCAGGCCCCTGATCCCCTTGGGGTTTCCCTTCTGCACCGCGATCATCGGGGTGAGCGAGGCGATGGTCCAGACGCGCGCGGCCAGGCCCTTCTTCTGTGCGCTCCCCCCGAAGGGGTCGTGGCACACGTAGAGGTCGCCCCGCTTCGCCTGCTCGATCTGGGTGAGGAGCGCGCCCGAGTCGCCGTAGTTGAACCGCACGAGCTGGCCCGTCTCTGCCTGGTAGCGCTTGGCGAGCTCCTCCAGCACGGGACGCATCGTGCCGCCGACGTGGCACAGGAGGGGCTCGCCTTTGCCCTTCTCCCCCTCGTCGTCTCCGCAGCCGACTACGAGGGCGAAACAGGCAAGGAGCACGGATGCTCGGGCGATAGTGGTCCAACGGCAGGCATTCACGTCGGCGTTCTCCTCTGGCTCAGGGTCTAGGACACGTCACGTCTGGTCGGTCTCCAGGCGGCCTTCGCGGATGCGCACGGTGCGCTGGGCGCAGCGGGCGGCGAGGTCTTCGTGCGTGACGACCACGATCGTGGCCCCCTCGCGGTGCAGCTCGGCGAGGTGCTTCATGATCTCGGCGGCGTTGTCGGGGTCGAGGTTGCCCGTCGGCTCGTCCGCGAGGATGAGCCGGGGGCGGTTGAGGAGCGCTCGGGCCATCGCCACGCGCTGCCGCTCGCCGATGCTCAACTCGCCAGGGCGGTGGTGGACGCGGTGGGCCAGGCCGAAGCGGTCCAGGAGCGCCGGCGCCGACGCTCGGTCGCCCCTGCGCGACGCCAGGCCCGGCACCAGCACGTTCTCCAGCACGCTCAGGTAGGGGATGAGGTGGAAGAGCTGGAACACGAAGCCGATGTTCTCGGCGCGGAACCGCGCCCGCACGTTGGGGGAGAGGGCGTAAATGTCGGTGCCGGCAATGGTTACGCGCCCGCTCGTCGGCCGCACCATGGACCCGAGGGTGAGCAGGAGGGTTGACTTCCCACTGCCGCTCGCCCCCCGGACGGCCACGAATTCGCCCTCGTTCACGCGCAAGGTCACCCCATCCAGGGCGCGGACCTCGCCACGCGGGCCCGCGTAGAGCTTCGTGACGCTATCGAGCTGAACCATCGTCCCATTCCGTCCTGGGCGCAATTCGCCCCGTTGTTATACGCATGTCGAAGCCGTTCGGGGACAGCCTCACGGGCGCCCCGCCCCTCTATTATACGTGCGAGACGGTTGGGGGCAACAGCGCATTTCCGCGCGCGAAAGCGCGAGGCGACGCGCCAAGGCGCGCCGCCTCGTGGGGGTATCGCTGCGGGTCAGAGCGGACGAGAGGCCGGGACGAGGCTCACTCTTTCTTCTTTGGCTTTCGCTCGCCCTTCGCCTTGCGGGCCTCCTCGACCTTGCGCTTGCGCTCGGCCTCGAGCTCCTCCTTCTTCTTCTCGAGCTCGTCAATCTCCGGCGACATCGTGCGGAGCTTGGCGTAGAACTCGGCACGCTCCTTCTCGATCTGCTTCATGCGCTCGTCGAACTGCTTGTAGGCCTCGGCAAGCTCGGGCTTGCTCAGGATGAACTTCCTGCGAGCCGCGCTGAGCTTCGAGATAGCCGAGCGATACTCGTCCACCGCCTTCTCCTTGGCGGCGGGTGCCTCCTTGGCGACCGCCTCCTTCTTGGGCTCCTCGCCCTCGCCGGCAGCGACGCGGCCCGTCAGCCCCGCCAGCATCAGGAGGCCCAGCAGCACCCCGACACCGTGCCTGAACATTCCCGTGCTCTCCTTCAAAGTGCCCAGGCGGTTCTGCGCCGCCCTCGCGCGCCGCATCGGCGGCAGCTGGCGGACATGATGCGGCAGGACGCCTGAAAAGTCAAGTGGCGCTTGAACGAATGCGCCGGGTCTCATATAATCCCCTTGTTCCTCGGCGTTCTCGGGTCCAGGAAAAGGAGCACGCCGCCCATGTCTGCTGCGATGGAATGCCCGAACCGACAGGTCAACCTCCAGATGTGCCCGTGCCTGAACGAGAAGTGCGAGCGCCGCGGGATCTGCTGCCTGTGCATCCAGAACCACCTGGCGAAGGGCCAGAAGAGCTTCTGCATGCGCGGCACCGAACGGCCCGCCGCCACCAGTTCCCTCAAGGGCATCGCCAGGGAGAAATGCGAGCTGCACGGGGCGAACCTCGAGTTCTGCCCCTGCGACTACGATGCCTGCGAGAACCGCGGGACGTGCTGCGACTGCGTCCGAAACCATTGGGGCAACGCCACCTATCCTGTGGCTGCCTGCATGCGGGCATAGTCCTATCGGTCCTATATGTCCTATCGGCCCGATGTCCGCCGTGAGCAGAGCGACAAAGCCATGACCGAGCCCGGCCGCTACGACCAATACGACAACCCGCTGGTCACGCGCTACGCCAGCCGCGAGATGAGCAAGACCTTTTCGCCCCAGCGCAAGCACTCGACCTGGCGCCGCCTGTGGCTCGCCCTGGCCGAGGCCGAGCAGGAGCTGGGCCTGCCCATCGCCGACGCGCAGCTCGCCGAGCTGCGCGCCCACC